>NZ_JCAFVN010000002.1:0-980041 GCF_059372355.1 Stenotrophomonas sp. YJH_SMC_135
GCCAACCAAGGTTGGCACCTACCAGGGCGATGCATCGGTTGTTGCAGAGGTAGTGCCGGCCGCTGGCCGGCAACCGGTTTCGGTAGATGCCGACCCTGGTCGGCGCTGTGGATTTCGTGCCAACCAAGGTTGGCACCTACCAGGGCGATGCATCGGTTGTTGCAGGGGGTAGTGCCGGCCGCTGGCCGGTGACTGTGTTTGGTAGATGCCGACCATGGTCGGCGCTGTGGGTTCGTGTTAACCAAGGTTGGCACCTACCAGGGCGATGCATCGGTTGCCGCAGGGGTAGTGCCGGCCGCTGGCCGGTAACCGCCGTTGGTAGATGCCGACCTTGGTCGGCGCTGTGGGCGGGCCAACCAAGGTTGGCACCTACCAGGGCGATGCGGCGGTTGTTGCAGGGGGTAGTGCCGGCCGCTGGCCGGTAACCGGTTTTGGTAGATGCCGACCTTGGTCGGCGCTGTGGATTTCGTGCCAACCAAGGTTGGCACCTACCAAGGCGATGCGGCGGTTGTTGCAGGGGGTAGCGCCGGCCGCTGGCCGGCAACCGGTTTTGGTAGATGCCGACCCTGGTCGGCGCTGTGGATTCCGTGCCAACCAAGGTTGGCACCTACCAGAGCGATCGCGGGTATCAGAGCAGCCCTTCGCGCTTCACCGCCAGATAGCGTTCCACCAGCGCGCCGGGCAGGGCATCGGCGGTCACGTCCAGCACCATCACCTTTTCGCTGCGCAGGGCCTCATGCGCCTTCGCGCGTTGCTGCAGGTACAGCGCGGCGGCACCGGCCTGGGTGGCGTCTTCCAGTGTCTGCACCTCGCCCTCCAGTGCGCCGTCCAGCTCGCGTTCGCGCAGGCTGGCCACGCACACCAGGTGGCGCCGCTGCAGCAGGCGCACTGCCGCCAGCAGGTCTTCGATGTCCTCATCACGCACGTTGCTGACCAGCATCACCAGCGCACGCCGGCGCTGGCGCAGCGACACCTCGGTGGCGGCGGCCAGGTAATCGGTGGCCACCGCGCGTGGCTGCAGGTCGTAGCTGGCGCGCAGCAGGTGCTCGACCGTACCCATGCCGCGCTGCGGTGCCACCCAGCGGCGTTCGCCACCGGCAGCGTACAGGCCGGCAGCGTCGCCCTGGCGCAGCGCCAGGTAAGCCACCACCAGCGAGGCGTTCAAGGCATGGTCGAAGTGCGAGAGCCCGCCTTCGCTGGCCAGCATGCGCCGGCCACTGTCCAGCATCAGCAGCAGCTGCTGGTTCTTCTCGTCCTGGTATTCGCGCGAGATCAGCTTGCGCGCACGGGCGGTGGCCTTCCAGTCGAGCTGGCGCAGGCTGTCGCCGATGCGGTACTCGCGCATCTGGTGGAAATCGGTGCCTTCGCCACGGCGGCGCTTCACGTGCGCACCGACCAGCCGCGAGGCCTGGTCGGCACTGAACAATGCGAAGCGGGTGAGCGGCACGAAGTTCGGATAGACCCGCACCTCCAGCGCCGGCGGCAGCGTGCGTTGCTGCCACCACAGGCGCCACGGCGAACGCATGCGCAGGTGCACCCCCTCGAAGCGGAAGTGCCCACGCTGCAGCGGCTGCAGGTGGTAGTGCAGGGTGGACGCCGTACCGGCCTGCAGGCGCACGCGCTGCGGCAGCGCTTCCAGCGGCCAGCCGCCGGGCACCAGGTCGAACACCTGCACCGTCATCGATTGCTCGGCCTGCAGGCGCAGCGCCGCCTCGCGGCGCACGCCCAGCGCCAGCGCTTCGGGCAGCTCGCGCTGTACCTGCGGCGACGGACGCCGCGACTGCCGCCACAGATCCCACAAGGCGGGCAGCGCGATGACGACGGCTGCCAGCGCCCAGCTCCAGCGCGGCAGCCACCCGCCCAGCACCAGGCCGCCCAGGGCAGCCCAGGCCAGCAACAGCGCCAGCAGCAGCGGGGCCGGTCTCATCGGCGCGGTGCTTCCACCTTGGCCAGCAGCGCGCCCAGCACGTCGTCGGCGTCCTGGCCTTCGATCTGCAGCTCCGGGGCCAGTGCAATGCGGTGGCGCAGCGCCGGGCGCGCAATGTCGCGCACGTCGTCCGGCGTGACGAAGTCACGGCCGGCCAGCACCGCCTGCGCGCGCGAGGCACGCACCAGCGCGATGCTGCCGCGGGGGCCAGCGCCGACCGCGATGCCCGGCCACTGCCTCGTGGCCGCCACAATCCGTACCGCGTAGTCGATCACTTCGTCATCGACGGTGATCGCCGCGGTCGCGCGCTGCAGTTCCAGCAGCTCGCCGGCCCCCAATACACGCGGCACCTGGCTCAGGTCGAAATCGCTGGCGGCACGGCCACTGGTGATCGCGGTCACCATGCGCCTCTCGTCCTCCAGCTGCGGGTAGTCGATCAGCACCTTCAGCAGGAAGCGGTCCAGCTGTGCTTCCGGCAACGGGTAGGTGCCTTCCTGTTCCAGCGGGTTCTGCGTGGCCAGCGCCATGAACGGCGGCGCCAGGGTGAAGGCCTTGCCTTCGATGGTCACCTGGCCTTCCTGCATCACTTCCAGCAGGGCCGACTGGGTCTTGGCCGGGGCACGGTTGATCTCGTCGGCCAGCAGCAGGTTGGTGAACACCGGGCCGCGACGGATCTTGAAGCTCTCGCTCTTCGGGTCGTACACCGCGTGGCCACTGACGTCGCTGGGCATCAGGTCGGGGGTGAACTGCACGCGCCCGTAGTCCAGCTCCAGGGCCTGTGCCAGTGCACGCACCAGCAGGGTCTTGCCCAGACCGGGCACGCCTTCGATCAGCACGTGGCCACCGGCCAGCAGCGCCACCAGGATCTGGTCCAGTACATCGGCCTGGCCGATGAAGGCGTGTCCAACGGCGGTGCGGATGGCATCGACGCGTTCGATCAGGCGGGCGTTGGCGGCCGCCGGCAGCTCGGGGACTTCGGTCATAGCAGGGATCTCATCTGGAGCAGCAAGCGGATGCGCTCGCGCAGGGCGGAGGAATCGTGCGGTGGCGGGGGCGTGAGCGCGCTGGCAACACGGCCTTGCGGCCATTTCAGCAGCTCGGCGATGGCCTGATCGCGCGGCGCACCGTCCAGTGCAGCGGCTACCGGTGCGCGCAGGCGCAGGCGATGCAGGAACAGGGCGAACACGGCGTCGTACAGGCGCGTGCCGTGGCCGAAGCGCAGCAGCAGCTCGCCACTGGCACGCACGTGCTCCAGCAGCGAGCGGCGTTCCAGCACCGGCGACGGCAGCAGGCTGCCGAAGCGCTGCGAGCGGGCCCACAACCAGCCCAGCAGGGCCAGCAGCAGCGGCGCCCACAGCGGCCAGCCCTGGTAGAACAGGCGCGCCCACAGTGACGGCGGGCGGCTGGCATAGACCAGCCAGAACGCTCCCTTGCCGTAATTCGGGTCGAGCAGGTAACGGGTCAGGTCGCGGTGCGAGAGATCGTGCAGGCCATCACTGGCCTTGCCTGCGGCCGACGCCAGGCGTGCCGCCGGCGAATCCACCTCGCCGCGCATGAATTCCATGTCGGCCAGCACGCTCACCTTGCCCTGGCCATGGTGCAGGCGTGCGAACACCAGGCTGTGCTCGTTGCCCCAGCGCCGTTCGGCCCGCGCATTGGCGGCAAAGCCCAGCGTGAAGCGACGGCCACCGCAGAACTCGACGTGGCTGGGATCATCGATGACGTGGAATGGCTGGCAGTCGCTCTGCTGATACAGGCTGTCCACGCCCAGCTGGTCCAGCAGGGGCCCCTGCGTGCTGCTGGCGTCGTCCTCGGCGGGCGGCGGCGTACGCACCAGCAGATGGCCACCACCATCAACCCAGGCCAGCAGGGCCCTGGCCGCCGGTGCCGGCAGTTCGCTGCTGTCCTGCAGCAGCACCACCGTATCGTGCGGGCCCAGCGCCATCTGCTGCAGGTCCAGCCGCGGCCGCGAGTGCACCTCGATGCCATCGGCACGCAGGGCCTGGCCCAGCACGTACAGCGGGTTGTAGCCAGCTTCGCCCTGCGGCGGCAGCTGCACGGTCTCGGTCACGCGTTCGTGCGTGCGCAGGTAAAGGATCGTCAGCGGCACGCCGAACAGCACCAGCGCGCCCAGCAGCAGCGACCAGAACAGGCGCGGACTCATGCCAGCCACCTGTACTGCCGGCGCAGGGTATCGGCCAATGCATCGAAATCGGCGCGGCTGGGCAGGCGGCCACCGTAGGCGGCGTACTGCCACATGCGCACGATGCGCGCGAACAGGTCACGGTCGGTGGCATCGGGCATTCGCCGCGACGCGCGCAGGCATTGCGCTTCGGTAGCACCGGGCGGAAGCGCGATGCCGCTGCGCTCGCCCACCGTGCGCACGCTGGCGCGGTACAGCAGGGCCAGCGCCTGCCGCGGCCGCCCCTGGTCCCACAGCAGGCCGGCCTGGGTGGCCACGTCCGGCGGCAGCACGACCGGCAGTTCCACCGGTTCTTCCACTACCTGCGGTGCGGCCTCGGCCTTGCGCCGGCCACTGCCGCGCAGCCACGGCAGCCACAGCCGTGCGGTCAACAGCAGCACCAGCAGCAGGACGCCCAGCAGGCCCCACAGGCCCCACTCGGCCAGGCGTGCCAGCCAGGCGATGCCGTCCTTGCGCGCTTTGCGTTCACCCTTGCTGTTGGTGTCACGCTGCAGCTGCTTGTCTTCCTTCTTTTTTTCCTCGGCCTGCTCGATCGGCTTCCAGCGCGTGACCTGGCGGGTCGGGCGCTGCAGCGGGTCCTCATAGGCGCGGTTCACCGCCTGGCGGAAGCCGGCGGTGTCCACTGGCGCTGCACCGAAGATCATGGCCGGTGCATTGGCCGGATCGTTCGCCGCAGTGGCCGGTTCCTCCGCGCTGTCCTCGTCCTCTCCGGCATCGTCCGCCTGTTCTGCGGCCGTCTGCGCGTCCTGCGCATGTACTGGCGCGGAGGCCAGCGGCAGGGCAAGGCACAGCAGCAGCGCCAGCGTCGATGCCGCCGGCAGCAGCCGCTCGCGCAGGCGGCGCAGGGCGATCTCCACGTCCCACGCTTCCATCTGCGTGCGCCGGTTCAAGTACAGGCCGAAGCCGGCGCCGACGTAGAACGGACCGATCAGCACCGAGGCCAGCCAGCACGCCAGGTTGAAGCCCGCCCGCGCCCAGGCGGGTGTGTCCTGGCCGATCATGTCCCACGCGGCACGCCATGATTCGGACATCAGCTCCAGCGGCATGAACATGAACACCGCGCCGATCGCACCGGACACCAGCACCGCTTCAAACGCCATGCAGGCCACGGTCAGCACGGCGGCGGCACCCGCCGCACCAGCGGCCACGGCACGGCGGCGTGCACCGCGCTGGGCCGGCGCATTGCCCTCCAGCAGGTTCACCGGCAGGCACAGGCTGCGCAGCACGCTGAAACGGCGCCAGCCCAGGTAGCCCCAGAAACCTGCATTGCCCCAGCTGCGTTGCGCGCGCAGGGCCGCCAGCGTACCGACCGGCTCGCCGAAGATGCCACGCGACAGCACGTACAGCGGCGCCCGTTCGAACAGCGGCTTGCACCACCACATCGCCAGCCACGCCCAGCCGAATGCATCCAGCCACCAGCCCAGCGCGTTGAAGACCACGAACAGCGGCGCACTGGCCAGCAGCCAGCTGCCCCATACCGCGCGTGCGTGGCGGCGCGACAGGGCGCTGCCCAGCTCCATTGCTTCCCAGCCGCTGCGCGCGCGCAGCACCACGTCCAGGTGATCAATGCGCATGGCCGCCTCCGCGTCCGCCGCGCCACAGCCACAGCAGCACGCCGGCCCACAGCATGCCGGCCACGCTGAACTTGCCCCACGCCGGCACGTCGGCAATCGACGACCAGAAGGCTTCGATGAACGCGGCCACCAGTAGCATGAACGCCACGCCCAGGCACAGGCGCGCACCGATGCGGCCGCCCTCGACCAGTGCATCCAGGCGGCTGCGCCGGCCGGGTGCCAGCAGTTTCATGCCCAGCTGCAGGCCGGCACCGCCGGCGATCACGATCGCGGTCAGCTCGAAGGCACCATGGCCTGCGACGAAGCGCCAGAACGGATCACCATGGCCGATGTGCTGCAGGTGGCCCGCCACCGAACCGATGATCACGCCGTTGAACAGCAGCACCAGCAGCGTGCCCAGGCCGGCCAGCAGGCCGCTGGCGAAGGTACGCAGGGCGATGCTGATGTTGTTGAGGATGTAGTGGCCGAACATCATCCAGTCGGTGCCGCTGTCGCGTCCCAGGCGCTCGGCGGCCGGATCGTACATGCGCTCCATCTCGGCGATCTGGCGGTTGTCCATCACCATGTGGATCAGGTCCGGATAGACCTGCACCAGCACGAAGCAGGCCAGCGCCGGCAGCGCGAACATCGCCAGCGCCACCCACATGCTGCGCGCCTGGCTGCGCACCAGCAACGGGAAGTCGGCCACCAGGAATTCCAGCGCACCGCGCCAGCGCGTCGGCGGCGTGCGGTACAGCACGCTGTGGCCCTGCTGCATCAACTGCTGCAGGCGCTGCACCAGCTGCGGGCTGTAGCCACGCTCGCGGGCCAGCGCCAGCTGCTGGCACAGGCGCCGGTAGCGCTGCGGGAAGGCGGTATCGTCCAGCGCGAGCGCGCTGGCCTTGCGCCGCGTGCGGCGCGAAGCACCGGCGCGCAGCAGCAGCCAGTGTTCCAGGTCCTGCCATTCCTGCTGGTAGCGGGCGACGAACTGTTCCTGCTTCATCGCCGCCCCAGCAGCCAGTTGGCCATGGCATACAGGCGCAGCACGCCGACCTGGCCGTGGGTGCCGGTCAGTGGCTCGGCAATGCCGGCCAGTTCCTGCTGGCGTGCCGCCGACAGCCGCGGCGCGCGCTCGGCGAAGGCCATCAGCGCCGCCTGTTCTTCCGGTCGCAGCGGCTGCGGCGGGGCCAGCACGCTGTCGATGGTGGGCGGAGGCGGCAGGTACAGCACCGGTGCATGCACCACCACGGTACCGGCCACCAGGTCGCCGAGGCGGCGGCCGTGGGAATCGAACAGGCTGCTGATCAGGCCCAGTGCATAGCCGAACGGCAGCATGTCCACGGTGCGCAGCAGGTTGCGGGTGATGGCGGCCATCCAGCCCACCGGCGCGCCATCGCGCGCGAGCACGCGCAGGCCCAGTGCGCGCTTGCCCAGGGTGCGGCCCCACCGCGCTTCGCAGACGATCGGGTAGGCCCAGTAGACCAGGAACATCAGCACCAGGCCGAGCCCGGAGCCGAACGAATCCAGCAGTGCCAGCGGAATCGACATCAGCACCAGCACCGCGATGCGCACGCCCAGATCGATCAGCCAGGCCATCGCCCGGGGCACCGGTCCGGCCGCCGGCAACTGCAGCGGCACACCCTCCGGCGTCACCACCTCGCGGTAGGTATCGAGCATCGGTGCGGCCATCAGTGCGATGGCCTTCGTTGTGGGCGGCGGAGTCCTCTCCGGCAGGCAGCCACAGGCATGGGGGTCTCGACAGGTCCTGGTCGGGCCCAGACTTTAGCAGAGCCGCATGGCGGCGTTGGCCGTTCAGCCCAGGTATTCGTCCTTCAGCCGCACGTAGTGGTCGGCCGAATAGTGCAGCGACTCGATCTCCTTGTCGCTCAGCGTGCGCGCCGGGCGGGCCGGGTTGCCCACCCAGAGCTCACCTTCACCGACCACCTTGCCCGGGCCGACCACCGCTCCGGCACCGACGAAGCCATGGCGTTCCACACGGGCGCCATCGAGGATGCAGGCGCCCATGCCGATCAGGCTGTAATCACCGATGGTGCAGGCGTGGATGATGCAGCCATGGCCGACGGTCACGCCTTCGCCGATCAGGGTCGGGTAGCCGGCCTTGTTGTACGGGCTGTGGTGGCTGACGTGGATGATGGTGCCGTCCTGCACATTGGTGCGCGCACCGATGCGGACGTAATTGACGTCGCCGCGGATGATCGTACCCGGCCACACTGATACGTCCTCGGCCAGTTCCACGTCACCGATGAGGGTGCAGGCCGGATCGATGTACACGCGCTCGCCGAGGACGGGCATCTTGTCGCGGAAGGGGCGCAGCGGGTTCATCGGTGTCTCCAGAAATCAGGGCGTTCACCGCGATGATACCTGCGTGGTAGTGCCGGCCGCTGGCCGGCAACCTCAATGGGCGCACCTGGAATTCTGCGGTTGCCGGCCAGCGGCCGGCACTACCCGAGTCAGGTGCAGCCGCTCAGATCGGCGCGTGCTCGGCCAGCATCTGCCGGAACAGCTCATCCAGCCACGCCGCATCACCGTGTCCAGCGGGCAGCTGCGGCGCCTGCGCAGTCCGGATGGCCAGTTCACGATCGATGAAATCGCTGATCGCCGCGATGCGTGGTCCGGCACTGACCTCGGCACTGGCGCGTTTAACGGCCAGCAGGGCATCGATGGCTTCACGCACCGGGCCGTGCGTCAGCAGCCGGTCCAGCAGGTCCTCGAAGGCCATCGGCGGGGGGGTCTGTTCGTGCTCGATCCACTGGCAGGCCAGCAGTGGGCGCAGCACGTACAGGTACTTCTTCGTGCGTACCGTTTCGCCACGCAGGTAACCGCGATGGTTCGAGCGCGCCATGTTGAAGTAGTGCCACCACGTGCCCAGTGGTGAATAGAACGACTCAGCTGCCTTCCAAAGCTGCGACACTGCGGTGTGATCCTGCTGGTAGATGATCGGCGAGCGCAGCCATTCAATCAGTGTCGGATTGGATTTTGAAACCAGGCGCAATGCCTTGCGCAGGTCCCAGCCGCTGACATCGAGCTCATCGTCGATCGGCAATTCGATCACATCCCGCTGCGCATCGCCGGGGCCGGTGCTCTCGTTGACGGTGAGATACCACGGCTGGCGATGCACGTAGATGAAGCGTGCATCGTAATCGCTGTCCGGCGAAGAGAAGCCCCAGCCGCGACTGCCGGACTCGCACGCCAGCAGAACGCGCACGTCGTGTCGCTGTTCGATGTCGGCGAGGCTGGAAAGAATGGCGGCGCGCTTGTCCGGCGCGATCGGGTGGATGTCGTCCATGCAGTCGTGATCCGTTGATGTCGAGCGTGCTCGACTGTAGCGCAGTTGCGCACGGGTAGTGCCGGCCGCTGGCCGGCAACCTCAATGGGCGCACCTGGAATTCTGCGGTTGCCGGCCAGCGGCCGGCACTACCGGCTAGGGTTCGTAGCTGTAGCCCATGCCGTACACCGAACGGATCGGTTCGCCTTCCATGCCGGCGTCGGCCAGCTTGCGGCGCAGGTTGCGCACATGGCTGTCGACGGTGCGGTCGACCACCACGCGGTGGTCCAGGTAGAGGCGGTCGAGCAGCTCATCGCGCGCCCAGATCCGGCCGGGCGTGGCCAGCAGGGTGCGCAGCAGGCGGTATTCCACCGGCGTCAGGTCCAGGCCCTTGCCGTTCCAGGTGGCGCGTGCCGCCGGTTCGTCGATATGCAGCCCGCTGTTGGCGCGTGCAGCGGGGTCCGGGCGGTAACGGCGCAGCACTGCCACCACCCGCGCCACCACCTCGCGCGGACTGAACGGCTTGCAGATGTAGTCGTCGGCACCGATGTCCAGGCCCAGCAGGCGGTCGATCTCTTCCACCCGCGCGGTGACCATGATCACCGGTACATCGCTGCCGGCGCGCAGTTCGCGGCACAGGTCCACGCCATCGCGTTGCGGCAGCATCAGGTCCAGCAGCACCAGGTCGGGCTGGTAGCGGGCGAATGCGTCGATCACCTGGCCGCCATCGTCCACCCATTCGCTGGTCATGCCGGCGGCGGCCAGGTAGTCACGCAGCACCGAGGCCAGGCGTGGCTCATCCTCGACGATCAGGATCTTCGCGGACGCGGCGGGGGACAGGCTCATGCGGACTCCGGCAGGGTGACGACCACGCGCAGCCCGCCCAGCGGCGAGGGCTCGGCGTGGATATGGCCGTGGTGGGCGAGGATGATGTTGTGGCTGATGGCCAGGCCCAGCCCGCTGCCGCCGCTGGCGCGGTTGCGCGAACTCTCCACCCGGTAGAAGCGCTCGAACAGCAGCGCGCACTTGTCGGCCGGTACGCCCGGCGCGGTGTCTTCCACGATCAGCTGCACGCCGGCGGGCACGCGCGCAGCCTGCACGCGCACGCGGCCGCCGCCATGGGTATAGCGCAATGCGTTGTCCAGCAGGTTGGCCAGCACCTGCTGCAGGCGGCGCTCGTCACCGGACACCTGCAGCGGTGTGGCGGGCAGCGCTTCTTCCAGTGCCAGCCCCGCCGTGGAGAAGCGCACGCGCATGCCATTGAGCTCGCTACGCAGCAGCGCCAGCAGGTCCAGCGGGGCGAAGCGGTAGGCCAGACCGCCGGACTGGGTCATCGACAGGTCGTGCAGGTCGTCGATCAACTTGCCCAGCTGGCGGATCTCGCCCTGCAGGGCACCCAGGTTGGCGCGGTCCAGCGGGCGGATGCCGTCCTCGATCGCCTCCAGTTCGGCGCGCACCACCGCCAGCGGCGTGCGCAGTTCGTGCGAGATGTCGGCGATGAAGGCGCGGCGGTTGCGCTCGGTGTCGTCCAGCGCCTGCGCCATCCGGTTGAAGTCGTTGACCAGTGCATCCAGCTCGTCATCGCTGGTGCGCTCGATGCGGGTGGCGTAGTCGCCGGCGGCGAGCCGGTGGGTGGCGGCGGCCAGCTTGGCCAGGCGCTGGCGCAGCGCGCGCGACACCAGCCAGGCCAGCACTACGGTCACCAGCAGCAGCGAGATGCCGATCACCCACCATGCGCGCACCTGGGTGTTGTAGAAATTCAGGTCGTTGGTGGCGATGACGGTCTGGAACGGCACCATGCCCAGCCAGCCGACGGCGTGCCCGTCCAGCTGCACCGGATGCGGCTCGTCGTCGCTGATCGCGTCCGGGTTGCCGGCCACGAACCGATGCTGCGCATCGAACAGGCCCAGCCGCGAGGGAACGCCGGTCTGGTCGGACAGCGGCGGCACGGGCCCCTCGTGCCCATGGCCCAGGTCCGGGCGCAGCAGCCGCGCCCAGCGGTCACTGTCGCCGCGCAGATGCTCCCAGCCGCCGTGCGTGCGGTACTCGCGCTGCAGGTGTGGCATCACGCGCTGCATGCGCAGGTCGCCCTGGTCGTTGAGGTAGTCCAGGAAGCCGGTCTGGAACGCCACGCGGCTGGCAATGCCGTTCACTGCCAGCACCAGCAGGCAGGCGGTGAAGATCGCGAGGAAGGTCTTCGCGGTCAGGCCGAATTTGAATCGAATCTTCGCCATCGCCGGGCCATTAGCGGCGCATGCGGCGCCGAAAGCAAGCGCCCGCTGAGCCGGTCGCACAATCTCCATATTCTCTGCACACTTTCACGGCAGCGTGCACGGGTCAACGAAAGGCCCCCACGCCCCCCATGTCACTCCTGCGTCCGCTGTTCCGCTCCCCCCGTGCGTTGTTGTTGCCCCTGCTGCTGGCCTTGGCGGCCTGCTCGGCGGGCAGGACCGAGGCCCCGGCCACCCCCGAAGTCGGCGTCATCACCGCCCGCGCGCAACCGCTGGCACTGCAGCAGACCCTGCCCGGCCGGGCGGTGCCGTTCGAGGTGTCCGAGGTGCGGCCGCAGATCGGTGGGCTGATCCGCCAGCGGTTGTTCACCGAAGGCCAGCAGGTCAAGGCCGGGCAGCTGCTGTACCAGGTCGATCCGGCGCCGTACCAGGCCGCCTTCGATACCGCGCGTGGCCAGCTGGCGCAGGCCGAGGCCGCTGTGCTGTCGGCGCAGCCAAAGGCCGAGCGCACCCGCACGCTGCTGGGCATGGACGCGGCCAGCAAGCAGGACGCCGACGATGCCACCTCGGCACTGAAGCAGGCCCAGGCCAACGTGATTGCCGCGCGCGCGGCATTGCAGGCCGCCCGCATCAACCTCGACTACACCCGGGTGACCGCACCGATCGACGGCCGCATCGGTACCTCCAGCGTCACCGCCGGCGCGCTGGTCGCCGCCGGCCAGGACGCGGCGCTGGCGACCATTCAACGGCTGGACCCGGTCTATCTGGATGTGACCCAGTCCAGCACGCAGATGCTGGCGCTGCGCAAGCAGCTCGACGCCGGCCTGGTGAAGGCCATCGACGGCAAGGCCCAGGTGAAGGTGCTGCTGGAGGACGGCAGCACCTATGCCCATGAGGGCACGCTGGAGTTCGTCGGCAGCGCAGTCGATCCAGGCACCGGCAACGTGGTGCTGCGCGCGGTCATTCCGAACCCGGAGGGCCTGCTTCTGCCGGGCATGTACCTGAAGGCGGTGTTGCCGATGGCCACCGATGCGCGTGCCCTGCTGGTGCCGCAGAAGGCGGTGCTGCGCAATGAACGTGGCGAGCCGCTGCTGCGCCTGCTCGACGCAAAGGATCGCGTGGTCGAGCGGCGGGTCAGCACCGGCCAGGTGGTGGGCAACCAGTGGCAGATCACGCAGGGCCTGAAGGCTGGCGAGCGGGTGATCGTCAGCAACGGCAGTGCGGTAGCGCTGGGCCAGCAGGTGAAGGCGGTGGCGGCCACCACGGCGCAGCTGGCGGCGATGCCGGCGGTCGACCCGAACGGCAACACCGACGAAAAGTCGCACTGAGGCCTGCCGCGCATGGTTCGTTTCTTCATCGACCGGCCGATCTTTGCCTGGGTGATCGCCATCGCGGTCAGCCTGCTTGGCCTGCTCGCGATCCTGATCCTGCCGGTGGACCGCTACCCGCAGATCGCCCCGCCCACCATCACCATCCGCGCCACCTACACCGGCGCCTCGTCGCAGACCGTGGAAAACGCGGTCACCCAGGTCATCGAGCAGTCCCAGCAGAGCCTGGACCACCTGATGTACATGACCTCGACCAGTGCTTCCGATGGCTCGGCGCAGGTCAACCTGGTGTTCGCCACCGGCACCAACCCGGACACCGCGCAGGTGCAGGTGCAGAACCAGCTGCAGGCCGCGATGGCCACGCTGCCGCAGGCGGTGCAGCAGAACGGCCTGACCATCACCAAGTCCAGCGGTTCGATCTTCGAGGTGCTGTCGTTCACCAGCGAAGACGGCAGCATGGACAACTTCGATGTCGCCAACTTCATGGAAGCGCGCATCGACGACCAGATCAGCCGCGTCAGCGGTGTCGGCAACATCCAGCCGATCGGCCAGGAATACGCCATGCGTATCTGGCTGGACCCGGAAAAGATGCGCCAGTACGCGCTGATGCCGTCGGACATCGAGACCGCACTGCAGGCGCAGAACACCGACGTGTCGGCCGGTGAACTCGGTGGCCAGCCGGCGCTGAAGGGCCAGCAGCTGGACGCGACCGTGACCGCGCGCAGCCGCCTGCACACGCCCGAGCAGTTCGCGCAGGTGGTGCTCAAGGCCGATGCCAATGGCAGCGTGGTGCACCTGGGCGACGTGGCGACGATCGGCCTGGGCCCGGAAAGCTATGACAGCATCAGCACGTTCAACGGCAAGCCGTCGGCCTCGCTGGGCATCGAGCTCAACGCCGGTGCCAACGCCATCGCCGTCTCCAAGGCCGTCGAGGCACGGCTGCAGCAGCTGCAGAAGTACTGGCCGCATGGCTACACCTACCACGTGGCGTTCACCACCACGCCGTTCGTGACCATCTCGCTGAAGGAAGTGGTGATCACCCTGATCGAGGCGATCGCGCTGGTCGTGCTGGTGATGTACCTGTTCCTGCAGAACTGGCGGGCCACGTTGATCCCGACCATCGCGGTGCCGGTGGTGCTGCTGGGCACCTTCGGCGTGTTGGCCGCGTTCGGGTACTCGATCAACACCCTGACCATGTTCGCGCTGGTGCTGGCCATCGGCCTGCTGGTGGACGACGCCATCGTGGTGGTGGAGAACGTGGAGCGGGTGATGACCTTCGAAGGGCTGGCACCCAGGCCAGCCACGCTGAAGGCGATGGGCCAGATCACCGGCGCGCTGGTCGGCATCGTGCTGGTGCTGACCGCGGTGTTCCTGCCGATGGCGTTCTTCAGCGGTGTCACCGGCGTGATCTATCGCCAGTTCTCGGTGACGATCGCCGCTGCGATGATCCTGTCGGTGCTGGTGGCGATGACCATCACCCCGGCGCTGTGCGGCAGCATCCTGCACCAGATTCCCAAGGGCGGCCATCCGCATGGCGACCCCGCAGGCGAGCCCAGCCTGCTGGGCAAGTTCTTCATCTGGTTCAACCATCGCTTCGAGCGCACCTCCAACCGACTGCGCCATCGCGTCGACCGCTTCCTCGGCCGGCGCACGCTGGGCGTACTGTTCTACCTGGTGCTGAGCGTGGCCACCGGCCTGTTGTTGTGGCACCTGCCGGGCGCGTTCCTGCCCGATGAAGACCAGGGCATGCTCAACGCGCTGGTGAAGCTGCCCGCCGGGTCCACCCTGGAGCAGACCCGTGCCGTGATGGATCGCCTGAGCGCCGCCGCGGTGAAGGACGACAGCGTACTGTCAATCCAGGCCACCGCAGGTTTCAGTGTCAGCGGCAGTGGCCAGAACGTCGGCCAGGCCTTCATCCGGCTCAAGGATTGGGACGACCGCAGGGACGATGCCGATACCATCGCCGCGCGCTTGACCGCGGCCATGGCCAGCGTGCCCGATGCGCAGGTGTTCATCACCTCGCCACCGGCCATCCTCGGCCTCGGCGATGCCGGTGGCTTCACCCTGGAACTGCAGGACGAAGGCGGTGCCGGCCATGCCGCCGCCGTGGCCGCGCGCAACACGCTGCTGAAGGAGGCTGCCAAGGATCCGAAGCTGGTCAACGTGCGCTACGCCAGCCTGGAAGACGCGCCGGTGTACGCGGTGAAGGTGGACGACGCCAAGGCGCAGGCGATGGGCGTGAATCCGCAGGACATCAATGACACCTTGAACGCCGCGCTGGGTGGCGACTTCGTCAACAACTTCATCTACAAGGGCCGCATCAAGAAGGTGTTCATCCAGGGCACGGCCGAAGCCCGCATGCAGCCGCAGGACATCGAGCGCTGGAGCGTGCGCAACCAGGCCGGGCAGATGGTACCGCTGTCGTCGCTGGTCAGCGCGCACTGGACCAGTGCGCCGGCCGCGCTGCAGCGCTACAACGGCGTCTCGGCGATGGAGATCACCGGCCAGCCGGCACCGGGCGTCAGTTCCGGCGAGGCGATGGCCGAGATCGCACGCCTGGCCGACACGCTGCCGGAAGGCTTCAGCCATGCCTGGTCGGACATGGCCTACCAGGAACAGCTGTCGGGGAACCAGGCGCCGATGCTGTATGCCATCTCGCTGCTGTTCGTGTTCCTGTGCCTGGCCGCGCTGTATGAAAGCTGGGCGGTACCGTTCGCGGTGATGCTGGCAGTGCCGGTGGGCGTGTTCGGCGCCGTGCTGATGATGAACCTGCGTGGCCTCAACAACGACGTGTACTTCCAGGTCGGCCTGCTGACCACGATTGGCTTGGCAGCGAAGAACGGCATCCTGATCGTCGAGTTCGCGCGCATCCTCGAGCAGCAGGGCAGGAGCACCCGCGACGCGATCCTGCAGGCGGTCTACCTGCGGCTGCGCCCGATCGTGATGACCTCGCTGGCATTCCTGATGGGTGTGCTGCCGCTGGTGTTCGCCACCGGCGCCGGTTCGGCCGCGCGCCGTTCGCTGGGTACCGGCGTGGCCGGCGGTACGGTCGCCTCGATGGTGCTGGGCATGTTCTTCGTGCCGTTGTTCTACCTGCTGGTGCGCCGCCTGTTCCCGGGCCGCGCGCCGGCCGACGCCACTGCCCCGGAGGCACGCCCATGAAGCCGATGCTGCTGTGCGCCCTGGCGGCCGCAACGATGACCACCGTGCTGGGCGGCTGCGTGAGCATGGCCCCGCACTACCAGCGCCCCGAGGCGCCGGTGCCGGCACAGTTCGCCAATGCCGCCACCGGCGAGACCGGGCCAGCACTGGCGATGCCGGCCTGGCGCGAGGTGTTCCTGGAGCCGCGCCTGCAGCAGGTCATCGCGCTGGCACTGCAGAACAACCGCGACCTGCGCGTGGCGGTGCTGCAGGTGGAGAAGGAACGCGCGCAGTACCGCATCCAGCGCGCGGCGCTGCTGCCGTCGGTGGATGCCAGCGGCAGCATCACCCGCTCGCGGGTGAGTGATGCCAACAGCGAGATCGGCGTCAGCCAGGTGACCGAATCCGATAACGTGCAGGTCGGCATCAGCAGCTGGGAACTGGACCTGTTCGGGCGCATCCGCAGCCTGAAGAACGAGGCGCTGCAGAACTGGCTGGCCAGTGCCGAGAACCAGCGTGCGGCGCGCACCAGCCTGGTGGCAGAAGTGGCCACGGCCTGGCTGGCGCTGGCGGCCGACGAGCAGTCGCTGGCGTTCACCCGGCAGACGCTGGACAGTCAGCAGCAGACCCTGCAGCGCACCGAGGCCCGCCATGCACAAGGCCTGGCCTCGGGCCTGGACCTGTCGCAGGTGCAGACCAGTGTGGACGCCGCGCGCGCTGCGCTGGCCAGGCTGCAGACCCAGCAGGCGCAGGATCGTGATGCGCTGCAGTTACTGGTGGGTGCTCCGCTGGACGCGGCATTGCTGCCCAGCGCGCAGGCACTGGACGGCACCGTGGCGCTGGCGCCGTTGCCTTCCAACCTGCCCTCGAGCGTGCTGCTGCAGCGTCCGGACGTGCTGTCCGCCGAACACGCGTTGCAGGCGGCCAACGCCGATATCGGCGCCGCGCGCGCCGCGTTCTTCCCGACGCTGACGCTGACTGCCAACTACGGCCACAGCTCCACCGCGTTGTCGACGCTGTTCTCGGCCGGCACCCGCGGCTGGTCGTTCGCGCCCAGCATCACGGCGCCGATCTTCCACGCCGGCGCGTTGAAGGCCTCACTGGATGCCTCGAAGATTGGCAAGGACATCGGCATCGCTCAGTACGAGAAGGCGATCCAGCAGGCCTTCAGTGAAGTGGCCGATGCCCTGGCCACGCGCGATCACCTGGGCGCGCAGATGGAGGCACAACGGGCACTGGTCGCCGCCAGCCAGCGCAGCTACACGCTGGCCGAGGCGCGCTATCGCACCGGGCTGGACGGCTATCTGCAGGCGCTGGATGCGCAGCGCAGCCTGTTTGCCGCGCAGCAGGACCTGATCGCGCTGCAGCAGCAGGAAGCGGGAAACCGGGTGACGCTGTTCAAGGTGCTGGGCGGTGGCGCAGACGCACGGTAACGCGCCCTGCTCTGGTAGGTGCCGACCTTGGTCGGCACGGAAGCATGGAGTGTCGCGATCTGATGATTCGTGCCGACCAAGGTCGGCACCCACCAAGGCAGACACATGTGCCGACCAAGGTCGGCACCCACCAAGGCAGACCCATGTGCCGACCAAGGTCGGCACCCACCAAGGCAGATTCATGTGCCGACCAAGGTCGGCACCCACCAGAAGCGGACGGTGCTGCCTACGCCACGCGGCCGCGGCGTGCACGCTCCAGGTGCACCAGCAGCAGCGAGATTGCCGCCGGGGTCATGCCCGGGATGCGCTGCGCCTGGCCGATGGTCTGCGGACGCACGCGTTCCAGCTTCTGCAGGGCTTCGGCCGACAGCCCGCGCACCGTGGCGTAGTCGAAGGCTTCAGCGATCGGCGTGGCTTCATGCCGCTGCTGGCGCTCGATCTCCTCGCGCTGGCGGTCCAGGTAGCCGGCGTACTTCACGCCGATCTCCACCTGCTCGGCCACCTTGGCGTCGGCCACGGCCGGGCCCAGCGACGGCACCTGCATCAGCTGCGCGTAATCCAGCTCGGGGCGCTTGATCAGGTCCAGCACGTTGGTTTCGCGGCTGACCGCCACGCCCAGCGTGTCCTGCACTTCGCGGCCCAGCGCATTGGCCGGGGTCGCCCACAGCGCGCCCAGGCGCGCGCGCTCGGCGGCGACGGCGGCCTGCTTGGTCTCGAACGCGCTCCAGCGCTGGTCATCCACCAGGCCCATCTCGCGGCCGGCCGGGGTCAGGCGCTGGTCGGCATTGTCCTCGCGCAGCTGCAGGCGGTACTCGGCGCGGCTGGTGAACATGCGGTACGGCTCGTTGGTACCGTGGGTGATCAGGTCATCCACCAGCACGCCCAGGTAGGCCTCGTCGCGACGCGGGCACCAGCCGTCCAGCCCACGCACCTGGCGTGCGGCGTTGAGGCCGGCCAGCAGGCCCTGCGCGGCGGCTTCTTCATAGCCGGTGGTGCCGTTGATCTGGCCGGCGAAGAACAGGCCGTTGACCAGCTTGGTTTCCAGCGAAGCCTTCAACCCGCGTGGATCGAAGAAGTCGTACTCGATCGCGTAGCCGGGGCGGGTGATGTGCGCGTTGCCGAAGCCGCGGATGCTGCGCACCATCTCCAGCTGCACGTCGAACGGCAGCGAGGTGGAGATGCCGTTGGGGTAGATCTCGACGATGCCCAGGCCTTCGGGTTCGACGAAGATCTGGTGGCTGGCCTTCTCGGCGAAGCGCACCACCTTGTCCTCGATGGACGGGCAGTAGCGCGGGCCGATGCCTTCGATCTGGCCGCTGTACAGCGGCGAGCGGTGCAGCGCGTCGCGGATGATCTGGTGGGTCTGTTCGGTGGTGTGGGTGATCCAGCAGCTGACCTGCTGCGGATGCTCGTCCACCGAACCCAGGAAGGACATCACCGGGCGCGGCGAGTCGCCGGGCTGCTCATCCATCACGCTGTAGTCCAGCGAGCGGCCGTCGATGCGCGGCGGCGTGCCGGTCTTCAGGCGGTCCACCTGGAACGGGCGCTCGCGCAGGCGCGCGGCCAGCGTGGTGGCCGGCGGGTCGCCCATGCGGCCGGCGGCGTACTGAGTCGGGCCGACATGGATCTTGCCGGCCAGGAAGGTGCCGGCGGTCAGCACCACGGCCTCGGCATCGAAGCGCAGGCCGGTCTGGGTGATGACCCCGCGCACGGCGTCGCCGTTGATGACCAGGTCATCGACGGCCGCCTGGAACACGGTCAGGTTGGCCTGGCCTTCAACGATGGCGCGGATCGCCATGCGGTACAGGTTGCGGTCGGCCTGGCAGCGGGTGGCGCGCACGGCCGGGCCCTTGGAGGCGTTGAGGGTGCGCCACTGGATGCCGGCACGGTCGGCGGCATGCGCCATCGCACCACCCAGGGCGTCGATTTCCTTGACCAGGTGGCCCTTGCCGATGCCTCCGATGGCCGGGTTGCAGCTCATCGCGCCCACCGTTTCGATGTTGTGGGTCAGCAGCAGGGTGCGCACGCCGGTACGGGCCGCGGCCAGCGCGGCTTCGGTGCCGGCGTGGCCACCGCCGATGACGATGACGTCGTAACGATGGAAGGACGGGTTCATGGGGCTGTTCAGCTGGGGGCGGGCGCGGCCGGGGCGGCGCCGGGGTGGCGATTTTAGCGCCATTCGGGGCCGCGGCGTCGGTGCCGGCCGGCCGGCGTCGAAATCAGCCCTAAAGTTGGCAGGATTTTTGCAGATAACCCAATAGCACCCACCGTGGCTGGCGCCGCAGGCGCCCGTGACCGGAATTGGAACAGGGGCCGGTACAGGCGCACGGTGGGGGAGCAGAGGGCCGGCAGTCGGGGGACTGTCCGGCCCTGTTTTTTTGGGATTGCCGGGAAAGGCCCGACCACGCATGGCGTGGATCTACCGACGCTGGGGCTCTCTCCGGTTGGCGACCCGGCAAAACAGACGGCCCCGCAGTGCGGGGCCGTCTGTCTTCAGAGGTGCCGACATCCGACAGGGCCGGAACAGGGGGGATCCAGATGTTCCTGTCGGATATCGACGTAGAGATTTTTGCGGCGGCCCGTCTCGTTTTTGTCACTTTGTGACGCGGGCCGTCACCGGTTCCGTAGAGTGCAACCTGGACCGGGTGAAATGCAAGACGGTTCAGCGCTCAACTGTGCGCTGCGTCCCACGATCCATGTTGCGCCACGGGGAACCGTTCATCCTCGGCGCGCTCGGCGCCGGGGCCGGACGGGCCGGCGGTGGCGGCGCCGACGGCTGGATGTTCGACTGCGGCGGGCGACGCATCGAGTCCATGTTCCGCCACGGCGAACCGCCGTTGTACGACGGCCGCGGCGGCGGCGGCGGACGGTTCTCGCCACCGTTGCCGGGCGGGCGCGGTGGCGGACGGTGGTTGTGCGGCGGGCGGTAGATCGGGCGCGAGTAGTACGGATTGCCATAGCCGCCGTAGTAGCCGCCATAGCCGCCGTAGTAAGGGTAGCCGTAGTTGTAGGGATAGCCGGCCGGGTAGCGGTACTCCACCGACGGCGCACCGTGGTAGTAGCTGCCGCTGCGGCCACCGCCGACATAGTCGTAGGTGGTGCAGCCGGTCAGGGCCAGCAACAGGCCACCGGCAAGCATCAGGCGCGTTTTCATGGTGGGTCCCCCCAGAGGACGGGTTGTGCAGTCAGCTTCGTGCGCAGGCGTTGAATCGGCCCTTAACTTCACTGCCCAGGATGAATGGAGGTGAAGGCCCTCATGCTGGCATGACCTGTGCCGGGGTCGCCAGCGTGGGGCCATACGTTAATCTTGCGTCATGAGCGATTCACTGTTGCCCCGTGCCGACGATGTCCTGGCTGCCGCTGCGCGGATCGCGCCGCACGCCAGCGTGACCCCGGTGCTGCGCTCGCGCACGCTTGATGCGCTGGCCGGCGCGCAGCTGGCGTTCAAGGCCGAGCACCTGCAGCGCGGCGGCGCATTCAAGTTCCGCGGGGCCTGCAACGCGGTGTGGTCGCTGGATGCCGATCGCGCCCGTGCCGGCGTGGTCACCCATTCGTCCGGCAACCACGGCGCTGCCCTGGCCCTGGCCGCGCGCACCCGTGGCATTCCCTGCCACGTGGTGGTGCCCGAAGGTGCGGTGGCGGCCAAGCTGGCCAACATCGCCCGCCACGGTGCCACGCTCTGGCGCTGCCCGCCGACCATCGCCGACCGCGAGGCCGCCTGCGCCAAAGTACAGGCTGATACCGGCGCGACCCTGGTCCATCCCTATGCGGACCCGGCGGTGATGGCCGGGCAGGGCACCGCGGCCCTGGAGCTGCTGCACAGCGACGGTCCGTTCGACGTGCTGGTAGTCCCAGTCGGAGGGGGCGGCTTGGCCAGCGGTACCGCCCGGGCCCTGCAGTTCGCCAGTCCCCAGACCCGGCTGGTGCTGGCCGAACCGGCCGGTGCCGACGACACCGCGCGCTCGCTGGCCGCAGGCGAGCGCCAGGGCGCGTTCACCCCTGACACCATCTGCGACGGCCTGCGTACCCTGATCGGCGCCCCCAACTTCGCGCTGCTGCGCGCGGCCGGCGTCGAGGTGATCGTGGTCGACGACGCCGCCACCATGGCCGCGATGCGCCTGCTGTGGGAGGTGCTCAAGCAGGTGGTCGAGCCGTCCTCGGCCACCGTGCTGGCCGCGGTGCTGGCACAGCCGCAGCGGTTCGCCGGCCTGCGGGTGGGCCTGGTGCTGTCCGGTGGCAATGTCGACCTGCCCGCGCTGCGTTGGGGGGCGCCTTGAGCCGCGACCGGCACCGGCCCCGCACCGGCCTGCTGGGCTGGCTGTGGCGGCTGTTCGTGCTGCTGGTGGTCTGGCTGCTGGGCGTGACCGCCTGGATCGTCTGGGTGGGGGAGCGCGACCAGGCAGCCAAGGCCGACGCCATCATCGTGCTCGGTGCGGCGGCCTATGACGCCAAGCCGTCGCCGGTATTCGAAGAACGCATCCGTCATGGCCTGGATCTCTATGAAGCCCAGTACGCGCCACTGCTGATCTTCACCGGCGGCTACGGTGGCACCGGCGCGCGCTTTTCCGAATCGCAGGTGGCGCGGCGCTATGCGCTCAAGCATGGCGTGCCGGACGATGCGATCCTGATCGAGACCGCCTCGCGCAACACCGTGCAGAACCTGGTCGAGGCCAAGCGGCTGATGGACCAGCGCGACCTGCACCGGGTGATCATCGTCAGCGACCCGTTGCACATGGCGCGCGCGCTGCGCCTGAGCAAGGCGCTGGGCATCGATGCGCTGGCCTCGTCCACGCCCAGCACGCGCTTCCGCAGCTTCCACACCAGCTGGCGCTTCCTGGTGCAGGAAATCTATTTCTTCCACCGCGACCTGGTGCGGCCGCCGCTGAGTTCGCCGGCCAACACCTGAGGGCGGAAGCCTGATCTGGGCAGATGCCCATCGTGGAATCGTGAGGTTGCCGGCCAGCGGCCGGCACTACCGGGCGATCAGGTCTGCCTGCGCCGGATCGGGATCGCCGACACCGCCCGGATTGGGTGGATGCCGACCAAGGTCGGCACCTACCCGGGCGATTCGCGCACGATGTGGCATACGGTAGTGCCGGCCGCTGGCCGGCAGACGCCCATCGTGGAATCGTGAGGTTGCCGGCCAGCGGCCGGCACTACCAGACGATCAGGTCTGCCTGCGTCGGATCGGGATCGCCGACACCGCCCGGATTGGGTGGGTGCCGACCAAGGTCGGCACCTACCCGGGCGATTCGCGCACGATGTGGCATGCGGTAGTGCCGGCCGCTGGCCGGCAGATGTCCATCGTGGAATCGTGAGGTTGCCGGCCAGCGGCCGGCACTACCAGCCGGTCAGGTCTGCCTGCGCCGGATCGGGATCGCCGACACCGCCCGGATTGGGTGGGTGCCGACCAAGGTCGGCACCTACCCGGGCGATTCGCGCACGGTGTGGCATGCGGTAGTGCCGGCCGCTGGCCGGCAGACGCGCATCATGGAAACGTGAGGTTGCCGGCCAGCGGCCGGCACCACCGGGCGATCAGGTCTGCTTGCGCCGGATCGGGATGGCCGACACCGGCACCGAGGCCACGTCATGCCCGCCTTCGCGGATCGGTGCGCCCGGGTCCGGTGCCCAGGCGTGGGCGTAGATCACTTCCCAGCTGCTGGGCAGCTTGCCGTCGGCGCGTCGCATCGGTTCATACGCCGCTGCCGCCGCGGCGAAGCGGCCACGCCCGGTCAGCGTGTGGCGGCGGTCCACCCGCGCATTGGTCGCGCCCATCGCGCGCAGCTCCCGCATCAGCGAGGGCAGGTCGTCGTAGGTCAGGGTGAACAGGTCGCGGTCCAGCACCGGGTCGCGGAAACCGGCCATCATCAGCGCATCGCCGAACTGGGCGATCTGCGCGAAGCGGCTCACGTGCGGGCGGTCATCGGCGGCCGCGAACGCTTCGTTGAGTTCGACCAGCGTGTCCGGGCCGAAGGTGGAGCACAGCAGCAGGCCGCCGGGCTTGAGCACGCGACGGAACCCGGCGAACACCGCCGGCAGGTCGTCCACCCACTGCAGGCACAGGTTGCTGAAGATCACGTCCACGCTGTTGTCGGCCAGTGGCAGCGCGGCGGCGTCGCCGCACAGGCGCTGGAACGGCTTCCACCAGCCGGCCTGGCGCTTGGCCTGGTCCAGCATCGGCAGCGCCACGTCCAGCGCGATCACCTGCGCCTTCGGCCAGCGCTTCTTCATCAGCGCACTGGCGTGGCCGGTACCCGCGCCGATGTCCAGCACTACCTCGGGTTTACGTGCCTCCAGGTAGTCCAGCGATTCCACCAGCCGCGCCTGCACCTCGCGCTGCAGGGCGGCGGCGGCGTCGTAGCTGTTGGCGGCGCGGGCGAACGCGCGGCGGACATGGCGGGCATCGAAGTGGGACGGCATTGCGAAAGTCTCTTAGAACGTACCGGGGTAGGCGCCGCCGTCGATCAGCAGGTTCTGCCCGGTGAGGTAACCGGCCTGTGCGCTGCACAGGAAGGCGCAGGCCGCGCCGAATTCATCCGCCGTGCCGAAGCGGCCGGCCGGGATCTGCTGGCGGCGGCGTTCGGCCACTTCGGCAGCATTGCCGTCCTTGCCCGCACTGTGGGCGAAGTTGGCGCGCAGGCGGTCGGTGTCGAACTGGCCGGGCAGCAGGTTGTTGATGGTGACATTGTGTGCCACGGTGCGGCGCGACAGCCCGGCGACGAAGCCGGTCAGGCCGCTGCGCGCGCCGTTGGACAGCGCCAGGATGTCGATCGGGGCCTTCACCGCCGACGAGGTGATGTTGACGATGCGGCCGAAGCCACGCGCGATCATCGCGTCCACGGTCGCGCGGATCAGCGCGATCGGCGCCAGCATGTTGGCGTCCAGCGCGGCGATCCAGTCGTCGCGCTCGAAACTGCGGAAGTCGCCCGGCGGCGGGCCACCGGCATTGGTGACCAGGATGTCCACCTGCGGGCACGCGGCGAGCGCTGCGGAGCGACCGGCCTCGGTGGTCACGTCGGCGGCGACCACGCGGACTTCGGCGGCGCCGGGCAGGGCGCGCAGCGCTTCGGCGGCGGCCTGCAGCGCAGCCTCACCACGGGCCACGATCACTACGTTGACGCCCTCGCGCACCAGCGCACGCGCGCAGCCCAGGCCCAGCCCCTTGCTTGCGCCGCAGACCAGTGCCCAGCGGCCGTTGATACCCAGATCCATGCATCAATCCTGCGGAATGAGGAAGGCGCTCATTGTCCGCCATCGGCCGGTGACAGGCCGGCAACGAAGTGTTGCAGGGCGGCGGCCACCTCGTCGGCATGGCCGAGGAAGGGCGCATGGCCGCCGTGGGCGATGGTCAGCGCCTGCGCACCGGGGGCCAGTGCCGCGGCGGCCTGCATTGCCGCCGGAGACACCAGCCGGTCACGCTGGCCGGCGATCCACAGGCTGGGCTTGGCCAGCGTCGGCAGTGCGCCACGCAGGTCGGTGCTTTCCAGCAGGCGCAGGCCTTCCAGCAGGGCGCGTTCGGTGGGTGCACCGCGCTCGACCAGGCGCTGGCGCAGCGTGCGCAGCTCCTCGCGGGCGTGTGCCGAGCCCATGACATCCAGCGCCAGGAAGCGTTCCAGGGTGCCACCGAAGTCGGTGGCCAGCTCGCGCCCGAACTGCTCGAACACCGCCGGCTCCACCGCATGCGGCCAGTCGTCGCCACGCACGAAGCGCGGCGTGGCCGCGATCATCGCCAGCCCGCGCACCTTCGGCAGTGTCGCGGCGGCGTGCAGCGCGAACAGGCCGCCCAGCGACCAGCCGCACCACACCGCAGGCGGCGTGGCCGCGGCAATGGCATTGACCACGAACGGCAGGCGCAGCGGCGTGGTGTCCTCGCGGCTGTGGCCATGGCCCGGCAGATCAACCAGATGCAGGGTGAAGTGATCGGCCAGGCGTTGCACCAACGGCGCGAACACGCCGCCCTGCAGGGCCCAGCCATGGATCAGTACCAGGTCCGGCCCCTGGCCGGTGACGTCGATATGCATGGGGAAACGGCAACAGGCTCAGGCGAAGACAGGCAGCGGCGGTGGCGCGGCCTCACGCGCGGCCAGGTTGACGCGATCGCGCGCGCTGGCAATGGCTTCGACCAGGCCACGCACCTGCTCGGGGGTGTGCAGCGCGGACAGCGTGACGCGCAGGCGCGCCTTGCCTTCGGGAACCGTGGGCGGGCGGATCGCGCCGACCAGCCAACCGGCCTGTTCCAACGCCTGGGACATCGCCACGGCGCGATGGTCGTCGCCACACAGCAGCGGCTGGATCGGCGTTTCCGAGGCCATCAGGTCCAGGCCATGGCGGCGGGCTTCGCCGCGGAACAGCGCGATCAGATCGGTCAGTTTCGAGCGCCGCCAGTTGTCACGGCGCGCCAGGCGCACCGCTTCCAGTGCTGCGGCGGCCAGCGCCGGCGGCATCGCAGTGGTGTAGATGTACGGGCGTGCGGTTTCGGCCAGGTGCTCGACCAGGTCGTCGCGGCCCAGCACCAGCGCGCCGGAACCGCCCAGTGCCTTGCCCAGCGTGACCAGCTGCAGCGGCACATCGTCCACGCCCAGCCCGGCGGCGGCCACGGCACCACGCCCATCACCGACCACGCCCACGCCGTGCGCATCGTCCACATAGAACAGCGCCTGCTGCAGGCGTGCCACCAGCGACAATGCACGCAGCGGTGCGATGTCGCCATCCATGCTGAACACACCGTCGGTGGCCAGCATCGCCGCGCCATCGGGCGCGTGCTTGAGCTGGCGCATCGCGCCTTCGGCGTCGAGGTGCGGATAACGGCGCAGGCGCGCACCCGCCAGCCGCGTCGCATCGAGCAGGCTGGCGTGGTTGAGCTTGTCCTGCACGCACACATCGTTCTCTTCGCTCAGCAGCGCCTGCTGCACGGCCAGGTTGGCGGCGAAACCACTGCCGAACAGCAGCGCGCGCGGGTAGCCCAGCCACTCCGCCACTTCGCGCTCCAGTGCCTCATGCAGAGCGTGGTGGCCGCAGACCAGATGCGAGGCGCCCGCGCCGGAGCCTTCGCGTGCGGCCGCATCCTGCAATGCGTTGACCACGCTGAACTGCTGGGCCAGGCCCAGGTAATCGTTGCTGCAGAAGCCGGTCAGCCACTGGCCGTCCACCTCCAGGCGGACGCCATCACGACGGCTGACCGTGCGCCGCGTGCGGCGACGGCCTTGGGCATCGCGCAGGGCGCGTTGGGCGTGGAGGCGGGCGGTCAGGTCGGGGCGGGCCATGGCGGCTGAATGCGGCGACGGGGCGGCTAGGGTAGCGCGTTGCCGCGGCGCCTGCTTGCGGCCCGTCTCAGGCCGCGTGAGCGCAGCCACAGGCGGGCGCATCGGCGCTGATATCAGCGTGCACGGTGCCGCCGTGGTCGTGGCCCTCGGCATCCACCTGCACCGCCATCGGCTGCAACCCCAGCCGCGCGAACAGGGCCAGGTCGCGCTCGCTCTCCGGGTTGCCGGTGGTCAGCAGCTTGTCGCCGTAGAAGATCGAGTTGGCACCGGCCACGAAGCACAGCGCCTGCAGTTCGTCGCTCATCGCCTCGCGACCGGCCGACAGCCGCACCATCGAACGCGGCATGGCGATGCGTGCCACCGCGATCATGCGCACGAACTCGAACGGATCCAGTTCGGCACTGCCATGCAGTGGCGTGCCCGCCACCTGCACCAGCTTGTTGATCGGCACCGAATCGGGATGCGCCGGCAGCGTGGCCAGCGCCAGCAGCAGGCCCACGCGCTGCGCGCGCGTCTCGCCCATGCCGACAATGCCGCCGCAGCAGGTTTTCAGACCGGCATCGCGCACGTGCGCCAGCGTGTCCAGGCGGTCCTGGTACTGGCGCGTGTGGATGATCGAATCGTAGTAGTCCGGCGCGGTGTCGAGATTGTGGTTGTAGTAGTCCAGGCCGGCGTCCTTCAGCGCACGCGCCTGCTCGCCACTGAGCATGCCCAGCGTGGCGCAGGTTTCCAGGCCCAGTGCCTTCACCCCGGCGATCATCGCCGCCACCTTCGGGATGTCGCGGTCCTTCGGCGATCGCCACGCGGCACCCATGCAGAAGCGCGATGCGCCGGCAGCCTTGGCCTGGCGTGCCTTGGCCAGCACCGCGTCGGTGTCCATCAGCTTCTGCGCGTTCACCCCGGTGCTGTAGCGCTGTGCCTGCGGGCAGTACGCGCAGTCTTCCGGGCAGCCGCCGGTCTTCACCGACAACAGCGTGGACACCTGCACCTGCGCTGGGTCGAAGTGCTCGCGATGGACTGCGGCGGCGCGGAACAGCAGCTCGGGGAACGGCAGATCGAACAGCGCCTGCAGTTCGTCGTGTTGCCAGTCGTGGCGGATGGCAGCAGCCATGGCGGGACCTTGGGTACGAGTGGAGCGAGGGCGGCAGTGTGGGTGGGTTGGTGAGCCCTGTCAACTTGATTGATTCCCATGTGGTTTACATAGACTGACCGCCATGAATGGGCGCTACGGTGTAAGTTCATTGCTGCATACGGACGCGCGAGCACGTGCCATGAACAGCTACCAGCCCTACCCGATCCGCCGCGACGCGGTGCTGTGCAGCCTTGCCGAACTGCCCGACGGCGGCCTGCGCGTGGTGCTGGATGATCTTCGCCAGTCCGACACGCCAGGGCAGTGGAAGAACCACGTCTTCGTGACCTTCAAGGACTACCCGGCAGGGCAGCTCGATCCGGCGACGTTGCCGAAGGAGGAGCTCGAGGCTTTCGGCCACTATGTGCTGGTTCGCCTGTTGGCCATCAATGGCTGCCTGCGCGATACGGACGAGCGCTCCGACAACGATGCCCATCTCACTGACCAGGCGCGGCAGAACATCGCCGCGCTGACCAGCGAGGACATCGCCTCGATCGATGAGCAGCTGTTCTCCCTCTGCGACGGGCAGTTCCGAAAGATCGCCTACATTGTGGGCATGGTCATGTCGCTGCAGCCGAAGTGCCGATCGGGAATTCCCGATGTGTTCTATGCACGGCGTGTACGCATGCTGGTGGAACGGGGCATGTTGCAGGCGCAGGGCGACCTCACGCGGATGGGCTGTTGCGAAGTGCGCGTCCGGCAGTAGGCTTGCGCCCACCAGGACCTGGCTGGAACTGTGCTTACATCTACCTGCTGGAAGGACACATGCTGAAGTCCATCCAGAAGATGGCGGCAGCCGAGGCAATGAAAGAAGGATGCGCATGGAACCGGACACGATGCCGCAGGGCGGAAAGCTGCTGATACTCGATCTGGATGAGACGCTGGTGCATGCCAGCGAGCGTGAACTGGAGCGAGCCGCGGATTTCCGCCTCGTCGGCTACCACGTCTACCTGCGGCCCCATCTGCAGGCATTCCTCGACTATGCCTTTGCCCATTTCACGGTGGGTGTGTGGACGTCGTCCGGGCAACTGTACGCCGAACCGCTGGTGGACCGGCTGATGCCGGGGCGTCCGCTGGCGTTCCTGTGGTCCGCGCCGCGGTGCAGCACGGCCCGTGATTGGGAAACCGGCGGTTACACCTCGCAGAAGCGGCTGGGCACGCTGAAGCGCCACGGCTTCCGTTTGGAGCAGATGATCGGTATCGATGACACGCCCGGCAAGTACGCCAGAAACTACGGAAATCTGGTCGCGGTGCGTGAGTTCACCGGTGATCCGGCTGATGACGAGCTGGCCCATCTGCAGCTGTATCTGGAGTGGCTGCGGCAGCAGCCCAACGTGCGAGCGGTGGAGAAGCGCCGGTGGCGGGAGCGCCTGCACGCATAGGTAGCTGCACAGGGCAGGTGCTATCGGCGAGCACCCGCACTCGCGCGTTTCACCGCATCCTGCAAGGCCTGCAGCCACAATAACCGCTGCCCAACGCAAGCGCTGGCGCGCAGACTGTGCCCCATGACCGATCTCCATCGCCTCCGCGGCCGCATCACCGCGCTGGTTCTCAGCGAGGCCTGGCGCCGCCGCGCCGCGCTCTGGGGCGGCGCTGTGGCCGTAGCGCTGGTGGCCATCCTGTTCGCCAAGGCCAGCGACGCGGCCTTCCATCTGTTCCAGCGCATCACCGCGCACTCGCCGTGGTGGGCCCTGCTGCTCACGCCGGGCATCTTCGCGCTGCTGGCCTGGTTGACCAGTGGCGTGCTGAAGCCCACGCGGGGCAGCGGCATTCCGCAGGTCATCGCTGCGTTGGACAAGCCCGATGAGCCATTCCGGAAGACCAATCTTTCGCCTGCGGTCTCAGCCGGCAAGCTGCTGCTGACCTCGTTGTCGCTGCTCGGCGGCGCGTCCGTCGGACGCGAAGGTCCCACGGTGCATGTGGGTGCCAGCCTGATGTACCTGTTCGGCCGCTGGTTCGGCTTCAGGGATCCTCGCGAGCTCTCGCACTTTCTGCTGGCCGGCGGTGCAGCGGGCATTGCCGCGGCGTTCAACACGCCGCTGGCCGGCATCGTATTCGCCATCGAGGAGCTCAGCGGCCGTTTCGAGCATCGCTTCTCCGGCACCCTGCTGACGGCGGTGATCGTCGGTGGCGTGGTGTCGCTGGGCCTGCTTGGCAACTACACCTACTTCGGCCATGTGAGCGCGCGGCTGCCGCTGGGGCAGGGCTGGCTGGCGATCCTGCTGTGCGGCGTGGTGGCCGGGTTGCTGGGCGGCCTGTTCGCGCGCGCGGTGCTGGCCAGTGCGGCGGGCCGCCCGCGTTGGCTGGGCCAGCTGCGCCAGCGGCATCCGGTGCTGCTGGCCGCAGGCTGCGGCCTGGCGGTGGTGGCACTGGCTTTGACGTTCGGCGACGGCGCGTTCGGCACCGGCTACGAACAGGCGCGCAGCCTGGTGCAGGGGCAGGCGTTGGTCGGCCACGAGTTCGGGTTGATGAAGCTGCTGGCCAACCTGGCATCGTACGTGGCCGGCATACCCGGCGGCCTGTTCTCGCCCGCGTTGGCGGTCGGCGCGGGGCTGGGCCACAACCTGGCGGTGCTGATGCCGGGCGTGGATCCGCGCGCGTTCGTGCTGCTGGGCATGTGCGCGTACCTGACCGGCGTCACCCAGGCACCGCTGACCTCGGCGGTGATCTCGCTGGAGCTGACCGACAGCGGCGATCTGCTCCTGCCGATCCTGGCCACGGTGCTGATCGCGCGGGGCGTGTCCGGTCTGGTATGCCGGGTGCCGATCTATCGTGGGTTGGCGGAGGTGTTGACGGCGTCGGCCGTTGCATCAACCGGGCCTGGGCAGGGCGGACGCCTTTCCTGATCGGCAGCACCCTCTGCAGTTGCGGGCAGTCCCGACACTGCGATCGGTGCTTCGCCGATGGCCGCACATGGGCAGCGCGATGAAGCATGGGCAATGCGCATTGATCTCCTGCGTTCGGCAACCCGTGTCTCCCGCGCACTGCTGGGTCTCCTGCTGCCACTGCGCTGCCTGGTCTGCGGCGATCCGGGCCATGATGATCTCGATCTGTGCCGCGCCTGCCTCGCCGGACTGCCCTGGGCCGGTCGCGCCTGCCTGCGGTGTGCACTGCCGTTGCCGGATGAGGGCCTGATCGTCTGCGGCAGCTGCCGCGAGGAAGCACCACCGCAGACGGCCACGCACGCCAGCCTGCTGTACCTGCCGCCGGTGGACCAGCTGCTGCTGCGCTACAAGTTCCATCAGGACCTGGCGGCCGGTCGCCTGCTGGCGCAGTTGATGCAGCGCGCACCACCGCCCTGGTCCTGCCCGCCGCTGGTGCCGGTGCCGCTGCACCGCCGGCGCCTGCGCCAGCGCGGCTACAACCAGGCTGCCGAGCTCTGCCGGCTGCTGCCGTTGCCGGTCTGGCAGGGGCTGTACCGGCGGCGGCACACCGCACCTCAGTCCGAACGCACGGCCGAACAGCGCAGGGAAAACCTGTTCGATGCGTTCGATGTCCACGGGCCGGTGCCCACGCATCTGACCGTGGTCGACGACGTGATGACCACCGGCAGCACGGTGATGGAAATCGCCGAAACCCTGCGCTGCGTGGGCGCCAGAGAGGTGCGGGTATGGGTGTGCGCGCGGGTGCCGTGATCGCTCCCTTCATCGCAACGGGCTAGGATGAACCCGGTTCCGGATCGAAGGAGTGACCATGAATTCCCCCTTGTCTCCCTTGTTGTCAGCGGTTGGCCGCAGCTGGTGGATCCTGCTCCTGTATGGCCTGGTCGCGCTCGGCTTCGGCATCATCGCCATCGGTTGGCCGCTGTCCGCAGCCATGGCATTGGCCTGGACGCTGGGCGTGATGGCCATCATCGAAGGGGTCATCAGCCTGTTCGCACTGATCAGTGGTGGCAGCGGCGCCTCGCGCGGCTGGCTGGCGCTGTATGCCATCGCTTCGCTGGGCTTCGGCATCCTGGCGGTGATCAACCCGCTGGCCACCGCCAGCGTGCTGGTGCTGTTCCTGGCGGCGTGGCTGCTGGTAGCCGGCATCTATCGCATCGTCTTCGCGATCCGCGTGCGCAAGCAGATCCAGGGCGAGTGGCTGCTGATCCTCAGTGGCGTGCTGGCGGTGGTGCTGGGGCTGCTGTTCGCGGCCAATCCATACGCAGGCGTGGCGGTGACCACGCTGTGGATCGGCATTGGCAGCCTGCTGTACGGGCTGCTGCAGGTGCTGGTGGCGTTCAAGCTGCGGAAGCTGAAATGAGGGGCGCGCTTCCGCTCCTGCTGGGCGCGGCGCTGGTGCTGGCCGGATGCATGCCGGGTGCCACGCCCGGTGCGCTGGCAGGCAAGGATCATGCGCCGCGCGCCGGCGTGGACGTGCGCCTGAGCGCGGTCGATGCGGCTGGCAACGGCACTCCGGCGCACTGGCAAGGTGAAACCCTGGCCCTGCGCGAGCCGCCGATTGCCGGCAGTGCGGACATCGCCGATGTGCGCTACGTGCTGGACGATGCCAAGCAGCCAGGCCTGCAGATCCGCTATCGGCCAGAAGCGCATCAGCGCATCCACGATGGCACCTCGGCCCTGGTGGGCCAGCGCGCGGCGATCAGCGTGGACGGCCGCGTGCTGATGGTGGCGACGGTGAAAGGCCCCTTCGGGGAATCGATGATGCTGAGCGGGCTGCCGAGCATTGCCGAGGCGCAGGCGCTGGCCAGGCACATCACCGGTCAGTGACGGGCGCGCCAACACCACCACGCTACGCGCGGAGGTCGACCAAGGTCGACCGCTACCGTGCGAACCGTGCCTCGATCTCCTCCAGTGACTTGCCCTTGGTCTCCGGCAGCCAGAACGCGGCTACCAGGAAGAACACGAACGTGCACGCCGCCCAGAACAGGAACATGCTGGCGTAGCCGTAGTGGCCCACCGTGGGCAGGAAGATGGCGGCGATGGTCGTGGACACGAACTGGTTGATCAGCAGGGCGATGCTCATGCCGTTGGAGCGGATGCGATTGGGCATCAGTTCCGACAGTGCCAGCCACACGCAGACGCCGGGGCCGACCGCGAAGAACGCGACGAACACCAGGATGCAGGCGGCTACCGCCCAGCCATGCGCCGGCGGCGGCACCGGGCCGATGCGGGCCTGCTCGATGCGCAGCGGTGCCTGTGCGGCCTTGGCCGGGTCGGCGAACGGGTTCAGATGCAGCTTGCGGAAGAACGCGCCGATCACACTGTCCGGCTGCACGGTCCCGGCACGCTCGATGCGCAGCTCGCGGTCGGTCAGGCTGTCGCTGCGCAGGGCGCGCACATTGGTGAAGTCACCGTAGGCGTACGACACGGTCAGCTGCATCGGCCGGCCTTCGCTGATTATGCCACCGCCCAGGCGCTGCCACTGTGCGTCGTCCAGCACCAGCCGCAGGCCGTCGCCGCTGACCGCCGCCTGCAGCCGTGGCTGCACGTCGGCGCGGCCACGCTCGGCCTGGAAGAACAGCGTGGCGGCAGCCAGCAGGGCCACGCAGATGCCGCCGCTGCCGAGCATCAGCAGGAACTTGCGGCCCTTGCGGTCGACCAGCAGCAGCGCGACCACGGTCATCACCGCGTTGAGCAGCTTGATCGCCACGTCGGCGCCGTTGGCCACCGAGCCGGACAGGCCGGCCTGGTTGAGGATGTTCACCGCGTAGGCCAGCACCGAATTGATGCCGGTGGCCTGGGTGCAGGCCAGCACCACGCAGGCCAGCACGAACGGCACCACGTAGCGTCGGCTCAGCAGTGGGTCGCGCTTGCCGTCGCTGCTGCTCGATTCCGGCGCCTGGATCTGTGCAAGGGTGGGTTCCACGTCGGCAGCAGGCAGCACCCGCTGCAGGCTGCGGCGGGCATCATCGACGCGGCCGCGGCGCACCAGCCAGCGCGGCGATTCGGACAGCCAGAAGATGCCGGCACAGAACAGCAGGCCGGGCGCCAGACAACTCCAGAAGATGGTGCGCCACGCATGATCCTTCACCGTGAACAGTTCCTGCGCCTGCTGCGCCAGCGGCAGCGAGCGCGCGGCTTCGGCGGCGGCATCCACCGCATGTGCGTGGTACAGCCCGATCAGTGCCGCCAACACCAGGCCGATGGTCAGCAGCAGCTGGAACATCGCCGCACCGCGCCCACGCCGCTCGGGGCTGAGCACTTCGGCCAGGTACAGCGGGATCACCACGCCGATCAGGCCGCCACTGATGCCCTGCAGCAGCCGCCCGAGCAGCAGCGGCGTGTAGCCCGAGGCCAGCGCCATGATCGGAATCGACGCGGTGAACAGCAGGCCGGCCAGCAGCATCGCGCCGCGGCGACCGATCAGGTCGGCGACCATGCCGGCGAACAGCGAGGACAGCACGCTGCCCAGCAGCACCGCCGCCACCACGAAGCCGAGTTGCTGGCTGCTGAGCTGCCAGGCGTGGCTGGCCGTTGCCTCCAGGTAGGGCAGGGCGCCGGCGATGATGCCGATGTCGATGCCGTACAGCAGGCCGCCGAGGCCGCCGATGAAGAGCAGGTAGCGTACGGGCCAGCGCGGGGCGGTGCTTGCAGTCATCGGCAGTTCCTGTGGTAGCGCCGGGCCAGGCCCGGCGGCGGTTCGTCGCAGAGTGCATTCTGTAGAGCCGAGCCATGCTCGGCTGCTTTCCGTTCCGATATCGAGCTTCCCCATGCCGCGCTTCGCGCGGTGAGCCGAGCATGGCTCGGCTCTACAGGGAGCCCGCGCGGCATCCGGGCCGCATCGCTTGCGTCAGGTCAGATCGACCACGCGCCCACCAATGACCACCTGCTGCAGGCGCAGTTCGGCGTCCAGCACCACCAGGTCGGCGCGGGCGTCGGGCGCGATGCGGCCGCGATCACCCAGGCCCAGATAGTCGGCCGGGAAGGTGGAAACCCGCTGCGAGGCGTCGGCCAGGTCCAGGCCGACGCGCACCAGGTTGCGCAGCGCCTGGTCCATGGTCAGTGCGCTGCCGGCCAGCGAACCCGTCGCCAGGCGCACGCAGCCGCCGCACTTGTGCACGCGCTGCTCGCCCAGCGCGTACTCGCCGTCGGGCATGCCGGTGGCGGCAGTCGCGTCGGTCACCGCGTACAGGCGCGGGATCGCGCGCGCGGCCAGCCGGATAACGCCGGGGTGGATGTGCTGCAGGTCGGGGATGATCTCGGCGTACTGCGCATGCGCCAGCGCCGCCGCCGCAATGCCCGGGCGATAGTGGTCGACGCCGGTCATGCCGTTGAACAGATGGGTGAAACCGGAGGCACCGGCCTGCAGCGCCGCCACGCCCTCCTCGTAGGTGCCGGCGCTGTGGCCCAGCTGCACGCGGATGCCCATCGCCGAAAGCGCGGGTATCAACGCGGTGTGCTCGCCGATCTCCGGCGCCAGCGTCATCACCCGGATCGGCGCCAGCGCGTGCAGCTGCTGCACCAGTGCCACCGTCGCCTCGATCGTACGATTGGGCTGTGCGCCCAGCCGCTGGGGGCTGATGAACGGTCCTTCCAGATGCACGCCGACGATGCTGGCGGCGTCGGCATCGGGCGCCGCCATTGCCGCAGCGACGCCGTGCAGCGCGTGCTCGATCTCGTCCAGCCCGGCGGTCATGGTGGTCGCCAGCAGCGTGGTGGTGCCGAAGCGCAGATGGGTGCGGGCGATGGTGCGTGCCACGTCGCCGCCCTGCATCAGGTCCACGCCGGCCGCGCCATGCACATGCAGGTCGACGAAGCCGGGCAGGATCACCGGCAGCTGCAGGTCGTCGGCGCCGCTGTGGTCGTCCACCTGCAGCTGGCGCACGCGTGAATCGAAGTGGACGTGCCCGCGCCGCCAGCCCAGCGGGGTGAGGATGCGGCCATGCAGGGTGCGGGTCTCGGTCATGCGGTGGGCTCGGCGATGATCACTTCGATGCCCAGCCGCTGCAGCCCTTCGCGGGTTGCATCGTCGATGCCGGCGTCGGTGATGATGGCGTGGATCTGATCCAGCAGGGCGATGCGGTGCAGGCTGACGCGGCCGAACTTGGAGGCATCGGTCAGCACCACGATGCGGCGCGCACGCTCGACCATGCGGTGATTGAGGCGGGCTTCGGCCTCGTCGTGGGTAGTCAGGCCGAACTGCAGGTCCAGGCCGTCCACGCCCAGGAACAGGGTGTCGAAGCTGTACGAGTTGAGGCTGGCTTCGGCCTGGCTGCCCTGCAGCGACAGCGACTGCTGGCGCAGCAGGCCACCGGTCAGCAGCACGGTGATGCCCGCGGCATTGGCCAGTTCCCAGGCGATGTTCAGGCCGTTGGTCATCACCGTCACGTCGCGATGCGCGCGCAGGTGGCGGGCCAGCGTCATCGTTGTCGAGCCGGAATCGATGATGATGTTGTCACCCGGCTGCACCAGGCGCGCAGCACGCGCACCGATCGATTCCTTCAGTGGCAGGTTCAGCGCGTCCTTCTCATGGATGTCCTGTTCCTGCGGCGGCGTGCGCACCAGGGTCGCGCCGCCGTGGGTGCGGTTGGCCAGGCCCTGCGATTCGAAGTGGGTCAGGTCGGCACGGATCGTCACCGCCGACACGCCGAAGCGCTCGACCAGATCGGCCACCTGCACCGAGCTGTGCTCGATCAGCAGCTGCAGGATCTGTTGCCGGCGGGAGCGGGTGTTGCGCATGGCCATTCTCGGTTTCGCGGGAGAAGGTAGAGATTAGCCGTTCGCAGGAACGCCGGCAGCCGAACCTGCGTTCTGCGTGCGGGGTCCGGCCTGGTTGGCGCTGCAGGCACGGGCGTACTCACCCAGGCACAGGCCGATGCGGTGCTGCACCAGCGCGGTGGGGGTGTTGGCCAGGCTGCCTTCGCGCACGGCGCGGTACTGCTCCGGCAGGTACTGGCTGAGCAGCACCAGCGGCGGCGCATGCTGCTCCAGGTTGGCGAACAGGGTCTGCACCGCCTGTACCAGCGCCGGCTCGCCCCAGTAGTAGCGGCAGCGGTCGCTGAAGGAATAACGGCGCAGCAGGCGCAGCGCGGCGGCATCGCCCTGGTAGTAGGACTGCCAGTACTTCGGCTGCGCCACCATCACCTCGTCCAGCACCTGCGGCAGGCGCGAGCACTGTGCGGCCGGCAGCAGTTCGGCCTCGATCGCGGCCAGCGCGAACAGTGCCTCGCGGTAGGCGAAGGTGGCCGCCGGGCCGACCTTGAGGATGGCGAAGTGGTCGCGTACCAGCGCATGCAGGCCGCTTTCGCGCTGGTAGTCGGTGGAATGTGCTTCGAACACGATGCGCGGCTGCCGCTCGAGGAAGTCGGCCAGCGCATGGGCGGCGTCCGGGTTGTACTCATGCACGCTGCTGTGGTCGAAGTCCACGCCAGGCTGCACCACCATCGCGATCACGCGCTGCCACGCATCGCGCAGCTGTGGCGTGTCGAACGCCTGCTGGTGGATGGCCAGGGTCTGCGCGGCGGCAGCCGGCGTGGTCACCTGCAGGCCTTCGGCCAGCGAGGCTTCGCCGCCGGGAATCGGCACCTCGGTACCGATCACGTAGACCGGCGGCGGCAGGCCGTGTTCGGCGGCGGTGCGTTCGGCGATCTCGGCAAGCTCGGCCGAACGTGCAGCGACGATGGCATCGGGCAGCGGCACCGGGTCATCGGCGCAGGACATGCTGCAGTCGAGGTGGATCTTGTGGAAACCGGCGGCGACGTAGGCTTCGATCAGCACGCGCGCGTGGGTCATCGCTTCGGCCGCCGGGCGCTTCTGCCAGGCATTCGGGCCGAGATGGTCGCCGCCCAGGATCAGCCGTTCGCGTGGGAAGCCTTCCTCATCGGCCAGGGTGCCGACGTAATCGCGGTACTGCGGCGGGGTCATGCCGGTGTAGCCGCCGAACTGGTCGACCTGGTTGGAGGTGGCCTCGACCAGCAGCACGGTGCCATGTGCCTGTGCCACGTGCATGGCCGCGCGCAGCACCTGCTCGTTGCTGCAGCAGACGCTGTACAGGCCGACATTGGCACCGGCGCGGTGGGAAGCAAGCAGGGTCTGCAACGGGGACATGGTCAGGCTCCGGACATCAGGAAAACGAGGGTTGGCAGGCGAGCAGGGCGGCACCACGTGCGCCACCGGCATCGCCGAAGCGTGGCGGCACGATCGGTGGCACCTGCACACCCTTGAACAGGTGGGCGGCGATGGCGGCGGGCAGGTGCTGGTACAGCGGCGCGTACTGCGAAAGGCCGCCGCCGAGCACGATCACGTGCGGGTCCAGCGCCAGCACCAGCGCGGCCAGGCTGTGGCCGAGCAGGTCGCGATGGATGTCCAGCGCCTTGCGCGCGCGGGCATCACCGGCTTCGGCCAAGGCGATCACCGCGCTGGCGTCGGCGGCGCTGCCACCAAGGTGGCGCTCGATCATCGCCACGCCACTGCCGGACACATAACGCTCCACGCAGCCCTGCAGGCCGCAGGCGCAGTCGATCAGCGGCAGGCCGTGGCGCTGCAGCAGATGACCGGGCACGCTCCAGTGGCCCCATTCGCCGGCCAGCCCGTTGAAACCGGTCAGCAGGCGGCCCTGCACGCAGAAACCACCGCCAGCACCGGTGCCGAGGATGGCGCCGAACATGCTGGGGTAGCCGTCGGCGGCACCGCCGTGTGCTTCAGACAGGGCAAAACACTGCAGGTCGTTGCCGAAATGCAGCGGGCGTTGCAGCCGCGCCTGCAGATCCGCGGCCACGCTGTGGCCGGTCAACGCAGGCACGTTCGCGCTGAGCTGGCGGCCGCTGCGTCGGTCGCGCACGCCGGGCAGGGCGATGCCGATCGCCGCATCACTACGGCCCAGTGCGGCATCGGCCTCGGCGACCAGCGCCACGACTGCCTGCAGGAAACCGTCGTAGTCACCCTGTGGGGTGGCCACGCGGCGGCGCCAGGTAACCTGCATCGCCGCATCGCACGCCACCAGCTCGATCTTGGTGCCGCCGATGTCGATGCCGTAGCAGGCGTGGGCGATCAGCTCAGCCATGGTGGATGGTGACGCCCTTGACGACGCGGTTGACGGTGCCGTCCGGGAACGGGTTGTCCGGGGTCAGGCCCAGCGCGGCCGAGCGCTGCAGTGCGAACAGCTGCGCAAAGCCCAGCCACACCGGTGCCAGCCACGGATCGTCCAGTGCCGGCACGGTGAGGGTGTATTCGTCGTCGGCGCCGATGTCCGAATGCGGACCGATCGCCAGCACCTGGCCGGCCACGCCGTCGCGGCGCAGTTCTTCCAGCAGGTCCTGTTCGTAGCGGCGCGCCAGCGGCTGCACGCTGCGCAGCACCACCACCAGGGTGTTGCCATCCAGCGTCGACTTCGGGCCATGACGGAAGCCCAGGGGTGTGTTGGCCAGCGCCAGCACGCGGCCAGCGGTGAGCTCCAGCACCTTCAGCGCGCACTCGCGTGCCAGTGCTTCCAGCGGGCCGCTGCCGAGGTAGATGATGCGGTTGAACGGGCGCTGCGCCAGTGTCGCCACCGGTGCATCCCACTGCGCCAGGCCTTCGCGGGCCAGTGCGGCGATCTGCTTCAGGCGCGTCACGCGCGCATCCCACGGCGAACGATCGAACACGGTCAGCGCGGCCAGCAGCATGCAGGTCAGGCTGCTGGTCATGGCGAAGGCGCGGTCGCAGCTGGCCGACGGCATCAGCAGAGTGCAGGTATCGGCACGGCCGGCCCCACGGCGGGCCAGTTCGCCATCGGCGTTGCAGGTGATGTCGAGGAAGCGCGCGTCATCCACGTCGCTGCGCACGCGGTCAACCGCCGCCACGCTCTCCGGGCTGGAGCCACTGCGGCCGAACGAGACCAGCAGGGTCGGACGGTCGCGCTGCAGGTACAGCGCCGGGTGGGTCAGCAGGCTGGTGGTGTGCACCACGCGCACCTCGGCAGGCCATTGCGCGTTGATCGCGTCGGCCACCATTTCGGCGATGAAGCCGGAGCTGCCGGCGCCGGTGAACAGCACGCGCTGGTTGGGATCGTTGAGGCTGTCGCCGAGGAAGGCCTGCAGGCGGTCGCGGGCACGCGACAGGTCCTGTGCCAGGGCTTCCCACAGCGCAGGCTGCTGGGCGATTTCGGTAGCGGTATCGGCTCCGCCAAGGCGCTGCCAGGCGGACACATCGGAAAGCAGGGTGACGTCCATTCGGAGGTTCCAGTTGGGCCAGCGCACCATCTGCGTTTTCTTTCGAAATGTCAAACATCGAAAGTAAAAAGAAAGAAAAAAGGTGGGTGGCTTTGCCTTGCGCGCGATGCCGGGAAAAACGAAAGGACCGACTGAATGCCGTATCGCACAATGCTTAACAGGCACCTGCAAGCGTTTACACAAAGTATTGCGGCGCAGCAACTTTCGTTTCAATGGAATATATCTTCCTTTTTCCTTTCAATTTGTTGACATCTTTCGAATCGCTGCCCTAGAGTCGGCCCAACCGCTTTCGAAACGCCCGGTGAACGGGTTGGGAGTCCGCGTGGAAAACTGCGTTCGTCGCTCGCCGCTGAGGCTGGCCCTGGTGCCGGCCTTGATGCTGGCGTCCATGACGGCCCGCGCCGAGCCGGTCGGCAACCTGCGTACGGTCAGCGCCAGCGCCAGCCGCGACGGCGTGCAGGGCTGGGACCTGCAGACCGACAAGGGCGCGCGCATCCGCATTGAACTGCCGGCGACCGACATCATCCGCGTGCAGGCCGGCCGCAACGGCACGTTGACCGGCGCCGGCGACAAGGCCGCACCGATCGTGCTGCCGCAGCCCAAGGCGAGCGTGCAGGCACAGCTGGAAGAAGACGCACAGGAAATCCGCGTGCGTACCGAGGCACTGGTACTTCATGTACAGCGGCAGCCGCTGCGCCTGCGCCTGGAACGGCTGGACAACGGCCAGCCCACCGCGCTGTGGCAGGAACTGCAACCGCTGGACCTGGATGCCACGCAGAGCGTGCAGGTGCTGTCCTCGCAGGCCGATGAGGGCTACTTCGGTGGTGGCCAGCAGAACGGCCGTTACCAGTTCAAGGGCCGCGAGCTGGAGGTGTCCTATTCCGGTGGCTGGGAAGAAGGTGATCGGCCGAGCCCGGCGCCGATGCTGCTGAGCAGCCGTGGCTGGGGCATGCTGCGCAATACATGGAGCGATGGCAGCTACGACCTGCGCCAGAGCGACCAGGCCACGCTGCTGCATCGCGAAGACCGCTTCGATGCGTACTACTTCGTGGGCGCCGACCTGCCCAAGCTGATCGAACGCTACACCCAGCTGACCGGCCGCCCCAACATGGTCGCGCGCTGGGCGCTGTCCTACGGCGATGCCGATTGCTACAACGACGGCGACAACAGCAGGAAGCCCGGCACCGTGCCCGAAGGCTGGAGCGACGGCCCGACCGGCACCACGCCCGATGTGATCGACAGCGTGGCCAAGCAGTACCGCGCCCACGACATGCCCGGTGGCTGGATCCTGCCCAACGATGGCTACGGCTGCGGCTACAAGCAGCTGCCGGAAACGGTGAAGGGGCTGGCCGGCTACGGCTTCCGCACCGGCCTGTGGACCGAGAACGGCGTCGACAAGATCGCGTGGGAAGTGGGCAAGGCCGGCAGCCGCGTGCAGAAGCTGGACGTGGCCTGGACCGGCAAGGGCTACCAGTTCGCGATGGACGCCAACCGCCAGGCATTCAACGGCATCCTCGACAATTCCGATTCGCGCCCGTTCCTGTGGACGGTGATGGGCTGGGCCGGCATCCAGCGCTACGCGGTGGCATGGACCGGCGACCAGAGCAGCAGCTGGGATTACATCCGCTGGCACGTGCCGACCCTGGTCGGTTCGGGCCTGTCCGGCATGGCCTACGCCAGCGGCGATGTGGATGCGATCTTCGGCGGAAGCGCCGAGACCTTCACCCGCGACCTGCAGTGGAAGGCGTTCACGCCGGTGCTGATGGGCATGAGCGGCTGGTCGTCGAACGCGCGCAAGCACCCGTGGTGGTACGACGAGCCCTACCGCAGCATCAACCGCGACTACCTGAAGTTGAAGATGCGCCTGACGCCATACATGTATGGGCTGGTGCACGAGGCCGCGCAGACCGGTGCACCGCCGGTGCGTGGCCTGATGTGGGACAACCCGCGCGACCCGCATGCGCAGGATGAAACCTACAAGTACCAGTTCCTGCTCGGCCGCGACCTGCTGGTGGCGCCGGTGCACCGCAGCCAGGCCGCCAGCCGTGGCTGGCGCCGCGACATCCACCTGCCGGCCGGCGGCTGGATCGACTACTGGGATGGCCGTCGCGTGCAGGCCGCCGCCGATGGCCGCCAGCTCGACCGCCAGGTGGACCTGGCCACGCTGCCGGTGTTCGTGCGTGCCGGTGCGATCCTGCCGATGTACCCGTCGATGCTGTTCGATGGCGAAAAACCGCTCGATGAAGTGACCTTCGACCTGTACCCGCAGGGCGACTCGCAGTACACGTTGTACGAAGACGATGGCAACACGCGCCGCTATCAGCAGGGCGAGTCGAGCACGCAGGTAATCCGCGTGCAGGCGCCGGCGCAGGGCAGTGGCCCGGTGCAGGTGCAGATCGACGCCGTGCAGGGCCAGTACAACGGCCAGCTGGCGCAGCGCCGCTACGGCCTGCGCGTACTCAGCCGGCAGGCACCACGTGCGGTGCAGGCCGGTGGCCGCGCGCTGCCGGCGCTGGCCGATGCTGCCGCCTTCAACAGCGCCAACGAGGGCTGGTACTTCGATGCCAAGGACCGCCGCGGCACCGTGCATGTGCGTACCGCCACCCAGGACATCCGCCAGCCACTGCAGCTGCAGCTGGACTTCGCAGTCGCTGCCGCAGCCGCCGATGATGCCTATCCGGCCGCGCCGGTGCTGGGCCGCGAACTGCCGGCCGACAGCCTGCTGGTGGTCAACCGCCCGGCCGAAGAGCCTGGCCATGCGTTGGAGAACGCCTTCGACGACGATCCGGCCACCTGGTTCCGCAGCGTGCGCAACCAGGCCGTGCGCACCGGCGCCCACGAGTGGGTGATCGGCTTCGGCGAGCGGAAGATGATCGATGGCATCGACATCGCGCCACGCAATGACAAGAACTGGAAGCACGGGCAGGTACGTGACTATGAGGTCTACCTGGGCGACAGCAACGGTGAGTGGGGCGAGCCGATCGCCCGCGGCCGCCTGCAGTTGAAGGAAGGCGTGCAGCGCATCGACTTCCCGGCCCACGCCGGCCGCCTGCTGCGCTTCCGCGTGATGAGCGTGCAGAACCCCGAAGGCGACGGCGCCAGCAGCACCGACCCGATGGTCACCGCCGCACAGGGCAGCGCCCGCGCGTTCGATGCACTGCAGCCGCGCGATGTCGGCCCGATCGCCCTGTCCACCTTCCACATTCTTGAACACCAGGAACCGGAGCGACCGGCCCGGCAGCGCTATCTCTCCGAGTTGCCGGTGCCGGCCGCGCTGGCCAGCCAGGTGCGCACCGACCAGTCCTTCCGTGGCGACGCCGGAATGCGCATGAACGGCCTGCAGTTCCGCCGTGGCCTGGGCGTCGGCGCCAGCAGCCGCATCGACCTGCGCCTGCAGGGCGGCTGGCACCTGCTGCGCGCCGACCTCGGCATCGACGACGCCTGCCGCAGCGCCGGCGGCCTGCAGTTCCAGGTCTGGGGTGACAACCGCCTGCTGTACGACAGCGGCCTGGTCAAGGCGCCCGGCGTGGTCAAGCCGGAGCTGGACATCCGTGGCCTTTCCACCCTGAGCCTGCGCACGCTGGGTGCGCAGGGCAGCCAACCCGCCCAGGTCTGCGCCAACTGGGCCAACGCCGTACTGATCGGCCAGGAGGGCGACTCCGCCAGCATCGTCGCCCCATGACCCCTACGTAACACCGCTCCTCCCCCCGCCCAATCCGACTACGGCCCTCATGGCCGTGGCCCGGGAGCGTTTTGCCCGCCGAACGCCCACGCGCTCACTTTTTGCGCCGCACCCCTGCCAGGAGAGAACCCCGATGTTGCCCGCCCGCCACCACCGCCCCCCCTGTCGCTCGATCGCTCCGCTGACGCTGGCCATCGCCGGCGTGCTGCTGTCGGTCGCCGTTCCCGCCTTCGCCCAAGAGAGCAAGGACAAGGCCACCGACCTGGCCCGCATCGAGGTCACCGGTTCCAACATCCGCCGCACCGACGTTGAAACCGCCTCGCCGGTGCAGGTGATCAGCAAGCAGGACATCCAGAACATGGGTGCGCGCACGCTGCTGCAGGTGCTCGACAACCTGCCGGCCGCCCGCCCGGCGCAGCAGGACGCGCGCTCGCTGTTCACCGGTTCCGACGGTGCCTCGCAGGCCAATCTGCGTGGCCTCGGTGCCCAGGGCACGCTGGTGCTGCTGAACGGTCGCCGCCTGTCGTACTACGGTGCACCGGCCGGGTTCCAGACCCAGTTCGTCAACATCGATGCGATTCCGGCCGCGGCCATCGAGCGCATGGAAGTGCTGACCGACGGTGCCTCGGCGGTGTACGGCACCGACGCGGTGGCCGGCGTGATCAACGTGATCACCAAGCGCAACTTCCAGGGTGCCGAGGTCAGCTTCACCAACGACACCTCCTCGCGCATCGACTCCTACGGCGAACGCCAGGCCAGCATCACCGCCGGCTTCGGCGACCTGGCCGAGAACCGCTTCAACATCTACGGCGCGGTGAACATGTACCGCCGCGACGCGATCCCGCTGAGCGATTTCTACGACAAGCGGCCCGACCAGTACTACGTCAACAATCCGAACTACCTCAACAACCTGCGCCTGGGCGTGGGCAGCAAGCCGGGTGAATTCAATCCGGGCACCTACTTCGCCTTCGATCCGGTCACCGGCCGCCGCGTGCAGGAAGCTGCGCCGGGCTGCAGGAACGTGCTGACCAGTGAAGCGGCCGGCCCGCGTTGCGTCTGGGAAACCTGGATGAACAACGAGATCGATGCCGGCGCCAAGTCCGAGCGCAACACCGCCTACCTCAACGGCACCTTCCTGGTCGGTGACAACACCGAGATCTTCGCCGAGGCGACCTATACCGACATCGACCTGCGCGCCAACGGCGGCACGCCGCGCACCTATGGCACCACCACCGGCAACCCGACCAGCTGGTTCTCGCGCAATACCGGCAACACCGTCAACCAGTTCCTGTACCCGTTCCTGGGCCCGAACAACGAGTACAACCACGCCAGCCCGCAGTTGAGGGCCATGATGGGCGGCGTGGTCGGCCTGAACTACCTGCTGCAGGATGCCGGCCCGAACTACTTCGGCCAGCGCAATACCGACAAGAGCTACCGCGTGCTGGCCGGTGCGCGTGGCAACCGGGGCGACTGGAACTGGGAAACCGCATTCGCCAGCGCGGGTACCCACTCCACCACCTACCAGACGATCAACGTCAACACCAAGGGCTTCGAGAAGGCCTTCGGCCCATACACGATCGATCCGGGCACCGGTCGGGTGATCATCTCCGACCACCCGGCTTACAAGTTCGGCGAGATCAGCGAAGCCAACGCCGCGTTGATCCGTGAAGCGTTCCCGACCTTCGACATCCAGTCGTGGACCCGCCTGCATACCCTGGACGGCAAGATCGAAGGACCGCTGTTCCAGCTGCCGGCCGGCGAGATGCGCGCCGCGTTCGGTTTCAACGCCAGCCGTGAGACCTTCTACACCCCGGGCAACGCCGATGCGGCCAATGGCCTGATCACCCAGCAGGGCGGCTCGTGGTTCGACGGCAAGCGCAACACCTACGCGCTGTTCGCCGAGACCGTGGCGCCGATCACCGACAAGCTGGAACTGGATGCGGCGGTGCGCGTGGACAAGTACCCGAACTTCAGCGCCAACATCGCGCCGAAGATCGGCTTCAAGTACCAGGCGTTCGATCAGCTGATGCTGCGCGGCACCTATTCCACCGGCTTCCGCGCACCGAGCCTGGCCGAGTCCGGCAACGGCGGCGTGTTCGCCCAGCTCGGTGGCTTCCGTGACGAACTGCGCTGCGGCGAGACCAACGCCATCGCCAACCTGCTGCTGAAGTCGCAGCGGCCGGGTGACGTCGACCTCGGCAAGACCCTGCTGAACGTCGACTGCAGCCGCACCGTGGCGCGCATGACCCAGCCGAACAAGGACCTGAAGCCGGAGAAGGCGAAGATCGCCACCCTCGGCTTCGTCTACGAGCCGGCCAGCTGGCTGTCGGTGTCGGCCGACTACTGGTTCATCTACCGCAACAATGAAATCGTCGCGCCGGACTATCGCCGCATGGAAGACATCATCTCGATGTCGCGCTCGCCGATCACCGACAGCGACCGTGCCAACCTGGCCCAGCTGGCGGCAATGTGCGCCGATCCGGCCAGCGGCGTGAGCTGCCCGGCCACTCTGCCGGGCTACTCCGCCGGCAACGTGGCCAGCGTGGTCGGCCAGTACAAGAACCGCGGCAAGACCCTGATCGACGGCTTCGACATCGATGCGCGCAGCCGCTTCTCGCTGGGCGACTGGGGCAACCTGAACATCGGCCTGGCCGCCACCATCGCCAACCGCAACCGCTTCTACATGGACGCGGAGAACGGCTGGTACTACGGCGACGTTGTGGGTTATTACAACAATCCGCGCCTGCGCGCCACGCTCAATGCCGACTGGACCTACAAGCAGGTGACCACCAGCATGTTCGTCAATTACGTGGGCGGCACCAAGTGGGCCACCGACCAGATCGACGAAGAGAGCAACAACAGGGAAACCTGCACCGGCGGCTACCTGGCCCTGCAGAAGAGCAAGTGCGATGGTGCACCGTCGTGGTGGACCGCCAACATGAGCGTCACCTGGCGCCCGGACGATGCGTGGAACCTGAGCTTCACCGTCAAGAACCTGTTCAACCGCCTGCCGTTCTACGATCCGAACAGCTTCCTGGGTGACTCCAGTGACTACGCAACCATCTTCGGTCGTGGTTACAGTGTGACCATCGGCTACCGGTTCAAGTAATTCCGTTTGCGTGACCTGGCGTGCCGGCTGCGGCCGGCACGCTGCCAAGAGGAGAGATGTTTGCCATGAAGCGTAGGGAATTCATCGCGGCCAGTGCCGCTGTTGCCGCCAGCAGCCTGCTGCCGCAGACCCCCGCCTGGGCACGCGGACGCAAGGTGCGCCTGGCCATGATCGGCACCGGCATGCGCGGGCTGGTGCTGCTGAAGGAGCTGGTGCGTCGCGACGACGTCGAAGTGGTTGCCCTGTGCGACATCGAGCCGATCATGCTGGGCCGTGCCACAGAGATGGTGGCGAAGGCCGGCAAGCCCGCGCCGAAGACCTATGGCCAGGACCGCGACACCAACGCATGGAAGCGCCTGCTGGAACAGAAGGGCATCGATGGCGTGATCATCGCCACGCCGTGGGAATACCACGCACCGATGTCGATAGCCGCGATGCAGGCCGGCGTGGCCGTCGGCTGCGAAGTGGTGGCCGGCATCACCCTGCAGGACCACTGGGACGTGCTGAAGACCCAGCTGAGCACCGGCACCCCGTACATGCTGCTGGAGAACGTCTGCTACCGTCGCGACGTGATGGCGGCGTTGCAGATGGTGCGCCAGGGGCTGTTCGGCGAACTGGTGCATCTGCAGGCCGGCTACCAGCACGACCTGCGCGGCGTGAAGTTCAATTCCGGCGATCCCAACCAGCCCTACGACAGCGGCGTGGAGTTCGGTCCCAAGGGCTGGAGCGAAGCACGCTGGCGCACCGAGCATTCGGTGGAGCGCAACGGCGAGCTGTATCCCAGCCACGGCATCGGCCCGTGCGCGATGTACACCGGCATCAACCGTGGCAACCGCTTCACCCACATCAACGCCTTCGCGACCAAGGCGCGTGGCCTGCACGAATACACCGTGGCCAAGAGTGGCGGCACCACCCACCCCAGCACCAAGGTGAAGTTCAAGCTCGGCGACATCGTGACCACCACGCTGGCCTGCGAGAACGGCGAGACCATCCTGCTGCAGCACGACACCTCGCTGCCGCGCCCGTACTCGATGGGCTTCCGCGTGCAGGGCACCAAGGGCCTGTGGATGGACGTCAACCATTCGATCCACATCGAAGGCCGCAGCCCGCCGCACCAGTGGGAGGAGTTCAAGAAGTACCAGGATGAGTACGAACACCCGCTGTGGAAGCAGAATGCCGACACCGCCGCCAGCGCCGGCCACGGTGGCATGGACTGGTTCGTCATCCATGCATTTGTTGAAGCGCTGAAGGCCAAGGCACCGATGCCGATCGACATCTACGACGCGGTGACCTGGAGTGCGATTACCCCGTTGAGCGAGCAGTCGATCGCCAACGGCTTCCAGACGCTGGAGTTCCCGGACTTTACTGCTGGTGCGTGGAAGACGCGCAAGCCGATCTTCGCGTTCGACGGTAAGTATTGAGGTTTACACCCTTCCACGCTGTGACGGAGACGCCGGGCACTGCCCGGTGTTTCCGTTTCTGGAGGCATTCGCCTTGTAGAGCCGAGCCCACGCTCGGCTGCTTGTTCGGTCGGCCGCTCGCTTTATCAGAAAACTCTGAAATCCGACCCGCTCCACACTTTCTGACTTGAATGTTTAAACCACATCGGAGATAACGTTCACCGTGCGGTCAGGCCGCATTCCGGACCAGGGACGATCCGAAGCATGACGTGGCGAGGCATTAGCCCCACGTTCTCGTTCCTGCCGGTGCTGCGTTCGTCCAGGAAGGAGAACAGGGATGTTGGAACGACTGAAGACCATTTCGTGTGCCGCACTGGCGATGATCGCGCTAGGGAGCTTGGCTCCTTGGGCTGCGCAGGCGCAGGAGGTGCAGAAGAAGTGGGAGAGCTACCTGTCGATGGGCCAGCCGCGAGCCACCGAAGCGGCGGTGCAGAAGGACATCAAGTCGCTCTTTTCCCAGTACGAAAAGGACAAACCCTTCGATTGGCATGTCAAACGCCAACGCGTCCTTGGAAAGAAGGTCATCTACGATTACCGGGTGAGACCCGAGAAGATCGTTGCTACCGACTGGGTCTACATCCACTCAGGGCAGGAGTACTCATCCGAAGATCAGATTCGTAGCGTGATCCTCGCTACCCGCGTCAGCGACCCGCAGTGCCCGGCGACTTCACTCACGGAGGATCCTTGGGTGGAGCTCCTTGGACTTGGCAGGGGCGACGACGGTAGCGTGACCAACGAGGAGAAGGATTTCCATTACACCTTGAACTTCTATCATCAGAGCACTCAAGAATGCTCGTCGATAGTGGGGTGGGAGCATGTGCGCCGGGCCAGAACGGCGCTTTGTCCGAATCGACCATCCCTGACGTGGAATGAGGCCCTGCAGATGTGCTCACTGGTCCAGCAGGACGAGCCGCACATGTCGCCCATGCTCTCCTACACAAGCGCGCCGCTGCCGCCGCAGCAGTGTCCTGTTGGTAACCCGTGTGATCCGACCACTGGCGATAAATCCCAGCCTGAGCCGGATTTCAACCTTGGATGGGTGAGCTTCCAACGCCACTATCACTCCCTGACGAGCACGGCGGGCGGCGCGTTGGGTACGGGCTGGACCCATTCCCACAATCTGCGGCTTACCACAGGCGTAGACGATTCCACCTTCCCTCCCAGCTCCGCACTGAAAGTTGGGCTGATCGGCGCCGATGGCGGGCAGACCGCATTCCAGAAAGTGGGGGCAAGCTACGAAGCCATGGACGGAAGCGGCGATCGCGCGGTCCAGCAGGGCACCAACTGGCAACTTTCACGTGCCGGAGAGCGCATTTATTTTGATGCTGATGGCTTGATGCAGCGCCGTGATTTCGAAGACGGTACTTCGCTGACCTATGCACACGACAGCCGCGGCCGCCTGCTCAGCATCACCCATTCAACCGGTCGGCGCGTGGATGTCCAGTACCTCGCGCCGGGCGACGATTCACTGATCTCGGCCCTGGTGATCGCCGGCCAGCCTGTGGTGAGCTACGCCTATTCTCCGGCCGGGGAACTGATCACCGCGACCTATGCCGACGGTGCCAGCCGTACGTATCACTATGAGGACACCCGCTTCCCGGGCTACCTGACCGGCGTGACCGCCGAAGACAACCAGCGCTACAGCTGGTACGGCTATGACACGCAAGGGCGAGTCACCTGCAGCCGCCATTCCGGCGATTGCAGCCAAGCCAACGTGGGCATTGATGGCGTGCGCCTGGAGTACACCCCGGCAGGCACCACCATCGTCACCGACGCACTGGGCAAGCAGAGTACGTACGCATTGACTGCCAGCGGCACCAGTGGCCTTCCGCGCAAGGTCAATGGCATCACCGAAAGCAACGGCAGCATCACTCGCGCCTATCTGCCCGAGGGCACCGATTTCCGGCGTCGGCTGCAGTCGGTGACCGATCGCCGTGGCGTTGTTACCAACTACGCCTATGCGGAGGCCAGCGACGCTGCCGCAGGTGCTGTCAGTGTGACCACCACCACCGAAGCGGCCGGTACTCCGGATCAGCGCGTCAGCGAAACGCGCGTGGCCATGGACAGCAATCGGCTGGTGCAGCAGGCCATCGGTAACCGTGAGGTGCGCATCGCACGCAATGCGCGCCTCCAGCCAACCACCGTCACCGTGCGCGACAGGGTGACCGGTGATACCCGCATCACCACGCAGACCTACTGTGAGGCCGAAGGGCCGGAGTGCCCGCTGGTGGGACTGCTGCGTAGCGTGGATGGCCCACGCAGTGATGTGGCGGATGTGTCCACCTATGCCTACTACACTGCGGACGACGCGGGATGCGCGGCCAATGGTGCTTGCAGTTATCGCAAGGGTGACCTGCGCAGTGTGACCAATGCGCTGGGCCAGACGGTCGAGACCTTGGCCTACGACGCACTCGGGCGGCCGTTGTCGGCGAAGGATGCCAATGGCGTGATCACCGCCTACACCTACCATGCCCGTGGCTGGCCGACCTCGGTCACCGTGCGCGGTGCCACCACAGCCGAGGACCGGGTGACCCAGATCAGCTACTGGCCGACCGGCCAGGTGCAGCAGGTCACCGAGCCGGACGGCAGCAGTGTCACCTATGTCTATGACGCCGCCCAGCGCTTGACCGATATTGCGGACAACAGCGGCAACACCATTCACTATGCGCTGGACAACGCCGGCAACCGGCTCAAGGAGGACACGCTGGACACTGGCGGCACCCTGCGCCGGACCCTGGCACGGACCTTCAACACGCTTGGCCAGCTGACCGCATTGAAGGACGCAGGCAATCACGCCACCGGCTTCGCCTACGATGCCAACGGCAACCCGCAGACCGTGACCGACGCCCTGCAGCGCGTGACCAGCCAGCAGTACGACCCGCTCAACCGACTGGCCCAGTCCCTGCAGGATGTGGGTGGCGTCGCGGCGGAGATCCGCAGTCAGTACAACGCGCTGGACCAGGTCACCCAGGTCACTGACCCGAAGGGCCTGCATACCACCTATGCCTACAACGGTTTCGGTGACCTGACCGGCCAGGTCAGCCCGGACAGTGGCGCCAGCAGCTTCACCGTGGATGCGGCAGGCAATCGCAAGACGGCCACCGATGCGCGCGCCGTCACCGCTACCTATCACTACGATGCACTCAACCGCCTGATCGGCATTGCCTACCCGGACCCCAATCTGGACGTGGGCTACAGCTATGACGTGGCGCCAGCGGTCTGTGCCGCCGACGAACGCTTTGCCAAGGGACGCCTGGGGCAGGTGCTGCATGCCAATGGCAGCACCCAGTACTGCCACGACCGCTTCGGCCAGGTCACCCGCAAGGTGCAGACCGTCAATGGTGTCGCCAGCACGCTGCGCTATGCCTACAGCAAGTCGGGTCGCCTGGCCGCGCTGACCTACCCGGATGGCAGCGTGGCTGACTACGTGCGTGATGCCCAGGGCCGCATCAGCCAGATCGGCCTGACCCGGCCTGGCCAGGCGCGCCAGATCGTGGTGAACAACGTGACCTATGCGGCCTTCGGCCCGGCGACCGGCTGGACCTACGGCAACGGCCGCCAGCTGCAGCGTCCGCTGGATCTGGATTACCGCCCGCACGCGGTGCATGACCCGGCCGCCGGTGGCCTGTCGCTGGGCTATGGCTATGATCCGGTCGGCTCGATCACCGAGCTGAAGAACGGCACAGGCTCGACGGTGCTGGCCAAGTACGCCTACGACACGCTGGGCCGCCTGACCCAGACCCAGGACGGTACGACCGGCACGCCGATCGAAACCTATGCCTACGACACCACGGGTAATCGCACTTCGCTGACCACTTCGGCGGGCACTGCCAGCTACACCTATCCCGCAACCAGCCATCGCCTGACTGCGGTGGATGGCGAAGCACGCAACCATGACGCAGCGGGCAACACCACCAGCATCGGCAGCAAGACGTTCATCTACAACGATGCCAACCGCATGAACGCGGTGAAGCAGGGCAATGCCGTACTGGAAAGCTACGGTTACAACCATCGCGGTGAACGCGTACTGCGTACCCCGGCCGGTGGCGCAGCGCAGATCACCCTGTATGACGAGGCGGGGCAGTGGCTGGGCAACTACTCGGCCACGGGCCAGGCGCAGCAGCAGGCGATCTGGCTGGACAACTACCCGGTGGCGCTGATCAGCGTGCCGGGTACCGGTGTGCCAGAGCTGGCCTATGTGCAGCCGGATCATCTGGGCACGCCGCGCGTGGTGATCGACCCGGTGCGCGATGTCGCGATCTGGGAGTGGAGCAACAAGAGCGAGGTGTTCGGCAACCAGATTCCGAGCGCTGATCCGGATGGAGATGGTGTGGCGTTCGAGCTGGCGCTGCGCTTCCCGGGGCAGCAGGCGACGGATGCGAGTGGGTTGTTCTACAACTACCAGCGGGAATACGACCCGGCGGTGGGGCGGTATTCGCAGAGTGATCCGATTGGGTTGACGGGAGGGATTGGTACGTACCTGTATGCTTCCGGGAAGCCTCTTTCGAAGGTCGATGAAAAGGGGCTGGTCGACGTCTGGGTATGGATGCCGCTCCCCTATGAGGGAGGGCTGCCGAGCTATGGAAAGCTGCATTCCTCTTTCGGGCACATATCGACAACTTCAAATGGTGTCGATTACTCATTTGGCCCTGCGGGCAACTCAATAAGTACAAACTACGTTTCATCTCAGCTTAATTTGCGCACTGGAATTAAGCATACAATAGAACTTACACCGCAGCAGGAGTCAAAACTATCGGCATGTCTCGCGAGGCCGCAGGGGGAGTACAGTGCAATAAATAATAACTGCGGGACGCCGTTGCAGAACTGCATGCGGGAGATTGGTAAGGAGCTTCAGCCTGTGAACATGATTCTTCCGGAATCAATAAACCACCTACTTTGGTGGATGTCTGATGACTCAACCATTCATCGCGGGAAAAGATGATGAAATTCATTCTTGGCATTTTTTTTATCTGCTCAGTCTTCACTGCCACCTCCTGCGAACACAAGGGCAGGGAAGTTGTGCCGGAGGGAGTGATCGAAGTCTATGATTCGGCAGAGGGAGGGGCCGTAATTGGTACAAGTACTACTCCGGTTCCGGTTGTTGGATATGTTTATCCGGACAAGACTCGTTACGTGCTGAAGGTTTGCCATCTGGGTCACATAGGATATGTGCGGGATGGAATACGAGAGCTAAGGGCAACAGTGAACCGGAGGCCATCCTGCCCTGAAACCGCGCGGAGCGCGGACTAGAATTAACAAACGAGGCGAAACTGAGATCATCAAGCTGGAGACTGTGGCGAAACAGGAGCTGCCACTGCGTGAATCACCTAGTTGGATATGGGCCAGGGCGTACCCTAGCCAGGTTGGGAAGACACAGTGATGGCAGGGCACGTCGGTGCGGTGACGCCTGCTGAGGAATGCACAGGGCCTCGGCGGCCCCGCCATTTAAACCTATCCCGCGACCAGCCATCGCCTGACTGCGGTGGATGGCGAGGCGCGCACCCATGACGCAGCGGGCAACACCACCGGCATCGGCAGCAAGACCTTCACCTACAACGATGCCAACCGCATGAATGCGGTGAAGCAGGGTAACGCCACACTGGAGAGCTACGGTTACAACCACCGCGGCGAGCGCGTGCTGCGCACCCCGGCTGGTGGCGATGCGCAGGTCACGATCTATGACGAAGCCGGGCAATGGGTTGGCAACTACTCGGCGACCGGGCAGGCGCAGCAGCAGGCCATCTGGCTGGACAACTACCCGGGGGCGCTGATTAACGCGCCAGGCGCTGGAGTGCCGGAGCTGGCCTACGTGCAGCCGGATCGTCTGGGTACGCCGCGCGTGGTGATTGATCCGGTGCGTGATGTGGCGATCTGGGAGTGGACCAACAAGAGCGAGGTGTTCGGTAACCAGATTGCGAGTGCCAATCCGGACGGCGATGGTGTGGCATTCGAGCTGGCACTGCGCCTCCCGGGGCAGCAGGCGACGGATGCGAGTGGGTTGTTCTACAACTACCAGCGCGAGTACGACCCGGCGGTGGGGCGGTATTCGCAGAGTGATCCGATTGGGTTGATGGGGGGGATCTCGACCTATGGGTACGCTAGCGCTTCCCCGGCAAGGCGGGTCGACCCACACGGGCTCACCGACCTAAACTATATTCCACCCCACGACAATCCTGATTCTTATCTGGGCAATAAAATGATTCCGTCGCCCCCGGATATGCTTACCATTAGCATTCACCACAACGGAAATAACTTCATAGGGCCGGATGGTAGAAGCATGTCTGTTGAATCGCTGGCGCAGTCAATTCGACGCGATGCAGATCTTTCAAAGTATCTGTATATCAGGCTCTATTCCTGTCGAACAGGTAAGTCGGTAAATGGTGGGCCGATCCCAGCTCGGCAGCTATCTAAGGCGCTGAATATGACGATTCAGGCGCCTACCGAGTACACCTGGGCAAAGAACGATCCTTTGTATCCGGGTCAAGGAAACTATGGAAAAACACCTGAAGGGAAAAAAGACAAAAGCAATCCTGGAGAGTGGGTGAATTTCATGAAAGAGGGTGGGGTCAAATGAGCATGTTCAAGAAGACTGGTCTTCTCCTGTATCTGGTGGGTGCAGGGTATGTAAATGCGCAGGTGCCCCCTCAGCCGGAAAGGCCGGTGGTTGAGCTTGACGGCTCGATCGCGACGGATAGTGGCGCTGAGCTTGATGATAAGCAGCTACTTGCGTTGACTGGCCGCGCAGACGCGGGCGACGCTGAGGCAGCGTTTCGAATCTCACGCCACTTCGAGGGCAGAGGCACGGCTGGCAGCTCCCACATGTGGCTTGTCTATGCCGCAGCACTGGGGCACCCGATTGCACAGTACAACGTGTTCTTCATGTTGAAGGACAAGAAGGACTGCGCGTCATCAAGTGAGGCATACGCATGGCTCAAGAGTGCCGCGTTGAACGGGGTGAGAGCCGCGGACTCTGAACTTGAGCAAGCGGCCCGCATAGCAGCTCAACGATGCGGTAGTAAAAGATAGGGAGAGAGAGGTCACTTGCCGATTGAGGGCTAGCAACGTCCAGCTACCCACTAAGTCCCCAGGCTCACATAGTGCGCAGAGGATGGGCGTGGGCTTTCGGCTACCGGTCGTATGTCAATAGATGGGCATGTGCAGCAACTTCGGCACGAGGTACAGTTCCTGGATCGTTTTGCGGGACGGGTTGCAGATGGTAATTGACATTTGGCCGGCCCGTTCTGGGGCTCTCATGTCTATGCCGAAGGCTGCCATCTTGCGTGCAGCGGTGCTGCTCTTGCCAATGCTGGCGGGCTGCAGCATTCACCAGTCTCAACATACGGAATGGAAGTCGGACTGGGTAGATGTTTCGTCCGATGCGATTTTCCCTGGCAATTCAACGACTCTGCCGCTTGACCGCATTTCCACGCTTGATCCTGATAGTGAAGCAGCCATTGCGGAGTGGATGTTGGAGCATTCGCTGGCCGTGGTATCGGCATCAGAGGTTGAAGGGAAGATCGGTCCAATGACGTTGAGTGACCTGAAGCCAGCGCCCGGGGAGAGCGTCTACTTCGTCAGGGCCGCTTCGGATGAAAGTAGGGGCAAGTTCATCGGCTACGTCAACGACAAGGGACTTCTCATCATGTATGGGGTGATGGGGGGCTGCGGTGAGCAGAAGCAACGGGTGGTTGCCGTGAGCCTTCGGGAGAAGCCCGCCAACGTATTCGGTCGATGCTCGGCGGCGCTATAGTGCGCTGAAGCGCCGAGCTCCGCCTACTGCCTGGCGGATGACGCCAGGTGTGCGACCAATGGCGCGCTCGGCAACCGCAAGGGAGATCGGCGCAGCGCGACCAATGCGTTCGAGCAGATCGTTCTGGGGAGGTAATGGAAAACAGTCAAAGGAAATCGGGGTTGCTCAAGAGTTCTCTCGATGCCAAAGGCTTCTTCCTGCGCGCTTTGTCTGTCGCGTCCGTCTGTGTGCTCGCCCTGAGCGCATGCGAGAATGACCGCTTAGGGGAGCTGCAGCTGAAACCCATCTACGCGGAACTGAGTAGTGCGTATTACGGTGGGATGTGCGAGGGTGCAGCCGGTCCAGACGCCAGTATCGAGAAGGTTCGTGCGGTGCGCATTGGTACGATCGCTGGTGATTGCGCAGAGCTCTATTTGGACGGAGTAGATAGGAAGGGTGAGCCCGTGATCTATGGAGCGAAAACTGGGGATCGGCCTGAATGTGCTGGATTGATACGGAAGCTCGAAGTCGGACGGGCAAGCGCGGCAGTTCTCGGCAGGGCGCGGGAAATATGCAGATAGTGATTTTCAGATATTCTCCGTATGACCTCCACTGTTGGGGGGCGCAGATGCCCGCTGTGGGCCGGCAGTCGCAATCTTCTTCTCAGTGCCAGCCTGGCCTTAAGAAACTCGAATTCGGCGTCTGGTATGAAGATGAATTTGGATACCTTGGAAAAGGTCTCATCAATACTGTTCGACGCGCTCCGCTCCAGGGGCTTGCAAGAGAACTGGCCGCACTGTTCAGGAGGTATCGGATTCCACTGGCCCAGCTGCGAACGCTGGAGGCAGGCAGGTACTCTCGAGCGCTGCGCGATGCGTTGCGCGAGTAGGGCGCCAAGCGGGATGCAAGGTGCATGAGCTCCCGCGCTCCTCCACCAAAGAACGCGATCGGCCTGCACGCCCTCGGAGAGGTACAAGATGAAAGCCAGGCAGATTCTTCGGTACGGGCTGGCCTACGCGGTGTCGTGTGGAGCACTCTGGCTGTTCCTGCACTTTGTGGGCAGGGCGCTTTACGCCTTCGACTCACATCAGGTTTTCTTCTGGCTGTATGCCGTCAGCCTTCTGTTGCTGGGAATTGGCGCACGGGTTCCCGCCGCTGGCCGCCTGACGATCAGGCGGCTTGCCAAGGGGGCTGGCTTGGGGCTGCTCGCGGGCCTTCTGGCCCAGGTCGTGGTGCTTGTACTGGAAGCCTATAGATTCAGCGGATTCAGCCCATCGCTGCTCTGGCAGGTACCGGTTTCGCTGACGGTGATGAGCGTCGTGCTGCTCACGCCGCTCTGGGGCGCAGTGCTGGTTGCCCTCACTGCCGCTTGCCGCCGCGACAACAACCCACATCAGGCCTCGAACCCATGAAGCGCCTGACTGCCTTTTGCCTCGTGGTTGCACTGACATCCTGTGCGGCGCATCCGAACCGCACCACGAAGTGTCCGCCGGCCCATCTCACCTACGTCGGCACCGAGAGAGTCGACGGACTGACCTACGGGCGCTTCCAGATCACCCACAATGCTGATCAGCCGCTTCAGCTGTGGGTGGATGAGAGACGCAGGTTGAACTCAAGGACCGCTCGCGCAGAGATGAGGCGAACCGGCGGAGATGCCTGGCGGCCTTACAACGTGATCCTTGAGGAAATCACGCCGGGAGCGATCGGGCTGTCGATCGGGCAGGGTGAACAGCAGAGCGTTTTGTTCGATGGTGATGGCCTGTTCCTGCCCGGCGCATCCAGCGCGGGCGCGAATTACTCCATCGTGGTACAGGACGCTGCCGATTGCGAACATCGCTCGGCAACGTTCATTCCCTGACATTCCTGGCGGCGAGCCGGATTCCTTGCGACTTCGCAGCATCGCCCGGTTGGGACGCTGCGTACAGGCAATGAAGGAAAAATGGCGCGCCCGGAGGGATTCGAACCCCCGACCAATGGCTTCGGAAGCCACTACTCTATCCGGCTGAGCTACGGGCGCGTTGTAGAACCGCCGCGCCGTCGGCCAGTGCCGGGGCGGGCATCGCAGCGCCATGAAGCGGTGCGGGACCGGCATTCTATCCAGTTTCGCCGAACAAATCTCCCCCCACCGGCAAAGCCCTGCCGGAGGGGCAGGAGTATCCTATCGCCATGGCTGATACCCCCCTCACTTCGCCGCAGTCGCCGGCGACGCCGCGTTGGCGGCATTACTGGAGTCTGATGCGCGCTGATCGCCCGATCGGCACGCTGCTGCTGCTGTGGCCCACCTGGTGGGCGTTGTGGCTGGCCGCGGGCGGCCTGCCGCCGCTGTGGACGCTGTTCGTGTTCACCGCCGGCGTGTGGCTGACCCGCTCGGCCGGTTGCGTCATCAACGACTACGCCGACCGCTGGCTCGACCCGCATGTGGAGCGGACCAAGGCGCGCCCGCTGGCCACCGGTGCGATCAGCGGCCGCGCCGCGCTGGCGCTGTTCGCCGTACTGATGCTGGTGGCGTTCGGCCTGGTGCTGACCCTGAACGGGCTGACCATCGGCCTGAGCTTCATCGGCGTGTTCCTGGCTGCCAGCTATCCGTACCTGAAGCGCTACACCCATCTGCCGCAGGTCTACCTGGGCATGTCGTTCGGCTGGGGCATCCCGATGGCGTTCGCCGCCGTGCAGGGCGAGGTGCCGATGCTGGGCTGGCTGCTGTATGCCGGCAACATCCTGTGGTCCACCGCCTACGACACCTGGTACGCCATGGTCGACCGCGAGGACGACCTGAAGATGGGCTCGCACTCCACCGCGATCCTGTTCGGTGATCTCGACCTGGTCATCCAGGGCGTGCTGTACGCACTGTTCCTGGCCACGATGGCGCTGGTCGGCGTGCGTGGCGGGCTGGGCGGGTACTACCTGGCCGGCGTGGCCGTGGCCACCGCGCTGGTGGTGTACGAGTTCTGGATCTGCCGCAACCGCGAACGCGGCCCGTGCTTCAAGGCGTTCCTGCACAACAACTGGGTGGGTGCCGCGCTGTTTGCCGGCATCGCCGTGGACCTGGCGCTGCGTTGATTGCCCGGGGTCGGATCCCTTTTCCTGTGGGAAAGGGCTCTGACCCTTCTGCCGCGCCGATACCCGGCTCGGGGTCAGAGCCCTCTCCTGTGGAGAGGGATCCGACCCCGCCGCCTACGACCAATAGGTGGCTGACAGCCCGCACCCCACCGCCCAGAATCGGGCCATCGAACCTGGGAGGGTGAATGATGGCCTCTACGGCAGCAGTACAGGACGGCTGGATGGCGCGCGCAGCGCTGCGTTCGGCCGCCTGGGCGGAAAAGTGGTTCCCCGATGCGTATGTGTTCGCGGTGCTGGGCGTGGTCATCGTCGCGCTGGCCGCGATGGGCTTCGGCTCGACCCCGCAGGCCACCGCGAGCGCCTTCGGTGACGGCTTCTGGAGCCTGATTCCCTTCACCATGCAGATGGCCTTCGTGGTCATCGGTGGCTACGCCGTGGCGACGGCGCCGGTGGTCGCACGCTTCATCGATTTCCTCGCCCGGGTGCCGCGTACCGGCCGCGGTGCGGTGGTGTACGTGGGCCTGGTCAGCATGCTCGCCTCGCTGCTCAGTTGGGGGTTCTCGCTGGTGTTCGGTGGCCTGCTGGTGCGTGCGCTGGCCCGTCGTACCGAACTGCGCATGGACTACCGCGCCGCCGGTGCTTCGGCGTACCTCGGCCTGGGTGCGGTGTGGGCAATGGGGCTCAGTTCCTCGGCCGCACAGCTGCAGGCCAACCCGGCCAGCATGCCGCCGGGGCTGGTGGAGATCACCGGCGTGCTGCCGTTCACCGAAACCATCTTCCTGTGGCAGTCGATCGCGCTGACCTCGGTGCTGATCCTGGTCTCGCTGCTGATCGCCTGGCTGACGGCACCCGCGGCGGGTAGTGCGCGTACCGCCGAGGAGTTCCCCGGTGCTGCACAGGCCGAGCCGGAACCGCTGCAGCGACGCACGCGCCCGGGCGAATGGCTGGAATACAGCCCGCTGCTGACCGTGCTGCTCTCGCTGCTGGCGTTCGGCTGGCTGTTCAACGAGTTCGCCAACAAGCCGGTGATCACCGCCATCGCCAACCTCAATACCTACAACTTCCTGTTCATCTCGTTGGGCCTGCTGCTGCACTGGCGCCCGCGCAGCTTCCTCAACGCGGTGGCCAAGGCGGTGCCGAGTACCACCGGCGTGCTGATCCAGTTCCCGCTGTACGGCGGCATCGCGATGATCCTCACCCACGCCGCTGGCGGTGACGGGCAGACCCTGGCGCACCGGCTGTCGAGCCTGTTCGTGCACGTGGCCAGCACCGATTCGTTCGCGCTGGTGATGGGCGTCTATTCGGCCGTGCTGGGCTTCTTCGTGCCGTCCGGTGGCGGCAAGTGGATCATCGAGGCGCCGTACGTGATGCAGGCCGCCAACGAACTGAAGGCGCACCTGGGCTGGGCGGTGCAGGTCTACAACGCGGCCGAAGCCCTGCCCAACCTGATCAACCCGTTCTGGATGCTGCCGCTGCTGGGCGTGCTGGGCCTGAAGGCACGCGACATCGTGGGCTTCACCTTCATCCAGCTGCTGGTGCACATCCCGCTGGTGCTGGGCCTGCTGTGGCTGCTGGGCATGACCCTGGCGTATGTGCCACCGGTGATGCCATGAATGCAGAGCTGGCTTCCCTGCATGCGCCGGGAAACCAGCCTCGTTCAGCGCGTGTTTCCGGCTGCGAGCGCCATGAATACGAGCAACGCTGGGGATGGCATGAGGACATGCCGAACCCGCATGAATCCTTCAGCGGCTTGTGCCGCAAGGGCTTTCGCGCGTTCATTCACGCGCGTACACACAGGTGTAGCCGTCCGCCAACGCGCGATTAACTCTTCGCTGCAGACGATGGCCCCGTCCACCGCATTCCGCGCGTGGCTTTGGAGATCGGACATGGCACAGCAGAACCAGAACCCGAACCAGAAGCAGCAGGGCCAGCAGAACCAGCAGGATCAGCAGCAGGGCCGTGGCCGCGACCAGCAGCAGCAACAACAGCAGGAACAGCAGCAGCGCAACCAGCGCAATCAGCAGCAAGGTGGGCAGGACGAGGAAGAGTGACGTCGGTACCCACCCTGGGCAACCCCCGAAGCCCCGCCGCGCGCGGGGCTTCGCTTATTCCAGCACGCCGATGCGTTGCAGCACCGGCGCGGCCGACATGTCATTGGGATTGGTGCCGGGCTGATCCTGCGGCACCTCCATGCCCATGCCGCGGTACAGATCGACCCAGTGCTGGGCGATCTGCCCGGTCTGCGGATTGCGGAAGTTCATCGGCTGCAGCGCGAACACATGGTGCGCACGGAACGCACGCTCGATGAAGTCGGAACAGTAGTAGCTGTCCTCGTTCAACACATACGACGTGTTGTACGGCTTGCCCAGCATCATGCGCGCGGTGGCGACCGCATCCTTGATCGCCGCCTGCTGCGGTGCCCGCAGGCGATAGACCACGATCTGCCGCTGCTTGGCCCGGGCGTCCTGGCGGAACTCGACCAGCGATTGCCGACGCGATCCCTTCTCGTCCGCATGCAGTACCTCCCAGCCGTTTGGCGCCACAGCGACCAGGGCCACATGATCGAAGCTGGGCGCGCCCTGCTTGCCGGTGGCATCGTCGATGGCCGCACTGAGGCCGCTGCGGCCGGCGGTGACGAACAGCAGATCGCCTTCGTGGACATCGACGGCCATCGCCAGCGCTGGCCACAGGGCGGGCAACAGCAGGCCGATCATGAGCAGGAGGCGACGCATGGAGAGTCTCGGTCAGGCGGAATGCCGGAATTGTAGGGCGCGCGGTAGCATGGGACGACCCAACCGGATTCAGGATGAGCCCATGCGTCGAAACCGTTCCGCTGCCGTGCTGATGCTTGCCTGTGGCGTGGCCCTGGTTGCCTGCACGCCCGAGCCCCAGGTGACGCCCACGGAAGTGGCGCCTGCACATCCCGCGCCGTCGTCCACGGCGGCAGCGGTCCAGCCCGCACCGGTGCCTGCCAGCGGTGAATGCCCCTACTCGCAGTTCGATGCGTTCCTGAAGCACTTCGGCAACGAGATCGCGCTGCAGGAAAAAGCCACCGCCGATCCGCTGCTGGACAGCTACATCGATGCCGAGGCCGAGCCGGAACCGCGCAAGGTGGAAAGCCGCCTGGCGCTGGCCGATGTCGAGTGGCCGGTGATGCCCGATCCCGCCGCGTTGGCCGGGCAGGGCCGCGAGATGCAGGTCAGCACGCTGGCCGATGGGCAACGACAGGTACAGATCCGCACGCCGGACAGCAGCGACCAGCAGACCTACACCTTCGCGCAGTCGCCCTGCTGGACGCTGGTCAAGCGCGAGGATGAGTCGATCTGATGCCTGTCCCGGCACAGGCGCGGCCGGGCGGGGGCTGCTAGGCTCGGAGCCTGATCCAGGCAGGGAGACGCCGATGCAGGCTCGCAGGATGTGCACCATCACCGCCACCATGACTGTCATGCTGGCAATGGCACCCTTCACCGGCGTCCAGGCGCAGTCGCTGCCGGCCGACGATAGCGCCTACTTCGCCAGTGCGGCAGCCGAACAGGCCGCGCGCGGCGAGCTGGGCAAGCGTGTCGAGGCCCTGCAGCAGGCTTCCGCGCTTGCACCTGCGCAACGCTTCCATCAGGCCGAGGCACTGCAGGCGCAGTGCCTGCGTCATCACAGCTATCTGCATCTGCAGGCCGCACGCAATGCCCGTGACCATCGCCCGACGCAGGCGCTGGACCAGATGATGGGGCTGTGCAGCCGCATCGCCCACACCGGCCGCGCGGCGCTGCGCGAAGCGCCCGCAGACGCGGCGTGGGCCGCACCGTATGCCTTCCTGCGCGCGCGTGCGCTGAAGGACGCTGCAGCACCGGCCAGTACCGCACTGGATGAGGCCGTGGAGGCCCTGGCCGATCCGGCGCTGGACAGTTTCGCACGGCTGCGTGGGCAGATCCTGCGCAGTGCCGAGTACCCGCAGATCGAGCGTGATGGTCGGCACTGGGACACCGGGCACGACAAGCAGGCACTGGCCCAGCAGCAGGACCGCGCGTTGCGGGAAGCGGGCTGGAAGGGTTATTGGCAGGGCCTGCACTCGCGCCGCGAGCCGATGGCCTCGGTGCTGCTGGGCCTGGTGCAGGTGAACGATGCCGCCGCGCGCCTGCAGGGCGATGGTTCTGCACCGGCGCGGGGCTACCAGCGCATGGGCCTGGATGCATCGGCGGTGGATGCTACGCTGCAGGCGATCGAACGCCATGCACGGGACCGTCGCGCCTACCAGGACATGCTGCTGCGCCACGCCGCGCGTTCAGGCATCGATGCGCCGCAGCTCTGGGATACCACGTTGCCCGATGCCGGCTATATGCCGCCGGTACTGACGCTGGCGCAGCTGCGCGACAATGCCGCCGATGCCATGCAGCACCTGGGGCCGGCATACGTCAGTGAGCTGCGTGCGCTGCTCGATCCGGCCAACCGGCGCATGGATCTGGCCACCGAACGTGGTGACCGCAGCCAGGACGCGTTCTCGGTAAGCGCTCCCGGCGTGCCGGCAATGCTGTTCGTTGGCGTGCGCCGTGGTGATCTGGAAAGCGATGTCGAGATGGCCCATGAGGCCGGTCATGCCATGCACGGTGAGTGGATGCAGCGCGGCCATGCCTCGCCGCTGCAGCGCAATGGCAGCCAGTGGCTGACCGAGGCCTTCGCCATCTACAACGAACTGCGCTTCCGCGACCAGCTGTACCAGCAGGCAGAGGACCCGCGGGCCAAGGCCTATTACCTGAAGTCACTGCTGGACGATATGGTGCTGCAGCTGTTCACGTCTTCCGAAGAGGCGCAGCTGGAGCAGTCGATCTACGAGGGCGTGGCGGACAACACGCTGGGTACCGCCGATGACCTGGACGCGTTGACCGGCCGGGTGCTGGCGCGCTTCGGGCAGGACCCGGAGCGCTATCCGCAGCTGCGCAACGGCTGGATCGGCAAGCGCCTGATGTATGACGACCCCAACTATCTGGTGAACTACCTCTATGCAGGGCTGCTGGCCGTGCAGCTGTTCGTGCAGGATCAACGCGACCCGGCAGGGTTCCGTGAACGCTATCTCGCGGTGCTGGGCGAAGGCTTTGATCGTGCGCCGACCGAGCAGGTGGCGCAGTTGCTGGGGCACGCGCCCGACTGGCCGGCGCTGGTCGATGCCGATATGCAGGTGTTCAATCAGGCGGCCGCGCAGCTGCAGGCGCTGCATGCGCGGATCGAGGCAGGGCAGGGCACGTGAAGATGCTGCGCAGGACGACGTGCACCCGGGCCACGGCATGGCTGTTGATGCTGTTGTGCCTGTTGCCGATGGTGGTGATGGCCGGTGCTGCGGTCCCTGCGCTGGATGACCCGGTGGTGGACGCCGCCAACGCACTTTCGGCGGATACCCGCGACATACTGCGCACGCAGGCCTTCAAGTTGCAGGCACGCACCGGCGCGCAGCTGCAGGTGCTGGTGGTCGACCATGCTGGCGACGAGGGCATCGAGGCCTACGCACAGCGGGTGTTCGACCAGTGGCAGCTGGGCCGCGAAGGCGTTGACGATGGCGTGCTGCTGCTCGTGGCCGTGCAGGACCGCCGGGTACGCATCCAGACCGGTTACGGTCTGGAGGGCGCGATTCCAGATGCCTATGCCGCCCGCATCATCGACAAGGCGATCGTGCCGCGTTTCCGCGATGGCGACCTTGACCAGGGCCTGCTGGATGGAACGAAGGTCGTGGTCGCGCTGATCGATGGCGAGGACCTGCCGGCCTGGGAAGCGCCAGCGATGCGCAACGTGTTGCCGGCCGATTGGCGCAGCGCGGATTCCGTGGTTGCACTGACGCTGCTGGCCGGCTTCCTTGCGGGTCTGTGGCGCTCACCGCCCTCGGCGCCCGCGGCCAGGATGCCGGACGACCTCGCACGCAGGCACCGCGAGCGCCAGCGTGGAGCGCCACGCGAGGTCACCACGCCGCAGGCGCGCCCGAAGCGATTGCCGGCCTGGGGTCGCCCGCTGCTGGTGACGGCTGTGGTAGCCGCGGGTCTGCTGTCGGCGGCTATGTGGGCGCCACGCCAGGCATTGGCAGCGGTCTGCATCGTATTGGCGTTGTGCGTACCGGTGGCGAGCCTGCTTGGCTGGTGCTGGCGCCGCAGCCGAGGTGTGCGCGTGGTGCTGCTCGGCATGCTCGGGGTCAGTTCGGGGTTCTTGGTGGTGATGCTGCTGCGTGGCCAGTTGCCGCCCAGTCTGGCCCTGCACACGTTGCTGGACCTGGCGGCAGGCATCGTAGCCATGCTGCTGTTCTTCCTCGTGCAGGCGTGCCGCGCGCGCTGGCACAAGGACCGCAGCAGCTTCGGGGTGAGGTTCGCAGTGCTCTTGCTGCTGACCGCTGGCTACGTGCTCTTCGCACTGCTGGCCATTGATCGCGCCGACCCGGTGGCACGCCTTGCCGCGACGATCGGGTGGAGTGCCGGCACGGTCGTGCTGTACTTCGCCTGGATTTTCACCATGCTGCCCGGTGAGAAGGCACGCGGCAGCCGCAGATCATCCGTCGGCCACCGCAGTGCGTCCAGCACCCCGTCGTCAAGTTCGTCTGCGAGCAGCTCCAGCAGCTGGTCCGGAGGCGGCGGCCGCAGCGGCGGAGGTGGTGCGTCGGGCAGCTGGTAGTTCAGGCTGCCTGTACCCGCCAGCCGAGCACAACGTCCTCCACGACACCGGGGCCAGCCACGTCGCCCACCTGCAGCAACAGCCCCTGCGCATTGGGCAGGTCCTTCTGCTCGGGAAACCACCGTCGATCGGCCGCGACCACGATCAGCAGGCCCTCGTCGTCGCCCATCGGTGCGAACTGCGGCGAAGCCGGGCTGATCGGCTGCAGGCCGAAACGTTGGTTGGACAGTTCGCGTACGGCCTCGACATCGCGGCTGGGCAGGCCGACTTCGCTCAGGCAGGTCAGCTCGCTGCCATGGAACACGCCTTCGCAAGCGCTGGCCGGCAGGCGGCGGCGGCCGATCAGTTCAAGGATCAGGCCGTCCGGGCCGGTGAAGTACACCGACTGCGACTGCCAGCTGCTCTCCAGCGCGAAGTAGTCCAGCCCCGCCGGATTGCGCTGCAGCGGCGTGCGCTCACGCAACCACGTCATTGCCTCGCTGAAGCGGTTGTCCGGCACGTTGAAGGCCAGATGCACGCCACCCACCGGACGCCCCGCCGCAGGCTGAAGTTCGAGGGTGCTCCAGCCGACGTGCACATGGTTGCCGACCACGCGCTGCTGCAGCACATCGTGGAAATATGTGGCCACGGAAGCGACGTCGGATACCGGCAGAGTGAGGTGCAGCAGGCGCATGATCGATTCTCCGTGGACGCGCCCACTGTAGCGCCGGGCGATGCCCGGCGGCCACTAGCGCAGCGAATGGTTGAAGAACCGTATTGCCGCCTCCGCTGCCTGCGCGTGGGTCTGCGCCTTCGGCACCGATGTGCTGCACAGGTCCTGCAGCCGCTGTTGTCCGGCCGGGGTGCATGCGGCGAGGAAATCGTAATGGCCGACACCGGGCAGCACCTGCAGTGCAGCGCCCGCAATCACCGCACGCGCAGCCTCGCCATTGGTCTGTGGTGGCGCGACCGTGTCCGCCTGGCCCAGCACGATCGACACCGGCTGTTTCAGCGAGGAGAGCTGCTCGGGCGCAAAGGCCTGCACGATTGCCGGCGCCAGCAGGAACACCGCGCGCACGCCGGGAATGGCGCGTGCGTCGTTGGCGTGGGACATCCATGGCGACAGCTCGGGCGACGCCGCAGCGGCAACGCGCGCCTCCATCGTGTGCGTTGCCGCCTCGTGTTGGGGCCGGCAGACGCCGTCATCCGGATGTGCGGTGCAGAAGTCCCGCAATCGCTGCAGGTCCGGTCGCGCACCGGCTGCCAGCAGCGCGGTGTAGCCACCGGCCGAGAAGCCGGCGACCCCCAGGCGCTCAGGATCGACATGCGGGCCCAGCACCGGATCAGCTTGCACGGCCGCCAGTGCGGCACGCAGGTCATCGGCGCGCAACCAGGTCAGAAGGCTGCCGGGCAGGGTCATGGTGTCAACGCCGTTGTTGCCTGGATGATCCACCGCAATCACCAGATATCCGGCCCGCGCCAGCGCCGTGCCCAGCCAACCCATCATGCGCGCGCTGCCGCCGTTGCCATGCGAGAGCAGCAGGGTCGGCAGGCGATCACCCGCGACCGGCGCATCCTTGGCCGACCGGCCGGCGTCGAACAGCGGCGCGTCGGGAGGACCGATGGTCAGCGCGTTTTCGCGGCTGCCGGCCTGTGCCGGATACCAGGCCGTGTAGCGCAGCGCGTCGCGGTGCCCTGCGTCGCGCACGGCGGCGCTGGCCAGCGTCGTCGTGCCGTGGCGCTCGCCGGCGACGCCGCTTTCGCGGGCGGCGCCGACGCTCGCGAACGCCAGCAGCATTCCTCCCAGCACAGCAGCGGTCATGCGCATCTTCAACTCCTTGTCAGTGGGGACGTTCTTCCACCGGCAGCCAGATCTCCACGCCGCCGTTGCCGCTGTGCTCGTCGAACCGGGCGTCGTAGCGCTCCAGGTCCGGCGCATCGGCAAGGCTCAGGTTGGACGCAGGGAGATAATGATCCAGCAACCAGAACCAGGTCGAGCGGATGGCCGAGATGTGTCCGCCGTGCCAAGCCACCAGGTAGCGGCGCGCCGGGATGTCCACGCGTCGCCAGTGCGCAGGCACGCTCGGCACCGTGCTTGCCGGTAGTGCCGCAATGTAGTCGAAGCCACCATCGTCATCACTGTTGCAGCACACGCCGAAGCTGACCGGTGCCGGCGTCGGCCACTCGCGGTTGAGCTGGGCCCATTGGCCCGGAATCGCGCCGCTGCTGTCGCGGGTGTGCCGCATGCCGACGCCTGCCAGCTGGAACGCGGACGTATCGAGCAGCCGCGGGGCTTCAATGCAGGCTGACGGGGCCTCGTCCAGGCGGATCGCCTGCACCAGCGTCAGCCCATCGGTGCCCTGTTCGCGTACCCGTTCCGGTGTCTGCCCGAACTGTTCGCTGAAGGCACGGGTAAAGGCAGCATGGGTGGTGTAGCCGGCCCCCAGCGCCACCTGCAGGATGTCGCCCGCGCCGTTGGCCAACCGCTGCGCGGCAGCGCTCAGGCGGCGCCCGCGCAGGTAGCGCACCACCGAGGTGCCGGTGCGGGCCTGGAACAGGCGTGACAGATGAAACGGCGACAGGCCGGCCGCAGCGGCGATATCGGCCAGCGCCAATGGCTGGTCCGCATGGGTTTCGATGTACCACAACGCCTTGCCTGCCGCGCTCATCCTGCCGTTCCCCGCATCCAATGCCGGCACAGTAGCGGATCGGCAGGCGCGGCGTTTAGCAGTTCTTGCGCTGCCGGGCTTTGCGTCTGCCTGCGTACCGGCAACAATGCGTGCTTCATGGACGTGATGGGGGGCAGGGAGATGCGATCGACGACGGGGGATGCCAGGCCAGCGGAGCCCGGCCGATGATCGAGATGATCGAAATGCTGCTTGCCCTCTGGGTACTTCCCAGTCTGTTGACCCTGGCGCTGATGCTGCTGATGTTGTTCGGCGCGCCACGGTGGCGCGGCAACCCCTGGGTGTACCGTGTCGGCTTCGCGTTGCTGGGCGGGTTTCTGACACCGACGTTGTTGGGGGCCGGTCACGGTGGGTTGCCGTGCGCGACTATCGGCGGGCTGGTGATGATACTGACGCAGCTGCAATGGATCGGCGATCTGCAGGTCGACTTCATGGGGATCGGGATTCGCAACAGGGGCATCTGGATCATGTCCACCCCCGCCTTGGTGGTGTTCGCTGCCATGATGTTCGTTCCGCTGCGAACGGCACGGCCGGCCCGTTTCGGCTTTGGCGACGACGCCAACGGCTAGCCGCTGTGTGCGGAGATGGGGCGTGGGTCTGCATTGCCACCCATGCATGGCGTGGATCTACGGATGAGCCCTGGCAGGGGCCAACCTTGGTTGGCGCATCAAGCTGTCGTACTGACGTCATGCCTCCTTCACACATCGCGCCGAGACTGCGCGCCTTGTCCAGGCCTGTTGTGTGCGCACAGGTGCTGGCCCTGTCGCGTCCTCCCGGAGCCCTGCCGTGCATCGTTCGAAGCTTTCGCGTTCCATCCTCCTTGCCCTTTCCATGGCCAGCGCAGGAGGCGCGATCGCAACGGAGGCCGATGCGGTCGATGCCGCCGGCGGCAGCCGCGCCGCGCCCACCCAGCTCGACGCGATGCTGGTCACCGGTACCCGCGCGTCCAACCGCACCCAGTTCGAAACGCTGGCGCCGGTGGATGTGTTCAGCAAGGAAGACATCAGGTCCGTCGAATCCACCGACCTGAAGGACGTGCTGGCCCAGCTGGTGCCGTCGTTCGTGGTGCAGCGCCTGCCGATGGCGGACGGCCAGGTGTTCGTGCGTCCGGCCACGCTGCGTGGCCTGTCGCCGGACCAGACCCTGGTGCTGGTCAACGGTCGCCGCTTCCACCGCAGCGCGCTGCTCGGCAACCGTGGTGCACAGGCCGCTGATCTGGCACAGATTCCAACCAGCGCGATCAAGCGCATCGAGGTGCTGCGTGATGGCGCGTCGGCGCAGTACGGCTCGGACGCCATCGCCGGCGTCATCAACATCATCCTGGAGGATGGGCCGGGTAGCGAGATCACCGCCGGCTACTCGCAGTACGCGCAGGGCGACGGTGCTTCGCGCGATTTCAGTGCGCGCACCGGCTGGTCGCTGGGCGACTATGGCAGCCTGGTGCTGTTCGCCGAATCGTCCACCTCCGACGCCACCTCGCGCACCCGCCAGCGCCCCGATGCCATCGCCTTCCAGGCCGCGCATCCGGAGCTGGAGGTGCCCAACCCGGTGCAGCGCTGGGGCCAGCCGGAACTGGAAAGCCGCCGCGTCGGCTTCAACGTAAAGGCCAACGCCAGCGATACGCTGGAGCTCTATGCCTTTGGCCTGTACAGCCACAGCGATGGCGTCAGCGATTTCAACTGGCGCAACCCGGACACCACCACCGGCGCGTACCGCACCACCGCCATCTTCCCGGGCTGGAACCTGCGCTCGCTGTATCCGGTCGGCTTCAGCCCGCAGTACGGCAACGTGCAGAACGACCTGCAGCTGGTCGGTGGCCTGCGCGGCGAGATCACGCCGAAGCTGCGCTGGGATGTCAGCGCCTCGTATGGCCGCAACGCCATCGACTATCGCCTGAAGAACTCGATCAATGCCTCGCTCGGTCCGGCCAGCCCGACCGACTTCGATCTCGGCCGCCTGACCCAGACCGAGAAGAACGCCAACGCCGACTTCAACTACGAATGGGACGTGGCTGCGCTGTCCAAGCCGATCAACGTCGCCTTCGGTGGCGAGTTCCGCCAGGAAACCTACCAGGTGCGCGCCGGTGATCCGGCCTCGTACGCGGTGGGTCCGGGCGCGGCCGCGGGCCTGGAGGCCAACTCCAATGGCGCGCCGGGCTTCTCGGCCAGCCAGGCCGGGCAGTGGAGCCAGCGCAGCAAGGCCGCCTACGTGGACATGGAAGTGCCGCTGGGCGAGCGCTGGAGCATCGGTGCAGCCAGCCGCTATGAGGACTTCTCCAGCTTCGGCAGCACACTGGACGGCAAACTGTCGGCGCGCTTCGCGATCACCCCGGACGTCGCCCTGCGCGGCACCGTGTCCACCGGCTTCCGCGCGCCGACGCCGGCGCAGCTCAACACCACCAGCACCACCCAGGGGTTGGATACGCGCACGCTGCAGATCTTCACCAGCGGCCGCCTGTCGCCGAACGATCCGCTGGCGCAGCTGCTCGGTGCCAGGCCGTTGAAGCCGGAAGAATCGCGTACCGCATCGCTGGGCCTGACCTGGCGCACCGACCTGGGCCTGTCCGGCTCGGTGGATGTCTACCAGATCAAGCTCACCGACCGCTTCAGCCAGTCGGCCAGTTTCGCCATTCCGGCCGGTACGCCCAATCCGCTGGGCTATACCTCGGTGAACTACTTCACCAACGACTTCGACACCACCACCACCGGCGTGGACGTGGTCGGCAACTACCTGCGCGACCTCGGCGCGGGCCGCATGACGCTGACCCTGGCCTACAACTACAACCGCACCCGCGTGGACAACGGCAGCACCTCGGTGGCCACCAATGAGACCCAGCGCGTGCTGTTTGAAGACCGCCTGCCCGAGCACAAGGGCAGCCTGACCGGCAGCTGGGACATCGGTGCCTGGTCGCTGATGGCGCGCATGCGCTACTACGGTGCCTGGACCGATTCCAGCGGCAATGCGGTGGGCGATATCTACCAGCGTTTCGGTGCGATGAGCTTCCTCGACCTGGCCGTCGGCTATCGCATCAACGAACATCACAGCCTGCGCGTGGGTGCCGACAACGTGTTCGACCGCTATCCGGACGAAGCCACCTTCCAGGCCAGTCGCGGCCTGGTCTACTCGCGCAACGCGCCGTACGACACCGACGGTGCCAACCTGTACGCACAGTACCGGCTGAGCTTCTGATGGACCGCAACCGCCGCGTCCTGTTGCGTGCCGGTGCACTGCTGCCGGCTGCAGCTGCGCTGTCTTCACTGCCCGCCATGGCGGCCGCGGGTTACGCTGCGCCCATGCAGATTCCCGCAACGACCGTAGCGCCGGACGCGCTGGCCCGCGATGAAGGCTACTGGGCCGCCGTGGCCAGCCACTTCGACATCACCGATGAAGTGAACCACCTGGAGAACGGCTACTGGGGCGCGATGGGCCGTGAGACGCTGGCCAGCTACCAGCGCCACACCGCCGAGGTGAACCGTGGTAACGCCTGGTACGGCCGTCATGAGTTCCCGGCGCAGTACATGGCGGTGCAGCGGCAGGTGGCCGAACTGCTGGGCGTGGGCGCCGACGAGATCGCACTGACCCGTGGCGCCACCGAAGCGATGCTGGCGCTGATCGGTGGCTACAACCGCCTGCGGCCCGGCGACCAGGTGCTGTACGCCGACATCGACTACGACAGCATGATCGGTGCGATGCGTTGGCTGCAGCAGCGCCGTGGCGTGCAGGTCGAGCGCATCGCGCTGCCGGTGGTGCCCGACCATGCGCAGATCCTGCAGGCCTACGAGGCCGCGTTCGCGCGGCTGCCACGCCTGAAGCTGGTGCTGCTGACCCAGGTCAGCCATCGCCATGGGCTGGTGCTGCCGGTGGCCGAGATCGCCGAGCGTGCACGCGCAGGCGGTATCGACGTGATCGTCGATGCGGCGCACGGGTTCGGCCAGATCGACTACGCGGTGCCGCAGCTCAAGGCCGATTTCGTCGGCATCAACCTGCACAAGTGGATCGGCGCACCGGTCGGTGTCGGCGCGATGTACGTGCGCAGGGGCCGCGTTGCGGACCTCGACCCGTACATGGGCGAGACCGACGACGGCCGCGTGGGCAGCCGCGTACACACCGGCACGGTCAACTTCGCCGCTTACCTGGCACTTCCGGAGGCGATTGCCCTGCACCAGCGCATCGGTGCGGACAACAAGCAGGCGCGCCTGCGTTACCTGCGCGAGCGCTGGACGCTGCCGGCGCGGCAGATGGCGCACATCGAAGTGCTGTCTTCGCCGGATCCGGCGTTGGCGAGTGCATTGGCCAGCTTCCGCCTGCGCGGGCGCACCAGCGTGGCTGACAACATCGCGCTGCAGAAGCGCCTGTTGGATGAGCATCGCGTGTTCACCACCCATCGCGACGGCTTGGACTCCGGCGCCTGCGTGCGGGTGACGCCGTCGGTGTTCACCCGGCCGCAGCAGATGGATGCGCTGGTGAAGGCCCTCTCCGCCTTGGCCTGACCCTGCTTTGGTGGGTGCCAACCTTGGTTGGCACATTCCAACCGTGCCGGGGAATCTTCCGCCGGCCAGCGGCCGGCGCTACCGGTCGGGTGGGTGCCAACTGTTGGTTGGCACATTCCAACCGTGCTGAGGAATCTTCCGCCGGCCAGCGGCCGGCACTACCGGTCGGGTGGGTGCCGACCGTTGGTCGGCACATCCCATTCCAGGGCTACCGCTCGATCGCCGGCAACGCGTCCGACAACAACAACCGGTCAATCCGCCGCAACGCGCTCTCCAGCTGCCGGCGATCGGCCGCCAGCCCCAGCGACAGCCGCACGCCGTTCTGATGCTGCACCCCCGGCGGACAGAACGCCGAAGATGGCGCGATCGCCAGCCCCTGCAGCTGTGCGGTACGCACCAGGGTGGCGTCAGTCCATGGCGCTGGTACCCGGCACCAGGCATGCAGGCCTTCGGCGCGCAGCAGCAGCGAAGGCGCCAGCAGGTAGCGCGCCATGCGCATGCGCTCGTGCGCTTCGCTGCGCACCTGCGCCAGCAGCGATTGCGCCGAACCATCCAGCAGCAGCTGGCTGGCCAACGCCGAGACCAGCGGATGACCCATCAACCGCGTCGCCCGCAATGCAGCCGTCATCGACTCGGCGTGCGCAGCGCTTGGGCACTGCACGAACGCAGTGCGCAGGCCGGGGCTGATCACCTTCGACAGCGTCGCCACGAAGAACACATGGCGCGGTGCCAGCGCCGCCAGCGGTGTCGGTGCATCCTCGGCGAGGTGCCAGTAAGGATCGTCTTCGATCGCCAGCAGGCCTTCCCTCTCCAGAACACGCGCCAGCGCTTCGCGCCGCTGCAGCGGCAGGGTCAGCGCGGTCGGGTTCTGGCAGGTGGGGTTGAGATAGACCAACCGCGCGCCGCTTTCGCGTGCCAGCCGGGCCAGCGCATCGGGGCACATGCCGTGTTCGTCGCTGTCCACCGGCAGCAGCCGCCGGCCCAGTGCGGCGGCGGCCTGCAGCAGGCCCGGATAGACCAGCGCATCGCAGAGGATCGCATCATCGTCGCGGCCCTGGCTGACCAGGATCGCGGCAAGCGCCACCTGCGCGCCTTCGGTCAGCAACAGGCTGGCATCCTCCACCGCGCCCAGCATCGGTTGCAGCCAGCGCGCTGCCGCGTGGCGGTCGGTGGGATTGCCGCCGCCCAGGTGGTAGGTCATCAGGTTCGGCGCGTTGCTGCGCGCAAGCACGGCGGCGGCACCGCGGCGCAGGGTTTCGGCCAGCGCATCGGCATCGGGCACCGGCGGCACGTTCATGCTCAGGTCCACCACCTGGTCGAAGCCGGCCTTGGGTGGTGCGATGAAACTGCCTTGTGGCCCGCGCGCCTCGATCAGGCCGCGCTTGCGCGCTTCGTCGAACGCCCGCGTTACCGTGGTCAGGTCGACGCCGAGCTGCTGCGCCAACGCGCGCTGCGAGGGCAGGCGTTGTCCTGGTGCAAGACCACCGCGACGCACCGTGCGCTCCAGCGAATTGACGATGCGCAGATAGATCGGCCCGTTGTGCGCGAGCACGTCCTGCACCCATTCGCGGGCTGCGACATCCGGTCGCGGCATGTACGGAGCATGTCGGGGCGTATCGTTGCTTCCAACGGCGGGAGCCTGTCCATAACCATCGGTCGGTTCGGACAGGTGACCGCCGTTGTTGCTTGTGGCGGCCACAGCGGCCAGCGTCAGTGGTGTCATTGCGCGTCCTCAGCGCTTGGCCTGCCAGGGGCAGTAGCAGCCCACGGCAAGCAGTCCTTTCGGGCGCACGGTTTCGCCGCGCACCAGTCTGTCCAGCAGTGGTTCGACGAAGCTGTTGGCCGAGTTGCAGACCATGCCGATGCTGTACGGGCCGGCATAGGCGAGGTGGCCCTGCCGGTCCCAGATCGCCACGGCAGGGCTGGCCGGGATGTGTTCGATGCCGTCGATGGTCGGCAGGTTGATCACCTTGTTGCGCAGCGGCTCAGGCAGTTCGCCCTGGGTACCGGGGCGGCGGATCGCATAGAAGTCGATGCCGGCGCGGCGGTACATGCTGATCAGGTAGCTCAGGTGTGCGCCGGTTTCGCGGTTGCAGACGGCACACGCCGGGTCCCAGAAGTGCACCACGCGGATGCGGCCGGTATCACCGGCCAGATCGGACGGCAGGCGCAGCTGCGAGTCGTCGAAGACGATGGCCTGTTCGGTGAACGTCGACTGCGCGCTGTAGCCGAAGTACTGCCACAGCGCAGCCGCCACGCCGGCCATGAACAGGCAGGCGAGGGCGATCATCGTCGGCAGCAGCCAGCGGCGGCGCGGCGCGGCTGCGCCCATCAGGACGCGTCCCCGCCGAACTTGTGCACGTACTGCTTGCGCATCTCGCGGCAGGAGTCGGCCTGCGCGCGACGCTGGATCTCGCTACGCGACGGATCCTCGCTGCGCTGCACGCATTGCTCGATGGCGTGGCGCTCGGCGGCCTGCACATCCACGGTCTGCGGCTGCAGGCAGACCCAGGCCAGCGCGGCCAGCATCAACACCACAAAGCCACCACAGCCGGCCATTACCAGGTGGAACTTCAGTCTCTCGGCGCGCATCGACGCACGTCCCTTCATCCATACATTGCATACAAAATATCATCTTGTATGGATGAGGCGCCATGCGCCCGGTTCAGACGATGGCGTTGTGCCGGGCCCCGGGGGCCTCAGACAGGATCTCGTTCAGTTTGGCCAGCGCCCCGGCCAGCGCATCCTGGTCAACTGCGCCGCCCAGCGACAGGCGGATGGCGTTGCCCGGTGGCGGTTCCTCCACGCTGAAGGCGTCCGAGCTGGCGATGCCCAGCCCCTGTTCCTGTGCGGCCTGGATCAGCCGGTACTGGTCCAGCCGCGGCGGTAGCGGCAGCCATACGTGCAGGCCGGCCGGGTGCGCCCGCGCGCGGGACGGCAGGTACTGCGCGGCAATCGCCTGGCGCTCGCGCAGCTCCTGCTGGAAGCGCTGCACCATGTCCTGGGCCTGGCCGCTGCGGATCCACTGCGACGCCACCGCCACCATTGACTGGGTCGGCATCAGCGCGATCGCACGCAGGGCGTCCAGCACCGGTTCCATCGGTTCGCCGCCCGGCACCACCAGGTAGGCGGTGCGCAGGCCCGGTGCCAGGCACTTGGACAGGGTGGAGATGTAATACACCGGGCAGCCGGCGTCGCGGTGGGCGGCCAGCGGCGGTGCGGCGTCCCCGGCCAGCAACCAGTAGGGATCGTCTTCGATCACGGTCAGATCGTGGCGCTTGGCAACCGCCAGCAGGGCCTGCCGGCGTTGCGCCGACATCGTCGCCGTGGTCGGGTTCTGGATGGTCGGTACCAGGTACAGCAGGCGCGGGCGGCGTAGCTGGCAGGCCTCTTCCAGCGCTTCGGGCAGCATGCCTTCGGCGTCCATCGCCACTGGCACCACACCCCGCTGCAGCACGCGCGTGGCGGCCAGCAGGCCCGGGTAGGTCAGCTGCTCGGCGGCGATCAGCTCGCCCGGCTGGGTGCGGGCCAGGATCAGTGCGCACAGTGCGGTCTGCGCGCCGGGGCAGATCACCACCTGGTCGGCACCCACCGTGCCCAGCACCGGTGACAGCCACTGCACGGCGGCGGCGCGGTCCTCGCGGGTGCCGGCGCCGACGTGGTAGCTCATCAGTTCGCCCTGGCCCAGCTGCTGGCCCACGTGCTGGAAACCGGCCTCCATGCCCTGTGCGAACGGCGCGCTGCCCAGCAGCGGCGGGATGTTCATGCTCAGGTCCACCGAGGTGCTGCGGTTGCCGGCCGACAGCGCGATGAAGGTGCCGCCGGCGCCTTGCGCATCCAGCAGGCCAGCCTGGCGCAGCTCGGCAAAGGCCCGGGTGACCGTGGTCAGGTCCACGCCCACCTGCTGGGCCAGGTCGCGCTGCGGCGGCAGCCGGTCGCCCGGACGCAGCACGCCGTCATCCACTGCCTCGCGCACCTGCTGGGCGATCTGCAGGTACAGCGGGCCAGCGCCCTCGCGGAAGGGGCGAACCCAGGTGCGATTGGGGTGTTTCAGGCGGCGGCCGGCGGCAGGTGGCGTCATCGGTCAGTTTTTCCATACGTGCAGATGCACAAGTCCATACAATAATGTATCTTGTATGGGCTTGATTGGAGTGGATCGCTCTCTTGTAGGCGACCTCGTACCCACAGTGTAGCCGCTCCACGCCCGGGCGCTGCGCGCAGGCGAGCCGGTCAAGCGCGCTTCTTCAACAGGGTTGACCTCCAATGAATATCTGCTGGAACCGCATCCGCCTGGCGCTGGTCGCCCTGGCCTGCGTCGGCCTGTCGGGCTGTGACTGGGTGCTGCTGGATTCGAAGGGCATGGTCGGGCTCGCCCAGCGCGACCTGATCCTGATCTGCATCGGCCTGATGCTGATCGTGGTGATACCGGCCATCGTGCTGACCTTCGTATTCGCCTGGCGCTTCCGCGCCGGCAACACCAAGGCGAAATACACGCCGGACTGGTCGCATTCCACCAAGGTGGAGATCGTGGTCTGGGGCGTGCCGCTGCTGATCATTGCCGGCCTGGCCGTGATCGTGTGGAAGTCGACCCACGAACTGGACCCATACAAGCCGCTGGACGTGGCCGGTGAGCCGCTGCACGTGGACGTGATCGCCACCGACTGGAAATGGGTGTTCGTCTACCCGGACCTGGGCATCGCCACGGTCAACCAGCTCAACTTCCCGGCCAACCGCCCGCTGGCGTTCAACATCACCTCCAACTCGACGATGAATACCTTCTTCATCCCGCAGCTGGGTGGGCAGATCTACGCGATGGCCGGCATGCGCACGCAGCTGCACCTGATCGCCAACGAGCCCGGCCAGTTCCGTGGCATGTCCGGCAACTACAGCGGGCATGGCTTCTCGAACATGAAGTTCATTGCCACCGCCAGCAGCAACGAGGAGTTCGAGCGCTGGGTGGCCGAGGTACGCAGCGCACCACAGGCGCTGGACTTCAACCAGTTCAAGGCGCTGGCCGCACCGTCGAAGAACGCGCCGGTGCAGCACTTCTCCAGCGTCGAACCGCTGCTGTTCAAGAAGGTCATCGACCAGTTCATCGGCGTCGGTGAGAACACCGCTGCTGCGTCCCCGGCGGGTGCTGCCGGTGGTGCCCAGGTTTCCCAGGAGTAACGAACATGTTGGGTAAATTGACGTGGGAGGCCGTGCCGCTGCACGAGCCGATCGTCGTGGTCACGCTGGCGGCCATGGTGCTGGGTGGCCTCGCGCTGCTTGGCGCGGTGACGTACTTCAAGCTATGGGGCGTGCTCTGGCGCGACTGGTTCACCACCGTGGACCACAAGAAGATCGGCATCATGTACGTGGTAGTGGCGCTGGTCATGCTGGTGCGTGGCTTCGCCGACGCGCTGATGATGCGCGCGCAGTTGGCCGCGGCCGGGCCAGGCAGTGATGGCTTCCTGCCACCGGAGCACTACGACCAGATCTTCACCGCGCATGGCGTGATCATGATCTTCTTCGTGGCCACCCCGTTCGTGGTCGGCCTGATGAACATCATCGTGCCGCTGCAGATCGGCGCACGCGACATGGCGTTCCCGTTCCTCAACGCCTTCAGCTTCTGGATCTTCGTGGTTGGCGCTGCGCTGATGATGATCTCGCTGGGCGTTGGCGAGTTCGCCATGACCGGCTGGGTGGCCTATCCGCCGCTGTCGGGCATCGAGTTCAGTCCGGGCGTAGGCGTGGACTACTACATCTGGGCGTTGCAGGCCTCGGGCATCGGCACATTGCTGACCGGCGTCAACCTGTTCATCACCATCCTGCGCATGCGTGCGCCGGGCATGACCCTGATGAAGATGCCGGTGTTCACCTGGACCGTGCTGGTCACCAGCGTGATCATCATCGCCGCCTTCCCGATCCTGACCGTGGCGCTGGGTGCGCTCACCCTGGACCGCTACCTGGACTTCAACTTCTACACCAACACGTTGGGTGGCAACCCGATGATGTACGTGAACCTGGTGTGGGCCTGGGGCCACCCGGAGGTGTACATCCTGGTGCTGCCGGCGTTCGGCATCTTCTCTGAAGTCACCGCCACGTTCGCGCGCAAGAAGCTGTTCGGCTACAAGTCGATGGTGGGCGCCACGCTGGCGATCGGCATCCTGTCGTTCATCGTCTGGCTGCACCACTTCTTCACCATGGGTTCCGGTGCCAGCGTCAATGCCTTCTTCGGCATCATGACGATGATCATCGCCATTCCCACCGGCGTGAAGATATTTACCTGGCTGTTCACCATGTACGGTGGCCGCGTCGAGTTCAGCGTACCGATGCTGTGGACCATCGCCTTCCTGGTCACCTTCACCATCGGTGGCATGACCGGCGTGCTGCTGGCCATCCCGGGCGCGGACTTCCTGCTGCACAACAGCCTGTTCCTGGTCGCCCACTTCCATAACACCATCATCGGCGGCGCGCTGTTCGGCTACCTGGCCGGCTTCGCCTACTGGTTCCCGAAGGTGTTCGGCTTCACCCTCAACGAGCGCCTGGGCAAGTGGTCGTTCGCCTGCTGGGTGATCGGCTTCTACCTGGCCTTCATGCCGCTGTACATGCTGGGCTTCATGGGCATGACCCGCCGCATGAACCAGTACGACAACCCGGCGTGGACGCCGTACCTGATCGCCGCCTTCATCGGTGCACTGTTCGTGTTCGCGGGCATCATCCTGATGCTGGTGCAGATCTACGTGAGCGTGCGCGACCGCAAGCGCAACCTCGACCTGACCGGCGACCCGTGGAACGCACGCACGCTGGAATGGGCCACGCCGTCGCCGCCGCCGTTCTACAACTTCGCCGTGGTGCCCAAGGCCGATGAGCTGGATGCCTTCCACGAAGCGAAGAAGCGCGGCCTGCCGCCGCCGCCGAAGACGTACGCCCCGATCCACATGCCGAAGAACACCGGCGTGCCGCTGATCCTCAACATCTGGATCCTGGTGCTGTGCTTCGCCTTGGTCTGGCACATCTGGTGGATGGCCGCAGCCAGCTTCATCGCGATGATCGTGACCCTGATCGTGCGGTCCTACGATGAGGACGTGGATTACTACGTCAGTTCCGAAGAGGTGGCGCGCACCGAAGCGGCCAACCTTGCCAAGCTGAAGGAGGTACGCGCATGAACCTGTTGACCCGCCCGGAGCTGGCCAGCGACACGCAGGCGCACGAGGACCACCACGAGCACGACCATGGCCACGAACAGGGCGGCATGAAGGTGTTCGGCATGTGGGTGTACCTCATGTCCGACCTGGTGCTGTTCGGTTCCCTGTTCGCCTCGTACGCGGTGCTCAGCACCGCCTACGCCGGCGGCCCCACCGGCAAGGACCTGTTCTCGTTGCCGTTCGTGATGGCCGAGACCTTCCTGCTGCTGGTCTCCAGCATCACCTACGGCCAGGCCGTGCTGGCCATGCATCGCCACGACACCTCGGCGGTGTTGCGCTGGCTGGGCGTGACTTTCGTGCTCGGTGCCTCGTTCATCGGCATGGAGATCTACGAGTTCTCGCACCTGATCCACGAAGGCGCGGGCCCGAGCACCAGTGCCTACCTGTCGGCGTTCTTCGCGCTGGTCGCCACCCACGGCCTGCACGTGGCCAGCGGCCTGATCTGGATGGCGGTGGTCATGCACCAGGTCTACCGCCGTGGCCTGACCCCGACCAACATCACCCGCGTGTCGTGCCTGAGCCTGTTCTGGCACTTCCTGGACCTGGTGTGGATCTGCGTCTTCACCTTCGTCTACCTGATCGGAGCCTTCTGACATGGCCCACGTCGAAACCTCGCGCGCCGGCAATGCGCACGGCTCCACCAAGTCCTACCTGATCGGTTTCGTGCTGTGCGCGCTGCTGACCGTGGTGCCGTTCGCACTGGTGATGAATCCGGTGCTGTCGCGGCCGCTCACGCTGTTCCTGCTGGTCGGCTTCGCAGTGGCGCAGATCCTGGTGCAGCTGGTCTATTTCCTGCACATGGACCGCAAGTCCGAAGGTGGCTGGAACCTGGCCAGCTTCGTGTTCACCCTGGTGATCCTGTTCATCGTCGTCGCGTTGTCGGTCTGGATCATCTGGAGCATGCACTACCACATGATGATCAACTGAGCCTGCGAACCGTGAAAGGCATTGCGTTCCCCCATCGTGGCCTGCGCCTGGCCGCAGGCCTGCTGCTCGGCCTGCTGGCCGGCTGCAGCGCGCAGTCGCGCATGGACTTCTATGCGAAGGACATCGCCTGCGAAGAACTTGGCCAGCAGTGGTCGATGCCCGACAGCCACGGCACCGTGCGTGGCCCCAAGGACCTGCAGGGGCAGGTGACCTATCTGTTCTTCGGCTTCACCAGCTGCCCGGACGTGTGCCCGACCACGATGGTCGAGCTGAGCCAGGTCAAGCACCTGATGGGCAAGGATGCCGATCAGCTACAGGTGGTGTTCGTCAGCGTCGACCCGGCCCGCGACACGCCCGAGGTCGCGCGCACCTATGTGGAAGCGTTCGATCCCAAGGCAATCGCGCTGGTTGGCAACGATGCGCAGCTGGCCGCGATGGCCAGCGACTTCAAGGCGTTCTACGAAAAGGAACCCGGTCAGGTACCGGATACCTACACCATGAGCCACATTGCCGGCGGCTACGTGTTCGACCGCCAGGGCCGCCTGCGCCTGTTCGCGCCGTACGGCATGCCGGTGGAAAAGCTGTTCTCGGACGTGCAGCGCCTGCTGCTCGAGCCCGGCCACCCGGCCGCCGGCAACGACGCGCTGGCCAGCTGCCACCTCAAGCACAGCGGCACACTGGCCGCGCGGTAACGCCGGTGGGTGCCAACCTTGGTTGGCACGTCCGAATCTGCTCCTGGTAGATGCCAGCCTTGGTTGGCACAGCTGTAGAGCCGAGCCCATGCTCGGCGCCGCGCGCACCGCGCCTGCGGCACCCCGTAGACAGCAGCCGAGCATCGGCTCGGCTCTACACGCGCACGGCCCCGGCAGGTGTCGACCGTTGGTCGGCACACCCCCACACCAATCCCCGGCCGGCCAGGAGAGCCAGCCGGCCGGGGCACCGCTCAACGCCTTACTTGGTCTCTTCCCACTGCACCACGTCCGGCTCGGTGGCGCGGATACCGGCGGTGGACAGCAGCTTGGTGCTCGCATCCAGCGCCGCGTTCACCGACGGGTACTCCACGATCGCCTGGCCCGACGCCTTGGAGACCTTCACCACGGTGCCACCGGTGGCCGTAGCCGCGCGCTGGGCCGATGCTGCATCGGTGAAGAACACCTTGACCCGCGAGGTCGCCACCACCGGCGCTCCGTCACGGGAGACCGCCGCCGCGAACTTGCCGGCACCGGCATCAGCAGGCGCCGCCGCGGCGCCATCCAGCGAACGCTTGGTACGCGAGCTGGTGGTCGCCGCCGCCTGCGGGGTGATCGTGAACTGGCCGCCGCTGGCCTGCTTTACCGTTGCCGAGGGCGACAGCTGGAAACGCGTGCCGCCCACATCGAACGAGCGGCCGGTAGCGGACGCCTTCAGTTCCTGAGCATCCACGGTCGACAGGGTCCTAGCCGGAGGGGTCTGCCCCGAGCTCTGTGCCCAGGCAGGGAAGGTCATCGCCGCGAAGGCGAGCGTGCTCAACAGAATGGTGGTCTTCATCATCAGTGCCCCAGAACGCGGATCTTGAAGAATTCGAGGTTGCCACGCGATGCAGCGGTCGCGGCCTGCCCCATGTCGGTCACTTCCAGCGTCCAGGTGCCCGTGGCGTTCTCATCCAGGAAGGCATTGCTGGACAGCAGGTCCCAGCTGGTGAAGTTGCTCTGCGCGCCACCCGTGCCCGAACCGATCGCGGTGAACGCCGGTTGCACCACGCTGCGGGTACCGCTGGGTGACACCAGCACGAACTGCAGCTGGCGCGTGTTGCGGTGGTTGACCCGGAAGCCCAGCTGCACGCTTTCGATGTTGCGCGCGCCGTTGGCCAACTGGAAGGTCAGGCGTGCAGCGGCGGCCGAGGTGTTGCCGATGGCCACGGTACGCGTGGTGTTGCGCCAGCCGCTGTCGACCAGCGCACCGAGCGACTGGAAGTTCTCGGCCACCTGCACCGCGCGTGCAGCGTTGACCACGCCGAAGCCATACCAGTTGCTGTAGGCACGGCCGGCAGCATTCACCGTCCAGCCCGGCACCAGCGTGCGCCCGTCGGCCAGCGTCACCGCCGGCTGGTTCGGGTGGTTGCGGGTGGCGGTGGTGGCCAGGATGTACTTCACATCGCGATAGGACAGGTTCGGATTGGCTTCCAGCACCAGTGCCGCCACGCCCGAGACCATCGGCGCTGACGCCGAGGTGCCGTTCATCTTGGCGGTGTAGTTGCAGGTGCTGTCGATGGCCGACAGGTTGCTGTCCAGCGTGTTCTGGCGGTTGGTGTTCTTGTTGCTGCCCTGCGCGCATCCGGTCACGTCGGTGGTGACGATGGCCGGGTCGTACGCGCGTGCCACCAGGCCGGGGGCGTACTGGGCCTGCAGGCCGTATTCGCCGCCGAAGGCCGACACCCACAGCGCCGAGCCGGTGGAGGAATACGACGAGCGCACGCCATCGGCACGCACCGCGCCTACCGTGATCACGTTGAACAGGTTGTTGCGCGGATCACGGCCAGCCGGCACGCAGCCGGTGTTGCGGTTCTTGGTGTCGGTGGTGCAGACATCCTGGGTCTGGCTGATCGAGGCATTGTTGAAGTTGTTGCCCGCCGACTTCACGTAGATGCCGCCGCGGCCACCGCGCGTACCCGACAGTGCCTGCTCATACGAACGAATCGTGTTTTCGCTGTACGCCAGCGGCAGGTTCGGATTGCCCGGGCCGGCGCCCCAGCTGTTGTTGAACACCTGCACGTCGGCCGACTCCGCGCCGTCCCACCAGGCGTACTCGATGTTGCTCTGCTGGTTGCCCAGGGCTGAGCGCGAAATCGGGTTGAAGCCCTTCAGCGTCGCCGCCGGCGCCACACCACGTACGCCCAGGTTGTTGGCGCCCACCGCGCCAGCAATGCCGCCGACCATGGTGCCGTGGTTGTCGACATCCGGGTTGGTCGGGGTGGGGTTGTTCGAGCCGTTGGTGAAGTTCTTGCCGGCCACCGCCGCCACGTTGGCCGCCAGGTCCGGATGCGCGATCTGCAGGCCATCATCGACGATGGCGATGGTGACGCCCTGGCCACGGATGCCGTTGCGGAACAGGCCATCCACGTTCAGGTCGTTGCCGGCCACCGGCAGGGTGTCGGCCGGGACGGTCTGCCCGGTGTTGAGCAGGTGCCACTGGATACCCGCCAGCGGATCGGCCTGTTGGGCCTGCGCGGTGGCGGCCAGGCTGCCCAGCACCAGGGCAGTGGCAAGGGCCAGGCGCGCGGAGCGCGGTGGCGCGGAGCGTTGCGTGTGTCGCTTCATACACGAATCCTTCTGTTGTGAATCGGCATGGCAGGACGGCGGGGCGGAACTGCCCCATCGCAACGAGCCAAACGCGACACAACGGAGAACCCCCTACCTCTTCACATCCGCAATGTACGAATATGCAAATTGCGTCACAAACACTTATTCCGTGGGGTAATGACGGCTGCAGCGGCCCGCATCTGGTGGGTGCCAACCTTGGTTGGCACGCGTATCCACGCATGGCGCGAATCTACCCAGCATCATCGCGCGCCCTCACATCGCGCTGTGCTACTACAGCCCGTGCACCCTTCCGCACGGAGCACGATGATGGTCAATCCGCTCGCCCAGGCCCATCGCGGCCTCGGCACCACGCTGTTCAGCCTGTTGAACCCGATACCCTTCGGCTTCTTCGTCGGTGCACTGATCTTCGACGCGATCTACCTCAACAGCGCCGAGGTGATGTGGGGCAAGGCCGCCGCTTGGCTGATCACGTTCGGCCTGCTGATCGCCATCGTGCCGCGCCTGATCAACCTGTTCGCGGTCTGGCGCCGCAACGGCACGGCCACCCGCATCGACCGCATCGACTTCTTCCTCAACCTGGTCGCGGTGGTGCTGGCCATCTGGAACGCCTTCGTGCACAGCCGCGATGCGTATGCCGTTGCTGTGCCGGGCACGATCCTGTCGGCGCTGACCGTGGCCCTGATCGCGCTGGGCCTGATCCTGTTGTCATTGCAGCCGCCGGTGCTGCAGGGAGGTCGTCATGGCTAAGCACATCCTGCCCACCGTCGCCGCGCTGGCACTGGCCGTCACCCTGTCGGCCTGCGCGGGCAAGGCCGAATACCATCCGGCCGACCAGTCGGGCCCGCAGCCGCCGCTGCCCAAGCCGGCCAACTTCCTGATGCCGCCGATGCAGGTACCCAAGGGCGTTGGCTGGGCTGATGGACAGACCCCCACGGTGGCCGAAGGCCTGAAGATCGAGCGCATCGCCGCCAACCTGCAGCACCCGCGCCGGCTGCTGACCCTGCCCAACGGCGATGTACTGGTGGTGGAAGGCAATGGCCCCGGCGAAGAGCCGGTCACCACACCCAAGCAGTGGATCGCCGGCAAGGTGAAGGCGCGCTCGGGCAAGGCCGGCAAGGGCGGCAACCGCGTCACGCTGCTGCGCCGCTCGCCAGGCACGAACACCTGGACCCAGCACGTCTACATCGAAGGCCTGCACTCGCCGTTCGGCATCCAGCTGATCGGTGACACGCTGTATGTGGCCAACACCGGCAACATCATGCAGTACCACTACGTGCCCGGCGAAACCCGCATGTCCGACAAGGGCCGCGAGTTCACCGACCTGCCCAGCACCATCAACCACCACTGGACCAAGGAACTGCTGGCCAGCCGCGATGGCAGCAAGCTGTACGTGGGCGTCGGCTCCAACAGCAACATTACTGAAAATGGCCTGGCCGTCGAATACCGCCGCGCGGTCGTGCTGGAGGTGGACGTAGCTACCCGTGGCAGCCGCATCTTTGCGTCGGGCATCCGCAACCCGACCGGGCTGGACTGGGAGCCGAGCACTGGCCAGCTGTGGGCCGTGGCCAACGAGCGTGATGAGATCGGTGCCGACCTGGTGCCGGATTACCTCACCTCGGTGAAGGAAGATGGCTTCTACGGCTGGCCCTACAGCTACTACGGCCAGCACGTGGACGAGCGCGTGCAGCCACAGCGGCCGGACCTGGTGGCCAAGGCGATCGTGCCGGACTATGCCATCGGCTCGCACGTGGCACCGCTGGGCCTGTTGTTCTACACCGGCCAGGCACTGCCGGCGCAGTACCACGGCGGCGCCTTCATCGGCGAGCACGGCAGCTGGGACCGCTCGCCACTGAGTGGCTACGAAGTGGTCTACGTACCGTTCAAGGACGGCAAGCCGACCGGGCGGCCGCAGACCGTGGTCAGCGGCTTCACCTCGAAGGACGAGAAGACCCTGATGGGTGCGCCGGTGGGCATGGCCATGGATGCCGAAGGCGCGCTGCTGGTCGCCGACGACGTGGGCGACGTGGTGTGGCGGGTGTCGGCACGATGAAGGCCGCTGGCCGGCACCGGATGACCCGATGCTGGTCATTTCGTTACGATGCTCCCCGTCGATAGGGAGCATCGTATGAAGTTGAATCATGAAACGTCCAACGTGGCCGCGTTCAGCAGGAACCTGGAACGCGAGCTGGAGAACCTGGGGCATAGTGCCTATATCGCGCCAACCGACCATCAGGATGTTCGGCTGGGTGCGGACGTGCTTGCCTCAGATGGCCGGAACTTCTCGCTGATAGAGTTCAAGGATGAGAAGCGTGATGCAGCCAGTGAAGCAAGAAAGCCGCGCAGGAAGACGCTGTGCCGTCGCCTGGATGGGTGGTCTGACATCCATGCAAGCTGCCATCTGATCGGCTGGCGATCGCGCCAGGGGTCCAGTATCGAGTTTCCCGTGAGGAGCTACGGAACCTATGTCTGTACTCCCGCGATCATCCAACTTCCTCAGGCTGATATCACCTTCAGCAGCACCATCTCCATCCAGTGCGAGACGGTCCAGGAGTTTGCACAGGCGATGGTGTCGCAGAAGGTCGGAGTCGACTTTCAGCATTTCAGGGACTACGTGCGATGGCTGCTGTCACTGGACGATGACACCGACGATAAAGGCGAAAATGACGATGCCAACGACGTCGAACTGCTGATGTGTTGTGTCGTAGACGGTAAGCTGTACACCAAGGAGTTCGCAAACCTCGCCGAACTCAAGCTCTGGATCGACAACGCGCCCGGCCCCAGCCCGCGTAGAACCTTTGTGATGTGACGTGACGTGCGTCCGCGTCCACCGTGGCGCGGCCTTGCCCGTATGCCCAACCCCGCAGCCGAGTATCAGATTGAGTTGCCACGCACCCCGTTGAACACGGACTCGGCAGCAAACCCGACGCCGCCCAGCAGCACGCCGAAATACACCACCGTGGCCACCACGAAACCATAACCGGCAGCCACCGCCGCACCATCGCGCTGGATGAAGCCAATCGCAAACGACATCAGCGCCAGCGCCGGCAGCGTGTTGCTGAAGGGAATCGGCCCGGCCGGCGCCATCAGCAGCAGGGTCGCGAACACCAGCATCAGGTTGTTCAGGCGCATCATCTTCTTCGAGCGCACCATCACCGCCAGCCGCATCGGCCGCGACAGCCGCTCCATGCGGTGCACCCATTTCAGCGCACGGCCCAGGTTGGCCTTCAGCTTGTCGGTGGCGATCCCGCGGCCCGCCAGCTTCTGCGGCACCCACAGCGGGCGGTCGCGCACCCGGCTCAGGCCGATCAGCAGGATCGAGGCGCCAAACACCGTGCTCAGCCCGGGAATCGACACCGGAATGATGAAGATGGCCGAGAGCAGGATCACGACCAGCAGCAGGCCCTCATCGCCCAGCGCGCTGAGCAGGGTGCCGACGCTCACCTGGTCGCCGGGCAGCTCGTCGATCATCTGCTCGATCTGCTGGGCCAGGGGGGCGCTGTCGTTGGTTTCGGGGGCACGGTAGGTCATGCGTCGCAAGGTTCTCCAGGGAAGGGCGGTCAGCGGGCCGTCCTGCGGTGGGGGACGCACAGGCTCCTGCAGTATCCCGGCCAACGTGGGCAAAGAGGTGAACCGGGCATGAGGGGGTAAACTGGCGTGCCCCGCACGAGTTGAACGCAATGGACATGGGCCGCAGGCAATCGACCATCGAACTGGTCGCCATCGACATGGATGGCACGCTGCTGGACCCGTCGCACCAGCTCACCCCCCGCGCCAGGAAGGCCATCGCGCAGGCGCGGGCGCTGGGCGTGCACATCGTGCTGACCAGTGGCCGCCCGGTTCCGGGCCTGGCGCCGTACCTGCACGAGCTCGGCATCACCGGCAACGACGACTACTGCATCGCCTGCAATGGCGGCCTGGTGCAGCGCATCGGCACGCGCGAAACCGTGGTCGAGTATCCGCTCAGCTTCGACGACTTCCTGTTCTGCGAGCAGGTCGCCCGCGACCTGGGCGTGCACTTCCAGGCGCTGGACAGCCAGCGCATGTACACGCCCAACCAGGACATCAGCTACTACACCGTGGCCGACTCGCATCTTTCGCGGATGCCGCTGTCGTATCGCCGCGTGGAAGACATGGACCCGTCGATGTCCTTCATCAAGCTGATGATGATCGACGAACCCGAGGTGCTGGACGCTGCCATCGCGCGCCTGCCCAGCGCGATGACTGAGCGCTTCGCGGTATTGAAGAGCGCGCCGTTCTTCCTGGAAGTGTTCGACCACCGCGCCGGCAAGGGGCCGAGCCTGCAGAAGTTGGCCGAGCACCTGGGCATCGACCGCGCCAACGTGATGGCCATCGGCGACCAGGAGAACGACCTCACCATGCTGCAGTACGCCGGTACCAGCGTGGCCATGGGCAATGCCATCGATGCGGTGAAGGCGGTGGCGCGGTTTGAGACCAGCAGCAATGCCGATGAAGGCGTGGCGCGCGCGATCGAGCGTTTCGTCCTGCAGTAGCCGCGCGTCCCTATGCTCTGGTAGCTGCCAACCTTGGTTGGCACACACAATCGGCAAGCGCCGACCAAGGTCGGCCTCTACCAGGCCCCATTCGTCCCGGTGGGTGCCAACCTTGGTTGGCACACGAGCACCGACCAAGGTCGGCCCCCACCATGCCGGGGCTATACCCACGTATAACCCACCCATCCCCATCGCCATCGGCGCTGTACCACCGCGCAATGGCGGATGCGGCAGCGCGATGCAAGAATTCCGCACGTCGAAATCACCCCACCGAATCCCACGGCAGATGATCGTCTTCGTCTGCCACTGACCGGCACGCACCGCGCCGTCAAGCCCTCAACGCAATCGCATCGCCAGCCAGGGCGCCGACACCGGCGCTGCAACGCGCTGGGCGTGCGCCTGCGCGGCTCTCTCCCTGCACCCTGGATCTACTGCCATGAACACCCCACCCACGACGCGCCTCGCCCTGGCCATCATCGCGGCCACCACTGCACCTGCCTACGCCGCAGACACGCACGACGCCGCGCTCGACACGCCCACCACGCTCAACGCCCTGCAGGTCATCGCCACGCCGCGCGGCGCGGCCGTGGCACCGACCCAGGTGGTCGGTCCCAACCGCTACATCATCAACGCCGAGGACCTCGACGCGATGGTCACCGGCAACAATGGCCTGGCCATGCTGAAGCAGGTGCCGGGCGCGAGCTATACCGCCACCGATGGGCTGGGCCTGGATATCTCCGCCACCAGCCTGTTCGTGCGCGGCTTCCGCATGAACGAAATGGGCATCACCTTCGAAGGCGTGCCGCTGAACGACAACGGCTTCCTCTCGCTCACCGGCACCAGCGTGGTGAACGTGGGCGTGCCCGATGGCATCGGCGCGATCACGGTCAGCCCCGGCGGCGCACCGGTCAGCGTGTTCTCCAGCAGCGTCAACGGCGGCAGCCTGGAATACCGCCTGCGCGACCTGCAGGACACGCCCAGCCTGCGCGTGAAGCAGGGTGTGGGCAGCAACAGCACGCTGGTCACCACCGTATCCGGGCAGAGCGGCCAGCTCGGCGAGCATGGCCCGAAAGTGCTGGTCGACCTGCAGCGTGTGTCCGCCGACAAGTACCAGGGCGAGGGCACGCAGAACTTCCTGCGCGGCGACCTGAAGCTGCAGCAGGACGTCGCCTGGGGCGATGTCACCGTGTTCCTGTCCGACAGCAAGGCCAAGGTCTGGGGTTACAACAACATTTCCTTCGACATGATCAGCAAGCTGGGCTGGAAGGCCGACATCTTCTACCCGGACTACGCCTGGGCGTACTACGTGGCCTCGCCGGAGAACGCAGACAAATCCTGCGGCGCCTATACCTGTGGTGAACTGTCCGGGCTGATTCCCTACGACACCGGCCAGAGCACGCGTGACCGCGCGTCCTCGATCAACCACCGCTTCCAGATCAGTCCGGCGCTGAGCGGCAACGTGCAGCTGTACAACGCCAACAGCCACACCCAGGCCACGCTGACCGACCCGAACGTGCCGTCGCCCAACGGCGCGCCGTTCTCCGAACAGGTGCAGACCCCGCGCCTCAACCGGCTGGGCGGCATGCTCAATCTGCAGTTCGAGACCGGCGCGCACACCTTCACCGCCGGTTTCTGGCAGGAGAAGAGCAAGGCCGCGGCCAAGACCGAGTGGTACCAGCAGCCGCTGCTGGGCGAGGGCCCGCCGCTGAAGGCCACCGGTCCGTTCGATGTGTACGGCCCCGCGTTCAAGACCGACAACGCATCGAGTTGGGTGACCCGCTCGCGCCAGTTCTACCTGCAGGACGACATCGTGCTGAACGACACACTGAAGCTGGGTGTCGGCTTCAAGGCCGTGGACTTCCGTACCCGCGGCGGCGGCCTCGGTGACGCCAAGGACCGGCCGGTGAACGGCACGCTGCGCGCGAAGAGCAACTTCCTGCCGCACGTCTCGCTGTTCTGGAGCCCGACCGAGTCCACCGATGCCTTCATCGACCTGGCCAATACCATGAACGGCTATCGCGTGGCCCAGCGCGGCAACATCGGCTACACCGCCTCGGCGTGGACCATCACCGACCAGGAGGAGTTCGACCGCGTGGCCGGCACGCTGCGCCCGGAGAAGAACTGGAACCTCACCGTGGGCGCATCGCATCGCTTCGACCGGCTGACGATCACCGGCGACGTGTTCTACAACGACATCCACAACCGCTTGCTGTCGGCCGCCATCGGTACCCAGTTCGCGCAGATCAACACCGTGCGGCTGATGCCGAAGATGCACGTGATCGGCGCTGACCTTGGCATCACCGCCGACCTGAGCGACCACCTGCAGTTCTACCAGGGCGTGGCCGTGGCCCGTTCCTACTACGACAGTGACTTCGTGGTGGGCGACACGGTGTACCCGATCAAGGGCAACGCCCAGCCGGGTTACCCGCAGATCTCGCTGGTCAGCGACCTATCGGCGCATTTCGGCGATTGGCGTTTTGGTGCCACCAGCACCTCGTACCTGCGCCAGCCCTTCACCTACGAGAACGACATCCGCGTGCCGACGTTCTGGCAGGTCAACACCTATGCCGCCTACCGCTTCGGTGCCGACAGCGCCGTGCCCGGCCTGGAGCTGCGGCTGGACGTGAGCAACCTGTTCAACCGCCACAACATCGGCACCGCCACCATTGCCGGCTCGTCGTTCTCGGGGGATTACCAGACCCTGCAGCGCAGCGCGCCACGGCAGCTGATGTTCAGTACCTCGATGGCGTTCTGAGGCGATGAGGGCGGGGTCAGAGCCCTTTGCTGCGCGAAGGGATCCGACCCCGCAGCCATCCCGTGATCGGGGGTCAGACCCCTTTGCGCAGCAAAGGGCTCTGACCCCCAAAACCCGCCTAGAAACCCGCCTTGCGCAAACAACAGGGGTTTTCTGGCGGCGACGCAAGGTTCCCACAATGTTGCTGGGTCATCCTGTTGGCATGGCACAGCACAACCCGCGAACCCCGTTGTTCGGCATCCGGGGCCCAGGACGGCCCCGGCAGGCGCTGTCCGTGGCGCCGGCGATCGATCTGCAGGGCGAGTACCAGTTCTGGCAGGTCTACGAACGCGTGGTCCGCCCGCTGCCCGGCGGTGGGCTGCGCCGGGCCTGGCTGGTGTGCCAGAAGGTGTACCGGGACCGCCTGCGGTTCCCGCATGACACCCGTGAAGCCGCGCTGGCGCGTGTGCTTTTCGGCAGCAACAGCACGCCCGAGCGCGCAGCCGAACTGCAGGACCTCTTCGGCCTTGTCAGCCGCCGCATGGCGTCCGTTGCCGTCCGGCGACAGGCGCCCATCCCGGGAAAGTGAATCACTGGCCAGGAATCGACACGCGTTGATGGCTTTCTCTTGGTCCGCCTGCTTTTGGCCTATTCTGGGGCGGGCTGGTAAGGACGGGAAACGATGGAAATCAGACGATCTGCACGCCTTGTGATCGTTGCTGAGGATGCGGTGTTGCTGTTCCGGTATCACGATGAACACCACGCTCCCTTCTGGGCTACACCGGGCGGGGAGCTTCTGCCCGGGGAGGGATATGCGGACGCCGCACGGCGTGAGCTCAGGGAGGAGACCGGATTGGATCTGCCGATAGGCGTGCGGCTGGAAAAGCGCGATGCCATCTACGCGGTCGCCCGATCAACGCCCGCGCGATGGCTGGAAGAATATTTTCTGGTCCGCAGCCCCAACCAGCCCGACATCCAGCGTGACGGGTGGACGGAGGAGGAAAATGCCACGATCAGGGCGTGGAAATGGTGGCGCGTAGAAGAGATGAGAGAACAGCCTGCTTCCCTGTTCAAGCCGGAATGGCTGCCGGATCTTTTTGAACGTGTGCCCGCATGACGCGGCCTGATTCTGCCCGCTGCAATTACGTGCTCGCCTTCCCGCGGTCCAACTGCCGGTAGCCAATGGCCTCGGCCAGATGCGCCGTCTGGATCGTTTCGCAACCCGCCAGATCGGCAATCGTGCGCGCCACCCGCAGAATCCGGTGCATCGCCCGCGCCGACAGCTGCAGGCGCTCGATGGCCTGTTCCAGCATGTCCTGATCTGCCTCGCTCAGTCGGGTACAGGCCCGCAGTGCCGCCGGCGGCAGATGCGCGTTGAGCCCGCCACGCACCTGCTGCTTGGCATGGGCGGCTTCCACCCGTGCACGTACCGCCGCACTGGGCTCCCCCAGCGGCGTGCTCTCCCGCAACTCCACTGCGTCCATACGGGCCACACTGATATGCAGGTCGATACGGTCCAGCAACGGACCAGACACCCGCGCACGGTAACGGTTGATACGCTCGTCGCTGCACAGGCAGCGGTTGCTGCGGTCACCGGCCCAGCCGCAGGGGCAGGGATTCATCGCCGCCACCAGCTGGAACCGCGCCGGATATTGCACGCTGCGTGCCGCGCGGGCGATGCGGATGTGGCCGGATTCCAGCGGCTCGCGCAGGGTCTCCAGCGCGCTGCGGTTCCACTCTGGAAGCTCATCAAGGAAAAGGACACCGTGATGGGCCAGCGAGATCTCACCGGGGCAGGGTGGATTGCCGCCGCCTACCAATGCCGCCGCGCTCGCACTGTGGTGCGGTGCCCGGAAGGGCCGCTGCCGCCATCGTCTGGGGTCCAGCCCTTCGCCACTCACCGAGGCAATCGCGGCCAGCTGCAACGCCTCGGCTTCCTCGGTATCCGGCAACAGGCTGGGCAGGCGCGAAGCCAACAGCGTCTTGCCGCAGCCAGGGCTGCCGATCAACAACAGATGGTGCCCACCGGCGGCCGCCACTTCCAACGCGCGCCGTGCATGCGCCTGCCCCCGCACGTCGGCCAGATCGGGCAGGGGCAACGGTGTCGTGTCCACGCGCTCCACGGGCGGCAGCAGGCGCGGATTGCCCAGACCGGCACAGCACTCCAGTAGCGTGCGCGCCACGCGCACATCCGCGTGCTCGGCCAGCGCCGCCTCGGCGGCATTGCCGGGCGGCACCACCAGGATGCGGCCGGCATCAGCCGCCGCAATCGCAGCAGGCAGCGCTCCGGCCACCGGCCGCAGTTCGCCGGTCAGCCCCAGCTCGCCCAGGAACTCGTATTGCAGCAGCGACTGCGGATCGACCTGGCCACTCGCGGCAAGAATGCCCAGCGCGATGGCCAGGTCGTAGCGCCCACCTTCCTTGGGCAGGTCGGCAGGCGCGAGGTTGAGCGTGATGCGCCGCTGCGGAAAGTCGAAGCGTGCACAGAGCAGCGCGGCACGCACGCGCTCGCGGGATTCGCGCACGCTGGTCTCGGCCAGGCCGACAATCTGGGTGGCGGGTAGGCCGCCAGAGAGGTGCACTTCCACCCGCACCAGCGGGGCATCGACCCCGGCGCGGGCACGGCTGTGGACCAGCGCCAGGCTCATGTGTGGATTCCTGCAGAAAGACGCCTGATGATGCGGCAGGTAATCTGCGTGGGACTATCGGGGTTTGCCGGCAATGCGTCTCGGGGTATTTCTGCCTGCAAAGGGTGCAGCGTGCGCATCGAGGGCAAATGATCTGTGCAGCGCGGCTCTGCGATGGCGGTCTCGCAGGTCTTGCGTCAGACAAGGCGTACTACAGGGCAGTGAAGGAAAGGAGCGAGCTGAAATGCAGTGCATTCGAGTACTGATGGCCCTCTCGCTCGCCATGGGCCTGCCGGGGTGCCGGGATGAGGTGGAGAGTTCAACGTATCCCATTGGCCAGACGGGAGAGACGTGCACCGCCTACAAGGGCTTCGAGCGCCAGCCTCCTGAAGTAGTTGTGGCCGAGCTTGCCAAGCGAGGGTTGGATAGCAGCCGTTTGGTGCATAGGACAGTCTGCGGCCCGATCACAAGTTGGGACATTCTCCCCGCAGGGGCGTCGATCGATCGGATACCTCCGCCAGACGCATATGTAAGCGTCCACCTGCTGGAAGACGGCTCGGTTTCCGTCAGTACAGACCGCCCCTGACGTTGGCGCCGCCCTTGATGATCGAGCGGCGGGGGAACAGACAAAAGTACGGATGGGCTCGCAGGCGGGGCGAGTGGCACCCAGGTGGGCTGGAAGGGTGACAACGATACGACCCTGCGTGCTGAGAGCGGCACCAGGACAGCGGCGGAGTAGACATTGAGTTTTCCACATGTCAGGAGTACCCGGGAAATGTACAGATTCAAGGCCGAAGTCGTTTTCATAGAGGAAGATGACTACTGCATCGTAGTTGGCTTGGCCGACAGCTCGACGAATCCGTCTCGTTACGTGGTATTGCAGAACGCGAAGGCGTATGACGACCAGGACGAAGAGTTGGGCATGGCGCACGCCCATATCGAGGTCGGTGGAGGTCTTGAGCCTTGCTATGGCGGTCTGGTGCATATCTCTCTGCGGCGCATGGAGCTTGAGCTGTCTCTCTCCGAAAGTGCACAGAGGAAGCTTGGGATCACTGGTGGGATTGCAGTGACACTGAAAACGTTGGACAACGGCAGCAAGCTGGAGGCCGCGTTGCGGAAAATCTGTGTTGCGGAGAGTATTCCGTTTGATCTGAAATGGTGATACGTCTCCGGAACGAATGGGCTATCCGCGCATGAGTCGCGAATGTCCCGTGATCATTCCTTCAGATGGATGGACGAAGTTGTCATGAACACACGCAGACTCATCTTGATTGCGCTGGGCATGTTGCCTGCAGCTGCAGGCTTCCCCGCAGGGAGTCCACGTGTGGACTTTGTATCGGAAGCCTTCCGCGATGGAAGTTTCATCCCGCATGTCTACAGCGAGCGGGATGTCCTGCGCCGCTATGGTGATGGCGAAATGGTCGCGGACGCGGCAGGGCTGATACGGCGTAGATATCTGGATCCAACTACCCGATTGGAGGTGCTGATGACCTCCAACCCTGACGTCGCTCCGGAGTTCCGAACCATCGATGAGATCCGCGTTTCATCGATCAGCGCAGGGCAACCCGCTGCAGGCAGAACCGAGAGCTTGCGGGGCGTGAAGCTGAAAGGCGTTGCCATGGGTGACCCGGCGTCCAAGGCTGCCAGCGCAGCAGGCGCGTATGGCCAGAGGGACACAGAGCAGGCAACGCTGGGCAGCTTCAAGGTCGAGCGCACCTGTGGGTTCTCGGAAGGTGGATCGAGCATTTGCTTCTACGTCCGGGATGGAAAAGTGGTTGCGATGGCACTGGGATTTGGCCCCTGACCAGTTGCTGTGCCCCTTGCGGTGCAGGCGCAGCGCAACTGTGAGCGTCAGCCTACGATGGCACTTCAGCGCTGAAGTAGTTGGTGGGATCGGGCTGGCGGCGGCCTGGGGCCCCAAGCAGGCACCGCTGCTCATCCAGCACCAACCCATTGAAGCGCCCAAACCGCGTCTCAACCCACGAAGGCCCCGCACTTTCCACCAGCAACCGCCCCTGGCTCTGGTGCAGATCCAGCCAGCGCTCGAAGCTGATGCGCAGACGTTCGATATCCGGTGCCCGCCAGCGTGCATCGGCAGGCATGCGGATCAGCACGCGCGAGGGCGCGTTCTCCACCTCCATCACCAGCACGCCCTTGCAGCGGATCTCGAAGGACGTCGCCCCGGCATGGCGCGTGTGCAGTTCAAAACCCTCGTGGGCCTTCGCGGTCACGAAGCCGAGTGCATCACTGTGCAGCAGGCGGTAATCGGCCGGCTGTAGCTTCTGGTAGGCCCACACCTGATCGCCCGCTGGCTCGGGCCACTCCACCCACATCGCGCCGATCACCGCGATGCACACCATCGCAGCGGCAAGGCCGTGCATCTTCATTCGTCACCCCGCACACAGGCAGAAAGGTCCGCGCCATAAGCGCGCTCATTCCTTGGGTCGCATCCGCTCGTGGATGAAGGCGGTCAGCGCCAGATCGGCCATCACCAGCCCCTCCATCACCCGGTCGCCGACGTACTGCTCCGGCTCCCCGTTCTGGCGCGTGCGCTCGGCCGCCAGCAGGATCTCCTGCACGATGCGCTGGCCGGTAAGCGCGCAGTCGGCGTCGGACAACTGCATCTGCCGGCTGCGTAGAGGGTGCCGCTCGGGCCAGGGCTGGCCGTCGGCCGCAGCGCCCGCGCCGATGGCGTGCAGGATGGCGATGAGGCTGTTGGGGGCCAGGGCCGGAGCGGCCGAGGGCGCTTGCTGGATCGGGCGTGGGGGAGGGGAGTGCGGCGTGGTCATGGCGGGCTCCGTGCATGCAGGCGGACGCCGCCACCGATAAAGGTGGCGGGCAGAGCGTGGCTCGAAAACCGGATGTTGGGAACCGGCGGGTACAAGACCCCCACGCCCCGCCCGCCATAGCCGGCAGACGGATTGCCAGCCGGCACCACGCGCGGTGGTGCCGGCTGGCAAGCGCAAACTACTTCCCAACAAAACGGGCTTTCGAGTCCCGACCACCGATGCACGGTGGCGCAGTAACGATTACCTGCTGTTGTTCGGAATTCCAACGGGTGGGGGGCAATGCCGCCAAAACCCGAGACGCTTTTGGCATTGTCGCATAGCACCGGAAGCGGCGAGAGCCTTGGCGTGCTTGGCGCAGCGGCACTTCTGGAACGGAGTCGTCAGAACCTTCCGTCAGAGATGTAAGGCGCGGCAAATGCGACAGCACTCGCCCATCGGACATGTGTGATCGCTCATGCAACCGAACCGCTGCGACACCCGCTAGATGGTTTAAATGACTTCTTGCCTATTGAACCTACCGAGTGCCCCGCGCAATCTGACTACCGCTGTAGTCACGCGGGGCTACCCTGCCCGCAGCAGGACGGTCTTGTAGCGTTTGAACGGATTCCACCCACTGGCGCAGGCCAATACAAGGATCACTGTACGTGTTACGCCCAATCGACTTCTTCTGTCTGCGGGTCTGATCCCGCTTCCGTGGTTCCTGTTCTGGACCAGCGTTGCCGCCGTGTTTGCGCCGGGCTTCAACCCGCTTGCGCAGCACGCCAGCGAGCTGCTGCAGGCGCCGACGCTCGCAAGCATCTGCGGCAGGATCGCCGCCATCGGCTCCGGTGTCGGCTTCGTGGCGTTCTCCATCGGGGTATGGCGGGAGTCCGGCCGCCGGCTTGCAGTAGGTGCAATCTGCTGGTTGGTCTTTGGCATTTCCATGCTGACCAACGGGCTCTGGCCCATGGGCCATCCGATGCACGGCTTCTACACCATCGGTATCGCCAACATCATTGCACCGGCGATGTCACACATCGAGTTGAGCGCGTGGTCTGCCAACCGAAGGGCGTACGCCGTGACCGCTGTGGTGAGCATCGGGGGCATCGTCTATCTCTGGTTGAACGTGGTGGGGGCGGATCCGGAGGGGTTCAGGGGGCTGACCCAGCGCGTGTTCTCTTCGATCAACTCGCTGTGGCCGTTCCTGGTTGCGTTATATCTGGTGCGCAGGGGTTCAAGTGCGTTGCGGACGCAGCCGGCGCCTTGATGGAAAGGCGCGCCGGCACATGGACGACTATTGAGCGTGTGGGGTTGAGAAGGGGATGAGGATGTTTCGCCGTCAGCTGATCTACGTTCAAGTGCACCAGGACCACTTTATCGCGCGCGTGGTGGGTGGAGACAGGACCATCCGTCGCCAGTGCCATGCCCTTGGCAATCGCGCGGGCCCGATCAAGGACTTCTCTACTCTCCAGCCCCAGCTCAAGGCGATCTTCTCGGAACTCTTGCCTGGGTTCTCTTTCGTCAAGCCGTGGGGGCTTCTGCACTTTGATCCGGTTGAGTATCCGGTCACGAAGGAGGAATTGGCCGGATTTCAGAAGGCTGCCATGCAAGGTGGTGTGAGCTTCTGTTTTCTCTCCACGTGGGAGCAGCGGCATGAAGACAAGGATCTGTTGGAGATGTTCAAGTAGGGTTCGGCCCGATACTTTGTTCTAGGCCATGCAGATTCTTGGGCCGGTTCGAGGCACTGCGAGAGTCCGCTCTTGGCCGAAAGCGGACACTGGGCCAGCTTCCGGCCTAAGCGGTGCCGATCTCCGCATTCGACACTCAGGCGGCCTCCGCCGGAGGGCTCGTTCCTACCGTTTGGAGGGAGGGGGGCGGCGGTGAAACATGTGCTTGTTAGCCGGACCCAGCCTCTCTAAGATCGATCAGTATCAAGGGGAAAGCCCGCATACGGTGATTTGTGGATACGTCGCAGGGCAGGACTCACGGGTCAGTCTATTAGGTCGTTAGAACTCATAGAGGAAATTCATGGCACGTTGGACAGAGACTCATGCAGATCTGGTTCGTATAGCCTCCGCTCTAAAAGAGATCCCAGTTTCTGGCATCGTTTCCATGCGTCTTTCAGATGGATCAAGCATCGAGGGTGTCATTCGGCGCATGAACTTCGGAAACAATGCTGGGCGCGGTGGTTGGCGCTACTACGGAGAGTACGAATTGGAAAGCATCGATGGAGCCAGATGGGTCATCGACGTTCTTGACATTGAATCAGCTTGTGACATGTGGAAAAGCCGCCACGCAGACTATGAGGCAGCGGGCCGGATTAACATCATCAGGTGAGTTCTAACAGTTCGTTCAAGGTGAAGCCATTTCGTGGCTCGCCTTAACTCTGGCGTTAGGCCAGGCAGGGGGGCAATTGATATTCGAACAAGCATTCATGGCGATGCCAGAGTTCCTAACCGGTACGCCGTTCTCGGCATATCAGTTCGAGGCGACAATCGCCAATGCTTTTACACTGGCTATGCTCCAAGAACTCAATTCGCGCAATGTACAAAATCCGATTTCACTGCTCCGCAGTGAGGTGTCGTATCCTGGAACGGGGAAGCATGCAGACATTCATATTGGGCTAGGGCCCCTGGGAATTTTTAACAAAGAATTCGCTTCATACGGGTATTACCAAGATAACTGGCTGGAGGCGAAATTCTGCCGTTTGTCTACGGCTGGTACGCCAATCGTCCCCCCGCTGACCTCTACCCATCTGCTGCTGAAAGATTTGCTCAGGCTTTGTATGCTGGTACCCGATGCGCGTCCTGGAGATGCGTCGTCATCGGGTCGCTACTTGCTGCACGCCTACCAAAACAATCCGAGCCAGTATCTCGTCCACAACCGAAACTCTGGCGGCTCGCGGACGGAAAGGGCTTGGCTGTCCCCGCTATTAGAAGCGGGCGACCAGCATCTTGTGATTCGAGACCTTGGGAAAGAACGAACGAAATCGTTTGATGTGAACGTTGGCAAGAAAGCTGCCCTCTATCAAGTTGAAGCTCACATCACTAATCTCGTGCACAAGCCTCGGACGGCAAGCTCCAATGTTTATTATATTGTGCTAACCCGTATCAATGATTTTTCGGTGATGAAGGGTAATCTTCTTTACGGTCGCAGCAATGGGCAAGCGACGGGAAATCCAAAATTCTTCCGGAACCTGGCGACTGCGGCTGACCGGCGTTTGGCGTGACAACTCAATCAATCCGAGGCCGCTTCGAGGCTCGGCGCAGTTCAGGCGTTGAACGTCCGCTACTGGCCGGAAGCAGACATCAGCACTGCGTCGGCGCTTGGTCCGGTGCTATTGTCCGCTTTCGACCCAAAGCGGATATCTGCACTTCTACCGGAGCGAGTCTGCTGTGAACACCAAGCCCTCCGTCGGGTTCCGTTGTACGCTGGCCTGTTCGCGGGACGCAGTCGCGCTAAGGTCACATTGCATCAAGGGGAAAGACCGCCATAGGTGCTTTCTGAATAAGTCGCATAACCAGACCCGCGCGTCTGTTTATTAGGTGGTTGGGCCGCTAAGGAGAGGTGTATGGATCGTGCACAAGAAACAATGCTAAACGCGGGTCTGATTTTTATATATTCCATCTGGCTTCAGGGGCAGATGTCAGATCTCGTCATCCTCAAGAAAAATCCGGAATTGGTGGTGGATTTTGTGGCTGACCCAGCCAAAATTCCTGCCGCCTACCACGAACTGCGAGTCAGCTACTGGGAGCGCCAGTTCGGAGATGTAAAGAAAGAGTTCTTGGAGGTGTTCGCTGATCAGCTAACGGAACTAGAGCTCAAAGAAATAGACGAGATTTATCACGTTCGCAATATGATCGGCCACGCCCATGTATCAGGAGGTCGTGATTACATGCTCTATCGGCCCAGTAGTTCCCGCAAGGAGAAAGAGGTCCTTGCAGCACTTAATATAAAATCAATTCTTGATCAGGCAGATCCTGTGCTCATCAAGCTGCCATTTGGGCAGCCAGAAGTTTTCAAGTCCCTATCTGATAAAATTGAACACCTTGATCAAGTTTGTTTTGCAAGGTTAGCAGCATCGCTTCGGGTGCCGCATGGCCGCGTTAGGTAGGTCGCAGCCTGACAATTCGTTTAAGCCGAACCCACTTCGCGGCTCGGCTAAATGCAAGGGTAGAGCGTCCGCTTCTGGCCGGGAGCGGACATTGGCTCACGCATGGCAATTCCTGCGGATCAGTGGCCGGCCAGCGATCCGTGACGGACATGCCCGTGGTGTCTTGAACGTGGATTTCGCGGGGCTTCTGATCCTATGCCTGGATCTGGCCATGCGCCGGCTTGATGGCCGAACCCAGCCGCCCTAGGATCGCGCTGTATCAGGGGAAAGTACGCCACATGGTGCTTTGTGGGCAGGTCGTATGACCGGATCCAAGGGTCCATCCATCAGGGAGTCAGGTCCCATGAGAAACATGACAGTGCTCCTACTCGTGCTTGCGATTGCCAGCGCAGCTGCAGTCGCGGCGGATCGCCCTTCGGCACAGGCCGTGCTCAATCGCGTTGCCAACGAAGGGGGGCGCAAGGTGCTTTGGGACCTGTGGCAGCACGAGCGGGAGTTTGGGCAGGTCACCGCTGGCATCGAGTCAGGCGATCCTGCATGGCTTGAGGTTGCGGCTGCGCTAAAGCCGTTTTCAGATGCGGGCGCCTCGCTATCCATCAATTACGCGGTAGCCCGTGCATTGCCCAAAGCGCCTGAGCGGGTCTTGGCATTGACCACCCAGGGATTCAAGCTCGAGGACATCTGCACATCGCCGTTCATCGAGCCAGATCCGGGAGTCGCGGAGGCGTATGAACGACGTACGCTTGCGGCACTTTCACGACTGAAGGGCACATCGGTTGCGTCCGTTGCGGCAGAATGCGCGGCGCAGGTCCGCCTTCCGGATGGGGCTTGATGATTTTTACGGCTGGGCTTTTTGGACATGTTCAAGTAGGGACCGGCCAGCTCTCCGTTTGAGCCCAAGCCGATTCCCCCGGTTCGGCCTATTCTGAAGCTGCTGTCGTTCGGTTCCGGCCGGAATCTGACATCAACGAGGCCTACGCACTGGAATACGTTCCGAAAAGGACAGCTGGATTCCCATGGCAGCATTCGATCATTCCCTGGTAACCCTCCGATTCTTCGGGGATGACCTCCTACCCGATGAAGTCAGTGCCTTGCTCGGGGCGACCCCGACCGCATCGCATCACAAGGGCCAGGAACTCAGAGGCAGCCGATCAGGCACCGTGCGTATCGCTAGGACTGGAAGCTGGCAACTTGATGCGGAGCGTCGTGAGCCTGAAGATCTGGACGCTCAGATCTTCGAGATCCTCGATCAACTCACCGGCGATCTCGCCGTATGGCAGGCTCTGGCACGCTTCCGACCTGATCTGTTCTGCGGTCTTTTCATGGGCAGCAGCAACGGTGGTGTCTCGCTTTCGCCTCGCGCGCTGCTCGCCTTGGGTGAGCGCGGCATTGAGCTCGGGCTGGACATCTATGAAGCCGATGAAGAAGTGCGCAACGCCCAGCGCCAGCAGGCCATCAGTTGATGATCTCCCCACTCCCCGAAGCAACAAACGCCTTCAACTGCCGAACGAACTCCGCGTCGTAGGCTTCCCACTCCGTAACCTCCCCAACCACCCGCAACGGCTGCGCACTCCGATACGATCGCGTCGGGTTGCCGGGAAACTTCTTGTTGGTCACGTTCGGATCGTCCTCGAACGGCCCGGTCGGCTCCACCACATACACGCGCGGTCGCCCTTCACCGCGAGCCATCTCCGCAGCCAGCCCGGCGCCCTTGGCAATGGTGGTGAAGTAGATGTGGTTCATCACCACGCTGTCGCGATAGTTGGAGCGGAAGCCCGCGCTCAGCAACTCGCCCACCGCCAGGTCAGCGCGGGTGCCGTGATAGAACGGCCCAGCCACCTGGTCGCAGGTGTCATGCGAAACGGGTGTCCAGTCGGTGTCCTGTGCCATTGCTGCTGCCCCTCTCTGTGCTGCCGGATCGACAGGCCGGCGAGTCTAGGGCGCCCGGTGGGCCTTGCTGCAAGGCCCCATCCGGGAAATAATCTGTAAACGGGAGGCGCAGTGCGCCTCCTTTTTTCATTCTGCAGCGCCGCGCCCTTCCAGCTCGCGCACGGCGGTTTCCAGCGCGTCCAGCTTCTGGCGGGTCTTCAGCAGCACGGCGCGCTGCACTTCGAACTCCTCGCGGGTGACCAGGTCCAGCTTGGCCAGGCCGGCCTGCAGCGCGCTCTTGAAGGTGGCCTGCAGTTCTTCGCGCGATTCGCGCAGGCCCGGCGGCACCAGGTCGCTGAGGCGACGGGCGAGGTCATCGATTTGGTTCAGGTCGATCATGGGGTGCTCCGTGGGGGTGGGCCCGTGCATCCGGCGCGGGCAGGCCATTCGGGCACAAGGATACTGCCGGCACCCACTGCCCGGACAGGCCGCAGCGGCTTCGCACGGGCCGCGTTCAGGCGCTATCCTCCACGCCGGAAGACAGGAGATAGACGATGAAGATGGTCATGGCGGTGATCAAGCCGTTCAAGCTCGACGACGTGCGCGAAGCGCTGGCCGAGCGTGGGGTTACCGGGATCACGGTGACGGAAGTGAAGGGCTTTGGTCGCCAGAAGGGCCATACCGAGCTGTACCGTGGCGCGGAGTATGTGGTCGATTTCCTGCCGAAGGTGAAGCTGGAAGTGGCGGTAACCGATGACCAGGTGGAGGCGGTGGTTGAGGCCATCGTGAAGGCCGCCGGCACCGGCAAGATTGGGGACGGCAAGGTGTTCGTGTACGACCTGGGCAGCGTGGTGCGTATCCGTACCGGCGAGTTGGACGCGGACGCGTTGTAACCCGCTCGGCGGGATGTTGTAGAGCCGAGCCCATGCTCGGCTGCATTTCGCGCGATGCAGGAACAGCAGCCGAGCGCGGGCTCGGCTCTACAAAGAGCGGTAAAGCGGTCGAGCGAGCTCGACCCCTACCGCCGCTTGGCCCACTTGTAGAACCGCTTCCAGCCCTGGCGCACGGCGGCGACCCAGCCCGGGTCGGCCACCAATGCGGCCTGCGCGGCGCTCGGCGCCTGGCCGGTCACGCGCTGGCGGATCTTCAGCAGGTTCTTCATGTCGCTGCGGCGCATCTGCCGGCTCAGCGGGCCGCGGCGCAGCCAGCGGGGTACGCGCCAGGCGGAGGTGAAATCCAGCAGCACCGGCACGCCGCCACTGACCACCACGTTGGTGCCATGCAGGTCGTTGTGGGTGATGCCGGCGGCATGCAGGCGGCTGAGCGCGTGTTGCAGCTGCTCGAACACTTCATTGCCGACGGCCTGCGCGGTGCTCAGGGTCTGGCCGGGGATGAACTCCATGCCCAGCGCCAGGCCGCCCAGGGTGCCGAGCAGCGCGGGGGCATGCTTCCAGCCGCCAAGGCGCTGCAGCATGCGGGCTTCACGGCGCACCATCAGCCGCGCGATCAGCGAAACGGGAGTGCCGCGGTAGCGGGAATAGTCCTTGATGACTGCCTCGCGCCCGTCCAGGCAGGTGCGGTAGACATCGGGGGCCAGGAAGCGCTCGCCGCGCTTGAGCAGCAGCGGGGAGGCGGCATCATTGCCGCAGGAAGAGGGGGGAAGAGCAGGAAGATGCATGTCGGGGTCTCGGACGACCCGGTGGGTGGCGCAAAGCGTCAAGCGAACCGGTGTTACAGGGAGTTACTAAGTTTTCGTTAATTTTAGTACTCGCCAGTTCGCTATTCCACGATTTGTCGGAGAAATGTCGGGGTCGTGGCTGGAACAGTTCGTCACGCAGAATCGGACAATTCCGTCTCACTTATAAGGGTTGCCTCGCTGGATCAATGAGTTGGGCGCGATTCCAGCCCATTCATCGGCGGCGCGCTGAACGCCACGCACGTCCAGCTTGACCCCGGCGCACGCCCTGCCGACCATAAGCTGTTAACCCGCGACATCGGCGGCCGCCCCCCTCCGGCACGTCCCCGTCCCCTGCCGCGTTCCGAACCGGTGCTGGCCGCCTGGCCGTGCATCGCCCCGTTTCCCGTTCCGGCCGCGGCTGGAGGAAAGTGCTTTGATCATCAAAATCGTCATTGCAGCGCTGTTCGTGGCCTGCGTGCTGTACATCCACTTCCGTGGCAAGGTCCGCGCGCGCTGGTCGCGCCAGCTGCTGGACCACTCCAGTTTCATGGCCCCGATCAACGTGGTCATGTACATGTTCTCGAAGGTGCCGACCACGCCGTTCCTGGACCCGGGCAAAGAGTTCCCGCAGCTGGAGCCGCTGCGCCAGAACTGGCAGATGATCCGCGACGAGGCGCTGGCGCTGCGCGACGCGCAGAAGATCGCTGCCTCCAGCACGTTCAACGATGCCGGCTTCAATTCGTTCTTCCGTCGTGGCTGGAAGCGCTTCTACCTGAAGTGGTACGGCCCGTCGCACCCGTCGGCGAAGACGCTGTGCCCGAAGACCACGGCGCTGATCGAGTCGATCCCGGACGTGCGTGCGGCGATGTTCGCGCAGCTGCCACCGGGCAGTGAGCTGCGCCCGCACCGCGACCCGTTCGCTGGCTCGCTGCGCCTGCACCTGGGCCTGAGCACGCCCAACGACGATGCCTGCTACATCGAAGTGGACGGCATCAAGAAGAGCTGGCGCGACGGCGAGTGGATGATGTTCGACGAGACCTACATCCACCATGCGCACAACGAGACGCAGCAGGACCGGGTGATCCTGTTCTGCGACATCGCCCGCCCGCTGCGCTTCGGCCTGCCGGGCCTGTTCAACCGCGCGGTGGCGGCCACGCTGCTGGCCGGTGGTGCATCGCCGAACCTGCCGGGTGACCCGACCGGTGGCGTCAACAAGGCGTTCGGCAGTGTCTACAAGGTGCGCCTGAAGGCCAAGGCACTGCGCGAGCGCAGCGTGGTGGCCTACCAGCTGATCAAGTGGGGCCTGGTGGTGGCGGTGATCGCCGGTATCTGGGCGCTTTGATCGTTACATGAGGTTGCCGGCCAGCGGCCGGCACTACCGGAACATGAAAAAACCCGCGCTGTCGCCAGCGCGGGTTTTTCTTTTGCATTGGTGGGTGCCGACCGTTGGTCGGCACGCCTTACTTCAGTGCCGCCTGCACGAACGGCGGGGTCACCAGCACGCCGGTGTGCAGCGCGGCGGTGTAGTACAGGGTGTTGAAGGTCTTGGCGGCCGAGTCGGCCTGGCGGAAGTCGAAGCTGCTGTCGCCCTTGCGCGCCATGGTCACGCTCCACCAGCCGGTGGGGTAGCACGGCTGCGGGAACGGCAGGGTCTTGAACGAACCGAAGCCGGCCTTGCCCATCTCGGTGCGCATTTCGTTGATCAGGTCCAGCTGCATCAGCGGCGATTCGGACTGCTGCACCAGGATGCCGTCGTCCTTCAGGGCCTTGAAGCAGCTCTCGTAGAAGGCCTTGTTGAACAGGCCTTCGCCGGGGCCGACCGGGTCGGTCGAATCGACGATCACCACGTCCACGCTGCCGGCCGGGCAGTTGGCCATGTAGGCCACGCCGTCGTCGAACAGCAGCTCGGCGCGGGCGTCGTCGTTGGAGTCGCACAGTTCCGGGAAGTGCTTGCGCGCCATCACGGTGACCTGCTCGTCGATGTCGCACTGGGTCACGCTCTCCACGCCCTTGTGCTTGAGCACTTCGCGCAGGGTGCCGCAGTCGCCGCCACCGATGATCACCACGCGCTTGGGCGCAGCGTGGGTGAACAGCACCGGGTGACTGATCATCTCGTGGTAGAAGAAGTTGTCCTTGCTGGTCAGCATGATGGCCCCGTCGATGGTCATCAGGTTGCCCCAGTCGGTGGTCTGGAAGATCTCGATCTTCTGGAACGGCGACTGCACCTCGTCCAGCTTGCCGGTGATGCGGTAGCCGATGGCCGAGCCGGTGCGCTCGAAGTGTTCGATGTACCAGTTGTTGCTGTCAGTCATTGGAAAACAGTCCTGTTCGGAGGGGTGGAGCCGGGCTGGCGGGCGGGGCCGCGTGGCACAGATGCCACATCCGGACGGATCGGCCCGTTCAGGTTGGAACCTGTCACGGGCGCGGGCGCGCATGATAACGAACCTGTGGGCATATAGGCGTTATCATGCCCCCCCTTTTATTGCCAACAAGGCCGACTGAAATGACCGATTGGTCCCTCGACCAAGCCCGCAAGACCTACTCGATCCCGCATTGGGCGGACGGTTACTTCGACGTGGATCAGGCCGGGCACATGGTGGTGAGACCGACCGGGGCGGACGGCCCGGTGGTATCGCTGCCCAAGGTGGTGGACGCTGCGCGCGCGGCCGGTGCCAAGCTGCCGCTGCTGGTGCGCTTCCCGGACATCCTCGGCCAGCGCCTGGGCAAGCTGCAGGCGGCCTTCGCCCAGGCCCAGCAGGACTGGGAGTACAGCGGCGGCTACACCGCCGTGTACCCGATCAAGGTCAACCAGACCCGCGGCGTGGCCGGCACCCTGGCCAGCCACCACGGCGAAGGCTTCGGCCTGGAAGCGGGCAGCAAGCCCGAGCTGATGGCCGTGCTGGCGCTGTCGCGCCCGGGTGGCCTGATCGTCTGCAACGGCTACAAGGACCGCGAGTACATCCGCCTGGCCCTGATCGGCCGCAAGCTGGGCCTGCAGACCTTCATCGTCATCGAGAAGCCGTCCGAGCTGAAGCTGGTGCTGGAAGAGTCCAAGGCGCTGGACGTGAAGCCGGGCCTGGGCGTGCGCATGCGCCTGGCCTCGCTGGGTGCCGGCAAGTGGCAGAACAGCGGTGGCGACAAGGCCAAGTTCGGCCTGTCGCCGCGCCAGCTGCTGGACCTGTGGAAGTCGCTGCGTGACACCGAGTACGCCGACTGCCTGAACCTGCTGCACTTCCACATGGGTTCGCAGATCTCCAACGTGCGCGACATCGCCAACGGCATGCGCGAAGCCACCCGCTACTTCGTGGAGCTGTCGCGCCTGGGCGCGAAGATCACCCACGTCGACGTGGGGGGGGGCCTGGGCGTGGATTACGAAGGTACCCGTTCGCGCAGCTTCTGCTCGATCAACTACGGCCTGCATTCCTACGCCAGCAACATCGTGCAGCCGCTGGCCAATGCCTGCGAAGAGTTCGGCCTGACCCCGCCGCGCATCGTCACCGAGTGCGGCCGCGCAATGACCGCGCACCACGCGGTGCTGATCGCCAACGTGTCGGAAGTGGAAGAGGCACAGGAAGGCCGCGTGCCGGACCAGCACGACGACGAGCCGGCAGCGATCCGCCACCTGCGCGAGATCCACGACGAGCTGGACGTGCGCCCGGCGGTGGAACTGTTCCAGGAAGCGCAGCATTTCCATGCCGAAGGCCTGGCCAGCTACGCGCTGGGCCAGATCGACCTGCCGCAGCGTGCGCGCATCGACGACCTGTTCTACGCCATCGCCCACGGCGTGCGCGCGCGCCTGAGCTACGACGAGAAGAGCCATCGCCCGGTGCTGGACGAACTGAACGAGCGCCTGGTCGACAAGTATTTCGTCAACTTCAGCGTGTTCGAATCGATCCCGGACGTGTGGGCGATCGACCAGGTGTTCCCGATCGTGCCGATCGAGCGCCTGGATGAAACCCCGGACCGCCGCGGCATCATCGCCGACATGACCTGCGACTCGGACGGCATGGTGGAAACCTATGTCGAGAACGAGAGCCTGGACAGCTCGCTGCCGCTGCACAAGATGAGGCCGGGCGAGAGCTATCGCATCGGCTTCTTCATGGTCGGCGCCTACCAGGAAATCCTGGGCGACATCCACAACCTGTTCGGCGATACCGACGCGGTGGAAGTGCTGGCCGATGCCGATGGCTACGCCATCACCCAGCAGCGCCGCGGCGACACCACCGACGTGATGCTGGATTACGTGGGTTACCGCCTGGACGAACTGCGTGCGACCTATGCGCAGCGCGTGGCTGCGGCGCAGCTGTCGCCGGAACGCGCGCAGGAACTGTCGGACGCGCTGGAAGCCGGCCTGACCGGTTACACCTACCTGTCCGACGAACCGCTGGTGTGATGGACGGCGCCGGGTTTGCCCGGCGCCACCGTTGCCGATGAGCGCGCGCGCGATCTTCCACCTGTTCCTGCATGCCGCCGTGCCAGCGTTGCTGGCATGGCTGTTCTGGCGCAAGCGCTTTGCCTCGGCGTGGCTGCTGATGCTGCTGGGCTGGATCATCGACCTGGACCATCTGCTGGCCGACCCGATCTATGCACCGAACCGCTGCAGCATCGGGTTCCACCCGCTGCACACCGCACCGGCCATCGCAGTCTATGCCGGGCTGTGCGTGCCGAAGAAAACGCGGTTGTTCGGCATCGGTTTGATCATCCACATATTGCTGGACGCGATTGATTGCTGGTGGATGCATCACCGTTGATGTTTGATGTGTGTCGACCAAGGTCGACACCTACCGGGTGTACGGCGACCGGTCGGATTGGCGCTCGGTAGAGCCGGCCGCTGGCCGGCTTCCGCTGGGTGTTCCCGGTGATCACGTGGCTGCCGGCCAGCGGCCGGCACTACCCACCGTTGGGTTGGCCGCGTCACGCCACCGGCAACCACAACGTCGCACGCAGGCCCGGCTGCGCATTCTCCAGCTGCAACCGCCCGCCATAGCTGGCAGCGATATCGCCCACGATCGCCAGGCCCAACCCGCTGCTGCCTTCGCGCTCGTCCAGCCGCACACCACGCTGGGTGACACGTTCCAGCGCGTCTGCGGCCAGGCCGGGGCCATCGTCGCGCACTTCGATGCGTAGCTGCCCTTCGCTGGTTTCCGCTTCGACAGTGACCTGCTGTTGCGCCCAGCGCCCGGCGTTGTCCAGCAGGTTGCCCAGCATCTCCTCCAGATCCGCACTGGCGCCGGCGAACTGCAGCGCCGGATCGATGCCTGCCGCCGTGAACGCGATGCCACGTTCGCCATGCACGCGTGCCATCAGCCGGCACATCGCCTGTGCGACGGCCGCCACGTCGGTGCGCTGGCGATGGTCGGCAGCCAGCCCTGCAGCCAGGTAACGGTCAACACTGGCCTGCATGCGCGCACTCTGCTCGCGCACGGTGGCACGCCAATGCGTGCCGTCGCTGTCAGCTTCGGTGGCCAATACGCTCAGTGGAGTCTTCAGCGCGTGCGCCAGATCCTGTGCACTGGTGCGCGCACGCGCGACCATGCGTTGCTGGTGGTCCAGCAGCGCGTTGAGTTCCTCACCCAGTGGTGCGACTTCCGCGCCCAGTCCCTGTGTGTCGATGCGCTGCGCATCGCCGCGACGTACCCGTTCCAGCTGCGCACCGAGGCGATGCAGCGGTCGCAGGCCGAAATGCACCTGGCTGGCCAGCACCGCCAGCCACGCCGCGACCAGCATGCCCAGTGCGATGGCGGTGCGCTTGCGGAACGCGGCAACATCGGCATCCAGCGCGCTGCGGTCGGTGGCGACCACGGCCACGAACGGTTCGCTGGCGCGTGGCAGGCGCACCTGCTGCACGCGTGCACGCAGGAATTGTTGCAGCGGCCCGGGCAGATTGCGCGTGGCCGGCCCGGCGGCCTTCGCCGGCAGGGTTTCATCCCACAGCGAGCGCGACTGCAGCAGCACGCGGCCATCGGTACCGGCGATCTGCCAATAGGCACCGGAAAACACGCGCTCGAAGCGCGCATCATTGGGTTCCTGGCGCAGGCGCAACTGCCCGTCCGGGTCCACTTCGGCCTGTGACAGCAGGGTCAGCATGTCCTGCTGCAGTTCGTGGTCGAGGCGGTCGCGCGCGCTGCGCTTGAACAGCTCGCCCAGCAGAGCGCTGGCCAGCAGCGAGACCAGCAGCAGCCCGACGCCGCCGGCCAGCAGCAGGCGCCGCCGCAGCGACGGTTGCCGGTTCATGGCGCGGCCAGCCGCCAGCCCTGGCCGCGCACGGTCTGGATCAGATCGATGCCGAGCTTGCGGCGCACGCGTCCGAGCAGCACGTCCAGTGCGTTGGAGTCCGGGTCGTGGCCGCCGTCGAATACCTGCTCGCCCAGCCGGTCGCGGCCGATCACTTGTCCGCTGTGGTGGATGAAGTAGCTGAGCAGGCGGAATTCCTGCGGACTCAGTGGCAGCGGCTGTCCATCCAGCTCGAAGCGGCCGGCGTTGACGTCCAGCTGCAGCGGGCCGCAGTGCAGGCGCGGGCTGGCGTGGCCATGGCTGCGGCGGATCAGGGCGCGCAGGCGCAGCACCAGCTCATCGGCCTGGAAGGGTTTGGTGAGGTAATCGTCGGCACCGGCATCGAAGCCGGCCAGCTTGTCGTGCCAGCGCCCGCGCGCGGTCAGCACCAGCACCGGAAACCCCCGGCCGTTGCCGCGCCAGCGCTCGATCACGCTCAGTCCATCCAGCCCGGGCAGGCCGAGGTCGACGATGGCGGCCTGCAGGTCTTCGATCTGGCCGATTTCTTCGGCCTCGCGGCCGTCAGCGACCACCGCCACCACGTAGCCGGCCTGTTCCAGCAGGGGCACCAGGCGCTGTGCCAGTGCGGCATCGTCTTCGGCCAACAGGATGCGCATCAGTCGTCGAGCTCCGTCTTCAGCAGCTTTCCGCTGCGCGCATCATAGTCCAGCTCCACCACTACGCCGTCGCCGCGCAGGATCTCCACTTCGTAGACGCCGTCGTCCAGCTCCACTTCCAGCAGCTGGCCCGGGTAGCGCTTGAGCGCATCGCGCACCACGCTCTCCAGCGGCACGTAGCGGCCCTGCTGCACGGCGCGACGCGCGACCTGCTGCGCCGGGTCCTGCAGGGGCGCGGCGGCGGTCGGGGCGTTGGCCAGGGCCAGCAGCAGGGGCAGGGTGGCGAGCATGCGGGTAAGGAAAGAGAGAGGGTACAGGCGCGAGTGTGGCGGGGATGACTAACAGCCGGCTAACAGCCACGGCTAAGGCGCTGTTAACCGGGCCATGCATCGTGGCGTTGCCGGGATGGTCCGGCCACGAACAGGAGAACCCCCATGTTGAAGTCGCTCACCCTCGCCACTGTTGCCCTGCTTGCCGTCGCGCCGGCCGTACAGGCCGCGCCGCTGGGCATGGCCCAGGTTGAACAGACCCTGCGCAAGGCCGGCTACACCCAGGTCCACGAGATCGAACGCGATGATGGCCTGTGGGAGGCTGACGTGAGCCGCGCCGATGGCCGCTTCAGCGAGGTCTACGTGGACCCGAAGACCGGCGAGATCTTCGATGAGCACAGCGGCCGCGCGCTGCTGACTACCGAGCAGGTGCTGGCACGGGCGCAGTCGCATGGCCTGCGCGAGATCCATTCGCTGGAACGCGATGGTGCGACCTGGTCGCTGGAAGCCCGCAATGCCCGCAACCAGAAGGTAGAGGTGCGCCTGAGCGGCTATGACGGCCGCATCCTGCACAGCGAGCGCGATGGCTGGCTGGATTGATGCGTGTGCGGGTAGGTGCCGGCCGCTGGCCGGCACGGAATGCAGAGCGTGTCGACCAAGGTCGACACCCACCGGCACATGCAAGGTCGACACCTACCAAGTGTACGCAGCGGTAGTGGCCGACCTTGGTCGGCCCAGGCCTGGCGCGGGGCTTACCAGCCGTACGGCGGCGGGTAATCCCAGCCCGGCCCGCGGCCGTAGTAGCCGCCATACGGGCCGAAGAAGCCCGGGCCCTTGCCCTCACTCACGTGGATGTTGAGGTTGACCCCGTGGGTCTTGCCTTCATCGGTGGTGTAGTTCTTGCTCAGGTTCAGCGTGGCCGCGTTGTAGTGGCTGTTGCCGCCGTTCTTCGAATAGCCGATGCCGGTGGTGAAGCTGCCGGACACCTTGACCTTGTCGTCGGTCACGTCGGCGATCTTCGCATCGTCGTGCACGCGCGGGCCGCTCTTGTCACCGTAATAGGTGCCGGGCGGGTCCTGCTGCAGGGCCGGGTCGTTGAGGTAGCGCATCGGCGCCTGCGGCAGCGTCAAGTCCAGGCCGGCAGCCTGCGGCGCAGTGGCGCCAGCGGCGGACTGGGCCAGCACGGTTCCCGGCAGGGCCAGGCACAGCAGCAGGGTCAGGGGGCGGATCATGACGGCGCTCCAGCGGACAGGTGGCCGCGCAACTCGCGGCGGTACAGGCCGACGCTAGCAGGGGTTGCTTGAATGATGCCTGTCGGCGCCGGATTGGGGTAGAGCCGGCCGCGGCCGGCTGCAGGTCACAACCGCCCGAACCCGAACAGCCTTTCCAGCGCATGCTTGCGCCGCTCGATCCGGGCCCGCAGCAGCTGGGCGCCGATCATCGAATAAGTGATGCCGTTGCCGCCGTAGGCCATGGCGAAATGGACCCGCGGTCCCCACTGCGCGTGCGGGCCGAAGAAGGGCAGGCCGTCGGCGGTTTCGGCGAAGGTGCCGGCCCAGGAAAAGGCGGGTATCGGATCCAGCCGTGGGAACCAGTGCCGCAGCTGCTTCATCAGCTTGCCGGCCTTGCCATCAACGCGCCGGTCGCGCCGGGCGGGGATATCGATGGCGTCGTCCAGCCCACCCACCAGCAGGCGGCGGTCGCCGGTGGCGCGCAGGTACAGGTACGGGCGGGCGCTTTCCCACACCATCGTGTTGCGCAGCCTGCCGAGCACGTCCGCTTCGATGGGATCGGTGATGAAGGCATAGCTGCTGCGGTTGCGCGCAACCCGCTGTTCCAGCCACGTCTGGTTGGCATAGCCCATGGCCAGGACCACGTGGCGGGCACGGACCGAGGCGCCGGCCTCGGTCATCGCGGTGACGCCCTGCGCGCCAGGCTTGAGCGTGTGCAGCACGGTGCGGTCGTGCACATGGCCGCCGCGGCGGCGCACTCGTTTGAGCAGGCCGTAGGTGAGACAGTAGGGATCGACCCGCGCCGCCTGGCGGGTCAGCAGGGCGCCGCCGGCATCCACGTCGAAACGCTCGCGAAGCGCTTCGCGGTCCAGCCAGCGGGCATCCAGGCCGATGCTGCGCCGCGCCTCACCTTCGGCCATCAGGCGCGGCACGTCGCGATGGCGGCTGGCCAGGTACAGGCTGTCCATGCGCTGGAAATCCACGTCCTTCAACCCGCGTGCCACTTCGCCCAGTGCCGGGATTGCCTCCGCGCAGGCCCGGTACGCCCGTGCTGCGGCGTCTTGCCCGTAGCGTTCGGCCAGTTCGAGCAGATGGGTATCGATCTCGTACTGCAGCAGCGCGGTGCTGGCCGCCGTGCTGCCCCAGCCGATGTCACGCTGCTCGATCACGGCCACGTCATGGCCATGGTGGGACAGCTCGTCGGCAATCAGCGCGCCGGTGATGCCGCCACCGACCACCAGCACATCGCAGCGCAGATCCTTCTCCAGCGGGGGGAACGCCTGGATCAGTCCGTTGCGTACGGCCCACCACGGGTAACCGCTTTTCAGGTCCATGCGTGCGTGGGGCTCAGGCTGTGGGTTTGCCGGTATGTGGCGTCTGGATCAGTTCGGACAGATCGAAGCCCTGCAGGCGGGCCGCCGCCAGATAATGGTCCTGCACGGTCGCGTCCAGGCGCGGCTCGCGCGCCAGCAGCCACAGGTACTTGCGATCCGGGCTGCCGACCAGCGACACGCTGTAGTCCGGGGCGATCTGGATCACCCAGTAGTCGCCCTTGGCGAACGGCAGCCAGCGCAGGCCCTTGGGCAGGAAGCTGACCTCCAGCCGCGCGCTGTCGTTGTCGACAGCGCAGGCCTCGCCGGTGGCCTCTTCGATCTCGCCGTCCATGCGGCAGCGGTTGGTGACGCCGACGTTGCCGTTGTCGAGCAGGGTGTAGTGCGCCGATACGTCGGTGCAGCCTTCCGGCTCGTGGCGCATCGGCAGGCGTGCGATCTCGTACCAGGTGCCTAGGTAGCGCGGCAGCTTGAGGTCGGCGACGGTTTTCAGCGGCGGGTGCTCGGTCATCGGCGGTCGTGGCAGGGGTGGGCCTCCACGATGCCGATGGCCTTGCCATGGGCGGGTGAAGCCGGGGCGATGGCCGTGTCCAGAACGTTCCATCGCCCCGGCGGAGCGCCCGTTGTCACCGGCCTGGGGGTATCCTGCCGCCAGCGCCGTGTTTTCCTGATCCAACCGAGGTGGAGGTGCCGATGTACCAGGTGATCCTGTTGAAGAGTGAATCTGCGTTCGCGCGCGAACAGTGGCCGCAGGTCGACGAACTGGTCGACTACGAAGGTGTGAGTTACAGCCTGCGCGCCGGCCCGCGCCAGCCGCTGCCGACCGACCACGACTGGCACCCGGTGGCGGTGTACGCGCCCGATGAGATCACCGAGGAAGAGTTCCAGGACTGGTATGCGCTGCAGCAGCCGACGGTGGAAGAGCTTCGCCTGAAGTACTGATGCGCGACGCTGGCGGGGCCGCCCATCCGGCCTTGACCGGCTCTGCCGTATAGTCGCGCGCAGGCGCGGTGGTCCGCGCGAACCGGTGTGGCTGCGTGTCTTCTTTCCTGCGATCGATCCGTGCACGGGGGCCCTGGTGGGTCCTGCTGCTGTGTACCGCCTTCCTGCTGTCCGCGCCGGTGCTGGCGCAGGATGAGGACCCCACGCCGAAGCAGCAGCTGGCGGATATCGATTCCAGCCTGAAGGATGTGGAGCGCAAGCGTGGCGATGCAGAAGCCACCGAGACGCTGGCGATGCTGTCCGAGAATGCCTCGCAGGTACGGCGCGATGCCGAGGCGCTGGAAAAGGCGCTGCAGCCGCAGCTGGACCGACTCAACGAACAGCTGGCGCAGCTGGGAACGCCGGCAGAAGGGGCCGCTGAGCCGCCGGAGCTGGCGGCGCAACGGCGCACCCTCACCAAACAGCGTGACGGCCTGGCCGCTTCGGTGGTGCAGGCCAAGGCCAGTGCCGTGCGTGCGCAGCAGCTGGCGGCGGACATCGAGCAGCAGCGAGCCGCGCAACGCACGGAAGAACTGGGCCAGAAGGTGGCCTCGCCGTTGTCGCCCGCGCTGTGGAGCAAGGTGGCCGAACGTCTGCCGATCGATATCGCGCGGGTTGCGCCATTGGCCGGGCAGGGCCGCGATGCGCTGGTCGCCGGTATCCGCGCCCATGGCTGGGGCACGCCGTTGCTGGGCCTGCTGGCCGCGCTGGTGATGATGTTCCCACTGCGGCTGTGGCTGCGCAAGCTGGGGCGCCGTTTTGCTGCGTCCGAACGTGCGCCCGATGGTCGACTGCGCCGGTCCGGCCTGGCCATGTGGCTGCTGCTGGTCGGTACGCTGCTGCCCGGCTATGCCGTGGTGGTGCTGATGGCGGCGCTGGATGCCATCGATGGAATCGCGCCGCGCCTGCAGGTGGTGGCCGACGGCCTGGAGACCGCAACGTTCCGCGCGGCCTTCATCGCCGCACTCAGCGCCTGCCTGCTGGTGCCCAAGCGCCCGTCATGGCGGCTGTTGAACCTGGACGACACCGCCGCGCTGAAGCTGCGCAAATACGCCTGGGGCGCGGCGGCGCTGGCCTGGCTGAGCACGGTGCTGGTGGCCCTGGACCAGGCCACGCGCACCAGCGACGTCACCACGGTGGCGCTGGACGGACTGATTGCGCTGACTTACCTCGGCCTGATCATGGCCATGCTGGTGACCCTGGCGCGCCTGCATCGCCGGCAGACCGCCGAGGCCGAGGCCAAGCTGGAAGCGCAGGCCGATGGCGTGGGTGCAGCCACGCCGGTGCGCCGCAGCAGCTGGCTGGTACTGGCCCGGGTAGCGGGTAACATCGCGGTGGTGGCCGCCATCATTGCCACATTGCTGGGCTACCTGAATTTCGCCAAGTTCGTGAACCAGCAATTGATCGGCGGCAGCATCGTGGTGTTGGCCGCGACGTTGCTGTTCAAGTTCGTCGATGACCTGAGCACGTGGATGCTCAACGCCGACAGCAAGGTCGGCCAGACCATCCTGCTCAGCACCGGCCTGAGCGTATCGCGGCTGGAACAGGCGGGCGTGCTGCTGTCGGCAGCGCTGCGTACCATCGTCGTACTGATCGCGCTGCTGGCGCTGGTGGCACCGTTCGGCAACATCGGCGCGGTGGTGGAGCGCTTCACTTCACTGTTCACGACCGGATTCGATATCGGTGGCACCAAGCTGGCACCGGCGGGGATCGTGTTGGCGGTACTGGCGCTGCTGGCCGGCCTGGCGATCACCCAGCTGGTGCAGCGCTGGCTGACCGACACCTACCTGCCCAAGACCGAGCTGGACCTGGGCGCGCGCAATTCTGTGAGCACCGTTGCCCGTTACGTGGGCATCATCATCGCGGTGATCTGGGCGCTGTCGGCGATGGGGCTGCAGCTGAGCAAGCTGGCCCTGCTGGTCAGCGCACTGTCGGTGGGTATTGGCTTCGGCCTGCAGGTGATCACCCAGAACTTCGTCTCCGGCCTGATCCTGCTGGCCGAGCGCCCGGTGAAGATCGGCGACTGGGTGAAGCTGGGTGACCAGGAGGGCGACATCCGCCGCATCAGCCTGCGATCGACCGAGATCCAGGTGGGCGACAAGTCGACGCTGATCGTGCCCAACTCCGAGCTGGTCACCAAGACCGTGCGCAACATGACGATGGGCAACAACCAGGGCCGCATCCAGATCCAGTTCGCGGTGCCGCCCAGCACTGATGTCGGCAACCTGCGGCAGGCGCTGCTGGATGCGTACACCGCGCACACCAACGTGCTGAAGCAGCCGGCGCCGACGGTCTACATCGACAGCATTGCCGGTGGCCAGATCACCATCAACAGTTTCGCGTACGTGGCCAGCCCGCGGCAGGTGTATGCAACCCGCAGCGATCTGTACTTCAGCCTGCTGCAGATCCTGGCCGAGCGGAACATTCCGCTGTCGACCCCGACCGACATCCACATCATCCGCGACCCGCAGGAGTAGGGGTTGTTTTGCAGGGCTGCGCCCTGCACCCGCGGTAGTGCCGGCCGCTGGCCGGCAACTTCAACAGCAACAGCAACAGCAACAGCAACAGCAACAGCAACAGCACAGCTGATTTCCTGCGGGATGGCGGGGTGGGTCCGGTTGCGGTAGACGCCGTAAACCCCCAGGCCGGCCCAGCCCCTGGCGGCTGTGCGTTCGGGCGCTTGCGAAGCAGTGCTTCGCAAGCAAAGCGCCCTCACCCATGGGGGCTTGGCCGCGGCATCCATGCCGCGGACACTCCTGCGACCGGACCCACCCCGGCTTCGACAGTTTCCCGCGATCTGTCGGAAATGCTCTTGGGGTCAGATCCGTTTTCCGGAGGAAAACGGATCTGACCCCATCTTGATTTTCGATATCTGACAGAGTGTGTCGACCAAGGTCGACACCGCCCCGCCAAACCACGGATTGCACGCTGTTGCCGTTGCTTCTGAGGTTGCCGGCCAGCGGCCGGCACTACCACGGGTGCAGGGCGCAGCCCTGCAAAGAACCCTATCCCCGTGGTCGGCTGCGCGAGGGCACCAGTGCGAACGTATCCACCGCCAGCTTCTCGGCATGGTTCAACCACGCGCGGATCTCCAGATCATCCACTTCGTGGTCCAGCCCGAACGACACGTTGATCTTGCCGTCGGCATCGGGCTGCACCCACTGCTGGGCCAGCACCACCTTGCGCTGCGAGGACACCGCCTCGATCCAGAAACCGCGATCCGGGCGCGTGCTCGCCACCAGCTGCAGCATGTACTGGCCGGCACGGGTGCGGCGGCCCTTCTGGGTGATCATGTGCGCCTGGCGCACGCTCGGGCGCGGGCCCTGGAATGCGTCCAGCGGTGCATCGACCGCGATGCCGCCGCGCAGGTCATTGTCGCGGTACAGCTTGATGCCGTTGTCGCGGTTGACGAGCAGCGCACACCAGTCGCCGTCGGCCGAACCGTCCTCGAATGCGGTGCAGCGATCAACATAGGCCAGCGTGTTGTCCGGATCCGCGTCATCGAACTGGCGCGAGGTGTTCTCCAGGTAGACCGACTTCAGCCCCCAGTCCTTGCCGTACTCCAGCAGCACCGGTGGCTGCACGTGCTGCAGGCCGACCACCACCTGGTCATCGCCATCGATCTTCAGTTCGCGGGTCGGTTCGCCCAGCCACAGTGAGCGGGCGAAGGCCAGGTACTGCGGGTAGTCGCGGCCACCATCGCGCCGGGCCGCCACGCTGGCGCTGGGTGCGCGTTGGCTGTCGATCAGCGAGCGGCCAAAGCCCATCGTCTTCAGATTCGGGTCCAGCAGGCTGAGCAGGGTCGCACCCGAATCCAGGGTGGTGCCGGCGTCGGCGCTGAGCTGCTGCGGGGCAATGCCATCGCCCAGGAACAGCAGCAGGTTCTCGCGCTTCTGCCGGGTCAGGATGTGGGTCAGATCGTTGGGCATCGCCAGGTGGTCGGAGGCGATCACGATCAGCGTGTCCTTGCCGTACGGGCTGGCCTGGATGCGCTGCACCAGCTGCGAGATCAGCCGGTCGCTGCACTTGAGCGCGTTGAGCATGTTGATGTTGCCGTACTGGCTCTGGTAGCGCTCGCCCTTGCACGATACCGGCAGGTGGCCCGCCGGGTGGTGGGTGTCCATGGTCAGCGTGGTCAGCATGAACGGTGAACCGGCGCGCGAGAGCTGTTCGAAGCGCTGGTAGGCGGTGTCCAGCAGCACGTCGTCGTGCACGCCCCAGGCCGAGTAGTGGATGCGGCCGATCTTCTTCTGCTGCTTGAACCACGCCAGGTCATGCACTTCGTCGAAGCCGTGGCTGGCCAGGAACTGGCCCTTGCCGGCGAACTGGCCGTTGGCCCCCCCCAGATAGTGGTTGGTGTAGCCCTGCTGCTTCAGGTAGTCGCCCAGGCAGACCGCCTTGGGCAGGAAGCTGCCCATGCGGTCCATGCTGTTTTCATCGCCCTGCGAGGTGGTCAGCGGCACGCCGCACATCGACGACACCAGGCCGGCGATGGTCCAGCCGCTGCCTTCGGCCGAGGCCAGCCCACGCACGTCCAGCGACTCGGACGCCAGGCGGTTGAGGTTGGGCATCAGGCCGGGAAACACGGCCTCGTCCAGATAGGTGCGTTCCAGGCTTTCGCCGTAGATCCAGACGATGTTGCGCGGGCGCCGCAGCGGCTGCGTCGGCACCTGGTACTCAGGGGCGATGCGGGCGAAGTCGACCGGGCGCAGCTGCTGGTACAGGCGCTGGCCGTCGCGGGCCAGCGGGCTGATCATGATCGTGGCCACCCACACGGCCGCGAAACCGGCGAACAACGCGCCACCGTGGCCGGGCCGGCGCCAGCGCTTCACCCGTGTGGCGAACAGTGGCAGCAGCGAGACCAGCGCCAACACGATGAAGCCGGCGATGTAGCCCTTGAAGTCGGAGACACCGGCACCTTCCATATCGGCGCCGAGGTGGTACAGGGTGGCGGCATTGAGCCCATCACCGGACAGCTTGTCGATCAGCCACCACGCGCTGAGCATGAGCAGCAGCAGCGAGAACGCGCCGGCCTTCCACCACACCCACTTGTCGGACGCGAGGAACAACCAGCACAACAGCAACAACGACAGCAGCAGTATCCAGAGCATAGGAAGCTTCGGCAGTGACGGGGTGGTGGTGATGGACGTCGTACCGACGCGTGTCCATCCGACCGGCGCTGCCGCAAGCACATGCATGTGACAGGCCGATGACCCGATAGTGCATGCACGAACCTGACTGAAATGTTTGTTGAAATGACGCGCGCGTAATCGCGCTCAGAAGGTAAAACGAGCGTGAAAGGGGTAGCTGGATTGCATTAAAAACTGCATGAATACGGGCGTTTTCGTCGATGCGCTAGCGATGCCCGCGTTCTTCGCGTGCCCGCGCACGACGGTCGAACAGCAATGCACTGGTTACGATGCCCAGGCCGAGCACCACGCCGATGAACAACAGGATCAGGGCGATGAGCGGGTAACCGAACAGGTGCCAGCCGGTGTCGATCCTCATCATCATCGCGGCGGCCATGATCAATGCGGCGCTGATGATGCCGGCCGCCACGCGGTTGGCGATCTTCTGCAGGTTCTCCATCAGCCGCGATTCTTCCAGGCCGGTGACCTTCATCTGCAGGCGGTTCTCGGCCAGCAGCGCCATGATGTCCGACAGCTTGCGCGGCCCATCACGCAGCAGCTGCTGCAGCTCCATCGCCTCGCTGGCGATGTTGGCTGCAGACAGCGACTTCTTCAGGCGCGCACGCATCACGTGCTGCAGCTGGCGCTCGACGATGCGGCGCGTGTCCAGCTCTGGCGCCAGCAGCCGGCACACGGTTTCCAGGTTGAGCAGGGCCTTGCCGAGCAGGCTCAGTTCCGGCGGCGTGCGCAGGCCGCAGGCGGTGGCGATGCGCACCATGTCCAGCACCACGCGGCCTTCGGAGAAGCTGCCACTGGCCGCATAGCGCGCGATCAGCTGACCGGTTTCGCGCAGGTAGCGCTCTTCATCGAAGGCCTCCAGCCGCGTGCTGATACTGATCAGGTCATCGGCCACTTCCTCGCCACGGCCGTCGACCGCCGCGAACAGGATCTTCAGCAGACGCTCGCGCAGGCGCGGCGGCATGTGCGCGACCATGCCCAGGTCGAAGATCGCCAGCCGGCCGTCGGGCATCACCCGCAGGTTGCCCGGGTGCGGGTCTGCATGGATCTCGCCATGCACGAAGATCTGGTCCAGGTAGCCGCGGATCAGCGCCGCCGCCAACGGGTCCATGTCCTGCTCGGTGCGGCGTACGCCGGAGATCGCATCCACGCGCACGCCGGTGGCAAGCTCCATCGTCAGCACGCGCTGGCTGCTGTAGTCCCAGATCGGTTGCGGCACCCACAGCCGGCGGAACGGCCGCAGGTGCCGTCCGAAGCGCGCCAGGTTCTCGGCCTCGGCGTGGTAGTCCAGCTCCTGCATCAGGGTCTTGGCGAACTCGTTGAGCCAGTCGCGCAACCGCACGCGGCGACCGACCTGGGTCAGGTGGTCGGCGGCCAGCGCGAAGCTGCGCAGTGCCTCCAGGTCCGAGCGCAGCTGCGCGGCCACTTCGGGCTTCTGCACTTTCACCGCCACCTGGCGGCCATCGTGCAGCACCGCGCGATGTACCTGCGCGATCGAAGCACAGCCCAACGGCTCGGGATCGAACGAGGCAAACAGCTTGTTCACCCCTACGCCCAGTTCCTGCTCGATGATCGCGTGGATGCGCTCGACCGGGATCGGCGCCACCTTCTCCTGCATGCGCTCCAGCGCCGTGGCGAACTCCACCGGCACCATGTCCGGCCGCGTGGACAGCATCTGGCCCAGCTTGACGAAGGTCGGCCCCAACGCTTCCAGGTCGCTGACGAACTGTTCCGGATTGCCGTCGGCGGGCACGTCGGCCTGGTTGCTTGCCGCATCCAGGTTCATGCCCGAGAACACGCCCGAATGGCGGTAGCGCATCAGCAGGCGCAGGATCTGGCTGCGCCGGCTCATGCCTTTGACCAGCGGGGGATTGCCATTGGCGGCGGACGGATTGCTCAAGCGGGACTCCCATGCGACGAAGACAGGTAGCGCCGGCTGCGGGCCGGCAATGTCCGGATTCCGCAGTGTCGCCGGGGGGCGGTGGGCATGCGGTGAACCCGGTGTCTTCCGCAGTCCACATCGGATCGGTCAGAATCCGCCTATTCCCTTTCTTGGACGCCCCATGGCCGGTGCCAGCCTGTTCGCCCTGCTCGACGATATCGCCACCCTGCTCGACGATGTCTCGGTGCTGACCAAGGTCGCCGCGAAGAAGACCGCCGGCGTGCTCGGTGACGATCTGGCGCTGAACGCGCAGCAGGTCACCGGGGTCAACGCCAACCGCGAACTGCCGGTGGTGTGGGCGGTGGCCAAGGGCTCGCTGGTCAACAAGGTGATCCTGGTGCCGGCGGCCCTGGCGATCAGTGCGCTGGAAGCCTGGCTGCACAGCCGCGGCTGGAACGTGCCCCTGATCGTGCCGCTGATGATGATCGGTGGTGCCTTCCTGTGCTTCGAGGGCGTGGAGAAGCTGGCGCACCGCTTCCTGCATTCGGCCGACGACGATGCCGAGCGCCAGACCGAACGCCGCAAGGCGCTGGCCGACGCGCAGGTGGACATGGTCGCGTGGGAGAAGGACAAGGTGAAGGGTGCGATCCGCACCGACTTCATCCTTTCGGCCGAGATCATCGTACTGACCCTGGGCGTGGTCGCCACCGCATCGTTCACCAACCAGCTGGTCACGCTGGCCGTGGTTGCACTGGCGATGACGGTCTTCGTCTATGGGCTGGTGGCGGGCATCGTCAAGCTGGATGACGTGGGCCTGTACCTGTCGCGCAAGGGTGGGGCTGTTGCCGCCTTCGGTCGCGGCCTGGTCGCGTCGGCACCGTGGCTGATGAAGTTCCTTTCGGTGGCCGGCACCATTGCCATGTTCCTGGTCGGCGGCGGCATCCTGGTGCACAACGTGCCGGCGCTGCACCACGCAGTACAGGCGCTGGGCGGCGAGGGCCAGTGGGGCTGGCTGGTCAGCGCGGCGGGCAACATGGTGGTGGGCATCATCGCCGGCGCCATCGTGCTGGCGGCGGTGACCGGGTTCCAGAAGCTGCGCGGCAAGTAGTCGCCGGCAGGTTCCCCGGTAGAGGCCGACCTTGGTCGGCGCTTTGTTTCCCACGCGTGCCAACCAAGGTTGGCACCTACCAAAGCGGTTCAAGGTGGTCGGCATCGTCGCCGGCGGGTTCCCCGGTAGAGGCCGACCTTGGTCGGCGCTTTGTTTCCTGCGTGTGCCAACCAAGGTTGGCACCTACCAAAGCGGTTCAGGGTGGTCGGCATCGTCGCCGGCGGGTTCCCCGGTAGAGGCCGACCTTGGTCGGCGCTTTGTTTCCTGCGTGTGCCAACCAAGGTTGGCACCTACCAAAGCGGTTCAGGGTGGTCGGGATCATCGCCGGCGGGTCGCCGGGTAGAGGCCGACCTTGGTCGGCGCTTTGTTTCTGCGTGTGCCAACCAAGGTTGGCACCTACCAACGTAGTTTGCTGCGGGCCGGACGGTCAGCCTGCCTGCACGCGGTTCTTGCCCTGTCGCTTGGCGGCATACAGCGCGTCGTCCGCGCGCCGCAGCAGGGTTTCGGTGTCGTCGCCGGGTTGCCATTGCGCCAGCCCGGCACTGAAATGCACTGGTACGCGCCGGTCCTGCACGGTCAGCACGCGATGCGCCAGTGAACGCTGAAGGCGCTGCACCGTGGCCATGCTGTCGGCGCCCTGGGTTTCCGGCAGCACCAGTACGAACTCGTCGCCGCCCAGCCGCGCGATGCCATCGGTGGCGCGCAGCAGCAGCTTGCAGACGGCCACCAGGTGCTGCAGCAGTGCATCGCCACCGGCATGACCATGTGCATCGTTGGTCTGGTGGAAATCATCCAGATCGATCACCGCCACGCCCAGCGGCGAGTTGTTGCGTGCGGCACGGGCCAGCTCGCGTTGCAGCAGTTCGTCCAGGCCACGGCGGTTCAGCGCCTGGGTCAGTGGATCGATGCGTGCCAGGTCACCGGCCGCGCGCAGTTCCTGCTCCAGCTCGGCGATGCGCTGCTCGGCACGCTCCACTTCCTGCCGTGCGTTGGCCAGGTGATCGCGCGCCTGCGCGGCCTGCTGCTGCACCTTGCCGGTGTCGCGCATCACGTCCTGCAGCAGCTGGTTGAGGTCGGCGATGCTGCGCGCCTCGCGCAGCTGCAGTGCGTAGCTGCCGATGCGATCGTGGTACTCGCCGGTGCTGGTGGCCATGCCATCCATGCGCTCGATGAACTCGCCCATCAGCCCGCGCATCGCCGCCTTCGAATCGTCGATGCCCTGGCGCAGCAGGCCCTGCTTGTAGATCACTTCGCGCAGTTCGGCGCGGGTGCGCTCGACCGCTTCAGCTTCCAACGGCCCGTCCAGCAGCTGGCGTACCGCGGCGATCTGGCCCTGCAGCCAGCTGCGGTCATCCAGCAGCTCGCTCACGTTCTCCAGCAGCAGCGCGAACAGCTCCAGCAGCAGTGCCTGCTGCTCCTGCCAGCTCTCGGCACGCACGCCGACCTGGTGGCCAAGTTCGCGCACGCCCTGCTCGATCGGTTCCAGCGCCGTGCCTGGCTGCCACTGGCGCAGGTGCATGGCCAATGCCTGCGCCTGTTCGCGCAGGTCCGGGTCGTGCTGCAGCAGCGCCACCACCGCGCCGCCCAGCAGCAGCCGCAGCTGCTCGGACAGGCGCAGGCTTTCGGGTTGCCCATCCGGCGAATGCTGTTCGATGGTGCGGATGTACTTGTCGATCAACTGCCGCATCGCGCGCCCGTAGCGCGGCCAATCGGCGCTGGCCTGCGCCGACTGCAGGCGGTCGCCCATATCGCCCAGCTCGCCGGGCAGGGTGGCCATGCCGTTGGCGAACGCGGCCAGCAGCGGTTCCGGCGCGTCGGCGCCTGCGAACAGCTGCTGCAGCGCCACGCCACCGCCGCCCTGCAGCACCACGCGGTCGCCCAGCCCATCGTCCACCACCGCGCGCACGCGTGCCGGCGGCCCAAGGGCGGTACCGGGGGCAGGGCGGTGGTCGGGCTGGTCCGTCATGGAGCGAATCCTGGGGGCTGGCAGGGACTGGTTCCAGCATATCGGCGCGGCCGCCGACGGCTTGAACGGCTAGGATGGGCGACAGGATGCCGCAGTGGAGGTGGTGATGCGCGTGATGTTGCTGGGGGCGACCGGCCTGGTCGGTGGGCTGACCCTGCCCCGGCTGCTGGACGACCCGCGCTGCAGCGCCGTGATCGCCCCGGCCCGTCGCCCGTTGGGCGCAGCCCACGGGAAGCTGGAGAACCCGGTACTGGCCTTCGATGCGCTGCCCGCCGCAGCCGGGTGGGCGTGCGTGGACGCGGTCATCTGCGCGCTCGGCAGCACCATTGCCCAGGCTGGCAGCCGCGAGGCCTTCCATCGCATCGACCATGATTACCCGCTGGCGTTCGCCCGCCTGGCGCAGGCACAGGGTGCGCAGACCTATGTGCTGAATTCCGCAGCCGGTGCCGATCCGCGGTCGTCGATCTTCTACAGCCGGGTGAAGGGTGAATTGGAGCGCGATCTGCGCGCGCTGGGCTTCACCTCGTTGACCCTGGTCCGCCCAGGGTTGATCGGTGGCGAGCGCAACGAGGTGCGGCGCGGTGAGCGTCTCGCGCTGAAGGTGCTGGGCGTGCTGGGGCCGGTACTGCCGCGGGCGTGGCGGATCAACCCGGCCAACGAGATCGCCAAGGCGCTGGTCGAGGCCGCGCTGGCCCCGCAACCGGGTGAGCACGTGGTGGCATCGAGCGCACTGGCCGGCTGATGTCGCGTGCGCTGCGCCTGACCCAGCTTCAACAGCTGCTGCGCCGCCATCGGCGGCCGGTGGCCGGGCAGGTGCTGGCCGACGCGCTGGGTATCAGCCTGCGCACGCTGTACCGCGATATCGAAACCCTGCGCGAGCAGGGCGCCGACCTGCGCGGCGAGGCCGGCGTCGGCTACCAGCTGACGCCCAGCGACACCCTGCCGCCGATGACCCTGCCACCGGCCGAGATCGACGCACTGGTGCTGGGCCTGCGCTGGGTTGCGGCCCGTACCGAACCCGCGTTGGCCGAAGCCGCACGCGATGCCCTGGCGCGTATCGCCCATGTGTTGCCCGCAGCGCGGCGCGAGGCCCTGCGTGACAGTGGCCTGCGGGTGGGCCCTTCGCGTGCGGCGGCCAAGGTTCCCCCAGCTCGTCTGCAGGCCGTGCGAGAGGCTGTCGGTTCACAGCAGCGCCTGAAGTTCGGCTATGAGGACGCGCACGGCCAGCGCAGCGAGCGCATCGTCTGGCCGTTCGCGCTGGGCTACTTCGATGAGGTGCCGATGCTGGCGGCGTGGTGTGAGCGCCGCGAGGATTTTCGCCATTTCCGCCTGGATCGCATCCGCCAGGTGCGCGTGCTGGAGGAGCACTACCTCGTACCACGCGCCACGCTGCTGCGGCGCTGGCAGAAGGCGCAGGGCATCGCGCCGGACTGGCTGGACCGTTCGTAGCGTCGGGCCTGCTCGACTGCTGCTGCGTTCTGCTTCCTGCCTCTGGGGGAGGGCGGCCTTCGCACTTTGCTCCTGGTAGGGGTCGAGCTTGCTCGACCGCCTTTGATCTTCGCGAACAGCAGTCGAGCAAGCTCGACCGCTACCAGGGCAGTGGCAACAGCAGTCGAGCACGCTCGCCGCTACTGACAGAATCTGTCAGCAGGCTCGTACCACCATGATCGCTCCCAACAACGGAGCTTCCCCATGTTCACGCCCAGCACCCTGCTGCAGTACGTGCGCGACGTCGCCACCAGCGCCACCTTCTACAGCGGCATCCTCGGCAAACCGCCGGTCGAGCAGTCGCCTGGCTTCGCCCTGTTCCTGCTCGGCGATGGCGCCGCACTCGGCCTGTGGCAACGTGACGGCGTGCAACCGCCGGTGTCTGCGCAGGCTGGCGCCGCCGAACTGGCGATGGTGGTCGCAAACCCCGAGGCCGTGCAGCAGATGCACGATGCGTGGCGTGGGCTCGGCGTGCAGATCCTGCAGTCGCCGGTGACGCTGGAGTTCGGCCACACCTTCGTCGGTGCCGACCCTGATGGCCACCGGCTGCGTGTGTACAGCCGCGCCGAAGGCATGGTCGCGCGCAATTGAGTACATGCGTTCTGTAGAGCCGAGCCCATGCTCGGCTGCTTATTGCCTTCATCCACACGTGGCGTGGATCTACTGAAAAGCACCCGGGCATGGCTCGGCTCTACAGTAGTGCGGGCACAAAAAAACGCCGGGCAATGCCCGGCGTTTTCTCCAAGTCATGTGCCAACCAACGGTTGGCACCTGCCGGTCAGGTGGCCGATCAGCTGGCCAGCGCCAGGTCGTCCATCATCGCGCGCAGGAAGCGGGCAGCTTCACCACCCGTGGCTGCGCGGTGGTCGAAGGTGACCGACAGCGGGATCACCTTGTGTGCTTCCACGCCGCCCATCACCGGGGTCATCTGGTGGCGGGCTCGGCCGGCACCGACGATGGCCACGCACGGCGGCACCACGACCGGGGTCGCGTAGCGGCCGGCGAACATGCCGAAGTTGGACAGCGAGATGGTGTAGCCACTCAGTTCCGACGCCGCGATCGAACGCGATTCCACCTGCTCGCGCAGGCGGTTGACGCCTTCGCGGATGCCGCGTGCGTCGAGCATGTCGGCGTTGCGCAGGGCCGGCACGAACAGGCCGTCGTCGGTGTCCACGGCGATGCCGATGTCCACCTGCGCGTGCAGGGTACGGGTCAGCGCTTCACCGTCGAACCAGGCGTTCATCGCCGGCACCTTCTGCGCGGCGACCACGATCGAACGCACCAGGCGCGCGGTGACGTCGTTGCCCGGCAGCCAGGCGTGGATGTCGGCGTCGTCGTTCAGCGTGGTCGGCACGACCTTGCTGTGCGCATCGGCCATCACGCGTGCCATGTTGCGGCGCACGCCCTTCAGCGGTTCCGGCTGGCCCTTGGCGACCACACCCGGCGGCTGGGTGCGCATCGGCTTGCCGGCGGCAGACAGCGGGGTGCGGGCTTCGCTCTGCACCGGGGCAGACACCTGCGCCGGGGCCGGCGCGGCATAGGCAGCAGCGGCAACCGGTGCCGGAGCAGCGCCGAGCTTGGCGCTGCCGTTGGCGGCAGCCTGCTTGACGTCGGCCATGGTCACCGCGCCATCGGTGCCGGTAGCGGCCACGCGGCTCAGGTCCACGCCCAGCTTGCGCGCCATCGCACGCACGGCCGGCACGGCCTTGACGCCACCGACGGCCAGCGCCTGTTCGGCATGCACGGCATTGGAGCTCTGCATCGCGCCGACCACGGTACCGGCGTCATCGCGCTCGGCCGCGGCGGGCTTGGCCTCCTCGGCGGCAACCGGAGCGGCCGCAGCCGGCAGCGGCGGCGGGGTCGGTGCGGCCGCCGGTGCAGCGTGGCCATGGCTGTGGCCGGTGTCCTGGCCATCGGCTCGCTGCGGCAGGTTCGGGTCCAGTTCGAAGCTGGCCAGCACCGAGCCGGTCGGGATGATGTCGCCGGCGCCGCCGGACAGCTTCAGCACCTTGCCGGAGAACGGCGAGGGCACTTCCACCACGGCCTTGGCGGTCTCCATCGACACCAGCGGCTCGTCCAGCTTGATCACATCGCCTTCCTTGACGAACCACTCGACGATGGTCGCGTCCGGCAGGCCTTCGCCCAGGTCGGGCAGGTTGAAGTTCTTGGTCTGGCTCATTTGCAGTTCTCTTCCAGCAGTTCCAGTTCGCGGGCCGGCAGCCAGCCCGTCGCGCCATTGGCGCGCTCGGACCACCACCACCCGCCGTGTTCGTGATGAAGCTTCACCATCTCGCCGCTTTCCACATCCAGCTCGCGGGCGTCGTAGTCGCACAGCGCTTCGGCGCGACCCTCGTCCAGCAGCTGCAACCAGGCGATGGGCGCCCATCCAGCGCGCCCATCGTTGGTGCGTACCCAGGCAAACGCCGGCCATTCCTCGTCACGTACACCTACTTCGACGATCTGGCCGGTGTGGAACCGGAGCGGGTTGGGATACTGGCTGCGGTAAGCCCCCAGAAGGCGGGCCCGCATGTCAGCCGGCCGCCACCGCGCGCTTGGCCGCAGCCACGATCCGCTCAACGCTCGGCAGGTACTTCATTTCCAGGCGGAACAGCGGAATGTGGGTGTCGTAGCCAGTGACGCGCTCGACCGGTGCCAGCAGGTCGTAGATCGATTCCTCGGCCAGGCGCGCGGCGATCTCGGCGCCGAAGCCCGCGGTCTTCGGGGCCTCCTGCACGATCACGCAGCGGCCGGTCTTGGCCACCGACTCGGCGATGGTGGCGAAGTCCAGCGGACGCAGCGTGGCCACGTCGATGACTTCGGCACTGATACCTTCGCCGGCCAGCTTGTCGGCCGCTTCCAGCGCTTCCTTCACCTGCGCGCCCCAGGTCACCAGGGTCACGTCGGTGCCGTCGCGCAGCACGAAGCAGACGTCCAGCGGCAAGGCTTCGCCGTCGTTGACGACCACTTCCTTGTACTGGCGGTAGATGCGCTTGGGCTCCATGTAGATCACCGGATCCGGCTCGCGGATCGCGGCCAGCAGCAGGCCATAGGCACGCTGCGGCGACGACGGCAGCACCACGCGCAGGCCCGGCACGTTGGTGAAGATCGCCTCGTTGGCTTCGCTGTGGTGTTCCGGCGCGCGGATGCCACCGCCCCACGGCACGCGCAGCACCATCGGGCAGTGCAGGCGGCCACGCGTGCGGTAACGCAGGCGTGCGGCGTGGCAGACGATATGGTCGACCATCGGGTACATGAAGCCGTCGAACTGGGCTTCGGCCACCGGCTTCATGCCCTGTGCGGCCAGGCCGATGGTCAGGCCGGCGATGGTGGTTTCGTCCAGCGGGGTATCGAGGATGCGGTCCGAGCCGAAGCGCTGCTGCAGCCCGGCGGTGGCGCGGAACACGCCGCCGTTGACGCCCACGTCCTCGCCCAGCACCAGCACCGACGGGTCGTGTTCCAGCTCCCAGGCCAGCGCCTGGGTGATGGCTTCGATGAGGGTGATCGGGGTGGTGGTCATGCTCTCTTCTCCGCGCGCGACCGCAGCGCTGTCGGCGGCGTTGGTGTGCGCGCCGGGCGCGCCGTTCTTGATCTCATCCATGGCGCTTCTCCAGGGCGATCGCCTGGGCACGCTGGGCCAGCAGGTCCGGCGGCGGATCGGCATACAGGAAGTCGAACATCGCCTCGACCGGCTGCACCGGCGTGTTGAGGTACAGGTTCACTTCCTCGTCCACGCGCTTGCCGCACTCGGCGACCCAGGCGCTTTCCTCATCCTCGCTCCACACACCGGCGTTGATCAGGTACTTGCGCAGGCGCAGCATCGGCTCGCGCTGCCAGGCATCCTTCACTTCAGCATCGTCGCGGTAGCGGCGCGCGTCATCGGCGGTGGTGTGGTCGGACAGGCGGTAAGTCATCAGTTCCAGCACGGTGCCACCGTCGCCGGCCAGCGCACGTTCGCGCGCCTGCTCCATGGCAGCCAGCACGGCGATCAGGTCGTTGCCGTCCACCTGCAGGCAGTGCAGGCCGCCAGCCAGGCCCTTCTGCGCCAGCGTTTCGGCACCGGTCTGGGCCGAACGCGGGACCGAGATGGCCCAGCCGTTGTTGACGATGCACAGGATCAGCGGGAGCTTGTAGGCGCCGGCCGAATTCAGTGCCGCGTAGAAGTCGGTCTTGGAGCTGCCGCCGTCGCCGCACACCGCCACGGCGATCTGCGGTTCCTTGTTGAGCTTGAACTTCAGCGCGGCGCCTGCGGCATGCAGGCACTGGGTGGAGATCGGCACGCAGAACGGGAAGTCCTTGGCCGCGTTGCCGCCGTAATCGTTGCCGCGTTCGTCGCCGCCCCAGTACATCAGCACGTCGTGCGGGCGCACGCCACGCATGAACATCGCGCCATACTCGCGGTACGAAGGCGCGAACACGTCGTCCTTCTGCATCGCTGCGCCGATACCCACGTGCGCGGCTTCGTGGCCCAGGCAGGCGGCATAGGTGCCCAGCTTGCCGGTGCGCTGCAGTGCGATGGATTTGCTGTCGAACGTACGTACGAACAGCATCTGCTTGAACAGCGGTACCAGGACCTGGGGGTCGCGCAGCGACGCGGGCAGGTCATCGCGGACGAGTTTGCCGTCCGTATCCAGGTACTGCAGGTATTCGATCTTGAATTCAGCGGCAACCGTCATTGCGTACTGCACCTTCGACAGAGAAGTTACAAATGATATGAATCGCCATGTTAAGGAACGCGTACGGAATAGCCTTCCTGCGCCGCAACACGGCAACGCCCTGTTTTACCCCTGCCGGCGGGTGGGGGGCCAATAACAACAACGTATTCAGTCGTTGCTGCAAAGCATCAGAATACGCCTCTGGCTGACTGCTGGCGCAACGACCCGATCGGTTCCACGCGCAGGCCCCGCATCGGCCAATGCTCCACGGGGCACCGCACGCCCCGGTATGGCCCCGGCGGCTGCCAGCGCGGCGGCAACGCGCTACCCTTGCCGCCCCCGATCTGGTCCCGCCCATGTCCGTCGACAACAACCAACGCGATCTCGAAGCCGGCATCCACACCGACCTGCAGGGACGCCTGACCTACGGCGGCTACCTGCGGCTGGACCAGCTGCTCAGCGCGCAGCAGCCGCTGTCCAACCCGCCGCACCACGATGAGATGCTCTTCATCATCCAGCACCAGACCTCGGAGCTGTGGCTGAAGCTGCTCGGCCACGAACTGCGTGCGGCGATCGGCTTCCTGCAGCGCGATGAAGTCTGGCAGTGCCGCAAGGTGCTGGCGCGCAGCAAGCAGGTGCTGCGCCAGCTGACCGAGCAGTGGTCGGTGCTGGAAACGTTGACCCCGTCCGAATACATGGGGTTCCGCGACGTGCTGGGCCCGTCTTCGGGCTTCCAGTCGCTGCAGTACCGCTACATCGAGTTCCTGCTGGGCAACAAGAACGCGCAGATGCTGCAGGTGTTCGAGCACGACCCGGCCGGGCAGGCGCAGCTGCGCATCGTGCTGGAGGCGCCGAGCCTGTACGAGGAATTCCTGAAGTACCTGGCCCGCTTCGGCCATGCCGTGCCGGCGGTCTACGAGGCCCATGACTGGACCCAGCCGCATGTGGCCGACGATGCGCTGCAGCCGGTCTTCGAACGCATCTACCAGGACACCGATCGCTACTGGCGCGAGTACGCGCTGTGCGAGGACCTGGTGGACCTGGAGACCGCCTTCCAGCTGTGGCGATTCCGACACATGCGCACGGTGATGCGCGTGATCGGCTTCAAGCGCGGCACCGGCGGCTCGTCCGGCGTGGGCTTCCTGGCCAAGGCGCTGGAGCTGACCTTCTTCCCCGAACTGTTCCAGGTGCGCACCAGCCTGCAGGCGGCACCCCCGGCAGAACTGGGCTGACCCCCATTCAGCTTGGACCCCGGCCATTGGCTGGATCGTTTCAGATGCAAGTTCAGCGAGCAGGCTGGCACCTGCCTCAAACGGCGTGTATTTGACGTGAACGGCAGAAGTCGGTGATCCTCGCGCGTTGCTCCAACTGCACAGCGGACGTGCTCGTCATCCACCGAACCAGGAAATCCGCATGAGCGTAAACGCCACTGCGAACACCCCAGAGCCGGCGCTGCCGGACTTCAAGACCACGCTGGGCCACCCGCGCCCGTTGTGGATGCTGTTCATGACCGAGTTCTGGGAGCGCTTTGCGTTCTACGGCATCCGCTGGGCGTTGGTGCTGTACATCGTCGCCCAGTTCTACAACGGCAGCGCTGCCGGTGAAGGCGACGCCAGCCGCATCTATGGCGCCTACCTGGCCCTGGTATACGCCGCGGCGATCTTCGGTGGCTACGTGGCCGACCGGGTACTGGGCTACCAGCGCTCGATCCTGACCGGCGCGATCATCATGGCCGCCGGCCTGTTCATGATCTCGCTGCCGCAGGAGCACATCTTCAAGCTTGGCCTGGCCACGATCATCGTAGGCAACGGCCTGTTCAAGCCCAACATCTCGACCATGGTCGGCAAGCTGTACGGCCTGAAGGACGAGCGCCGCGACTCCGGCTTCACCATCTTCTACATGGGCATCAACATCGGCGCGATGATCGCCCCGGTGCTGACCGAGTACCTGGCCCGCAAGGTGTTCGGTACCGACGCGATGCCGTCCTACAAGGTGGTGTTCATCGCCTCTGGCGTGGGCATGCTGATCTCGCTGGTGTGGTTCTACATCGGTCGCGCCGGCCTGAAGGGCATCGGTGCACCGCCGGCCGGCGCTGAAGGCTTCGGCCGCATCATCATGGTGCTGGCCGGTGCCGTGGTCGCCATCCCGGTGGCGTACTTCCTGCTGGCTACCGGCGCCACCGCGCTGGCCTGGATCCTGGGTGCGATGTTCACCGCGCTGGCCGTCCTGCTGCTGGTCGAGGGCATCCGCGAAGGCAAGGTGCAGCGCGACCGCGTGATCGCCATGCTGATCATCTTCGCCTTCAACGTGATGTTCTGGATGTTCTTCGAACAGGCCGGCAGCTCGTTCACCTTCCTGGCCGAGAACATCGTCAACCGCCAGTTCGGTGACTGGACCTTCCCGACCGCGTGGTTCCAGTCGGTCAACTCGGTGGCCATCATCACCCTGGCACCGGTCATCGCCTGGATCTGGGTGGCCATGGGCCGCGCCAATCCGTCCATCCCGCGCAAGTTCGGCCTGGGCCTGCTGTTCAACGGCGCCGCCTTCGCCCTGCTGATGTTCGCCCTGTCGCAGATGGTCGTTGACGGCAAGATCCCGTTCTGGACCCTGTTCATGGTCTACGTCATCCAGTCCGTGGGTGAGCTGTGCCTGTCGCCGATCGGCCTGTCGATGGTGACCAAGCTGGCCCCGGTGCGCCTGGTCGGCTTCGGCATGGGTGGCTGGTTCCTGTCCACCGGCATCGGCAACAACCTGTCGGGCATCTTCGCCGGCGTGGTCAGTGGTGAAGGCGGCATGACGGTCGAGTCGGCCCTGAAGGGGTATACCTTCGGGTTCTGGGCCCTGATCGGCTCCGGCGTGGTGCTGTTCCTGATCGCCCCGCTGATCAACAAGCTGATGCACGGCGTCAAGTAATGATGAGAGGGTAGAAGGCATGCGCAGCAAGCTCGGTGGTGCAATGGTGGTGGTCTGTGCGGCGCTGATCGGCGCCTGTTCGCAACCGCAACCGCCTGCCGCCGCCGAGCCCACGCAGCCCCTGGATACCCGACCCACCGAGCCACCGGTTGCTGACCCCAGCGAACCGGTGGCCTCGGGCAACACCCCGGTGGCGGCGGACATCGCCGCCATCGCCGGGCTCGGCGCGCAGTTCGACCCGGCCCGCAACCCCGCCGACGACCTGGCCACCGCCAAGGTGGAAGCCCAGCGTGGCAAGAAGCGGATCCTGCTGGAGGTCGGCAACGCCGCCTGTGAGCGCTGCCGGGCGCTGGACGACGTGGTGGAAGGCAACGGCGACCTGCGTCGCTTCCGCGATGCCCACTACGTGTGGGTGAAGGTCAACGCCAGCGACGAGCAGCCCAACACCGCCTTCTTCGCCCAGTACCCGGTGATGGCGCGCGACTACCCGTACCTGCTGGTGCTCGATGCAGATGGCGGCCTGCTGGTATCGCAGGCCACCGGCGAGCTGCGCAGGGGCGAGGCGTTCCAGCCTGCGCGGGTGAGTGCCTTCCTCAAGCAGTGGGCGCCTGACAAACCGGAATAGGGTAGTGCCGGCCGCTGGCCGGCATGCTCTGGTGGGTGCCGACCGCTGACCGCCCACCCCGGTGGGTGCCGACCGTTGGTCGGCACTGAGGCGCATCCACGCCTGGCGCGGATCTACTGCGCGCACCGTCACACTCTCTGAATCGGCGTCTCAACTTCACCGTGAGCACGCCGTTACCGGCAAGGACCTCAGTCGACATCCCGTCGATGCAACCTTCCGGAACGCCCATGCACAGCGACCACGCCGAACGATTGCCCGAACCCGCCAGCGACCTGGCCGAGGGTGGGGCAGGCGAGGGCGTGACCCTGCCAGCGCAGGAGGCCCTGCTGGACGACGCGGGCACCGGCGAGGACGCCGTTGAACTGGCGCCGCCACGCCATCGCCTGCCGCAGATCGCGCTGCCCGACAACGTGGTGCTGAAGGGGGCGGTGCAGAAGCTGGTCGAGCAGAAGTCCCGGCTTGATGCGCTGGCCGCCGAAGGCCAGCTGGCCGGGCTGCTGCCGCCCGAATGGCAGGGCCACGGCGCGCGCGCGATCGAGCTGTCCACCTTCATCCAGGGCGTGCTGCCCTTCCTGCAGACCGGCGAGCGTGGCGAGACCGCCCCCGCGCGACTGCCGGTGCGCCATGTGTTGGGTGACGACAGCCGCTGGGGCCTGGACGATGTGGCCGAACCGAAATCACTGGCGTGGTATCTGGCCAGTGACGAGCGCGCCACGGCCGGCAGCAAGGACGTCGCCGAGGCGTATCTGGTGGGCGCACTGGGCCTGGCGTGGATGCAGGAAGGTCGCAGCCGCCCCGGCTTCCTGCGCGCGATGGGCCAGGACAGCCTGGCCGCGCGGGTGACCATGCTCGGCTATCCGCCGGCCAACGAACTGGCGCTGTACAGCGTCACTGCGCACGGCCAGCCGCAGATCTGGTGCGTGCACGGGCGCCGCCGCATGCGCCCGCTGGTGGCGCCGTGGTTGAGCGTGCCGCTGCTGACCGCCTACGGCGTGCCGGCGCCGGTTGCGTGGCCGTCCAGCTTCCCGCCGGTGGAAGCGGTGGCCGAGCTGCTGGCGACCGCCCGCCTGGGGCGCGCGCTGCCGGAAGTGGACCTGGCCAAGGCCGTGGCGAAGATCGCCGAGGACGCCGCCTCTGACGCCTGGCAGCCGGTCAGCCTGCTGCAGCTCAACACCTGGTCACCGCGCTGGCACTTCTTCCTGGGCACCTTCGTCGGCCTGCCGTCGCTGCTGCTGGTGGCGGCGGCGCTGGCGCTGCCGGGGGCGGTCGAAGCAGCGACGGTGGCCGCTTCACTGGGCTTCGCCGGCGGCGCCATCGCAGCACTGGCCGTGCCGTGGATCCACGCACGCCGCAAGCACCTCAGCTGAAAAAAGGGGACGGAGGGGATTAAGCCGCAATCAGCACAGGTGCGCCTGATACGACTTAATCCCCTCCGTCCCTTTTTCTTTCAGACGCCTTCGCCCATCCGCTCCAGGCCTTCGCCGGCCAGGCGCAGGATCAGCTTCTCCAGCACCTGCTCTTCCTCCTCGCTCAGCACCGACATCAGCTTGCGGGTGATCTCGATCACCATCGGCGCGATGGTCTCGTACACCTCGAAACCGGCGGCCGACAGCGCCAGCACCGAGCGGCGGCGATCGTCGCCGTGGGTCTCGCGCTTGATGAAGCCGCGCTCCAGCAGGCGGGCCACGGCGCGGCTGACCGCCACCTTGTCCATCGCCGTGCGGTCGGAGACCTCGCTGGCCGAGGAGCCCGGGTACAGCGCCAGGATGGTGATGACCCGCCACTCGGGGATCGCCAGACCGTAACGATCGCCGTACAGCTTGGCGATGTTGCCGCTGACCCGGTTGGACAGCACGCTCAGCCGGTACGGCAGGAACTGTTCCAGGTCGAGCAGGACGTGCGAGGCACGCAGGCGGGTCGAAACGGGATCGGCGGGGCTCATGTTGCGGTGCACCTTGCTGGTGGTTTCAAGTGTAACTATAAGGGGTGGGTCCAGACCCTGCATTCTCGCCGGGTCCCTACCTGCCCGCACCTGGTTTGTACCGATGCGGTACCGATTCGGAGCCACGCCATGAATACCGCAGTCCCGACCGCCTCGCATCCCAACCCCGGCATGCAGGTCACCACCTTCGAGAACCCGATGGGCATCGACGGCTTCGAGTTCGTCGAATTCGCCGCCCCGGCCGGCCGTGGCCAGGAGCTGCACGAGTACTTCCGGAAGATGGGCTTCAGCGCGGTGCTCAAGCACAAGCAGCGTCCGATTACCGTCTATCGCCAGGGCGACGTCAACTTCCTGGTCAACGAAGACCCCGATTCGTTCGCCGCCGACTTCGCCGAAAAGCATGGCCCCTGCGCCTGTGGCTTCGCCATCCGCTTCAAGAAGCCGGGCCAGGAGGTCTACCAGACCGCGCTGGGCAACGGCGCCGAAGCCATCGCCTTCAAGCCGGACAGCAAGGCGGTCAGCGCGCCGGTCATCAAGGGCATCGGCGACTGCATGCTGTACCTGGTCGACCGCTATGGCAGCGCCGGCAGCATCTACGACGGCGACTACGAGCCGATCGCAGGGGCCGACCTGCACCCGTTCGGCTTCGGCCTGACCTTCATCGACCACCTGACCCACAACCTGTACTTCGGCAACATGCAGCAGTGGTCGGACTACTACGAGCGCCTGTTCAACTTCCGCGAGATCCGCTACTTCGACATCAAGGGCCTGAAGACCGGCCTGGTGTCCAAGGCGATGACCGCGCCGGATGGCATCGTGCGCATCCCGCTGAACGAATCGTCCGACCCGAAGAGCCAGATCAACGAGTACCTGGACGCGTACAAGGGCGAGGGCATCCAGCACATCGCCTGCTTCACCGAGAACATCTACGAGACCGTCGAAGCGATGCGCGCGCAGGGCGTGGATTTCCTCGACACGCCGGAAACCTATTTCGACGTGATCGACCAGCGCGTGCCGAACCACGGTGAAGACGTGGCGCGCCTGGCCAGGAACAAGATCCTGATCGACGCCGATCCGGAAACCCACCAGCGCAAGCTGCTGCAGATCTTCACCCAGAACTGCATTGGCCCGATCTTCTTCGAGATCATCCAGCGCAAGGGCAACGAAGGCTTCGGCGAAGGCAACTTCACCGCGCTGTTTGAAAGCATCGAGCGCGACCAGATCCGCCGCGGCGTGCTGTAAGGTCCGCAGGCAATGTCGGCGTCCCGCCGGCATTGCCTGTCCGAATGGTAGTGCCGGCCGCTGGCCGGCAATCTCTGGAGTTCCCATGTCCCCCGCCATCACCGCCCGCGGCTACCAGTCCGGCTTCGGCAACGAATTCGCCACCGAGGCCGTCGCCGGCGCGCTGCCGGTCGGGCAGAACTCACCGCAGAAGGTGGCCCACGGCCTGTACGCCGAACAGCTGACCGGCACCGCCTTCACCGCGCCGCGCGGCAGCAATCGCCGCAGCTGGCTGTACCGGATCCGCCCGGCGGTGACCCATGGCGAGTTCACTCCGTTCGCGCAGTCGCAGCTGCAGTGTGATTTCGGCGCACAGCCGGCTTCACCGAACCAGCTGCGCTGGAGCCCGCTGCCGCTGCCGGAGCTGCCGACCGACTTTGTCGAAGGCCTGTACACGATGGGTGGCAACGGCTCGCCCGACGCGCATGCCGGCGTGGGCATCCACCTTTACGCTGCCAACCGCGACATGGTCGGCCGCTACTTCTACGACGCCGACGGTGAACTGCTGATCGTGCCGCAGCTGGGCGCACTGCGCCTGCTGACCGAGCTGGGCGTGATCGAGATCGAGCCGCAGCAGATCGCGGTGATCCCGCGCGGCGTGCGGTTCCGCGTGGAACTGCCCGATGGCCCGAGCCGCGGCTACATCTGCGAGAACTACGGCGCGCTGCTGAAGCTGCCCGACCTTGGCCCGATCGGTTCCAACGGCCTGGCCAACCCGCGTGACTTCGAGACCCCGCACGCGGCGTTCGAGGATGTCGATGGCGATTTCGAACTGATCGCCAAGTTCGAGGGCCGCCTGTGGCGCGCGCCGATCGACCATTCGCCGCTGGACGTGGTGGCCTGGCACGGCAATTACGCGCCGTACCGCTACGACCTGCGTCGCTTCAACACCATCGGTTCGATCAGCTACGACCATCCGGACCCGTCGATCTTCCTGGTGCTGCATTCGCCCAGCGACACACCCGGCACCAGCAACATGGACTTCGCGATCTTCCCGCCGCGATGGCTGGTGGCGCAGAACACGTTCCGCCCGCCGTGGTTCCACCGCAACATCGCCAGCGAGTTCATGGGCCTGGTGCATGGCGCCTACGACGCCAAGGCCGAAGGCTTCGTGCCGGGTGGCGCATCGCTGCACAACTGCATGAGCGGTCATGGCCCGGATGCGCCGACCTTCGACAAGGCCTCCAATGCCGATCTGTCCAAGGCCGATGTGATCAAGGACACGATGGCCTTCATGTTCGAGACCCGCGCGGTGATCCGCCCGACCGCGCAGGCGCTGGCCGCCGGCCATCGCCAGGGCGATTACCAGCAGTGCTGGAACGGCCTGCGCAACAACTACCGCTGACCCGGAAAAGGGGACGGAGGGGATTAAGCCGCAATCAGCACACGTGTGCCTGAAACGACTTAATCCCCTCCGTCCCCTTTTTCTTCAGGCGGCCTCGGTGAACGCGTCGCAATGCTCCAGCGGCAGCGCTTCCAGCAGGCGTTGCCGCACACGCTGGCAATAACCCTCCGAGGTCAGCCCGGGCAGCATCTGCATCGCCGAGTGCAGCACCTGCAGTACTTCACTTTCGGCGCGCGCCTGCTGCAGGTCGCGGAACAGCGCCGCCGCCTGCGGGTGGCGCTGCATTTCCAGGATGCCCAGTACATAGATGCGCGCGGCCACCAGCGAGCGGCGGCGCTCGCTGCCGGTTGCGGGTGCAGCCGGTGCCGCCGCCGGCGTGGTGGGTGCCGGTGCTGCCGCGTCTGCGGGTGGTGGCGGTGCGGCTGTGGCGCCGGTACCGGTGCTCAGGTAGCCGGCCTGCACCAGCTGGATGACCATGGCGGGCGCGTCCTGGCCGAGCAGGCCGGTCAGATCGGCGATGCTGCGCTGGCCGTCGCACAGGATCAGCAGCCGGCGCTGGCGCATGTCCAGCGGCGCGCGATGGGCCTGCAGCGCGGTTCGGGCGAGTTCGGTCTTGCGCGGTTGCATGGAAGGGACAGCCAAGTCGGTGCACGCCGAGCCTGAACGAAGGCGATGAAACCGCGATGACAATGCAGCGCCTGCACACGGGATGGGCTAGCGTGCAGCCATCTTCGTGCCAGGGAACCGCACCGATGAAGCACCTTCCGCTTGCTGGTCTGTTGCTCCTTTCGCTCACCGCCTGCAGTGCTGGCCCCGACAAGCAGGGGGCGGCCGGCAGTGGCAGCGACACTCCGGCCGAAACCGCCTCGGCGACCGGGCCCGCGCAGTCGGCGGATCCCGACCTGGCCGCCCGCCCGGCCAACGACCTCCGCAAGGACAGTCCAGCGCGCCTGGACGGCTTCGGCGGCGTCACGCTGGGCGCCGGCATCGCCGAGGTCCGCAGCGGCTTCGGCACGCCGCTGCAGGGACTGGGCACCGACGCCAATGGCAAGCCCCTGCCGGCCGACGACAGCAACGACGGCTGCTACTTCCTGCGTCCGCAGGGCGCCGAAGACCCTCGCCTGATGATCGAGGCACGCAAGCTGGTGCGCTATGACGTGCGCAGTGCGGCGATCGTCGCTCCGGGCGGCGGCAAGGTCGGCATGACCCTGGGCGAGCTGCAGGTGCTGTACCCAGAGCGCGCGGACGTCGGTCCTGACAAGTACGACGAGAAAGCGCAGCACCTGCGCGTGCGGCCGGCGCAGGAAGGCGGGGCGGTCATCGACTTCGCGCTCGGCGCCGATGGTCGGGTCAGCGCCTGGCGCGTCGGCCAGACCCCGCAGGTCGATTACGCCGAAGGCTGTGGCTGATCCTTGATCCACCGCCCAGCCATGCGCTCGGGCCAAGCGTAGAATCGCGCCACCACTGCTGGGGAGTGCTCGATGATCGCCATTGCCATTGCCTGGTTCCTGCTCGGCCTGCTGTTGCTGGCGCTGGGCGGGGATTCCATCGTCAAGGCCGTGTCCGGCCTGGCCCAGCGCTTCGGGGCCAGCCCGTTCACTGCCGGGCTGCTGCTGCTCGGGGTGACCACCTCGTTGCCGGAACTGGCGGTCAATGCGCGCGCGCTGGCGGTCGGCCAACCGGAGCTGGCACTGGGCAATGCCGTGGGCAGCAGCATCGTCAACCTGGGCTTCACCCTGGCGGTGGCAGCCATCGCCGCGCCCCTGTTGCTGCGCGCGCGCCTGCAGACGGTGCTGTGGTGGTCGCTGCTGGTGGCCGGCGTGCTGCTGGTCCTGTTCGGGCTGGATGGTCGCCTGGCGCGCTGGGAAGGCGGCGTGCTGGTGGCAGGCTTCATCGTCATGCAGGTGCTGCTGCTGCGCCGCGGCCGCGTTGAGCGTGCCGAGGTGCAGGCGGCCATCGCCGAGTCCGCCCTGAGCCGCACCAGCCTGCCGTTGAACGTGCTGCGGGTGCTGATCGCAGCGCTGACGCTGTACTGGGGCGCGCGCCTGGTCGTGGGCGCCGCCGCTGACTTCGGTGCCGCGCTGGGCTGGACACCGCTGCTGGTCGGCCTGCTGCCGGTGGCGATCGGCACCGCACTGCCGGAGGTGGCAACCGCAATTGCTGCCGCGCGTCGCGGCCACGGCGACATGGTGCTTGGCCACGTGCTGGGCTCCAGCGTGGTCAACCTGCTGCTGGTGATCGGGGCGATGGCGGTGTTGCAGCCGTTGGCGTTGCCGGCCTCGTTCGTGCGCCTGGAACTGCCGGCACTGCTGGCGTTCGCCCTGGTGCTGTACCCGATGCTGCGTGGCGATCTGAAGATCAGCCGCAGTGAGGGCGGAATCCTGCTGGTCGCGTTCGCCGGCTGGTTCGTGCTGGAGCTGCTGCTGGTCGGCGCGGCATGAGGTAGTGCCGGCCGCTGGCCGGCAACCTCACTGCCTCTGACGGAACCCTTGCCACTGCCGGCCAGCGGCCGGCACTACCGGTTCTGCGTGGCTTCCTCTTCCCGCGCCGGTTCCGGCGGCGGAAGCTGTTCCTCGGCAGCCGGCTCGTTGCCCGGCAGGCTGGGACGGGTTTCCATCAGCAGCGACAGCGCCGCCTTGGCCATCATGTGGGCGCTGATCGGCGCGGTGATGAACAGGAATACGGTGATCAGCAGCTCGCGCGGCTGCGGGTCCTGGCCCAGGAAGATGTGGTAGCAGACCGAGCACACCAGCACGCAGCCCACGCCCAGCGTGCTGGCCTTGGTCGGCGCGTGCAGGCGCTTGAAGAACGTGGACAGCTTCACCAGCCCCAGTGCGCCGACCAGGATGAAGAAGCAGCCGAACAGCAGCAGGATCGACAGGCCGATCTGGATCGCGGTGATCATTCGACGATGTCCCGGCGCAGCACGAACTTGCTCAGCACCACGGTGCTGCCGAAGCCGAGCATGGCGATGACCAGTGCGGCTTCGAAGTAGATCGCGGAGTTGAGGTACATGCCGAACAGCATCAGCTCGGCAATGGCGGTCACCGACAACGTGTCCAGTGCGAGGATGCGGTCAGGCACGGTCGGTCCGCGCAGCAGGCGCCAGGTGGCCAGCAGCATGGCCAGGCCGACCACGTGCATGCACACCACCAGCGTGGTCTGGATGATCTGGAATCCAGTCATGGGAAGATCTCCATCAACGGCGCCTCGTAGCGGCGCTTGATCGTATCGATCAGGTCCTGTGGGTCCTCCAGGTGCAGCACGTGCACCAGCAGGAACTTGCGGTCGTCGCTGAGCGCGGCCGAGACCGTGCCCGGGGTCAGCGTGATCATGCTGGTCAGCGCCGCGATGCCGTGGATGTTGGCGATGTCCAGCGGCAGCCAGATGAAACCGGGGTGAATCTTCTTCTCCGGGCCCAGCACCTGCAGGGCCACGCGGATGTTGGACATCAGGATGTCCCACAGGGTCACGCACACCAGCTTGGGCAGCGGCCGCAACGTGCCGATGCGCGCGAACTCGCGGTCCAGGCGTGCGGCGAACAGCGGCACCACCACGCCCAGCACCAGCCCCAGCACGATCTGGCCGAGGGTGAAGCTGTCGGACATCAGCAGCCAGAACGCCACCACCATGATGCTGAGCATTGGCGAGGGAATCAGGCGACGGAACAGGGAGCGCTGGGCGGTCATGGCTGGCGGATCTCCGGTGCGGTCGCGCGCAGCTGCTGCACGTACTCGCTGGGTTGCAGCAGCTGTGCGGCGGTGGCGTCGGTGTAGCGCATCAACGGTGCAGCGGCCAGGGTCATGGCGATACCGTAGGCCAGCAGGATGCACGCGGCGTACAGCTCCACCCGGCGCAGAGAAGCCTTGCGCGGCTTCGGTGCCTCCGGATCGACAGGCGGCACGCGCCAGAACAGGCGGATGCCGCCGCGGGTCAGGCCCATGATCACCAGCAGGCTGCTGACCAGCACCGCGGTCCAGACCGGAGCGGTGTACTGCGCCGGCATGCCGGCCAGCAGTGCGGCCTTGGCCAGGAAACCGGACAGCGGTGGCAGGCCGGCCACCGACACCGCGCCGATCAGGAACAGCACGGCGGGTGTCTCCTTGCCCGGCATCGGCGCGACCACTTCCTTGCGGTCGCTGGCACCGCCGCGACGACGGCGGATCAGGTCGGCGATCAGGAACAGCGCGGCGGCGACGAAGCTGCTGTGCGGCAGGTAGTACAGGCCGGCCGACAGCACCTGCGGCGTGCCCACCGAGAAGGCGATGAACAGCGTGGCTGCCGACACGATGACCAGGTAGGAGATCAGCACGCGCAGGCGGGTCGCGGCGAGGGCGCCCAAGCCGCCCAGCACCAGCGTCGCCACACCGGCCCACAGCAGCCAGTCACGGCCGTAGCCGGCCATCGCGCCGGCATCGTCGCCGAACCACAGCATCTGGATGCGCAGCACCGAGTACAGGCCGACCTTGGTCATGATCGCGAACAGCGCAGCCACCGCCGCCGGTGCGCGCGAATAGGCTTCCGGCAGCCACAGGTACAGCGGCATCAGGGCGGCCTTGGCGCAGAACACCAGCAGCAACAGGCCCATCGTCGCCTTCACCAGGGTCAGCTGCGCCGGCGGTACCTCGGCGATGCGCTGCGACAGCTCGGCCATGTTCAGCGAACCCAGCGTGGCGTACAGCAGGCCCAGCGCGATCAGGAACAGGGTCGAGGCGGTGACGTTGAACACCACGTAGTGCAGGCCGATGCGCATGCGCAGGCCACGGCCACCACTGAGCAGCAGGCCGTAGGAAGCGATCAGCATCACCTCGAAGAACACGAACAGGTTGAAGATGTCGCCGGTCAGGAACGCACCGTTGAGGCCGACCAGCTGGAACTGGAACAGCGCATGGAAGTGCGGTGCGCGGCGGTCCCAGCCCGAGCAGGCGTGCAGCAGGCAGGGAATGGCCAGCAGCAGGGTGGTCAGCAGCATCCACGCCGAAAGCCGGTCGGCCACCAGCGCGATTCCCAGCCGCGACGGCCAGTCGCCCAGCAGGTAGACGTTGATATCACCGCCCGCGGTCGACGCGAACAGCAGGCCCACCGCCAGCGCCAGCGCCGACAGTGCGGTCCAGGCCACCGCGCGCTGCACCCTGGGGCCGTAGCGGCGGTGTTCGACGAACAGCGACAGCGCGGCGCCGAGCAGCGGAATCAGGATCGGCAGGATCACCAGATGGTTCATGCGCGGTCCTCGCCCTGGCGCGGCGAGGCGCTCTCATCCTGCAGGTCGTCGTCGGGCTCGTGGGCGTCCACATGGTCGCTGTGGTTGTCGCTGCGGCTGCGCATGGCCAGCACGATGCTCACTGCGGTCATCGCGAAGGCGATCACGATCGCGGTCAGCACCAGTGCCTGCGGCAGCGGGTCGGTGTAGTTGCCCAGGTGGCTGTCCACGCCTTCCTGCAGTACCGGCGCCTTGCCCAGCACCACGCGGCCACCGGCGAAGATCAGCAGGTTGGTGGCGTAGGACAGGAAGGTCATGCCGAGGATCACGTCGAAGCTGCGCGCACGCAGCAGCAGGTAGATGCCGATGGCGGTCAGCACGCCGATCGCGGTAGCCAGGGCCAGTTCCATCAGTGCATCTCCCCGGTGCGTGCCGAGCGGCGTTGCAGGTCGATCTCACCCTTGCGGGCGGTACGGGTACGCGATGGCTTGATCGTGCCCATCATCGACAGCATCAGCATGGCACCGCCGAACACCACCAGATAGACGCCGATGTCAAAACCAATCGCACTGGCCAGCGGCACGTCGCCGATCAGCGGCAGGTGCAGGTCGAGGTGGCCGCTGGTCAGGAACGGCACGCCGAACAGCATCGACGCGCTGCCGCTGAGCAGGGCGATCAGCAGGCCCATGCCGATGCAGCGGATGTAGTCGAAGCCGAAGCGCGACTCCACCGACGCAGTGCCTTGGATCACGTACTGGATCAGCAGCGGCACCGCCAGCACCAGGCCGGCGATGAAGCCGCCACCCGGCGCGTTGTGGCCGCGCAGGAACAGGAAGATCGACACGGTCAGGGTCAGCGGGAACATGATCTGGGCCAGGTCGGCCGGCACCGGCAGCTTGATCGGCGGGCCGGGCATGATCTGCTCCGGCGCCATCCGCGTGCGCCGCAGCAGGGCATGCACCACCAGCGCGGCGATGCCGAACACGGTGATCTCGCCGAAGGTATCGAAGCCGCGGAAGTCGACCAGGATCACGTTGACCACGTTCTGGCCATAGGCCTCGGGCAGGGCACGGGCGAGCAGCTCGCCGGCCATGGTGTTCGGCGGCAGGGTCATCGCGGAATAGGCCAAGGCGCCAAGTCCGGCACCGGCGATGATCGCGATCACCGCGTCACGGCGCTTGCGCCAGCGCGGCCGCTCCGGCCCGGACTGCGCAGGCAGGTAGTTCATGCCCAGCAGCATCAGCACCAGGGTCACCATCTCCACCAGCAGCTGGGTCAGGGCCAGGTCCGGCGCGGACAGGAACACGAAGGTCAGCGCCACCATCAGGCCGACGCCGCCGACCAGCAGCACCGCCAGCAGGCGCTGCTTGTAGATACGCAGGGTAGCCACCGCGCAGGCCATCATCACCAGCCACAGCGCCCAGCCCAGCAGCGGGATCGGCTGCGGCCTGGTCCAGTTCGGCGAGGCGGGGTTGGCCACGAACGGCGCGGCGGCGGCCACGATCGCCACCAGCACCAGGCCCAGCAGCATGCGCTGAAGGCTGCCGTTGGCGATGCCGTTGGTCAGGCGCATGGCCAGTGCGGAGATCGCGTCCAGCTGCGCATGGAACACATTGCGGCCAGTGCTGACGTTGGTCACGGCGTGCAGGTTGATCAGCTTGCGCAGGCCGAAGTACAGCGCCACGCCGCCGATCACGCCGATCGCGCTCATCGCCAGCGGCAGGTTGAAGCCGTGCCATACCGCCAGGCTGTACTCGGGCATGGCGTCGCCGAGGATCGAGGCCGCAGCGGCGTGCAGCACCGGCGCTACGGTCAGTGCCGGTGCCACGCCCACCGCCACGCAGATCACCACCAGCAGTTCCACCGGCACCTTCATCCAGCGCGGCGGTTCGTGGGGCACGCGGTCCAGGTCGTGCGGGCCGGGGCCGAAGAAGGTGTCGTGCACGAAGCGCAGGCTGTACGCCACCCCGAATACGCCCGCCAGCAACGCTGCGATCGACACCGCCGTGCGCATGATTCCCGGGCCGCCGGCCGTGATCGCTTCGGCGAACAGCATTTCCTTGGACAGGAAGCCATTGAGCAGGGGGATGCCAGCCATCGCCAGCGAGGCGATGATCGCCAGCGCGCTGGTGAACGGCATCAGCCTGCGCAGGCCTCCCAGCTTGCGCATGTCTCGGGTACCGGTCTCGTGGTCGATGATGCCGGCGGCCATGAACAGCGAGGCCTTGAAGGTGGCGTGGTTGAGGATGTGGAACACGCCGGCCACCACCGCCATCGGCGTGGAAAGGCCGAACAGCAGGGTGATCAGGCCCAGGTGGGAAATGGTCGAGTACGCCAGCAGGCCCTTCAGGTCATGCTGGAAGATCGCATTCCAGGCGCCGATCAGCAGGGTCAGTGCGCCGATGCCGCTGACCGTGTAGAAGAACAGGTCGCTGCCGGCCAGTGCCGGATGCAGGCGCGCCAGCAGGAACACGCCGGCCTTCACCATGGTGGCCGAGTGCAGGTAGGCCGAGACCGGGGTCGGCGCCGCCATCGCGTGCGGCAGCCAGAAGTGGAACGGGAACTGCGCGCTCTTGGTGAAGATGCCGGCCAGTACCAGGAAGAGGGCGTAGGGGTACAGCGCGCTGGCGCGGATCTGCTCGCCAGCGGCCAGCACCATGTCCAGGTCGAAGCTGCCGACGATGCGGCCGATCAGCAGCACGCCACCGAGCAGGGCCAGGCCACCGCCACCGGTGATCACCAGCGCCATGCGTGCGCCTTCGCGGGCGTCCTGGCGGTGCGACCAGAAGCCGATCAGCAGGAACGAACTGATGCTGGTCATTTCCCAGAAGATCATCAGCAACAGCAGGTTGCCCGACAGCACCATGCCCAGCATGGCGCCCATGAACAGCAGCAGGTAGCAGTAGAAGCGGTGCGCGTTGTCCTGCGGGCTCAGGTAGTAGCGCGCATACAGCACCACCAGCGCGCCGATGCCGAGCACCAGCCCGGCGAACATCCAGGCCAGCCCGTCCAGTCGCAGGGTGAAGTCCAGCCCGATCTGCGGCAGCCAGGGCACCAGGGTGCGGACCACCTGGCCATCGAGCACCGACGGGGTCAGCCAGCCGAGGATGGCCAGCCCGCCCAACGGCGCCAGCGCCGCCAGCCAGGCAGCAGTCGAGCGCGAACTACGGGGGAAGGCCGCAACAGCCGCTGCCATCAGGAACGGCAGGGCCAGCAGCAGGGGCAGGCTGGGGAGCATGCAGGGAATCCATGATTCACGAGCAGGTCAGGGAGGATAACAGGCTGCGAAATGTCGCCGAAACCCATCGAACAGCGATCAATTGCATGTAACGTTCGCTGATTCATTTTTTCTGCGATGCAACATCACATTCCTGCATCCCTTCCCTGGCTGCGCTCGGGGGACACCCTACGCCCACGCAGGGAGACCGCAGGCCCTGTCGCACAGGGGCTGCCGTCGACGGGCGGGCAATGGGGAGCGGATCACCGGCGCAGGCTGGCAGGGCTCCCGTGGACTACGGGTGACGGAATCCGCCCGTTCAGGAAACGACGGCCGCTGTCGGCCGCCGCCAGGTCAGTAGCGCCAGTCCAGCTTGCGGTAGAACTTGGCCATCACCCAGGCCGGGCCGATCAGCAGGTAGGTCAGGTCGGTCAGGAAGCTGGGCTTGCGGCCCTCGAATTTGTGGCCGATGAATTGCGCGATCCAGGCCACCACGAACACGCCCACCGCCAGCCAGCGCAGGGCCTGCAGGCCGATCTCGGCCTCCAGCAGCCGGCACAGGCAGCCGAACACGAAGAACTGGATGAGCATGCCGATGCCCAGCGGGCGCGACAGCTTGTTGTAGAAGCACCACGCGCTGAACATCGCCAACGCCGACCAGATGCCGTACTGGAACCAGGTGATCAGCGGCGGCAGGCACCACAGCAGGGCCACCACCGACCACAGGATCGCCGGGACCGCCACCACGTGGATGCGCTGGTTGATCACATTGCGGTGGTCGTCGGAGTAGCTGGCGAAATAGCGGTCGATCGGCCGCGCAAGCTGGGTGGATGTCTGCATGCTGCGTCGCTTCCTCGGGCAACGGTAGTGCCGGCCGCTGGCCGGCACTCCAGAGCATAGCCGAGTTCGCGAGGTTGCCGGCCAGCGGCCGGCACTACCGCGATCAGAGCGCCCCCCGCCTTTCCGGCCGGGGGGACGCGGGGGGATCAGTCGACGCTGATCCCGGCCAGGCGCTGCAGCGCCTCGGCGTACTTGGCGCGGGTGCGCTCGATGATCTCGGCCGGGATGCTCGGGCCCGGGGCGGTCTTGCCCCAGTCCAGCGTCTCCAGGTAATCGCGCACGAACTGCTTGTCGTAGCTCGGCGGGCTGGTGCCCACTTCGTATTCGTCGGCCGGCCAGTAACGGGAGGAATCCGGCGTCAGCATCTCGTCCATGATGTACAGGCGGCCATCGGCGTCGGTACCGAACTCGAACTTGGTATCGGCCAGGATGATGCCGCGCTCGCGGGCGTAATCGGCCGCGAACTTGTAGATGCGCAGGGTGGCGTCGCGCACGCGCTCGGCCAGTTCCGCACCGACCTGCTTCACCATCGCATCGAAATCGATGTTCTCGTCATGGTCGCCGACGGCGGCCTTGGTCGAGGGGGTGAAGATCGGCTCCGGCAACTGCTCGGCCTGGCGCAGGCCATCGGGCAGGTCAATGCCGCTGACCTTGCCGGTGCGCTGGTAGTCCTTCCAGCCGCTGCCGATCAGGTAGCCGCGGGCGATCGCTTCCACCGGCACCGGCTTCAGCTTGCGGGTGACCACCGCACGCTTGGCGTACAGGGCTGGGTCCACGCCTTCGGGCAGCACGCTGGCCACGTCGATGCCGGTCAGGTGGTTGGGCATCAGGTGCGCGGTCTTGGCGAACCAGAAGTTGGAGACCTGGCAGAGCATCTCGCCCTTGCCCGGAATCGGGTCAGGCAGCACCACGTCGAACGCCGACAGGCGATCGGTGGCGACCATCAGCAGGTACTCGCCCGGCGGGGTTCCGGCTGGCAGCCGCTCGCGCGGGATATCGAACACATCACGCACCTTGCCGCGATGGCGCAAGGGCAGGCCGGGGAGATCGGATTGCAACAGCGTGGTTGGCACGGGCACTCCTGGGGCGTTGTCGATACGGCTGCTGCCCAACGGACCCGGCGGGCCCGCTGACCAGCGGGCGGCCTAGTGTAAAGCGGTCCGGGCCCGCTGTGACGTAAAATGAGCGTCCATTTCGTCGGTCGACCCCGGAGCGCCATGCGCTGGTACGGAAAACTGCTCGGATTCATCGCCGGCGCCCTGCTGTTCCGGCCCAATCCGCTGTTCGGCGCGGTGGTCGGCCTGTTGATCGGCCACGCCTTCGATTCGGACTGGTTCCGCCTGAACAAGGAGAACCCGTACCGGGAGCTGGGGCTGACCTCCGAGGCCACCGATGCCGAGGTCGAGCGCGCCTACCGCAAGCTGATCTCGCAGTACCACCCCGACAAGCTGGGCGGTGCCGCCCCCGAGCTGCAGCAGCAGGCCGAGCAGAAGTCGCGGCGGATCAATGCCGCCTACGACCGCATCAAGACCCTGCGCAAGCGCTGATTCCAGAGTCCCGCCTGCGGGCGGGAGAACCTTTTCCCCGTTCCGAAGGCCCCGGCCATGTCCAACTGCCTCATCGCCCCCTCCATCCTGTCCGCCAACTTCGCCCGCCTCGGCGAGGAAGTCGACAACGTCCTCGCCGCTGGCGCGGACTGGGTCCACTTCGACGTGATGGACAACCACTACGTGCCGAACCTGACCATCGGCCCGATGGTCTGCCAGGCGCTGCGCAAGCACGGCGTCACCGCGCCGATCGACGTGCACCTGATGGTCGAGCCGGTGGATCGCATCATCCCGGACTTCGCCGAGGCCGGTGCCACCTACATCAGCTTCCACCCGGAGGCGAGCCGCCACGTGCACCGCACCATCCAGCTGATCCGCTCGCTGGGCTGCAAGCCGGGCATCGTGCTCAATCCGGCCACTCCGGTGGACATCCTCGACTGGGTGCTGGATGACCTGGACCTGGTGCTGCTGATGTCGGTCAACCCGGGCTTCGGCGGCCAGGCCTTCATCCCCTCGGCGCTGGACAAGCTGCGCGTGGTGCGCAAGATGATCGATGCCAGCGGCAAGGACATCCGCCTGGAGATCGATGGCGGCGTGAAGGCCGACAACATCGGCGAGATCGCCGCTGCCGGCGCCGACACCTTCGTCGCCGGTTCGGCCATCTTCAACGCCAGGACCAGCTACCAGGATGTGATCGCGCAGATGCGCGCCAACGTCGCTGCGGCACGGGGCTGAGCCATGAGTACGGTGGCCGTGTTGAACATCCGCCCGGCCACCGTCGCCGATGCGGGACTGATCCTGCATTTCATCCGCGAGCTGGCCATCTACGAGAAGGCCGAGCATTCGGTGCAGACCGATGAGATCGGCATCGCCGAGAGCCTGTTCGGCGCCGATGCCACGGCGCGCGCGTTGATCTGCGAAGCCGACGGCGAGGCCATCGGCTATGCGGTGTATTTCTACAACTATTCCACCTGGCTGGGCCGCAAGGGCATCTACCTGGAAGACCTCTACGTCAGCCAGGAAAAGCGCGGTGCGGGCGCCGGCAAGGCACTGCTGAAGTACATCGCGCGCCAGGCCGTGGCCGAGGGCTGCGGCCGTTTCGAATGGTCGGTGCTGGACTGGAACACCCCGGCCATCGAGTTCTACACCGCTGCCGGTGCCAGGCCGCAGGACGAGTGGACCGTGTACCGGTTGCAGGGCCAGGCGCTGCACGATTTCGCCAACGGGTGAGGCGTGTGGTGGCTGCGTACCGCAACCCGGTGGGTGCGAACCTTGGTTCGCACTCCCTGCGTACCCCCCCAAAAAAAAAGCCACGCCAATCACTGGCGTGGCCTCGCTGCATGCGTGGGAGGCTGATCCTGCCTCCATCCATCGTCCCTGCTATGGCCTTCCATTCTCCAGCAACTGAATGACACCTGCGTGACATTCACCGCGGGCAAACAGCGCATTGCTAGCCTGTGCCACCCCCTCCTGGAAGTACCGCATGACCACCCCGCGCTGGCGCCTGATCCTCAATGGCAAATCCGCTGGCAACGAGGAGCTGCGCGATGCCGTCGGCCACTGGCGCGGACAGGGCGTGCAGCTGGACGTGCGGGTGACCTGGGAGGACGGTGACGCCGAACGCTACGTGGCCGAGGCCATCGATCATGGCGTGGACGTGATCGTTGCCGCCGGTGGCGATGGCACGCTCAGCGCGGTGGCCGAAACCCTGGCGCATCGTGAGGAAGCGGCGGATGCGCTGCCCTCGCTGGCGCTGATCCCGATGGGGACCGCCAACGATTTCGCCACGGCTGCGGGTATTCCGACCGAGCCTGAGGGCGCGTTTGCGTTGATCGGACAAGCCACGCCGCGTGCCATCGATCTGCTGCGCGTGGACGCCGATGGCACGCCCTGGTGGTGCGCCAACCTCGCCAGTGGCGGCTTCGGCACGCAGGTGACGGTGGAGACCGATGCCGGCCTGAAGAAGATGCTGGGCGGGCTGGCCTATGTGATCACCGGCATCGCCAAGCTGGGCCGCATCGAGCCGATCACCGCGCGGCTGTCCGGCCCGGATTTCGCGTGGGAAGGCGACTTCATCGCCCTGGGCATCGGCAATGGCCGGCAGGCCGGCGGTGGCCAGCAGTTGTGCCCGCAGGCCGTGATCGACGATGGGCTGCTGGATGTCACCGTGCTTCCGGAACTGGAAGGTGAGGTCACCGCCACGCTCGGCCAGATGCTGAAGTCGGGCACCCAGGCGGCGCTCGAACAGCTGGCCACGCGCGCGCGGCTGCCGTGGCTGCAGGTGGAGTCCGAGCGCCCGTTGACCCTCAACCTGGACGGCGAACCAGTCCAGGCCCGCCAGTTCCGCATCGCGTGCGTGCCGGGCAGGGTGCGGATGCACCTGCCGACCGGATGCCCGTTGCTGGCCGGGTAGGGGTAGGGTCGACTGTTGGTCGACTGCTCTTCGTTCCGACGGCGTAAAACCCCGCGCTACGCGCGCAAGTCGACCAACAGTCGACTCTACCGGTCCGCGTCGTTGGTTCCCGTGGCCGGCCCCGCCCGTCCCGTGGTTCAGTTTCCCAGGGTTCCCCTCCCGCCCCGGCTGCGATACAGTCAGGGGGTGTCCAGCCTGACGACCCCGCATACCCTTTCTTCCGCACGCCGTTGGTGGCGATGGTGGCCCGTTGCCGTCGTCCGCCCCCATAACGCTGTGTCCCGGAAGGAAAGTCGTCTTGAACTCGCACGCTCAGTTTCAGCAGCAGGCCGCTGAAGGCCACACCCATATTCCCGTCGTCCGTGAAGTGCTGTCCGACCTGGACACGCCGCTTTCGGTCTATCTGAAGCTCGCCGACGGCCCCAATACCTACCTGTTTGAATCCGTCGAAGGCGGCGAGCGCTTTGGTCGTTACTCGATCATCGGCCTGCCGGCGCGTCGCGTGTACGCCTTCCATGGCCACACGCTGACCGTGCGCGAAGACGGCCAGGTGGTGGACACCCGCGAAGTGGCCGACCCGTTCGCCGAGGTCGAGGCGCTGCGCAGCGCCCACTCGGTGCCGAAGCTGGAAGGCCTGCCGGGCTTCACCGGTGGCCTGGTCGGCTGGTTCGGTTTCGAGTGCATCGGCTACATCGAGCCGCGCCTGGCCCCGCCGGCCGGCCGCGATGAGCTGGGCACGCCGGACATCCTGCTGCTGGACTCCAACGAGCTGGCGGTGTTCGACAATCTCAAGGGCCGGCTGTACCTGATCGTGCACGCCGACCCGCGCGTCGAGGGCGCCTTCGAGCAGGCCCAGGCGCGCCTGGATGCACTGACTGCCAAGCTGCGTGCACCGGGCGCCGGCTATCCGGCGCCGCTCAACAGCGACGTGCTGGACGAATCGGATTTCGTCTCCGGTTTCACCCGCGAAGGGTTCGTCGATGCGGTCCAGCGCAGCAAGGAATACATCCGCGCCGGCGACATCTTCCAGGTGGTGCTCAGCCAGCGCCTGAGCGTGCCGTTCAAGGCGCGCCCGGTGGATGTGTACCGCGCGTTGCGTGCACTGAACCCGTCGCCGTACATGTACTTCCTGGATGTCGGCGACCTGCAGGTGGTCGGTTCATCGCCGGAAATCCTGGTACGCCTTCAGGATGGCGAAGTCACCGTGCGCCCGATCGCCGGCACCCGCCCGCGTGGCGCCACGCCCGAGCTGGACCTGGCGCTGGAAGCCGAGCTGCTGGCCGATCCGAAGGAACGCGCCGAGCACCTGATGCTGATCGACCTCGGCCGCAACGATGCCGGCCGCGTCTCGAAGGCAGGTACCGTGGAGGTGGGCGAGCAGTTCGTGATCGAACGCTACAGCCACGTGATGCACATCGTCAGCGAAGTGACCGGGCAGCTGCAGCCGGGCCTGAGCTATGCCGACGTGCTGCGTGCCACCTTCCCGGCCGGCACGGTCAGCGGCGCGCCGAAGATCCGCGCGCTGGAAGTGATCCGCGAGCTGGAACCGATCAAGCGCAATGTCTACGCCGGCAGCATCGGCTACATCGGCTGGCACGGCGATGCCGATACCGCGATCGCGATCCGCACCGCGGTGATCAAGGATGGTCGCCTGTATGTGCAGGCCGGTGCCGGCATCGTCTACGACTCGGACCCGGACAAGGAATGGGACGAAACGATGAACAAGGGCCGCGCGCTGTTCCGCGCCGTCGCCCAGGCCGCCAAGGGCCTGTGATCCTTCCCGTGCCGTGGCCTGCGCCGCGGCACCTTCCGCTGTTCCCATTCAAGACGAGGAGTACCGCATGAAGCTGCTGAGCGCATTGCTGTGGTCGTCACTGCTGGCCACGATGGCCCCGTCTGCGTGGGCGCAGGCCAACACGATTCCCTCGCAGCCGCACCTGCTGGTGAAGGGGCAGGGCAGCCGCACGGTGATGCCGGATCGGTTCGGCCTGCAGTTGAACATCGAAGAGACCGACATGGACGCCGACGCCGCACGCCGCCGCGTGCAGGACAACGTTGCCCGCGTGCTGGCACTGTTCAAGCAGCACAAGGCGGTGGAGGGCAGCGTGCGCGCGGACAACCTGCGGATCGGCCCGGCCACGCGCTATGAGCAGAACCGGCAGGTCTTCATCGGTACCCGCGTATCGCGCCAGCTGCGTGCCAGCTTCGCCAGCGTGAAGGCGATGCAGGATGTGCTGGGGGCGTTGAAGGCCAACGAGAACGTACAGGTGAGCAGCCTGGCGCCGACCTATTCGGGCGAAGTGGCGCTGCGCCGCGAACTCAAGGGCGAGGCAGCGGCCCAGACCCGCGAGTCCGCGCAGGGCCTGGCCAAGGCCTATGGAACAAGAGTGCGTGGCCTGTACAGCATCTCCGATGTGGCGCCGGACTTCGCCTACGGCATCCGGGCCGGGCAATGGCCGCAGCAGGGCGAGGACGGCGGGGACCTCGACAGGATCTCGGTGACCGGCAGCTACGCGCCCGCCTCCGCGCCCGCGCCCGCGCCCGCTGAGCCCGAATCCATTGAAGCCGGCCCCATCACCTACACCGAAAACGTGTACGCCATTTTCCTGATAAGCGACGGAACCTGACCATGTTGTGGATGATCGACAACTACGACAGCTTCACCTACAACCTCGTGCAGTACCTGCAGACGCTGGGCGCCGAGGTGAAGGTGGTGCGCAACGATGCGATGAGCGTGGACGAGATCGCCGCGCAGAAGCCCGAGCGCATCGTCATTTCGCCCGGCCCGTGCACGCCCAACGAAGCGGGCGTGTCGCTGGAGCTGATCCAGCGCCTGGGCCCGACCACGCCGATCCTCGGCGTTTGCCTGGGCCACCAGGGCATCGGCCAGGTCTACGGCGGCACGGTCATCCGTGCCGGCAACATCATGCACGGCAAGACCTCGCCGATCCGCCATGAAGGCAAGGGCGTGTTCGCCGGCCTGCCGGACCGCTACCAGGCCACCCGCTACCACTCGCTGGTGGTGGACAAGAACAGCCTGCCCGATGTGCTGGAAGTGACCGCCTGGACCGAGAACGACGACGGCTCGATCGAAGAAATCATGGGCCTGCGCCACCGCCAGTTCCCGGTGGAAGGCGTGCAGTTCCATCCCGAATCCATCCTCACCGAACACGGCCACGCCCTGCTGCGCAATTTCCTGCAGCGTCCGGCGGCCTGATCCAAGGAGCATTCCCATGAGCTTCTCCCCCCAGGAAGCCCTGCATCGCACCATCGAACACCGCGAAATCTTTTTCGACGAAATGGTCGACCTGATGCGGCAGATCATGCGCGGCGACGTCTCGCCGATGATGACCGCGGCGATCCTGACCGGGCTGCGCGTGAAGAAGGAGACCGTGGACGAGATCGCCGCGGCGGCCACCGTGATGCGTGAATTCGCCCGGCCAGTGCCGGTGGCCGATACCTCCAACCTGGTTGATATCGTCGGTACCGGTGGCGATGGCTCGCACACCTTCAACATCTCCACCTGCTCGATGTTCGTGGCCGCTGCCGCCGGTGCGCGCGTGGCCAAGCATGGCAATCGCAGCGTGTCGTCCAAGTCCGGCAGTGCCGATGCGCTGGAAGCGCTGGGCGCGGTGATCGAACTGCAGCCGGATCAGGTGGCCGCGGCCATCGAGCAGACCGGCATCGGCTTCATGTTCGCGCCGATCCACCATCCTTCGATGAAGGTCGTTGCGCCGGTACGCCGCGAGATGGGCGTGCGCACCATCTTCAACATCCTCGGCCCGCTGACCAATCCGGCCAGCGCGCCGTCGGTGCTGATGGGCGTGTTCCATCCCGATCTGGTGGGCATCCAGGCCCGCGTGCTGCGCGAGCTGGGCACCGAGCGCGCCATGGTGGTCTGGGGCCGCGACAACATGGACGAGATCTCGCTGGGTGCCGGCACGCTGGTGGGCGAACTGCGCGACGGCAAGGTGCGCGAGTTCGAGATCCACCCGGAGGACTTCGGCATCGCCATGTCGGCCAGCCGCAACCTGCGCGTGGACAGCCCGGAGCAGTCCATCCAGATGCTGCGCGCGGTACTGGACAACGAGCCCGGCCCGGCGCTGGACATCGTTGCGTTGAATGCCGGCGCCGCGCTGTACGTTGCCGGCGTGGCCAGCGACATCGGCGACGGCCTGGCCCGCGCCCGTGCCGCCATCGCCAACGGCAGTGCCCGCCAGCGCCTGCAGCAGTATGTTGAGACCACCCGCGCGCTGGTTGCCTGAGCGCGCGGTTCAGCCTGACCCCGTCGATGGCCGATAATGGCCGTCCTCACCGCCCCCGCACCGAACCGAAGACGATGAGCGACATCCTGCAGACGATCCTGGCCCGCAAGGCCGAAGAAGTGGCCCAGCGCCGCGCCCAGCGCCCGCTCGAGGCGCTGCAGGCCGCCGTGGCCAGCGCCCCGCCGGTACGTGGCTTCGTGCGCGCCTTGCAGGCGGCGGTGGCCAACGGCGATCCAGCGGTGATCGCCGAGGTGAAGAAGGCCAGCCCGTCCAAGGGCGTCATCCGCCCGGACTTCCGCCCGGCCGACATCGCCGTCAGCTACGAGTTCGGCGGCGCCAGCTGCCTGTCGGTGCTGACCGACGTGGACTTCTTCCAGGGCGCCGACGCCTACCTGCAGCAGGCGCGCGAGGCGTGCACGCTGCCGGTGCTGCGCAAGGACTTCGTCATCGACGCCTACCAGGTGTACGAGGCACGCGTGCTGGGCGCCGACTGCATCCTGCTGATCGTCGCCGCGCTGGACGACACCCAGCTGGCCACGCTGTCCGAACTGGCGCTGTCGCTGGGCATGGACGTGCTGGTGGAAGTGCACGACATCGACGAGCTGGAGCGTGCGCTGCAGGTGCCGGCGCCGATGATCGGCATCAACAACCGCAACCTGCGCACGTTCGAAGTGTCGCTGCAGACCACGCTGGACATGCAGAACGCGGTGCCGCGTGACCGCCTGCTGGTCACCGAGAGCGGCATCCTTGGCCCGCAGGACGTGGCGCTGATGCGTGACGCCGGCATCCATGCCTTCCTCGTCGGCGAAGCCTTCATGCGCGTGGAAGAGCCGGGCGAGGGCCTGCGTCAGCTATTCTTCGCGGCATGACAACGCACTATCCAACGCCGCGCGAGGATGCGCCGCTGGTGGTCTTCGACTTCGACCACACCCTGTACGACGGCGATTCGGGCACCCACCTGTTCGCCTCGCTGATCAAGCGCAACCCGCTGCGCATGCTGGCGGCGCTGCTGGTCACGCCGATCGCCGGGCCGATGGTGGCGATGCTGCCGACCCGTCGCGCGGGCATCTCGGTCTATGTGTGGATCGGCAGCTTCGGCCTGCACCGTGCGCGTGACTTCAACAAGGTGATCGACGCCTATGTGCTGCGCAACCAGGCGCAGATGCGCGCCAAGCTGCTGCCGCAGGCGCTGGAGGTGTTCGCCGCGCACCGCGCCAAGGGCGACCGCGTGGTGGTTGCCACAGGTGCGCCGCCGGAGCTGGCGCGCGCGATCCTGGCTTTCGTGGCCCACCAGGACGTACCGGTGATCGGCACCGAGGTCGGCCCACGGCTGGGCGGCGTCGGCCCGACCCGCCACTGCCACAATGAAGAGAAGATGCGCATGCTGCGCGAGCGCGGCTACGGCGACATCGATATCGCCTATTCCGACAGCACCGCCGACCTGCCGCTGCTGCTGGCGGCCAAGGCGCCGGTAGTGGTGAACCCCAAGCCGGGCCGGGTGGCGTTCTTCCGCCGCGTGCTGCCGGCGGGCACCCGCATCCTCAACTGGGGTTGCGTGGACCGGGGCGGCGACAAGGCCTGATCCCGCCGCACGGTGATGGATCTGCCGGCCAGCGGCCGGCACTACCCTTCTCCGTCGCGGTTGTGCCGGCGCTTCTCTGTCCCGGTAGTGCCGGCCGCTGGCCGGCAAACGCTCAGCGGTACAGGTGCCCGTACACCGCGTGGCCAATCTGGAACAGGCTGATCCCCAGCACCAGCACGCCGACGGCCACCAGCACCCAGCGCTCCTTCACCCGCTTGACCAGGATGGCCGCTACCGGCGCGGCCATCATGCCGCCGATCAGCAGGCCGGCGACGATCTGCAGGTGCTGCACCCCCATCGACAGCAGGAAGGTCGCCGACACCGTCAGCGTGACCACGAACTCCGCCGCATTGACCGTGCCGATCGTGGTGCGCGCCTGGCCACCCCGGGCGAGCAGGGTGGACGTGGCGATCGGCCCCCAGCCGCCGCCACCGCTGGCGTCGAGCAGGCCCGCGAAGAAGCCCAGCACCGGTACCCGGCGGATCTCGCCCTTGGGCATCCAGCGTCCGGCCGCGCGGGCCAGGATGATGATCGCCAGCACCAGCAGGTACAGGTAGATCAGTGGCCGGATGATCTCGCCCGGGATCTGCGTGAGCACGTACGCGCCCACGGCACCGCCCACCGCGCCAGGCAGGGCCAGGCGCAGGAACAGGCGCTTATCGACATTTCCGGCTGCGAGGTGCGACACACCCGAGGCGCCAGTGGTGAACACTTCAGCGGTGTGGATGCTGGCGCTGACCTGCGCCGGGGGCAGGCCCATGCTCAGCATCACCGACGAAGACACCAGGCCGAACGCCATGCCCAGCGCGCCATCGACCAGCTGTGCGCCCAGGCCGATGAGGATGAACCACCAGAATTCGCTGCTCAGTTCCATGCCCCGAGCCTAGCGCGCGAAGGAGTGCGGACCAAGGTCCGCACCCACCGGGTGCTCAACGGTCAACGGGTGCCGTACAGCACCACGGTCTTGCCACGGGCATGCAGCAGGCCGTCGGTCTGCAGCTTCTTCAGCACGCGGCCGGCCATTTCCCGCGAGCAGCCGACCAGGCGTGCCAGCTCCTGGCGGGAGACGCGCAGCTGGCTGCCCTGCGGATGGCTCATCGCCTCCGGTTCCTGCGCCAGGTCGTGCAGGGTGCGCACGATCCGGTCGGTAACGTCCAGGAATGCCAGGCGGCTGGCCTTGCGGCTGGTGTCGAGCAGGCGCTTGGAGATCTGCTGGCCCAGCGCGTACAGCAGGCGCGGGGCGTCGGCCGACAGCGGGCCGAGGAACAGCTGATGCAGGCGCTCGTAGCTGATTTCAGCCAGCTCGCAGGCGGTACGGGTCCGCAGGATCACCTCGCGGCGGTCCGATTCGACGAACAGGCCCATCTCGCCGACGAACTCGCCGGCACCGAAGTAGCCCAGCACAAGCTCGCGATCGTCATCTTCCTCGGCCATGATCGAAACCGAGCCGCTGATGACGTAATACAGGGTTCCCGCCGGGTCACCGGGTCGGAAGACGTCGGTACGGGTGGGATATCGCCGCCTGTGGCTGTGCGCCAGGAAACGATCGATTGTGGCGATATCCAGGGCCAGTGGACTGCTAGCTAGGCGCACGGTTGACACGATAGGGGCGCTCCCTCTGCGCATGAACGGATTCACGGGGTCGATAGCGGAGCTTAACCAGCGCAATTGTTAAGGGCAAACAGTGTGCCAGAACTCTTGCGTCTTCACGTTCCCCCCGGGGGCAGTTTGCCCCATAATTCCCCCTTTCCCTTCTTACACAGGAATCGACCGCCGTGGTCAAGCCGTTGCCTCGCCTGAGGCTGCAGGGTTTCAACAACCTCACCAAGGCGCTGAGCTTCAACATCTATGACGTGTGTTACGCGCGCACCGAAGAGGAGCGTCAGCGTTACATTGAATACATCGATGAAGAGTACAACGCCGACAGGCTGACTCAAATCTTGACCGATGTCGCCGAGATCATCGGCGCCAACATCCTGAACGTGGCCCGCCAGGACTACGACCCACAGGGTGCCTCGGTGACCATCCTGATCTCCGAAGAGCCGGTGATCGACAAGAAGCAGGCCGGCAAGGAACTGATTCCCGACGCCGTGGTCGCGCACATGGACAAGAGCCACATCACTGTCCATACCTACCCGGAAACCCATCCGCAGGAAGGCATCGCGACGTTCCGCGCGGACATCGACGTGGCGACCTGTGGCGTCATTTCGCCGCTGAAGGCCCTGAACTACCTGATCGAGAGCCTGGAATCGGACATCGTGATCATGGACTACCGTGTCCGTGGCTTCACCCGCGATGTGAAGGGCAAGAAGCATTACATCGATCACAAGATCAACTCGATCCAGAACTTCCTGGCCAAGAACATCAAGTCGCGTTACGAGATGTTCGACGTCAACGTCTACCAGGAAAACATCTTCCACACGAAGATGCACCTGAAGGACTTCGACCTGGACCAGTACCTGTTCGAGGAAAAGGCCAAGAACCTGTCGTTCAAGGAACGCATGAAGATCGAAGCGCTGCTCAAGCGCGAGATCGAAGAGCTGTTCCACGGCCGGAACCTGTCCGAGTAAGCCCCATGTGCGATGCCCGCAGGCATCGCCGCCCAGGCGGGACGACCCGCCCCGTGGAACCAGTGCCTCGCACGCGTTACAGTTCCACGGTGATGTACCGACCCACGGCCCGGTGTGAAAACACCGGGCCGTTTCGTTTTTCCCAAAAAGGTAAGGAGCCCCCACCCATGCCCTGGATCTATCTGCTGCTGGCCGGCCTGTTCGAGATCGGTTTCGCCCTCGGAATGAAGTACTCCGAAGGCTTCAGCAAACCCCTGCCCACCGTTGCCACGGTGGTGTCCGCCCTGATCAGCCTGTACCTGATGAGCCAGGCGATGAAGAGCATCCCCGTCGGCACCGCCTACGCGATCTGGACCGGCATCGGCGCCATGGGCGTGGCGGTGCTGGGCATCTACCTGTTCAACGACAGTGCGTCGCCGGCCCGCCTGGCCTGCGTGGGCCTGATCGTAGCCGGCGTGATCGGCCTGAAGCTGGTCTCGCCGAACTGATTGATGGCCCGACCAACGGTCGGGCCCCACCGTCGCCCCCGCACCTCCTGGTAGGCCCGCACCGTTGGTGCGGGCGACCCTTCAAATGCGGTAGGCGATGGTCTTCATCACCCTGGAAGCCAGCGCCATCGCGCCCGGGATCGGGAACGGCAGGCGGCGTGCGCCGGCCTGTTCGGCGTGCTCCGCATGGCGGGCCTCGTCTTCCTTCATCACCTGGATGACCGCGCGGCTGCGCAGATCGCCGGCCGGCAGGTCGACCAGGTGCTCGTCCAGATGGGCTTCCACCTGGCGCTCGGTTTCAACCACGAAGCCCAGGTTCCAGCCGTCGCCGCGCAGACCCGCCAGGGTGCCGATGGTGTAGCTGCCGGCGTACCACAGCGGATTGAACAGGCTCGGGCGGCTGTCCAGTTCATCCAGTCGGGTCGCGCACCAGGCCAGGTGATCGGTCTCTTCCTGGGCCGCTTCCAGCAGGTGTTCACGGGTGGCCGGGTCGCGGGCCACGGCCGCCTGGCCGAAGTACAGGCCCTGTGCGCAGACCTCGCCGACATGGTTGATCCGCATCAGCCCCGCGGCGTGGCGGCGCTCGGCGCGGTCCATGCCCGGCTCGCCGGTGCCTGCGGCCGGGTAGGGGCGGGCCGCCGGAGGGTTGCCGAACACCGTGTCCAGGGCGCGCTGCGCCTCGGTCAGCAGGTGGTCCAGCGGGGTGGTCTGGCGGAGCACGGTCATGGCGGCACGCGGTGGGGCGGGAGACCCGCCGATTCTCGCCCGCCCCCGCTCCCCTGCCAACCCGGGGCAGGGCCAGCTTGCACCGAGGGCGTGACCTGCGTACAATCCCGCCTCTTGCGCTTCACCTTTCACAACGCGTGGCAGAGTTCCGGCGAGTCCTTCGCCGCAATGAGCCCGACCTAACCTAGAGTTCTTCATGAGCACTTTCACTGCCAAGAACGAGACCGTCCAGCGCGACTGGTACCTCGTCGACGCCGAGGGCAAGACCCTGGGCCGTCTCGCCACCGAGCTGGCCCGCCGTCTGCGCGGCAAGCACAAGCCGGTCTACACCCCCCACGTTGATACCGGCGACTACCTGGTCGTCATCAATGCAGAAAAGATTGCCGTCACCGGCAAGAAGCTGCAGGACAAGATGTATCACCGTTTCACCGGCTACATCGGCAACCTGAAGACCGAATCCCTGGCCCAGGCGCTGGAGCGCCACCCGGAGCGCGTGATCGAGATCGCCGTGAAGGGCATGCTGCCGAAGGGCCCGCTGGGTCGCCAGATGTACCGCAAGCTCAAGGTCTACGCCGGCACTGAGCATCCGCACGCCGCACAGCAGCCGCAGGTTCTGGATATCTAATCATGGCTATCACTCAAAACTACGGCACTGGCCGCCGCAAGTCCTCCACCGCTCGCGTGTTCCTGCGCAAGGGTTCGGGCAACATCACCGTCAATGGTCGTCCGCTGGACGAGTTCTTCGGTCGTGAGACCGCGCGCATGATCGTGCGCCAGCCGCTCGAGCTGACCAAGAACACCGAAAGCTTCGACATCCTGGTCACCGCCGCTGGCGGCGGCACCACCGGCCAGGCCGGTGCGATCCGCCTGGGCATCGCCCGTGCGCTGGTCGAGTACGACGAAACCCTGAAGTCCGAGCTGCGCAAGGCCGGCTTCATGACCCGTGACGCCCGTGAAGTCGAGCGTAAGAAGGTCGGTCTGCACAAGGCCCGCCGCGCCACCCAGTTCTCCAAGCGCTGATTTACCGCGCCTGGTTGGGCTCCTGCGGGAGCCCGCTGGTTGGAAAAGCAAAAGCCCGGCTTCGGCCGGGCTTTTGTCGTTCTGGGGTCGTGGATTTCCTGGTTGCCAGCCAGCGGCCGGCACTACCCGGGGTTTCGCATCTCCGAAGGGGTGGGGTCAGAGCCTTTTCCTTTGGAAAAGGATCCGACCCCGGGCCTCTCTCTGGAGAGGAGCCCCCTTGTTGTTCAGGGGGGGGGGGGGGGGGGGCGCGCCGACAGGCGCGGGGATAAGGTGGAATGCGCGACCAAATTAAAAGCAAAAGGCCAGATCTTTCGATCTGGCCTTTTGCTTTTAATTTGGCTGCCCCGGATGGATTCGAACCACCGAATGCCTGAGTCAGAGTCAGGTGCCTTACCGCTTGGCGACGGGGCAAAACGTGCAACTATTTTCTCACTTTTCACACTGAAAAACAACTTGATTTTCAGTGTGGTGGCTATGGGTGGACTCGAACCACCGACCCCAGCATTATGAGTGCTGTGCTCTAACCGGCTGAGCTACATAGCCTTGGTGAGCCCGCTATTCTGCGGATGTGTATCGACCCTGTCAACACTTTTGTGTCGTGCTTGTGGGCCGACAGAGGGCATGGGATAGTCCCGACCAGTAGATTTTCTTAGGAGTCCGCATCGTGATCGATCCGGACGGCTATCGACCGAACGTCGGCATCGTGCTGATGCGGCAGGACGGCCAGGTGTTCTGGGCACGACGCGTGCGCCGGGATGGCTGGCAGTTCCCGCAGGGTGGCATGAACACCGACGAGACGCCTGTCGAGGCCATGTATCGTGAACTGCAGGAAGAGACCGGCCTGCTGCCTGAGCATGTGGAAGTGCTCGGGGCCACGCCCGGCTGGCTGCGCTACAAGCTGCCGGCGCGGGCCATCCGCCGCAACGAGCGGCAGGTCTGCATCGGCCAGAAACAGGTCTGGTTCCTGCTGCGCCTGACCGGCGACGAATCCCATGTGACGCTGGACCACACCGACTCGCCCGAGTTCGACCACTGGCGCTGGGTCGACTTCTGGTACCCGGTAGAGCACGTGGTGATGTTCAAACGCGGCGTCTATGCGCGTGCCCTGCGACACCTGGCGCCACTGGCGCGCGGCGTGGCCGGGCAGGGCGTCACCGCCATGCCCAAGAGCGCCGCCGAGGCCTGGATGCCGGGCCACACCGCCGGGCACGACCGCCCGCGCAAGCGCCCGCGGACCCGAGGGTACTGGCCGAAGAAGGTCACGGGCGAAGGCCCGGCCAGCTGACCGGCTGAACCGTATCGAGAATGGTTCAGGTCTCTGATTGACAACCATTCTCGTTTCCATTGGAATAGCCACCAGGCCGCTTCTGGCCTGTCAGCCCGGTTCCCGCCTGTGTACGTCTGCATCTGCAACGGAGTCACCGACCACCAGATCCGCGAAGCCGCCAGCCATGGCGTCAGCACGGTGGCCGAACTGACCATGCGTACCGGTTGTGGTGCCACCTGCGGTTCCTGCCTGGACATGGCCGGCGACCTGCTGGCCAAGGCACGTGCGACCCACGATCTGCCGCTGCCGGTATTGGGCCTGGCGCAGGTCGCCTGATCGCCTTTTCGCGGCGCGTTGACGCCGCGCTTTCGCATCCTTCACCTTCGGCCGCGCAGGCCAATGCGCACGATTCGCGTTCCTTCACGAGTGCACGCGAGGCGTTAAAGTGCCTGCGTTTTCAGCGTGCAGGAGCACCCCCATGAAGGGCGACACCAAGGTCATCGAATTCCTCAACAAGGTCCTCTACAACGAGCTGACCGCGATCAACCAGTACTTCCTGCACGCCAAGATGCTGAAGAACTGGGGCATCAAGGAACTGGCCGAACACGAGTACAAGGAATCGATCGACGAGATGAAGCATGCCGACATGCTCGCCGACCGCATCCTGTTCCTTGAAGGCCTGCCGAATTTCCAGGCGCTGGGCAAGCTGCGCATCGGCGAGAACCCGACCGAGATCCTGCAGTGCGACCTGTCGCTGGAACGCGATGGCGTGGTCACCCTGCGCGAGGCCGTGGCCTATTCCGATTCGGTTGGCGACTACGTCAGCCGCCAGCTGTTCGTGAAGATCCTCGATTCGGAAGAGGAGCACATCGACTGGCTGGAAACCCAGCTGGACCTGATCGAGCGTATCGGCGAGCCGAAGTACCTGCTGAGCAAGCTGGAAGAGTGAGTCAGCCGCCCTGGCCGGCGCGGTGCTGTGCCAGGTAGCCCGTCAGTGCAACACGCGCCCGGGCGAATTCCGCAACCAGCAGCGCCACCGCCACCGCGGGGCGCTGCAGGCTGCCACTACGGGCTTCGTGCTCGATCCGCTGCGCGATCGCCGACAGCGACAATGCGCCGACGTTTGCACTCGATGACTTCAGGCTGTGCGCTGTGGCCTGCAAGCGCAGCTCATCGCCGTTCTGCGCGGCCAGCTGCAACTGCTGCACCATCACCGGCGCATCTTCAAGAAAGACCATGACGATCTGGGTGGCAGCGTCGCCGATCACGGTGTGCAGTTCATCCAGTACGTCGCGGTCGATCACCGGTTTCGGCGCGGCTTGGCTTGTCGTCTCCTGTAAAGCCGAGCCATGCTCGGCTGATGGAGTGGGAGTGCCACTGGCCGTCAGCCGAGCATGGCTCGGCTCTACAGACGGCTCCACAGAAAATTGTCCAGGTGATGCAGCTTTGCCGCCACCCCAACGCAGCAGCAGCGCATGCAGCGTGGCGCGCGCGATCGGCTTGGACAGGTAATCGTCCATGCCCGCCTGCAGGCAGCGCTCGCGGTCACCGGCCATGGCGTTGGCGGTCATGGCGATGATCGGCAGGCGGGCGCGCCCGGTCTCCACTTCTTCGGCGCGCCAGCGGCGCGTGGCGGCGTAGCCGTCCAGCACCGGCATCTGGCAATCCATCAACACGATGTCCACGCCGCCTTCGCGGAGGGCGGCCAGCGCCTGCTCGCCATCGGCGGCGTTGCGCACTTCGCACTGGAACACGCGCAGCAGTTGTTCGGCGACCATCCGGTTGACCGTATTGTCCTCCACCAGCAGCACACGCAGATGCAACGGCGGCAGCGTGGCAGCCGGTTGCTCGTTGTCCGCGCCGGCCAGCAGCGCAGCGGGGCGGGCGGGGGCGACCGGTGCAGCCAGCAGTGCATGCAGGGCCGCATCGTCGAAGTGCGGGGGCAGCTGGCGCTGGCGCTGGCGTTGTGGAAGTGCGCCCTCCTGCAGCCACAGCACCTGCAGCACATCGTCGTCACCACGTTCACTCAGCGCCAGCTGCAGCGTGGCCTCACCGTTGCGGCGTGCGCGGGCATCGACCAGCAGCCATGCCGGTGCCGGTTGTCCGGGCCGCGCGGGAGCGCGCAGGCGCTCGACCACGGCATCCAGCTGTGCCAGCACCTGCACCTGCAGCCCATGGTGGGCGGCGATGCGCTCGATACGTGCCTGCAGCGTTGCATCGGCACTGAACAGCAGCAGCGGTGCCGGTGCGCGCGCCATCGCCGGCAGGTCGCCAGCGACCTTCAGCAGCGGGATCTCGAACCAGAAGGTTGCGCCCTGGCCCGGCGTGGAGTGCACGCCGATGTGCCCGTGCATCAGGTCGATGATGCGCTTGCAGATGGCCAGGCCCAGGCCGGTGCCGCCATAGATGCGGGTGGTGGATGCGTCGGCCTGGCTGAAGGACTGGAACAGGCGTGCCTGCAGCGCGTCGTCGATGCCGATGCCGGTATCGATGATCTCGAAGCGCAGCTGGTGCTGCGCGGCACTTTCACCCAGGCGCAGCACGCGCAGCTGCACCTGGCCGCGGGCGGTGAACTTGATGGCGTTGGCCAGCAGGTTGCTCAGCACCTGGCGCAGGCGCACCGGGTCGCCGCGCACCGGCAGGCGCACCGATGGATCCAGTTGCAGGCCCAGGGCCAGGCCCTTGGCGTCGGCGGCCCGCTGCATCAGCTGTACCACGCCATCGAGCAGGTCGCGCAGGTTGAAGCTGGTGATCTCCAGTTCCAGCGCCTGCGCTTCCAGCCGGGAGTAGTCGAGGATGTCGTCGACGATGCGCAGCAGCTGTTGCGAACTGGCCGAGGCGGTGGCCAGCATCTGCCGCTGGTCTTCGCCCAGCGGCCCGCGTGCGATCAGCTCCAGCATCGGCAGGATGCCGTTGAGCGGGGTGCGGATCTCGTGGCTCATCGTGGCCAGGAACTCGCCCTTGGCCAGCACGGCCGCCTCGGCGGCCTGCTTGGCCTGCAGCAGCTGTTGTTCCAGCTGGCCCTGGCGTTCGGTGGTATGGCGAAGCTGGTCGCGTTCGGCGGCCAGCGCACTGTGCGTGCGCTGCAGCTGGGCCAGCGCATGGTTGCGCGCGCGCAGGCGCAGGCCCAACAGCAGCAGCGCGATGGCGGCCGCAGCAAGGGCAACCAGCAGCACGCCCCACAGCGGCACGTCAGAGCACCGCGTTGTGGAAGTCGAAGTTCAGGTCGCTGCCGGCCGACTGCACCATGTTGCCCTGGATGTAGTCGACGCCGCCTACCCACATCGCCGCTGCAGCCTGCGGATCCTCGATCTGCTGGCCGATGATCTGCAGTCCGGCGGCATGGGCCTGTTCGATCGTCTTGCGCAGTTCCTCGCGCGTGGCCGGATTGGAGTGGCTGCTGGAGAAGCGCGCAGCCATGCGCACGAACGACAGCGGCAGCTGGGTCAGCAGTGCATCGGCCTCGCCGCTGGGTTCGAACTGGCTCAGGCAGAAGCGCACCCCCGCGCTGGCCATGCGCTGGCAGAACTGCTGCAGCGGCACGGTGTGGATCAGTGCGTCGGGCAGGCGCACGTCGATCACCAGCGCACTGCCGGGCAGGTCACGCTGCTGCAGTGATTCCAGCAGCCAGTCGGCGAAGGCATCGCGCTGCAGGGTGCGCAGCGACTGCGAGACGAACAGGCTCAGCGGCTGCGTTGCGTGCCGGTACAGATCCAGCAGGCCCAGTGCGTGGTCCATCACCTGCTGGTCGAGGTCGGCGATGCGCCCGGCGGCTTCCGCGGCGGGGATCACCTGGCCGGCCGCCAGCACCGTGCCATCGGCCTGGCGCAGGCGCAGCAGCAACTGGTATTGCGCGGTGTTGCCGCCTGCCACGGCGACGATCGGCTGGTAGGCCAGTTCCAGCTGGCCCTCCAGCAGCGCCAGGTGTTCCTGTTCGGTGACCGCCTGGCGATGCACATGGCCCGCCACGCCGGCGCTGAGCAGGCGTGCCTGCAGGGTGGTGCGCTCAACCGCTTCCAGCGCACTGCTGGCATCCTCGAAGCCCGGCGACAGCGGCGCATAGCCGACCACGCCGCGCAGATGCACGGATTCGTCGTCGCGGATCACGAAGGCGCGGGCCGACAGCTGCTCGCGCAGGCTCGCGGCGATGCCTTCGAGGGCGTCCTCGTCGGCGTTGCGGGCCAGCAGCAGGAAGCTGTTGTCGTTCAGCCGCGCCAGCAGGTGCGGATGGCCGGCTTCGGCCAGGCGCTGCCCGGCCTGCACCATCAGCCGTTCAAACGCGGCATAGCCATAGCGTTCGCGCAGGCCCAGCGCACTGGCCACTTCGATGAAGAACACGCCGCCCCGGTCGCGGTGGGCGAGTGCGGTGTTGAGCTGCTGCAGCACATGGTGGCGCGTCGGCAGGCCGGTTTCCGGATTGCTGGTGGCCGGTGCGCCGGTGGCGCCCGGCAGGGTCGCGGCCTGGGCACGCGCGCGGCGGATGCGGTTGGCCACCGCTGCGATCAAGTGGCGCGGCCGGATCGGCTTGCTCAGGTAGTCGTCGGCGCCGCTGTCGAGCACTTCGAACTGGCGCTCTGGATCCGGATCGCCGCTGAGGAACACGATCGGCAGCAGCTGCAGGCCGGGCTGCTGGCGGATCAGCGCGGTCAGGCGCATGCCGTCCAGCCCGGGCAGGTGCAGATCCATCAGGATCAGGTCGGGGCGGTGCTCCTTGATCGCCTGCAGCGCGGCATCGGCATCGCTGTGCACGATCGCCTGCATGCCGGCGCCGTGCAGCACGCTCTGCGCGAACAGCGCCTGGGCGCGATCGTCTTCAACGATCAGCACGCGGTAGGGCGAGTCCGAGGGCGGCGGGGCCAGATCGTTGTTGCCGGCTTCGGCCAGTGCGATCGGGCCGGGCAGCGGCGGCGGTGCGCTGTTGACCGGCGCCGGGGCATCGGTCGCGATGGGCGGCGGGGTCGCAGCCGTCGGTGCGGCCACAGCGGGGCCTGCCGCCTCGGGTGCCCAGCGCTGCCAATGATCGGCCGGAGGGATTTCAGCGCGTCCCGGGCGGGCGCCCGCGGGGGATTCGTTTGCGGCCATCGGTGCTCCTGGTGTTCGCGTCCATTATGCGACAAGCCCGGTGCTCAACCGGTACTGCTGTGCCCCGGCGGTGCTGCCGATGCACCGCGCGCCAGCCAGCGCACGCCCTTCCACAGCGCGCGCCAGACCAGCCACACCAGCAGCGCGCCGGCCAGGCTGCAGGCCAGCACCACGATCAGCGCGATCCACGGGTGTGCCAGGGCCAGCGCCAGGCCACCGACTACCACGGTGTCCTCGGCGGCGGAGGCGACCCAGTTGCTGGCCGGTTCCGGCGAGGTATTGAGCAGCGCGCGGGTACCGGCCTTCAGGCCGTGGCTGGCGAGGGCGACGCCGGCACCGGCGGCGAGTGCGCCGGCGCCGAGCTGACCGTCCGGCGACAGGGTAGCCGCTGCGAGGAACGCGCCGGCCGGCACGCGTGCGAGCGTCTGCACCAGGTCCCAGACCGAGTCCACGCCGGGAATCTTGTCGGCGAAGAACTCGGCGATGGCCAGCGCCGCCGACGTGCCCAGCACCCACCAGGATTCGGTGGCCTGCAGGGCGGGCGGCAGGTCGACCCAGCCGAGCAGGCCGGCAAGGCCGACGCCGAACACGGTGAGGTAGACGCGGATGCCGGCCAGCCAGGCCAGCAGGATGCCGATCACGAACAGGTGGGCTTCGGTCATGGCGATGCTCCGGCGACGGAACTGTGCAGGGGACCACACTATCGACGATGGCATGCCTGAACGCCACAGACCGTGGCCGGCCACGGCGCAGGAAACCCACCCGTCCTGTCATACACTAGCCCGTCGTTTGCCACAGGGGCCGTACCGGTGTCGCCCTCGCGATACCCCGGAAACCACCCATGACCAACCGTCCTCCCATGCGCGTGCAGGTACGCCTGCCCGGCGCGCCGCAACCGCCGGCCGACCGTCGCCGCCTGCTGGTGATCGGCGGCATCTGGCTGCTCAGCCTGGTGCTGGCGGTGCTGGGTGGCTGCTGGATGGCCACGCCACGCGATGCCCAGGGCCAGCGCCTGCAGGCTGCCGAGAAGCGCGCCGAGACGCTGCAGGCGCAGCTGACCGAGCTGCGCCAGAAGCAGGCCACGCTGGAAGCCTCCGACCGCATCAGCCGCGCCGCCAATACCGAGGTGCAGTCCTCGCTGGCCGAGCGCGATGAGGAAATCGCCGGCCTGCGCGCCGACGTTGCCTTCTATGAGCGCCTGGTGGGTTCGACCAGCCAGCGCAAGGGCCTGAACACCCATTCGATCGAGTTCAGCCCGGAAGCGGCCGGCACCTGGCAGTACACCGCCGTGCTGACCCAGAACCTCAACCGCGGCGCCATCAGCCAGGGGCAGATGCGCTTCACCGTGGAAGGCGTGAAGAACGGCAAGCTGGCCACGATCAGCTGGGATGATCTGCACCAGCGCAGCAAGGTGCCGGGACAGGATTACTCGTTCCGGTACTTCCAGCAGCTCACCGGCAGCGTGATGCTGCCGGCTGACTTCACCCCGCAACGCGTGCGGGTGACATTGGGGAGTGGTACGGGGGGTACCACCCAGGTATTCGACTGGAAACAGGCCGGCGCGCCGGCCAGCAAAGGGGAGTAGGCAGATGTTCGGAAGCAGCAAATCCAACCGTGAAGGCCAGCTGGTGGTGGATGCCCTGATCGGCAACCAGGTGGTGATCCGCGGTGATGTGGAATTCAGTGGTGGCCTGTATGTGGAAGGTCGCATCCACGGCAAGGTGATCGCCACAGAAGGCGCCAGCGGCGCGACCCTGACGGTCGCCGAGCATGGCGTGATCGAGGGTGAGATCCGGGCCCAGGTGGTGGTCATCAGCGGCCGTCTGGATGGCGATGTACACGCCACCGAGAAGGTCGAGCTGACCCCCAGCGCACGGGTCAATGGCAACGTCCATTACCAGGTGGTGGAGATGAATGCGGGCGCCCAGCTGAACGGCCGCCTGATCCATGCCAGCGCCCCGATGGCGGCCCTGCCGGCGCCGGAAGGCGATGAGGCCAATGGCGGCAAGGGCGACACCGCCGCACGCCGCAAGCTGGCCGAGGCGATGGCTTGAAAGCCATCCCCGGCACCCCCATGCTGGCACCATGAGCACGCTAGTCTCCCTGCCCGGCGCCACCCCGCTTGCCGCGCCCGATTACCAATCGCTGGAGCGCCCGCTGAACTTCACCGAGTCGGCGGCCGCCAAGGTCAAATCCCTGATCCAGGAAGAGGGCAACCCCGACCTGGCCCTGCGTGTGTACATCGAGGGCGGCGGCTGTTCGGGCTTCCAGTACGGGTTCGAGTTCGACGAGAACCGTGCCGAGGATGACCTGGCGGTACAGACCAGCGGGGTGACCCTGCTGGTCGACCCGCTGAGCCTGCAGTACCTGATGGGCGCCGAGGTGGACTACACCGAGAGCCTGACCGGTGCCCAGTTCGTGATCCGCAACCCGAACGCAAAGACCACCTGCGGCTGCGGCAGCAGCTTCAGCATGTAAAAGGCCTGTGGCCGGAATGTGCCAACCAGGGTTGGCACCTGCCAGAGCGGGTAGATCCACGCCATGCGTGGATGATCCTTCCTGCATCCACAACGGCAGATTGCGCACAGCGCCGACCTTGCCACCCGCATCGATTGGCGGCACGCTTGCAGAATGCCCAATACTCCTTCGCCGCTTTCCGGTTTCGCCTTCGTGGGTGAACCGCTGGAGCGCGCCGATGCCCTGCGCGAAGATGCCGATGCACTGGCGCGCCTGTGGCCGGGCGCGCGCATTCTCGTGCTCGATCAGGACGGCAGCGCCTTCACCGGCGATGACGATCAGCCACTGGCGCTGACCGGCGCCGACATCGGCGGCGGCCCGGGTGCCGCGATCTTCCTCGGCCTGCGCGGAGAGCAGGCGTGGTTCTCGGTTGAAGCCACCAACGTCACCATCAGCGCACCACGCCGGCTTGATCTGCGCCAGGCCGCGCTGCTGTGGTCGATGGCCGATGCGACCGCCTTCAGCTATGCCCGCGGCATGTCGTACTGGCACTCGCGCACCCGCTTCTGCGGCGTGTGCGGCGGCGCCGTGGCGTTTGCCCGTGGTGGCTTCGTCGGCCGCTGCGGGCAGTGTTCCACCGAACACTACCCGCGTGTCGACCCGGCGGTGATCGTCGCCGTGGAAAACCAGGGCCGGCTGCTGCTGGGCCGGCAGTCGAACTGGGCCCCGCGTCGCTACTCGGTGCTGGCCGGCTTCGTCGAACCCGGCGAGACCTTCGAGCAGACCGTGGTGCGCGAAGTCCATGAAGAGAGCAAGGTGCGGGTGACGGCCTGCCAGTACCTCGGTTCGCAGCCCTGGCCATTCCCGGGTGCGCTGATGGTTGGCTTCCGCGCACAGGCGCAGGATGACCTGCCGACCGTGGACGGTGAGCTGGAAGACGCGCGCTGGTTCAGTGCCGACGAGGTCGGCGCGGCACTGGCGCGCGACGTGGAGGACGATGGCCAGGGTATCCGCCTGTCGCCGCCGATCTCGATTTCGCGCGGCCTGATCGAGCATTGGTACCGGCAGCAGGAGGGCTGAGCCGGGCCGGCTGGGGCGATTGCATTGCCGCCACCTGAACACGGCCCGGGTTACAGTGCGGGTCATCGCGGAGGGCGCCGCTGCGACAGGTAAGGTAGCGGCGCCGAGCGTTCTGTTTTGTAGGGAGACCTGCCATGTTCACCACTCTGGCCGCCGTGCTGGTGGCACTGGCCCTGGGCCATGTTGCTCCGGCCGCTGCTGCCTCGCTGCGCCGTTTCGACGGTTTCCGGCGTTGGCTGGGCTGGCTGGATGCGCGTGGTGGCAAGGCCTGGCAGGGACCGGCCGGCGTTGCCTTGGCACTGCTGCCGCCGCTGTTGCTGATGGTGCTGCTGGCGTGGCTGCTGCGCGGGGTGCTGTTCGGCCTGCCGTCGCTGCTGCTGGGCGTAGCGGTGCTGGCCTGGTGCTGGGGCCCGCGTGACCTGGACCGCGATATCGAGGCCATTATCGATGCCGATGATGCGGCGACGCGGCAGGCTGCAGTGCGCAACCTGCAGTCGGCCGGCGGCAGCCTGCGCGAGGACATTCCGTCACTGGTCGAGGCGACGGTGCTCAACGCACTGCGGCGCTGGTTCGCGGTGCTGTTCTGGTTCCTGTTGCTGGGCCCGGCTGGCGCGCTCGGTTACCGGCTGCTGGCGCTGATGGCGGAGAGCCCGATGCGCGCACGCGTGCCGGTGGAGCCGCTGGCGCTGGCGCAGCGCCTGCTGGGCTGGATCGAGTGGCCGGTGGCGCAGCTGATGGCCTTCTCGATGGCGCTGGTGGGCAATTTCGATACGGCGTGGAAGGCCTGGCGCCAGGCCCATGGCGAACGCCTGGCCGGCAACATCGGGTTCCTTGGCGCGGTGGCGCGGGCCAGCGTCAACGCCGAGCTGCGTGAGGATGCGCACGATTACACCGAGGCAGGGTTGCTGCCGGTGTGGCAGCGGTTGCCGGACCTGCGTGATGCGATGAGCCTGGTGTGGCGGATGCTGCTGCTGTGGCTGGCGGTCCTCGCCCTGCTGGTGATTGCAGGCTGGGTGACGTAGTTGCTGTTGCAGGGCTTGCAGCCCTGCACCTGCAGAGGCCAAAGCCAATGCCAGAGCCAAAGCGGCTCTGGATTGCTGAGGGTTGGGCGGGGCGGTGTGGGGCTGCAGGACACGCCGTAAACCCGTCCCTGGGGGCTCGATGGCGCCATCCATGGCGCCAACGGTCCTGCTGCCCCACACCGCCCCACCCCCGACAGTTTCCCGGTGACGGTGGGTCAACCGCGACTGCCGGTGGGTGTCGACCTTGGTCGACACGGTCGATCCACGCCATGCGTGGATACAGAGCGAAGCGATCCGCTTCTGTTTTTGATCTTCTCTTTCTTTTCCGTGGTGGACGCACACGGAAACTGTCCGTGGCCGGGCGGGATGGGTTTGCGGGGGTGTCCGCGGCATGGATGCCGCGGCCAAGCCTCCACGGACGGATTCACGGCGTCCCCCGCAAACCCATCCCGTCCGGCCAACCCCAGGGCTTTTGCCTTCAAACGTCGCCCACCGCGAGGGGCTGCGCCGTTGGCTGGAAAACCTAGATCGGTGCCAGTGCGGTGAACGGTGCCCACGGCAGGTTGCGCAGCAGCGCATACCCGGGCAGCACCCAGAGCCAGAACGTGGGATTGGCCAGTACCCGCATCAGCGGGTCGAGCACGCGCGGACGGATGCCGGCGACGTTCAGCAGCATCAGCAGCAGGAACGGCAGGCTGATGACCAGCAGCGGGTTCATCGCCATCGCGCCGGGCAGGTCGAAATGGACCAGTGAATACAGGCAGCGGGTGCTGCCACAGCCCGGGCAGTACAGGCCGGTCAGCGCGTACAGCGGGCAGCTCGGCAAAGGATTGCCGGCGACATATGGATTGACGTTGCGCAGCACCACCGCAGCACCGGCGGCCAGGCCGGTGGCGGCCAGCAGCGGTGCCCAGCGGGCGAATCGGGAGCGGGCGGGAAGTGCGGACATTGCAGCAACGGATCCGGCGCAGGCGCCGGATCCGTCCACGCGGATCAGTAGCCGCTGTTGTTCATTGCACCCATGCCGCCGACAGCGACGATCAGGATGCCGTACAGCACGCCGACCACGACGGCGGCGATGGCCGACCAGATCGCCCACTTCTTGGCCTTGGCGGCGGAGTCCTGGGCACCGGCGATGTCGCCAGCGGCCAGCTTGCCGTTGACCTGCGCGGCGTAGACGATCGACACGATGCCGGCCGGCAGGCAGCAGAACAGGGTGCTCAGGATGGCCCAGACCAGATTGTTCGGGACCTGCGGAGTGGCGGTGTTCATGGGTTCAAGCTCCTTGATGGGTGGTGGTGGTGAATCATTGGTCGGAAAGAGCGCCCAGTACGGCCAAGCCGCCGAACAGCCCGAACCACAACAGCAACAGGACCGGCAGGGCCACGGCCGAAGCCACCGCCCACCAGCCCGCCTTGCGCGACGCACTGTAGGCCCCCGGCAGGTCGCCGGCGGCGCGGCGGCCATCGACCTGGGAGGCATAGACGATCGACACCACGCCCAACGGCAGGCAGCAGAACAGCGTCGTCAGGATCGCCCAGACCAGATGGTTGGGGATGTAGACCGGACGGCTGAGCGGTGGCGGTTGATTCAAAGCGAGACTCCATTCCTTGGTGGCCGGCCATGATGAAACGGCCGAACCTCCCCCCTGTGGGTGCGTAATCTACCTCAACCCGCGCTGCATGTATGCGGTTACAGTCAGATACTGGCCGGTATGGCCCTTGATCTGACGCATCTGACGGACCTCTGCGATGCATCGGAGGGCGAGGATGGGGGCTTGTCGCTGGGACGGTCTACCCGTGTCCGTGCGGTCGATCAGGCGTGATCACCACGCAGGGCCCGCACCTGGGCCTCCAGCACCGGGGCGCTGGTGGCGTGGCCATCCACGGCCGGTGCCGCCACCACCTCGACCGTGGCGCGGAAACGACGCGGCACCCGCATGCGGCCAAGGCGGCTGTCGCGGCGGCTCCACATGCTCGACCACATGCCGCGCAGCGCCATCGGCACCACCGGCACCGGCCGCCGCTCGAGGATCTTCTCGACGCCGGACTTGAACGGCGCCATCTGCCCGTCGCGGGTCAGCGCGCCCTCGGGGAAGATGCAGACCAGTTCGCCTTCGGCCAGCGCCGCGTCGATCTCATCGAACGCACGCTGCATCAGCGCCGGGTCTTCGCGCGCCCCGGCAATCGGGATCGCCTTGGCGGTCCGGAAGATCCAGCGCATCACCGGGATGTTGAAGATCTTGTAGTACATGACGAAGCGCACCGGGCGCGGGATGGTCGCCGACAGGATCAGCGCGTCCATGTAGCTGACGTGGTTGCAGACCAGCAGTGCGGCGCCTTCGTCGGGCACGTTGGCCTCGATGCCGTGCGGGCGCAGCCGGTACAGGGTGCGCACCATCAGCCAGCTGAGGAAGCGCATCAGGAATTCGGGGACGATGGTGAAGATGTAGATCGCCACCAGCGCGTTGGCGATGGCCAGCGCCAGGAACTGCTGCGGAATGGTCCAGTGCAGCAGCTTGTGGGCGGCCAGCGACAGCAGCGCCGCAGCGACGATGAAGCCCGAGTTCTGGATGTTCAGTGCGGCGAACACGCGCGACATCTGCGCCTTCGGCGTGCGGCTCTGGATCAGTGCGAACAGCGGCACCACGAAGATGCCGGTGAACAGGCCGATGCCGATCAGGTCGATGACGATGCGGATGCTGCCGGGCTGCTGCAGGAACGGCCCGATGGTCAGCCCGTGCACTGTCGCTTCGCCGCTGCGGGCGAAGTACAGGTCGAGCAGGAACGCGGTCATGCCGAACGCGCCCAGCGGTACCAGGCCGATTTCCACCGTACGTGCTGACAGCTTCTCGCACAGCAGCGAGCCGACGCCGGTGCCCACCGAGAACAGGGCCAGCGCGAAGATGTACAGGGTCGGCTGGCCGCCCAGGTTGGTCACCGCATAGGCCGGCAACTGCGAGGTCAGCACGGTGCCGACGAACCAGAACCAGGACACGCCCAGGATCGAGTTGCGTACGGCTTTCTGCTGGCGCGCCATGCGCAGCACCGCCAGCGATTCCGGCAACGGGTTCCAGTTGATCTTCAGATTCGGGTCGCCGGCATCGACCTTGGGAATCAGGCGCGCGGCGATGTTGCCGCAGATCGCCAGGGCGATGATCGCGCACGCGGCCACCACCGTGCCGTGACTGCCAGCCACGGTGAACACCAGGCCGCCGACGATCATGCCGGAGAGGATCGACATCGAGGTGCCCATCTCGACCAGGCCGTTGCCGCCGGTCAGCTCTTCTGGCCTGAGCACCGACGGCAGCACTGAGTACTTCACCGGGCCGAACAGGGTGGACTGCATGCCGGTGCAGAACAGCGCGACCAGCAGCACCGGCAGGCTCTGGGTGAGGAAGCCGGTGGCCGCCAGCGACATGATCACGATCTCCATGGTGGTGGTGATCACGATCAGTCGCGATTTTTCCAGTTTGTCGGCGATCTGCCCGGCCAGCGCCGAGAACAGGAAATATGGCAGGATGAAGATGGCCGGTGCCAGGGTGGCGTACAACCCCAGTTCTTCCTCCGGCACAGCCATGAACAGCAACATGCTGATGATCGCCTGCCGGTACACGTTGTCGTTGAACGCACCGAGCGCCTGGACCACGAAGAACGGCAGGAAACGGCGCTGGCGCAGCAGGGCGAACTGGTTGTGACCGGACATGGAACCTCCTTGACCGGCGCAGCCTAGCATTCCTTCCCCTCCGCTGTGGATGCGGACCTGTGGGTGCGGACCGTTGGTCCGCACACCTGCCAGCACTCTCAGACGATATCGTCGACCACGCCGCCATCCACGCGCAGCGCCGCACCCGAGGTTGCCGAGGCCTGCGGCGAGGCCAGGTACACCACCATGTTGGCCACTTCCTCGACCGTGGCGGTGCGCTGGATCACCGAGGACGGCCGGTGCGCCATCACGAACTCACGGCCGATCTGCTCCAGCGGCTTGCCGCTGCGCTGGCGTTCATCCTCGAACATCGCCGCAAAACCGTCGGAGAGGGTCGGGCCGGGCAGCACCGCGTTGACGGTGACGCCACTGCCGGCCACGCGCTTGGCCAGGCCGCGCGACAACGACAGCTGCGCGGTCTTGCTGACCCCGTAATGGATCATGTCGGCGGGAATGTTGCGCGCTGATTCGGAGGAAATGAACAGCACGCGGCCCCAGCCGGCATCGACCATTGCCGGTAGCAGCGCACGCGACAGGCGCACGCCGGACATCACGTTGGTCTGCCAGTAGCGCTCCCAGGTCGCGTCATCGGTCTCGAAGAAGTCCTGTGGGCCGAAGATGCCGGCGTTGTTGACCAGGATGTCGACCTTGGGCAGGCCGGCCAACAGTGTTTCGACACCGGCTGCATCAGAGAGATCGGCGGCGACGCCGACCACGTCGGCTCCCGGCACGGTGGCGAGCAGGTGCCGGCGGGCGCGCTCGACGCTGTCGGTGCTGCGGCCATTGAGAATGACTCGCGCACCAGCGCTGGCCAGTCCTTGGGCGATGGCCCGGCCGATGCCGGCGGTGGAGGCGGTGACCAGCGCGGTGCGGCCACTGAGCTCGATTTTCATGGCGATAGTCCGGAGCGGGGGGATTGCCCAGTATCCGCGCGGCCGCGTGATCGAACCGCAGCGCCAGGCGCAACGCGCCGTTGCACACGGCGCAATTGACCCATGCCACGCGTGGGTGGGATCTCCGATCAGCGATGAGGAGTCAGGTCAGGCTGGTCACCGCTTCATTGGCCGCTGCCCGCACCTTCGGCAGCATCCGCAGTACCAGCGCCATCTGCGTGCGGATCAGCTGCAGTTTCGGCGGCATCGCCTCGTCGATCTGCTCCAGCTCGGCGGCCACCGCGCGGTCGGCGTCGTTGTCATCGTCGGCGACCGGTTGCCGTGCGGTCAGCGCCGAGGCCAGTTGCTGCAGTGCCTTGCGCACGCGCTCGCCGGCCGCCAATGCCAGCGGGTCGCCCGCATAGCTGTCCACCTGGTCGCGATGCGCGCCCAGCGCCGACAGGTGTCCCAGCAGTGTGTTGGACAGCGCCAGGAAGCGGAAGCCGGCATCCAGATTGCGGCGCACATGGCCGGGCTCACGCAGCATGTTCGACAGTGCGGTGGACAGCGCGGCATCGGCATTGTGCATGTCGCGCCGCGCGATGCGGTAGGCCAGGTCGTCGCGCATGCCGCTGCGGTACTGGCCCAGCACCGAATCCAGGTAGCGAGCCGCAGTGTCCAGCACGCGTGCCAGGACGAGATGCAGCTGCCGGCCCTGCCAGTCGGGCAGGACCAGGAACGCGGCCGCCGCTGCGATCGCGCAACCCAGCACCGTATCGACCATGCGCGGCACGATCAGCACGAAGCCGTCGCCGATCAGGTTGAAGCAGGTCAGTGCCATCACCGTGATCGCCGCCGACGCCACCAGGTAGCGGTCGGTGCGGGTGAAGAAGAACAGAAGTGCAGAGAGCAAGGCTATCAGCAGCTGCACGTGCAGCTGCGGGAACAGCTGCAGCAGCGCCCAGGTCAGCACCAGTCCGGCCAGGGTACCGACGATGCGCTGGGCCAGGCGTTGGCGGGTGGCGCCGAAGTTGGGCCGGCACACGAACACGATGGTCAGCAGTACCCACGAACCGTTCTGCGCATTGAACAGGCGGATCGCTGCAAAGCCGGCAATCAGCGCCAGCGCCATGCGCAGCCCATGCCGGAACAGCACCGAGCCGGGCGTAAGCTGCTGGCGGATGCGCACGCCCATCTCGCGCAGGGTGTGTGGGTTGCTGTCGCGCAGGCGGGTATCGACGTTGTCCAGGCTGGCTTCGGAGCGCTCGGCATCCAGCAGGCGCCGTTCGATGCTGCGCAGGTTGTGCACCAGCAGGTCCAGCGAGCCCAGCAGGCGCTGCCATTGCGGCCGCTGCTGGTCGCGCAGGTAGGCCAGCGCATCGGCCAGGTCGCGCCCGGCCTGCTGGTTGCCTTCTCCGTACACGAACGGACGGCGCAGCCGGATTGCCTCGCCCAGGCGGGCACAGGCCTGTCCCTGCAGGTCAAGCAGGCGCTGGCAGCGGTACAGCACGTCGCTGTGGAAGAACGCGTCCACCAGCGCGCCGTACGGGTAATGCGAGGAACTGGCGCGCTCGTGGAAATCCTGCGCCATGTAGTACAGGCGCAGGTAAAGGCCGGAGTTCACGCCGGGTCGGCCGGAGCGGCCGAAGCGGGCCAGGATCGCGGTCTTGGCCTCGTTCAGCGCGCCGACCACGCGGCGGTTCTGTTCGGCCAGGTCGAGCTGGCGACGTTGCAGGTCGGCTTCGCGCACCGGCTCGAACAGCGCGGCCTTCAGCTGCAGGTAGCGGCCCAGCTCAACGTACAGTCGCGCCACCCGCTCGCGGACCGGCCGGTTGGCGAACAGCGCGGTCCACAGGATCGACAGCAGGCCGTACCAGACCGCACCGGCCAGCAGGTGGCTGACCGCTTCCAGCGCACTGTGCAGGTCGCTGGCACCGTGCTGTTCCAGGCCGATCATGGTGTAGATCGCCAGCGTCACCGTGGCCTGGGCAATGGACGCATAGCGCTCGCCGAGCGCGCCGAGCAGGGTCAGGCCGAAGGTGGACAGCGCCAGCGCGCCGATGAAGATCCACGGCCACGGGAACAGCCAGATGACCGATGCTGCGGCAATGCAGAAGCACAGCAGCGACAGCGCCACCGCCTTGGTCCGGCCCCACCAGTTGTCATCGGTTTCGGCGATGGCACTGGCGATGATGCCGAGGAACACGCCGGGCAAGGCGGTCAGGGCATCCAGCTGCCAGCACACCGCCAGCGCCGCGGTCAGGGCGATGAACACCCGCAGGCCGTAACTGGCCTTCTCGTGGGCCCACAGGCGGCTGAGGCGGGATTGTCGGGCGGACATGCAGGCTCGGCGGAAGGGTCTCCGACCATTATTGCGGGTGCGGGGTGAAATATGGAGTGCGGACCAACGGTCCGCACCCACGGTAGTGGTAGTGCCGGCCGCTGGCCGGCAGATTTGCGGTACGGAGAAAGCCGGCCAGCGGCCGGCTCTACCCATAGATCCACGCCGCGCGTGGATGGGCCCTTCTACGCCCGCTGCGCGCGCTTGAGCAGCTTCGCTTCGCGCCTGCGTGCGCGGCGTGCGCGCCAACGCTCGGCCAGGCACGAGAAGATCACGTACAGCGCCGGCGTGCTGAGAAGGGTCAGGCTCTGCGAGAACAGCAGGCCGCCGATCATCGCGATGCCCAACGGGCGGCGCAGCTCGGACCCTTCACCCAGACCGATCGCCAGCGGCACCGCCGCCAGGATCGCGACCATCGTGGTCATCATGATCGGGCGGAAGCGCACGATGCTGGCCTCGCGTGCGGCATCGCGCGGCGCCAGCCCATGCTCGCGCTGCGCCACCAGGGCGAAGTCGATCATCATGATCGCGTTCTTCTTGACGATGCCGATCAGCAGAACCAGCGCGATCATCGAGATCACCGACAGTTCGGTGTTGGTGCCGAACAACGCCAGCAGCGCACCGACGCCCGCCGCCGGCAGCGTGGACAGGATGGTGACCGGGTGGATCAGGCTCTCGTAGAGCATGCCCAGCACCAGGTAGACGGTCAGGATCGCGGCAAACACCAGGATCAGCATGTCGCTGGGATCTGAATTGAAGCCGAAGCCCGCATCGTCGGCCAGGCGGATGTCGCCAGGCATGCGCATGCCGGCGACGGTGGCATCGATGATCGCCTTGGCCTCACCCATGCTCACGTTCGGAGCCAGGTTGTAGCTGAGGTCCATCGTCGTGTACTGGTTCTCGTGGGTGATCTGCGAGGGGGCCAGGCCGGGCATCTGTGTGGCCACCGCGGTGATCGGCACCATGTCGCCGTTGCGCGCACGCACGTACACCTCATCCAGCGCCGCCGGGGTGGCGGTCTGCGAGGGCAGGGCGTTGACCACCACGCTGTACTGGTTGATGTCCGAATAGATGGTGGAGATCTGGCGCTGGCCGAACGCACCGTACAGCGCGCCGTCGATGGCGCCGACAGTGATGCCCAGGCGCGCGGCCTTGGCGCGGTCGATCTGGATGTTCTGGCGCAGTCCGGCATTGTCCACGTCGGTGCCGACGTCACGCAGCTTCGGGTTCTTCTTCAGTTCCGCCTGCAGCTTGGGCAGCCATTCCTGCAAAGCAGCCAGGTCGTTGCCCTGCAGGGAAATGCGGTACTGCGCGCCCTGGCTGGAACCGCCGCCATCGTTGCTGGGCAGGTCCTGGATCGCGCGCAGGCGCAGCTGCAGGTCGGGGTAGCGATCGGCCTTGGCACTGAGTCGCGCCAACGCATGTGCGGTGGTTTCGCGGCGACCGTCGCTGCGTGACTTCAGCTCGATGTTGAACTGTGCACTGGAGCCCTGACGGCCGCTGCCGAGGCGCACACCCACGGTTTTCACTGCCGGGTCGGCCATCAGCATGTCGGTGATGCGACGCTGGCGGGCGACCATGTCCTCGAAGGAGACGGTGGCGCTGGAATTGGCGCGGCCCCAGATCAGGCCGGTGTCCTGCGGCGGGAACGCGCCCTTCTTCACCGCCCCGAACAGGAAGATGGTGACGCCGATCAGGATCAGCGGCGTCAGCGACAGCAGCAGCGCGTGGCGCAGCGAGAAGTCCAGGAACACGGTGTAGATGCGCAGCATGCGCTCGTGGCCGGCATCCAGCCAGCGTCCGAAGCGCGACGGCGGCGCGCTGTGGTCATGGGCGCTGAGGAAGCGGCTGCACAGCGCCGGGGTCAACGTCAGCGAAACGATCATCGAGACCACGATGGCCGCCACCAGGGTGACGGTGAACTCGCGGAAGAACGCGCCCATCATGCCGCTGGCGAACAGCAGCGGGATGAACACCGCGACCAGCGAGGCGGTGATCGAGACAATGGTGAAGCCGATCTCGCGCGCACCGGTCAGCGCCGCCTGCATGCGCGGCATGCCCTCATCGAGGTGGCGCATGATGTTCTCGATCACCACGATCGCATCGTCCACGACGAAGCCGATCGCGATCACCAGCGCCAGCAGGCTCAGGTTGTTCAGGGTGAAGCCCATCACGTACATCACCAGCGCGGCACCGGCCAGCGACAGCGGCACGGTCACTGCGGCGATCAGCGTCGGTGCCAGCCGGCGCAGGAACAGCGCCATGGTCAGCACCACCATCGCCAGGCTGATCAGCAGGGTGATCTGCACTTCATGCAGCGACGAACGAATGGTCGGCGTACGGTCGAAGTACGGCGTCATCGTGGTGCCGGGCTGCAGGTAGTCGCGCAGGGTCGGGATCTGCGCCTTGACCCGGTCCACGGTCTCCACGATGTTGGCGCCGGCACGGGTGAACACGTACATCACCACCGCCGGTTTGTGGTCGAACCATGCGGCCTGGTAGGCATCCTGCTGGCCGTCGTAGACATTGGCGATGTCCTTCAGGCGGATCACCCGGCCATCGCCCTGGGTCTTGACCACCAGGTCGGCGAAGTCGGCCGCACGCGCCACCGAATCGTTGGCGATGATCGCAGTGGTGGTGTTGCCATCGCTGAGGAAGCCGGTGGGCGAGGTCACGTTGGCCGCGCGCACGGCGTTGCGCAGGTCGTCAGCAGTGAGTCCCAGCGCGTTCATCAGGCGCAGGTTGACGTCCACCCGCACCGCTGGCGTGGAGGCACCGGCGATGTCGACCGAGGCAACGCCGCTGATCTGGCGGATGCGCTGCGCCAGCAGTGAATCGGCGACGTTGTACAGCTCGTCGGCCGACTGCGTCTGCGAGGTCAGCGCGATGGCGATGACCGGGTCGTCGTTCGGGTTCGCCTTCTGGTACATCGGCGAGCCCATGCCCGAGGGCAGGTCGGCTTGCGCCGAGTTGATCGCGGTCTGTACGTCCAGCGCGGCCGAATCGATGTTGTGGCCGCTCTGGAAGATCATGAACACCAGCGAGCTGCCTTCCGAGCTCGACGAGCGCATGCGGTCGATGCCCGGCAGCTGGCCGAGATGGCGTTCCAGCGGCGCGGTAACCGTGGAGGCCATGGTCGCCGCATCGGCGCCGGACTGGCTGGCATGCACGAAGATCACCGGGATCTCGATGTTCGGCAGTGCCGATACGCCCAGGCGCAGGTAGCAGATCAGGCCGACCATGAACAGGCCGATGGCCAGCAGCGCGGTGCCGATCGGGCGGCGGATGAAGGGGCCGGACAGGTTCATCGTGCGGCCCCTTGCAGCAGCGGGGCGTGGATCATGCCTGCGGCTCCTGCAGCGAACCGTCGCGCAACGCACGCTGCTCGCGGCGGCGGGCAAGCCACTCGGAGAAGCGTTCCATGTACAGGTAGATCACCGGCGTGGTGTACAGCGTGACCAGCTGCGACAGCAGCAGGCCGCCGACGATGGCGATGCCCAGCGGGCGGCGCAGCTCCGAGCCGATCCCGGTGCCCAGGGCCAGCGGCAGCGCGCCCAGCATGGCCGCGGCGGTGGTCATCATGATCGGGCGGAAGCGCAGCAGGCAGGCACGGCGGATTGCTTCGTGCGCGTTGGCACCGGCGCGGCGGGCCTCGATCGCGAAGTCCACCATCATGATGCCGTTCTTCTTGACGATGCCGATCAGCAGCACGATGCCGACGATGCCATCCACCGACAGGCTCAGGCCGCACAGCATCAGCGCCAGCAGCGCGCCGACACCGGCTGGCGGCAGCGTGGAGATGATCGTGATCGGGTGGATGTAGCTCTCGTACAGCACGCCCAGCACGATGTAGATCACCACCAGCGAGGCCAGCAGCAGCCACACCACGTCCGTCTGGCTGCCAGTGAACTCGGCGGCCTTGCCGATGAACTCGGCATGCAGGTGGGTGGGCATGTCCAGGCTGTCCTTGGTCTCCTGGATTGCACGCACCGCTTCGGACAGCGAATAGCCCGGCGCCACGTTGAACGAGACCGTCACCGCCGGCAGCTGCTGCTGGTGGCTGACCACCAGTGGCGCGCTGCTCACCTTGCCTTCGGCCAGCGCCGACAGCGGGATGATGTTGCCGGCGCCGACGGTGATGCCGGTGTTCTGCGCGCCGATGCCGGTGGCGGTCGACGAGTTGGACGAGGTGACCTGGCCGAAGCTGGTGGCGTTGGTGCCGGTCAGCGCGCCGGCGCCATTGGAGGCCACCGCCAGCTGCTCCATCAACGCGGTGCTGGTGCGGAACTCCGGCGCCACTTCCAGCACCACGCGATACTGGTTGAGCTCGGTGAAGATGGTGGAGATCTGGCGCTGGCCGAACGCATCGTAGAGCGTGTCGTCGATGGTCTGCATCGGCACGCCCAGCACGCTGGCCTTGTCGCGGTCGATGTTCAGCTCCAGGGCGCGGCCCTGGTTGGACAGGTTGTTGTCCACGTCAGCCAGTTCCGGGCGCTTGCGCAGCGCTTCGGTCAGGCGCGTGGCCTGGGTCGCCACCGTTGCCGAATCGACGTCCGACAGCGAGTACTGGTACTCGGTAGCGGCCACACGGGTATCCAGGGTCACGTCCTGCACCGGCTTCAGGTACAGCGCCACGCCGGGAATGCCGGCCACCGCCTTCTGCAGGCGCGGCAGGATCTCGTCCAGGCCATCGCGCTGGCTGCGCTCCTTCAGCACGATCGACAGCTGGCCCTGGTTGAGCGTGGGGTTCATGCTGCCGGCACCGATGAATGCCGACACGCCGGTCACATCCGGATCGTGCCGCAGTGCTTCGGCGACCTGCTTGGTGCGCTGTTCCATCTGCGGGAAGGCGATGTTCTGGTCGGCCTGCACCACGCCGGTGATCAGGCCGGTGTCCTGTTCGGGCAGCAGGCCCTTGGGAATCAGCACATACAGCAGCACGGTCAGCACCAGCGCGCCGCCGGCCACGGCCAGGGTCAGGCGCTGGTGGCCCAGCACCCAGTCCAGGCTGTGCTCGTACAGGCCGACGGTGCGCGTCCACAGGTTCTGCTTGCCGGCCGCTGCCGCGCGCTCATGCGCGTCCTCGCCCTCGGGCAGGGCGTCGGGCTTGAGCAGGTAGGCACACATCATCGGGGTGAGCGTCAGCGAGATCAGCATCGACAGCACCACCGCGATGCTCAGCACCCACGCGAACTCGTGGAACAGGCGTCCGGTGACGCCGGGCATCAGCAGCAGCGGCAGGAACACCGCCACCAGCGAGACGGTCAGCGACAGCACGGTGAAGCCGATCTGGCGCGCGCCGATCTCGGCCGCTTCCTTGCCACTCTTGCCCTGCTCGATGTAGCGCACGATGTTCTCGATCATCACGATCGCATCGTCGACCACGAAGCCGGTGGCCACCACCAGCGCCATCAGCGAGAGGTTGTCCAGCGACATGCCGGCGAAGGCCATCACCGCGAAGGTGCCTGCCAGCGACAACGGCACCGCCACCGACGGGATGATCGTGGCCCACAACCGGCGCAGGAACACGAAGATCACCGCCACCACCAGGCCGATGGTGAGGATCAGGGTGAACTGCACTTCATGCACCGAGGCGCGGATGGTCTCGGTACGGTCGTTGAAGATCTCCAGGTGCACGTCGGCCGGCAGCACGCCCTGCAGCTGCGGCAGGATCGCGCGGATGCGCTCGACGGTCTGCACGATGTTGGCACCAGGCTGGCGCCGGACTTCCAGCAGCACCGCCGGCTTTCCATCGGCCCAGGCGGCCAGCTGGTCGTTCTCCACGCCATCGATCACCTCGGCCACGTCCGACAGCCGCACCGGGCGGCCGTTCTTGTAGCTGATGATGGTGTCGCGGTACTCGGCGGCGCTGGCCAGCTGGTCGTTGGTGCCGATGCTGTAGGACTGCGTCTTGCCGTTCAACGAGCCCTTGGGCGCATTGACGTTGGCCTGGGTCAGTGCGCTGCGCAGCTGCTCCAGGGTCAGGCCCATGTTCGACAGCTGCGCCGGATTGACCTGGATGCGCACGGCAGGGCGCACGTTGCCGGCGATCGACACCAGTCCCACGCCCTGCACCTGCGACAGGCGCTGGGCCAGGATCGAGTCGGCGTAGTTGTTGACGTCGCGCAGCGGGCGCGTGTCGGAGGTCAGCTTCAGGGTGACGATGGCCGCGTCGGCCGGATTCACCCGGTTGTAGACCGGCTGGTAGGGAAGCGACGAGGGCAGGGTGGCCTGGCGGATCGCCGCCTGCACGTCCTGCGCGGCGATGTCGATGTCGCGGTCCATCGAGAACTGCAGGATGATCGTCGACAACCCGGCCGACGAGTCGGAGGTCATCAGCTCCAACCCGGAAATCTGCCCGAACTGGCGCTCCAGCGGGGTGGTGACCAGCGAGGCCATGGTGGTGGCGTTGGCGCCAGGGTACTGGGTGGTGACCACCAGGCTGGGCGCATCGATTTCCGGCAGCGCCGACACCGGCAGCTTGCGGTAACCGAGGATGCCCAGCAGCAACAGGCCCGCCATCAACAGCGAGGTAGCGATCGGGCGGCGGATGAAGATCGTCGAAAAGCCCACGGACTGATCCTTGCTGGCACTTCAATGTCGGCGCCGGCGGGTATGCCGGCGCGAGGGAGATCAGTGGCCTGCGCTCAGCGCGGGCCACCACCGCGGCGGCCACCGCCGCCTGCGTTCTTCTGCTCGGCCGCCTTCAGTTCGGCCTCGGTCGGTGCGGCCGGGGTCTCGCCCGGCTTCAACGCGGTGACCTTGCTGCCCGGCTTCAGGCGGAACTGGCCTTCACTGACCACCCGCTCGCCGCCCTTCAGGCCTTCGGCGATCTGCACCTGGCTGTCGCCCACTTCCACGCCGCTACGCACGGTCTGCATCTTTACCGTGTTGTCGCCCTGCACGATGTAGACGTACTCGCCATCCGGGCCACGCAGCACCGCCTGGGTGGGGATGACCACACCACCGGCGATCGTGCGCAGCTGCATGCGCACGTTGACGAACTGGCCCGGCCACAGGCCGTTGTCGGTGTTGTCGAAAATCGCGCGCGCCTTGAACGTGCCGCTGTCGGCACTGATCAGGTTGTCGACCACGTCGAGCTTGCCGTCGCCGGACAACACATGCGAATCGGCACGGTCCAGCGCGGCCACCGGCACCGTGCCGGCGGCCTGCGCCTGGCGCACGTCGCCGAGCTGGCGCTCGGGCAGGTTGAACAGCACGTGGATCGGATGGATCTGGGTCAGCGTGACCAGCGCGGTGCCGGCGTTGACCACGTTGCCCGCGTCGACCGCGCGGATGCCGGCGATGCCGGAGATCGGTGCGGTGACCTTGGTGTACTGCAGCTGCACCTGCGCCGAACGCATGCTGGCCTCGTTGGCGGCCACGGCGCTTTCGTACTGTGCCACTTGGTTACGCTGTGTATCCAGATCGGTCTTGGCGACGTACTGGCGATACTCAGGCGCGTTCGAGCGCTGGAAGTTGGAGCGCGCAGTGGCCAACAGGGCTTCGTTCTGGCGCTTGGCTGCGGCGGCCTGGTCATAGCTGGCCTGGGCCGTGCGCGGATCGATCACCGCCAGCACGTCACCCTGCTTCACTTCCTGGCCTTCGCGGAAATTCAGGCTCATCAGCTGGCCGCCGACCTGCGGGCTGACGGTAACGGTGTTCATCGCAGTCACCGTGCCCAGCGCGCTGGCATACACCGGCACGTCCTGGCGCGTGGCCTCCACCACGGTCACCGGTACTGGACCGGCATTCGGATCCTCGCCGCCCTGGCGCGCCCCCGCAGCTGCACCACCGGCCTTGTCCTTGCCCCCGCCCATGACGCGCAGGCCGACCACGGCCAGCACCAGCACTGCCACGACCAGCAGCACGATCTTCCAAACACGTGACATTACGAGGACTCCGAGAGGGCTGGACCAGGCGGGACGCCGGGGCAATGCGCAAAGCATACCTGTGCCACATCACGTTTCCTGCATGACGGATGGGACGGGCGCTAAGACCGGATCGAGCGCCGGAGGTTCCCGTGGCGGCGGTGTTGCCCTACATTCAGCTGGAACCCTTCTGCTGTGGAGATTGCGATGCGCCGTTCGCTGCTGCTGTCCGCCCTGCTGCTGGCCCTGCCGGCCCTTGCCCACGCCCAGGACGGGCAGCGCCCGGAAGTGACCGCCGCCGCGCAGCGGCTGCAGGCCAAGGTGGTCGAATGGCGCCGCGATTTCCACCAGCATCCGGAGTTGTCCAACCGCGAGGCGCGCACCTCGGCCGAGGTCGCCAAGCGCCTGCGTGCGATGGGCCTGAAGCCGAAGACCGGCATCGCCCACCACGGCGTGGTGGCGATCATCGAGGGCGGCAAGCCGGGGCCGAAGATCGCCCTGCGCGCCGACATGGACGCGCTGCCGGTGACCGAGCAGACCGGCCTGCCGTTCGCCTCCAAGGCCACTGACCAGTACCGCGGGCAGACCGTGGGCGTGATGCATGCCTGTGGCCATGACGCCCACACCGCGACCCTGCTCGGCGTGGCCGAAGCACTGGTGTCGATGAAGAAGGACCTGCCGGGCCAGGTGATGCTGATCTTCCAGCCGGCCGAGGAGGGCGCACCGCCGCCGGAAGAGGGTGGTGCGGCACTCATGCTGAAGGAAGGCCTGTTCGCCGATTTCAAGCCGGAAGCGGTGTTCGGCCTGCATGTGTTCTCCAGCGTGCAGGTGGGTCAGATCGCGGTGCGCGGTGGCCCGTTGATGGCGGCCTCGGACCGGTTCGGGATCAAGGTGATCGGCCGCCAGACGCATGGCTCGGCGCCGTGGAACGGGGTTGATCCGATCGTCGCCACCGCCGACCTGGTGGGCACCGCGCAGACCATCGTCAGCCGCCGCGCCAACCTGTCCAAGCAGCCGGCAGTGCTGACCTTCGGCGCGATCAACGGCGGCATCCGCTACAACATCATTCCCGATGAAGTGGAGATGGTCGGCACCATCCGCACCTTCGACGAAGGCATGCGCCAGCAGATCTTCGCCGACCTGCGCAACGTGGCCGAGCACACCGCCGCCGCGCATGGTGCCAAGGCGGTGACCGAGATCTACGAAGCCGATGGCAACCCGGCCACGGTGAACAACCCGGCACTGACCGCGAAGATGCTGCCGAGCCTGCAGGCGGTGGTGGGCAAGGACAACGTATACGAGCCACCGCTGCAGATGGGTGCGGAAGATTTCTCGCTGTACGCCAAGGAAGTGCCGGGCATGTTCTTCTTCGTCGGCTCCACCAGCGCGGGCATCGATCCGGCAACGGCGCCGGCGAACCATTCGCCGAAGTTCCTGCTGGATGAGAAGGCGCTGGATGTCGGGTTCCGCGCGCTGCTGCAGGTGAGCCTGGATTATCTGCACGGTGCCGGCACCCCGGCGGGGTGATGGTTTCCGCAGGGCTTGCAGCCCTGCACCCGCCGAGACCAAAGCCACGTCAACGGCAAAAGCTGGTTTCCTGAGGGATGGCGGGGTGGGTCCGGTGGCAGGGGACGCTGCAAGTACGTCCATGTAAGCTCGGTCGCCGCATCCATGCGGCTCACGCCCCTGCCACCGGACCCGCCCCGCCTTCGACGGTTTCCCGCGAGCTGTCGGAACGACATCCTGCTTTGGTGGGTGTCGACCTTGGTCGACACGGCAGGCGTCGTGAACGTCTGAAGAATCGGCTTTTGATCTTGATTTTCTGATCTTTCCCGTGGTGATGGCCGCGCGCAAGGAACTGTCAGGGGCCGGGTGGGCAGGCGGGGCGGGGGTGTCCGCGGCATGGGCCCGAGGCATGCCTCGGGCGGGTTGGGCAGGACGCCCAACCCAGGCCTTGCCGTGTGCGCAAGACAGCGCACACGAGCAAGCCGCGGCCAAGCCCCCATGGACGGGTTTACGGCGTCCCCCGGCCAACCCACCCTCCCGGCCAGCTCCTGTATCCGGCAACACAACCACCACGGAGGGGCTCCGCCGTTGGCCGGCCCGGCCGAAGGCCCGCCGCCCGCGCGATACAATGGCGCCCATGAACACCCCACAGGATTCCAGCCTCGGTCGCGAGGTCAGTTACCCGTCGCAGTACGATCCCGGCCTGCTGTTCCCCATCCCCCGCATCGGCGCCCGCGCCGAGATCGGCCTCGATGACGCCGCGCTGCCGTTCGTCGGCCATGACCGCTGGCACGCCTTCGAGCTGAGCTGGCTCGACCCGCGTGGCAAGCCGCAGGTGGCCGTGGCCACCGTGCAGGTGCCGTGCACCTCGCCGCGGCTGATCGAATCGAAGTCGTTCAAGCTGTACCTCAACTCCCTCAACAGCACCCGCATCGACAGCGCCGAGGCACTGCGCGCGCGCATCGTGGCGGATCTGTCGGCCTGCGCCGGTGCGCCGGTCGAGGTCGAGTTCGGCCTGCCGGGCCTGCGTGAGACGCCGCTCGGCGAATCCATCGATGGGCTGGACCTGGAGATCGACTGCTACGGCCCGCCGCAGGCAGACTTCCTCGCCGCTGATGCCGGCGAGGTGGTGGAGGAAACCCTGGTCTCGGCGCTGCTGAAGTCCAACTGCCCGGTTACCGGCCAGCCGGACTGGGCCACGGTCAGCCTGCGCTACCGCGGGCCGAAGATCGACCGCGCCGGCCTGCTGCGTTACCTGGTCAGCTACCGCGAGCACGCCGAGTTCCACGAGCAGTGTGTTGAACGGATCTTCAGCGAGGTGTCTGCGCGCTGCCAGCCGCAGTGGCTGGAAGTGGAGGCCCGCTACACCCGTCGTGGCGGCCTGGACATCAACCCCTGGCGTGCCAGCCCGGGCATCGCCGCCCCGGCCGCGACCTACCGCGAACTGCGGCAGTAACCGCCACAGGCGGTTGCCCGTTGCGCCGGGCCATGCCCGGCGAGCACCGGCCATCGGCCGGCACTACCATGATTCGCAGGTGGTTACGGGTAGAGCCGGCCGCTGGCCGGCAATCGGTCAAGGCCGGATCCCCCTGGCACAGCCGGCCAGCGGCCGGCACTACCGGGCGTCCATTCCCCCGATTGTTCAGCCGCCCCGGGGGGCGGCTTCACATCTGCACCATCCCCATTTAACAACCTCCATGGCACCGTGCGAATCACGTAGTCATGCAGACGGGAGTTGTGGATGAGTACCGAGAAGAAAGCCGATTTCTCCGGCGTCAGTGGCAGTGTCGACAGTACCGCCGAGCAGGTGCCGAAGGCGGACTTCTCCGGCGTCAGCGCTTCGGTGGACAGCACCGCAGACGTTGTCAGCGGCGGCACCTATACCGTGCAGAAGGGTGACTCGCTGTCGAAGATCGCCAAGCAGCATCTGGGCGACGCCAATGCCTGGAAAAAGATCTTCGAAGCCAACCGCGATGTGCTTGATGACCCGGACAAGATCTTCCCGGGCCAGACCCTGAAACTGCCGCCGAAGTAAGCCGGCCATCGAACGCCGTCCGACAATCCCTGGGAGGAACCCCGAATGATCAAGACCACCCCGCTACAGACCGCCCTGATCGCCGCCCTGCTGGGCAGCGTTGCCCTGGTCGGTTGCAAGAAGAAGGAAGAGTCGACCGACAGCAACGCCGCTCCGGCAGCGACCGCCCCGGCCGAACCCGCAGCTCCCGCGCCGATGACCGGCGCACCGCCGCCGATGGCCGAAGCCTCTGCGGTCAACGTCTCGTCGGTCACCGTCGGCAAGACCGCCGCCGCCGACAAGTCGGTTGCGACGACGGCTTTGTTCGCACCGAAGGATGACATCATCGTCTCGGTCAAGACCGACGGCGCTGCAAACAACGTCACCGTTGGCGCCAAGCTGACCTATCAGGACGGCCAGGTAGCCGGCGAACAGAACGCTACCCTGAACACCAGTGGTGCGGAAACCACCAACGTCACGTTCAAGAATGCAAAGGGCTGGCCGGCCGGCAAGTACCGCGCCGAGGTCACCGTCGATGGCAAGGCGGCCGGAACGCCGCAGGAGTTCGAGGTCAAGTAGGTCCTGCCGACTCTCTCCCGGCAGGGCTCACGATGGACGCAGCCGCGAGGCTGCGTCCTTTTTTGTTGGGCGATGGCTGGCTTCATCCACGCATGGCGTGGATCTGCTGATGCTGTGGGGGGCTTCATCCTGGCGCGGATGGATCACAGCGTTGCCGCCGTGCAGTACCGCCGCGTATGGCGCGGCTTTGCCCCGCGCGGCTGAAAACGCGACAATGCAGGGGTTTCCCCGCCGCGCGCCCACCCTGACGGCGACGGGGGAAAGCGTGGGGCCCGGCCCCGCGCGCGACACGGTTGCACGTGGCCCGGCGCTGGCGCCGGCCTTCCCCTGAGCACTGCTACAGAGTCCAAGTCCCCCATGTCCAAGATTCTCTACACGCTGACCGACGAAGCACCGTTCCTGGCCACCCAGTCGCTGCTGCCGATCGTCGGCGCCTACACCGCCACCGCAGGCATCGTGGTGGAAACCCGTGACATCTCGCTGTCCGGCCGCATCCTGTCGCTGTTCCCTGAACTGCTCAGCGACGCGCAGAAGGTCAGCGACGACCTGGCCGAGCTGGGCCAGCTGGCGACCACCCCGGACGCCAACATCATCAAGCTGCCGAACATCTCCGCCTCGGTGCCGCAGCTGAAGGCGGCCATCAAGGAACTGCAGGACCAGGGCTATCCGCTGCCGGATTACCCGGAAACCCCGGCCGACGACCAGCAGCGCGACTACAAGGCGCGCTACGACAAGGTCAAGGGCAGTGCGGTGAACCCGGTGCTGCGCGAAGGCAACTCCGACCGCCGTGCACCGCTGTCGGTGAAGAACTACGCGCGCAAGCATCCGCACCGCATGGGCGCCTGGGCGTCGGATTCGAAGTCGCACGTCGCGCACATGGCCGCCGGTGACTTCTACGGCAGCGAGAAGTCGGCCACCCTGGCCAACGCCGGTTCGCTGAAGATCACCTTCCACGGCAAGGACGGCAGCGCCGTGGTGCTGAAGGAAAAGACCGCAGTGAAGGCGGGCGAGATCGTCGATGCCGCCGTCATGAGCCGCAAGGCACTGGCCGCGTTCATCGGCGAGCAGATTGCCGATGCCAAGGCCCAGGGCGTGCTGTTCTCGCTGCACCTGAAGGCGACCATGATGAAGGTCTCCGACCCGATCATGTTCGGCGTGGCGGTGAACGAGTTCTACAAGGACGTACTGACCAAGCACGCCGACGTGCTGAAGCAGGCCGGTTTCGATGCCAACAACGGCATTGGTGACCTGGCTGCGCGCCTGCCGTCGCTGCCTGAAGCCACCCGCGCCGCGATCGAGGCCGACCTGGCCGCCGAGTACGCGCAGCGCCCGGGCGTGGCCATGGTCAATTCGGACAAGGGCATCACCAACCTGCACGTGCCGAGCGACGTGATCGTCGACGCCTCGATGCCGGCGATGATCCGCGACTCGGGCAAGATGTGGAATGCCGAAGGCAAGCTGCAGGACACCAAGGCGGTCATTCCGGACCGCTGCTACGCCGGCGTGTACCAGGCCGTCATCGACGACTGCAAGGCGCACGGTGCCTTCGACCCGGCCACCATGGGTTCGGTGCCGAACGTCGGCCTGATGGCGCAGAAGGCCGAGGAGTACGGCTCGCACGACAAGACCTTCCAGATCGCCGCCGATGGCGTGGTCAAGGTCACCGATGATGCCGGCGCCGTGGTGTTCGAGCACGCCGTGGAAGCCGGTGACATCTGGCGCATGTGCCAGACCAAGGACGCGCCGATCCAGGACTGGGTCAAGCTGGCCGTCGAGCGCGCCCGCCTGAGCAGCACCCCGGCCGTGTTCTGGCTGGACGCCGCCCGCGCCCACGACGCGCAGGTCATCGCCAAGGTCGAGCAGTACCTGAAGGACCACGACACCACCGGCCTGGACATCCGCATCCTGCCGCCGGTGGAAGCCACCGCGTTCTCGCTGGACCGCATCCGCAAGGGCGAGGACACCATCTCGGTGACCGGCAACGTGCTGCGTGACTACCTGACCGACCTGTTCCCGATCATGGAACTGGGCACCAGCGCCAAGATGCTGTCGATCGTGCCGCTGATGGCCGGTGGCGGCCTGTTCGAGACCGGTGCCGGTGGTTCGGCCCCGAAGCACGTGCAGCAGTTCGTTGAAGAGGACTACCTGCGTTGGGATTCGCTGGGTGAGTTCCTGGCCTTGGCCGCGTCGCTGGAACACCTGGGCAACCGCTACGACAACGCCGCTGCCCGTGTGCTGGCCAAGGCGCTGGACGAAGCCAACGGCCAGTTCCTGGACAACGACAAGTCGCCATCGCGCAAGCTGGGTGGCATCGACAACCGTGGCAGCCACTTCTACATCGCGCTGTACTGGGCCCAGGCCCTGGCCGCGCAGGACGAGGACGCCGCCCTGAAGGCGCGCTTCGCCCCGCTGGCCAAGACGCTGACCGACAACGAGCAGAAGATCGTCGAAGAGCTGATCGCAGTGCAGGGCAAGGCCGTGGACATCGGCGGCTACTACCGCCCGGACGTGGCCAAGGCCAGCAAGGCGATGCGCCCGAGCGCGACCTTCAACGCCGCGCTGGAGCAGCTGCGCGGCTGATCCACTGCCGTTCGGCCGTGACACCGGAACCCGCGCTTCGGCGCGGGTTTCTTTTTATGGCGCTGGGGTCAGATCCCTTTTGCAAGCAAAAGGGATCTGGCCCCATTCGACCCGTGTCCAGAACCGTGACATCCGTCGGTCGTCGGAATGCCGTCAACGGGGCATGAAACTTGCCCGCGATGGCGGTCGCAGAATGGATCGGCGCGGTTTCGCAGTCGCCTTGAATCTGAGCAATCGATCACGACGGCCGCCGCTGGCGATGCCCTAGCCTTGGCGACGCGAGGCCACCGGGGAGGTGGCCGCACGGGGAACACGGATGGCACGCGTGCTGGTAGTGGGAACCGATATCCAGGGCGAGCAGGCCCTGCTGCAACGGCTGCGCCTGGCCTCGGCGCTGCCGGATGGCCAGGTCCGCCGCAGCCAGGATCTGGACGATTGCGATCTGCTGGTCATCCGCGATACCCCGGCGCTGCGCAACGCCGCCCAACGCATGCGACAGCAACGTCCGCGCCTGCAGTGCTGGATCGAGGACATCGGCGGCCAGCTGCGTGATGGCGACGGGCATCAGGACGTGCTTGATGACGGTGCCATCGGTCGCGCGTTGCGTCGCATGCAGTTGGCACCGGAGCCCCTGGTCATGCAGACACCTGCGCCGATCCGCCTGGCAGATGGCGCGCACGCCATCACCCGCCTGCTGCGCGAGCGGCTGCCGCTGCGACAGGGCCAGGCACTGCTGGGTGATGCGGGCGAGCCTCTGCTGCTGATGGATCTGGAGCACGATCAGGCCGTGCTGTTGCAGGAGCCGGCTGCGGCGCTGGTGGAGCGGCTGGCCGATGCCTTTGAGGGCCTGCAGCTGGACGCGCTGACACCGGCGCGCCTGCAGGCCCTGGCCGGCGAGCGGCCACGCCAGCCGCTGCGGCCACTGCTGTGGCAATGGGCGCAACGCAGCCGCCATTGGCAGGCGCTGGACGAGCGCCTGCGCGGCGCCTCGGTGAAGCTGCTGCGCTGGCCGGACTTCCGCGTACTGGGCCATGACCACGATGGCTTCCGCCTGTGCTCGCTGCTGCTCAAGCGTGCGTGCACGGTTGAGGAATGCGCGATGCTGCTCGAACTGCCGGCGGCGGCGGTTCGCGATTTCATCCATGCCGCCTATCTGTGTGGCTACGCGCAGCTGCAGGCCGCCCCGGCGACGCTGATGATGGCGGCAGGTGGCACCCGCACCGACAACGGACTGCTCGCCCGCCTGTGGCGGCACCTGCGCGGGAGCGAGCGCAATGCGTGAGCACAAGGTGGTCGTGCTGGGCGGCATGGGCAGCGGCAAGTCGACGCTGGTACGCAGCATCGCGGCTGGCGCGGTGGTCGACACGGATGTGGCCAACAGTGATCGCCTCGGCGCCGACAAGGCCTCCACCACCGTGGCGCTGGACTACGCAGACATCGACCTGCCCAACGGCGAACGCCTGCGTCTCTACGGTACACCCGGCCAGCAGCGTTTCGATTTCCTGTGGCCGATCCTGCTGCAGGGCGCGCGTGGCGCGGTGCTGCTGCTGGATGCGCGCCGCGCCGGCCTGGCCAGCGAGCTGGAAGGCTATCTGCAGGTGCTGCAGCCGTTCGCATCATCCTTGGCACTGGTCGTGGCGGTCACCCACCTGGACCAGGCACCGCAGGCCGCACTGGATGACTGGGCCATCCGTGCCTGCCTTGACGACCAGCCGCTGCCGCTGCTGGCCGTGGATGCCCGTGACCGAGGACAGGGACTGCTGCTGATGGATGTACTGATGAGCGAAATGGAAGCGCACGCACTGGTGGCTGCACATGGCTGACGGGCAGCTGGCGGTACTGCCCGACGCCGGTCAGCGTGAGCGCCTGCAGCCCCTGCTGCAGGACCTGCAGCAGCGGGTCGAAGGCGTGCGCACGGTCGTGCTGGCCAGCGTCGATGGCTTTGCCCTGGTCAGCGCCGGCGCCGAAGGGCGCGGCGAACGGCTGGCGGCGATGACCAGCGCGATGCTGGCGCTGGCTGCGGCGGTGGGGCGCGAACTGGTGCTGGGCGATCTGCAGACACTGATGCTGGAAGCGGCGGGCGGAAAGGTGCTGATGCTGGCGATCCAGGCCGAAGGGCGCGCACCGTTGCTGCTGATGGCGGCCTGCGACCAGCGCAGCGTGATCGGCCAGGTGCTGTGGCAGAGCAGGGAATGTGGCCAGGCGATCCTGGCCGAACTCGGCGGATCGTGAGCCCGGCCGCAGGGGAACAAGGGGCTCGGACCAACATCGACAAGGGGTGCGACGTGGCTGGATTGAATGATTCGTTGAACGCACTGATGGGCATCGACGGCGCGCAGGCAGTGGCGCTGGTCGATTACGAAAGCGGCATGCTGCTGGGCGAAGCCGGTGCCGGCATGGACATGGAAGTGGCCGCCGCCGGCAATACCGAAGTGATCCGCGCCAAGATGAAGACCGCCGCATCGCTGAACCTCAACGACAGCATCGAGGACATCCTGATCTCGCTGGGCAAGGCGTACCACATCATGCGCCCGGTGGCGAAGAAGAAGGGCCTGTTCTTCTACATCGTGCTGGACCGTGCCAAGTCCAACCTGGCATTGGCCCGGCGCAAGGTGCAGGACGTGGAGGCCGAACTGGCGATCTGAGTGGCCGCCTCCGTAGCGCCGGACCATGCTCGGCTGCTTCCAGCCGAAGCAGCCGAGCACGTTCGGCGCTGCCTTCAGGCTGCTGGAAGCAGCAGTGCAGAGACGAACGAGAGAGCCTTGCTGTCGCGTGCGGCGAAGTACCTGGGCGCATGATCTGGCAGCCACACTTCGTTGAAGTGGCGGCGGAAGTCCTCGTAGAACTCGTTGGGATACAGCTTGGCCGGCACCGTGCGGCCGTCCGGGTAGGCGTGGTCATACGTGGGCAGCGCATCGGTGTCGACGCCGCGATGATCCCTCAGCCATTTGCAGAACAGGCGGCCTTCGGAGATGTCCGGCACCAGCGCCTGCGGGAGCGTATAGCCCGCCTGCTCCAGCGGTGCGATCAGGTTCAACGTCAGCTCGTTGAGCATCGAGAAATGGGTGTACGGCACCTTGGCACGGTTCTGCATGTAGCGGTCGATGTGCACGGGCAGCAACGCATTGGCGCGACCCTGCTGCCATTCCACCACCCACTGCGAGACCTTCACTGCGAACCTGCGCGACAGCCACTGGCCGAGGTGGATGGCGAGGTACGGGTGGATCCAGGTGCCCTGCATGGCCGGGTTCCCACCGGATACCACGTGGATCAGCTCATTCTCGGACAGCTTCGTCTGCGCCATGAGCTCCTGCAGGAACTCCTCCGTCGATTTCAGTGCCCGGTAGTCGGACCAACGCTTGCCGACGGACTGGCACAGGGCGGTCGCGCTGATGTAGCCGTCGCGGGCGCGCTGCGGGATGACGTTGCCTTCCTCCACGCGCGGAATAAAGGTCATTTGCTGCATGCGTCACCTCGTGCCGTTGTTGGGCCTGAAAGGGTAGGCAGCAGGGAGGCATCAGGTCTGTAGGAATCGTTGCGTTTGTCGCGGCATGCAGTGGCCCTACACAAGCCACCCCACGCCAGCGTATGGTGAGGCAGGTCCTCCCGGGTGAGCCCTGCATGTCCGAGCCTGACACCGTTGCCGACTTGGCGTCGCGCATCGCCGGCGCCATTCACGCCGGCTTCGAGCAGTATCACGCCCGCTTTGCGGCGATCACCGCCCGTGCGCGGCAGCGTTTCGAGCAGCGCGACTGGGTGGGCGCGCGCCGGGATGCAGTCGAGCGCATCGCGTTGTACGACCTGTGCATCGCCGACCAGATGGATGCGCTGCGGCGTCTCGCCGGCGAAGCGATCGGGGAACGCGCGCTGTGGCTGCAGGTGCATGCGCGCTATAGCGCACTGCTGCGGGGGCTGATCGACGCCGAGCTGTACAAGACCTTCTACAACACGCTGTCGCGGCGCTTGTTCTCCACCCGTGGCGTGGACCCGGCGCTGGAGTTCATCGCCTTCGATGTCGAGCCATCCGATGCGATCACCCACCCGGTCGCACGGCATACCTATGCGGTCTCGCCGACGCGGCCGGTGGAGGCTCTCCAGCGCGTGCTGGCCGATTACCGCTTCGACATTCCGTATGCGCACCAGCTGCGCTGCGCGGCGGCCATCGCTGTGCGCCTGCAGGATGATCTGGCCCACTGGGGTGATACGCCGGTGCGCAGCATCGAGCTGCTCGACACCGTGTTCTACCGGGAGCGCCGCGCCTACCTGGTGGGTCGCGTGTTCGGCGAACACCGCTTCTCACCGTGCGTGATCGCCCTGGTCAACGATGGGCAGGGCCTGCGTGCAGATGCGGTGCTGACCCGGCGTCGCGATGTCGCCCATCTGTTCGGCGTGTCGCGCAGCTATTTCCAGGCCGACCTTGCCACGGTGGGCGATGCGGTGGTGTTCCTGCGCAGCCTGTTGCCGGGCAAGCCCATTGATGAGATCTATACGGTGCTGGGCCGCGCCAAGCAGGGCAAGACCGAGCGCTACCGTACCTTCTTCCGCCACTTCAACGAACATCCGCAGGAGCGGCTGGTGCCCGCCGAAGGCACGCCGGGCATGGTCATGGCGGTGTTCACCCTGCCCAGCTATCCGCTGGTGTTCAAGCTGATCCGCGACCGCTTCGCCTGGCCCAAGGCGATGTCGCGGCAGCAGGTGGAAGAGAAATACGCGCTGGTGTTCAATCTCGACCGCGTCGGCCGCCTGCTCGATGCGCAGCCGTATCGCCACCTGCGTTTCCCGCGCGACCGCTTCGCCCCGGCCTTGCTGGAAGAGTTGCTGCAGCAGTGCGCGCAGAGCGTGCGCGTCGATGGCGACCAGGTGGAAGTCGCACTGTGCTACGTGCAGCGTCGCTTCCGTCCATTGAACCTGTACCTGCGCGAGCAGGGCGGCGACGCGGTGCGTGCGGCGGTACTCGACTACGCGCAGGCGATCACCGACATGGCGCGCAACAACATCTTCCCCGGCGACATGCTGCCGAAGAACTTCGGCGTATCGCGGCATGGCCGGGCAGTCTTCTACGACTATGACGAGCTGTGCCTGGTCAGCGACTGCGTGTTCCGCGCCTGGCCGCAGCCGCGCACGCCGGAGGAAGCCATGGCCGACGAACCCTGGTTCCATGTCGGGCCACGCGACGTGTTTCCCGAGCGCTTCGGCCCGTTCATGGGCCTGCCGGCGGGCGAGCTGGCGGCGGTGCGCGAACATTACCGGCACCTGTTTGATCCCGCGTGGTGGCAGGGCCTGCAGGCGCGCTTCGCCAGCGGTGATTATCCGGATACCCCGCCCTATGCGGCGGTCCATCGCCTGGCCTGAACGGCGTGGCGTGGACTGCCTGCCGGTCCCGCTCGGACTGCGGTACGCTCGGGGTTCACCTCATCACCATGGATCCGGCAATGATGCGTTCCCCCCTGTTCCTTGCGCTGGCCCTGGCGTTCGCCGCCGGTGCTCCCCTGCTGCCGGCCGATGCCATGGCCCAGAACGCGCGCGCCGTGCGCGCCACTGCCGAGATGAGCATGGTGCTGTCGGGCAGTATCGACGTGGCGGCCGATGGTTCGGTCAGCACGCTGGTCCTGGACCAGCGTGCCATGCTCGCACCCGGCATCGTGTCGTTCGTGGAAGGCGCCATCCGCGGCTGGCAGTTCGAACCGACGTTGCGCGATGGCACGCCGGTGGCCGTCCACGCGCCGCTGCGCGTACGCCTGCGTGGCAAGCAGCAGGAAGACGGCAACTACCAGATCAGCATGACCAGCGTCGACTTCAGTGAATATGATCCGAAGGCTACCGATTCGATCACCCAGAAGCGCATGCCGCCGCCGCGCTACCCCGAAGAGGCCTTCCGCAATGGCGGGCAGGGTGACGTACTGCTGCTGGTCAAGGTCGCACGCGACGGCACCGTGGCCGATGTCATTGCCGAGCAGGTGAACATGACCGTGGTCGCACCGGAACGGACCATGGCCAGGATGCGCGACATCTTCGCCAAGGCCAGTATCAGTGCGGCCCGCAAGTGGACCTTCTCGCCGCCGACCACCGGCGAGGACAGCACGCGGGATTCATGGACCGTGCGCGTGCCGGTCACTTTCGCCCTGAACAACAGCGACAACGGCCAGCCGGAACGCTACGGCCGCTGGCGTGCCTTCATCCCCGGCCCGCGCCAGGCCGCACCCTGGCGCACGCCGGATGGCGCCGGACAGGCGGGAAGTGATCTGCTGCCGGCCGGCGGCGTGTACATGGTCGATGGCACCCAGCGCGGCCTGCGCCTGCTGACGCCGCTGGCGCAGCGCTGAGCCCGGTGCGATGGAGCGGTCGGCCAGGCCGGCCGCTTTTCAGTCCGCGTACGGGTAGACCACCACGCGGTTGCGGCCCTGTTCCTTGGCCATGTACAGGGCCTTGTCGGCCAGCCGCAGCGCCTGCTCGGCATCGACATGGAAGCTGGGGAAGTGGGCCACGCCCAGCGACACGGTGATGGTGCCGACCGGCTCGAACGGATGATCGGCGATGTGCTGGCGCAGGCGCTCGCCGGCCTGGCGCGCCGAGTCGGTACTGATGCCCGGCAGCAGCAGCAGGAATTCCTCGCCACCGGCACGGCAGAGGATGTCGCTGTCGCGCGAGTAGCGGCGCATCTGGTCGGCGATATGGACGATGGCGGCGTCACCGACGTCATGGCCGTGGCTGTCGTTGATCGATTTGAAGCGATCGATGTCCAGCGCCAGGATCGCGAACGGAATGCCCTGCACCTGCAGCGCATCCAGCGCCTGCTGCAGGCCGCGGCGATTGAGCAGGCCGGTCAGCGGATCGGTACGGTTGGCGCGGTTGAGTGTGCCAATGCGGTCCTGCAGGGCGTTGAAGCTGTGCAGGACCGCCTGCTTGAGCTGGGCAACCTCGAAGTACCATGCGCGGATGCCGCTGACGTGGTTGATCGCGCTGCCGGTGTCCTCGCCACCCTGCACGTTGCGCGCCAGCTGCCACAGCGGCATCGAGATGCGCCGGGCGAACCACCAGGTGATCAGCAGTGACAGCAGGCCGAGCGGGATCGCGTTCCAGATCACCGCGGTCATCAACCGTGACAACGGCTGCAATGTGGCCTCGGTCGGCCGCTGGGCGATGATGCCCCAGCCAGTGGCCGGTACCGGCGCGTAACCGGCCAGCATCGACACGCCCAGGTTGTTACGGACCTGCTGCGCGCCGCGCTCACCGCGCACCACCGCCTTCACCGCCGGATTGCCGACCACGTAGTCGCCGACCCGCTTGCCGTCGGCGTGGTACAGCAGGCGGCCATGGCGGTCGACCACGTACAGGTAGGAGCCGTCGCGGTAGTAGTGCTTGCCCAGCAGCGTATGCAGCGCGCTGCGCTGGCGCAGGTACAGGGTGCCGCTGACGTAGCCGCGATAGTGGCCCTGGCGGTCGAAGATCGGGTGCGACAGCGAGACCAGCAGCTTGCCTGTGGTCGACTGGTACGGGTCGCTGATCATCGGCTGGCGTGCAGCCAATGCGGCATTGTTGCCGACGCTGTGCAGGATCTCGCCCTGCAGCTGCAGGGTCTGCGGCGAGGTGGCGATCACCAGGCCGTCGGCGTCCACCACCAGCGAGGAATTGAAGCTGTTGGTCTGCAGCTGCAGGCGGCTGGCCTCGTCCTGCGCCTGTGCCGGATCGAGGTCACTCTGGCCGAGCCGGGTGGCGGCGTAGGCCAGCTCCTGCTGCGCGGCCAACAGGAAGTTCTGGGTGGTCTCGGCCAGCTTGGTGGCATAGACGCGGTTGGCTTCCAGGGTATTGCCGACCAGCTGGTCGCGCTGCACGCGGTAGCTGGCCAGCAGGGTATTGGCCAGGGCGATGATGGCGCTGAGCAGGGCCAGGGCGAGGATCAGCTTGCCCAGGTTGAGGCGGGGAGACAGCGTTCGCATGCGTCGACGGATCCGGCAGGAGGCTGGACCCGACCGGTTCTCCGGAAGGGGCGACAGCGGAATCGGTGGCCACGCCCGCAGGGCCGGGCAGGGTATCGGGCGGATTATCGCCAAAAGTCGGCGGCGGCAAAGTGAAGTGGGTCGCCCTGCAGGCAAAAAAAAACCTGCCGCAGCGAGCGGCAGGTTCCTTTCGATGCAATGCCGTGGATCAGCGCTTCATCGAGCCGAAGAACTCGTCGTTGGACTTGGTGTTCTTCATCTTGTCCAGCAGGAACTCCATCGCGGCCATTTCATCCATCGGATGCAGCAGCTTGCGCAGGATCCAGATCTTCTGCAGCAGTTCCGGCTCGATCAGCAGGTCCTCGCGGCGGGTGCCGGAACGGTTGATGTCGATGGCCGGGAACACGCGCTTTTCAGCGATACGGCGGCTCAGGTGCACTTCGCTGTTGCCGGTGCCCTTGAACTCTTCGTAGATCACCTCGTCCATCTTCGAGCCGGTGTCGACCAGCGCGGTGGCGATGATGGTCAGGCTGCCGCCTTCCTCCACGTTGCGCGCGGCACCGAAGAAGCGCTTCGGGCGGTGCAGGGCGTTGGCGTCCACACCACCGGTCAGCACCTTGCCCGAGCTCGGCACCACGTTGTTGTAGGCGCGGGCCAGACGGGTGATCGAGTCGAGCAGGATCACCACGTCCTTCTTGTGCTCGACCAGGCGCTTGGCGCGCTCGATGACCATTTCGGCCACCTGCACGTGGCGCGCGGCCGGCTCGTCGAAGGTCGAGCTGATGACCTCGCCGCGCACGGTGCGCTGCATTTCGGTCACTTCTTCCGGGCGTTCGTCGATCAGCAGCACGATCAGGTGCACGTCCGGATGGTTGGTGGTGATGGCAGTGGCGACCTGCTGCATCATCATCGTCTTGCCGGCCTTCGGCTGGGACACGATGAGCGAGCGCTGGCCCTTGCCCTGCGGCGCCATCAGGTCGAGGATGCGGCCGGTAATGTCTTCCGACGAACCGTTGCCACGCTCCAGGGTGAAGCGGCGGCGCGGGAACAGCGCGGTCAGGTTCTCGAACAGCACCTTGTTCTTCGACGCTTCGATCGGCTCACCGTTGATGGTGTCGACGATGTTCAGCGCGAAGTAGCGCTCGCCGTCCTTCGGGAAGCGGATGCGGCCGGAGATGTGGTCGCCGGTGCGCAGGTTGAAGCGGCGGATCTGGCTGGGCGAGATGTAGGTGTCGTCCGGGCCGGCCAGGTAGCTGGCTTCGGCCGCGCGCAGGAAGCCGAAGCCGTCCGGCAGGATTTCCAGCACGCCATCGGCGGCAACGCCGTCGCCGTGGCGGGTCAGCACCTTCAGCAGGGCGAAGATCACGTCCTGCTTGCGGGCACGGGCCACGCCTTCGGAGATCTGCAGCTGCTCGGCGATCTCCAGCAGCTTCTGTGCCGGCATGCGCTTGAGGTCGCTCAGCGAGTAGACCGGGAAGCCCTCGGGCACGTTGGCGTGCGGGCGCGGCACGAAGGGCTGCTGCTCGCCGCCGTCCTGCGGCATGCCGTCATCGCGGCCACCGCGGTTGCGGTCGCGGTCGCGACGGTTGCGGAAACGGTCGCGGCGATTGCCCTGGCCCTGCTGGCCGTTCTGGTTGTAGGGGTTGTTGTTCTGACCCTGGCCCTGGTGCTGCCCACCGCCCTGGTGGTTCTGCTGGCGCTGTCCGGATTCGCGGCCTTCGCCACCCTCACCGCCGCCGGAGGCGGGGGCTTCAGTGGCAGGCGCGCTCGGCGCGGGGGCGGCTGCAGCCGGTGCCGGCGCTTCGGGCGCGGCTGCCAGCGGCAGGGTCGGTTGCGCCGGAGCGGCGCTGGTTTCGGCGGCTGCCGGGGCGGCGGCCTTGCTCACGCGGGGCTTGCGCACGCGCTTTTCGGCGGGCGCATCGGCGCTGCCGGTTTCGGAAGTGTTATCGGACAAGAGCGTTATTCCTCGCTTGAAGGTGCGAGCGCCCGGCTGGGGCGGCGAACGTTGGGAATGGGTCTGGAAGAAACTGCGTCCAGAGGGTGCGGCACGCGAGCGCGGCCGGATATGCCGACACTATCATCGGCCTGCGGCGGCATGCAAGGGTCGCCGGGAACAGCATTCATGATGGACGCGGGGCGCCCGCCGGCAGCCGCGGGCGGCGGCTGCCGGGAACAGCAGGATCAGGCCAGGGCCTTGTCCAGCAGGCCGGCCAGCTGGGCCTTGCCCACCGCACCGATCTGCTCGCCGACCTTCTCGCCGTCCTTGAACACGACCAGGTACGGAATCGAACGCACGTGGTACTTGGCGGCCAGTGCGCGGTTGTGGTCGACGTTGACCTTGGCGATCTTGGCGCGGCCCTGGTAGGCATCGGCCAGTTCGTCCAGCGCCGGGGCGATCATCTTGCAGGGGCCACACCACTCGGCCCAGAAATCGACCAGCACCGGTTCCTTGGAATTCAGCACTGCGCTATCGAAGTCGGCGTCGCCGACATGTACAACCTTGTCGCTCATCTTGGTTTCTCGTCTTGGATTGCACCCGGCCATGCCGGAGGTGGGTGAACTGGGCCATGCCCGGTGGCGCGACCCTCGTCGTTGCCTCGCGGCGCACTGCCGCGGTGCGTTCGGCGGGATGCCTGGACGCTCACGGCCGGCAGTGTACCCCTATCGCAGGGCAGGGACAGGCGCCGGTTGGAACCCAGCGTATCGCGATCGCTTCGATGGCCGGTATGTGTCGGATTTCACTGTCTTCCTGTACATGGGGCTGGCAGTGGGCGACACCAGCGAACCCGGGCAGGCCGTTCAAGTCCGGTGTGGCTGGGTGAAGGTGGCGTCTCTGGATGCCATGAGACGCTGCATTCCGGTTTGCCTGCCCGAGTGCGGTAAACTGGGGCATTGTGCGGCGCGCGGACCGGTGGTCCCAGCCTGCCAACCCGCCGCAGGGGCCGCAGTTTGCGACGGTGCCCCTAGACGATGAAGTGCCAGCCGCCCCACGGGCCGGCGGCCATACCAAGACGGACTCATGAGCGACAAACCGCTGACCGATTTGACCTTCTCCTCCTTCGAGCTGCATCCGGCCCTGCAGGCCGGCCTTGAAGGAGCCGGATTCACCCGCTGCACCCCGATCCAGGCGCTGACCCTGCCGGTCGCGCTGCCCGGCGGTGATGTTGCCGGCCAGGCCCAGACCGGCACCGGCAAGACCCTGGCCTTCCTGGTCGCTGTCGTGAACCGCCTGCTGACCCGCCCGGCGCTGGCCGACCGCAAGCCGGAGGATCCGCGTGCGCTGATCCTTGCCCCGACCCGCGAACTGGCCATCCAGATCCACAAGGATGCGGTGAAGTTCGGTTCCGACCTGGGCCTGCGTTTCGCGCTGGTCTACGGTGGCGTGGATTACGACAAGCAGCGTGAGCTGCTGCAGCAGGGCGTGGACGTGATCATCGCCACCCCGGGCCGCCTGATCGACTACGTCAAGCAGCACAAGGTGGTCTCGCTGCATGCCTGCGAGATCTGCGTGCTGGACGAAGCCGATCGCATGTTCGATCTGGGCTTCATCAAGGACATCCGCTTCCTGCTGCGCCGCATGCCGGAACGCACCATCCGCCAGACCCTGCTGTTCAGTGCCACCCTCAGCCATCGCGTGCTGGAGCTGGCCTACGAGCACATGAACGAGCCGCAGAAGCTGGTGGTCGAAGCCGAGACCATCACCGCTGCGCGCGTGCGCCAGCGCATCTATTTCCCGGCCGACGACGAGAAGATCCCGCTGCTGCTGGGCCTGCTGTCGCGCAGTGAAGGCGCGCGCACCATGGTGTTCGTCAATACCAAGGTATTCGTCGAGCGCGTCGCCCGCTCGCTGGAAAAGGCCGGCTACCGCGTCGGCGTGCTGTCCGGCGACGTGCCGCAGAAGAAGCGTGAGAGCCTGCTCAACCGCTTCCAGAAGGGCCAGCTGGAAATCCTGGTGGCCACCGACGTGGCCGCACGTGGCCTGCACATCGACGGCATCAAGTACGTCTACAACTACGACCTGCCGTTCGACGCCGAAGACTACGTGCACCGCATCGGTCGTACCGCGCGCCTGGGCGAAGAGGGTGATGCGATCAGCTTCGCCTGCGAACGCTACGCGATGGGCCTGCCGGACATCGAGGCCTACATCGAGCAGAAGATCCCGTCCGAGCCGGTCACCAAGGAACTGTTGACGCCGCTGCCGCGCCCGGAACGCCCGGCCCCGGCTGCTGGCGAGGAAGGTGAGGAGAACGAGAGCGTCGGCCAGATCTTCCGTGAAGCGCGCGAAGCCCGCGCCGCTGAAGAAGAGCGCCGTGGTGGTGGTCGCAGTGGGGGCCGCTCCGGCGGTGGCCGTGGCGAGCGTCGCGACGGTGAGCGCAGCGGCGAGCGCCGTTCGCGTGGCCCGCGCAAGCCGCGCGTGGAAGGCGAGCAGGTTGCAGCTGCCCCGGCCGAAGGTGCTGAAGCCGCTGTCGCCCAGGCTCCGCGTCCGCCGCGCCCGCCGCGCGCCGAGGGCGCGCCGGAAGGTGCCGTGGATGGCGAGCGCAAGCCGCGCAAGCGCCGTCGTCGTCGCCACGGACGTCCGGTCGAGGGTAGCGAGGGTGTGCAGGCCAACGCCGGCAACGGCGCCAGCCCGGTGACCCCGGTGCAGGTGATGGCCAAGCCGGTGCGCACGGCGGCCGACAGCGGCGATTCGTTCCTGACCCGCATCGGCCGCAAGATCCGCCGGATGCTGTCGGGCAGCTGATCGGCGCTGCCGATCAGCGGGTAGCACCCGACCGCTGGTCGGGTCGCTTTGAACGGTAGTGCCGGGAACGGTAGTGCCGGCCGCTGGCCGGCAACCCACATGGCTGCCGGCCAGCGGCCGGCACTACCGATCGGCGCGACCGTCTCCACGAGGTCGCGCCGCTCCTGCATAATCGGGGCATGAGTGTCCTGCGCTTCGACAATGTCAGCAAACAGTACGCCGGTGGCCACGAGGCGCTGATCGATGTCAGCTTCGAGGTCGCGCCGGGCGAGATGCTGTTCGTCACCGGCCATTCCGGTGCGGGCAAGAGCACCCTGCTCAAGTTGATCCACCTCGACGAGCGGCCCAGCCGCGGCGCGGTGGTGTTCGACGAGCGCAACCTGCTGAAGGTGCGCGGCGGCGACGTGCCCCGCCACCGACGCGCGGTGGGCGCGGTCTACCAGGACCACCGGCTGCTGATGGACCGCTCGATCGCCGAGAACGTGGCGCTGCCGCTGATCCTGCGCGGCACCCGCCGTGGCGACATCAGCAAGCGCGTGCGCTCGGTGCTGGAGCGAATGGGCCTGGGCCATCGCGAGAAGGCGCTGCCCTCGCAGCTGTCGGCCGGCGAGCAGCAGCGCGTGGGCATCGCCCGCGCCATCGTCGGCGAGCCCAAGCTGCTGGTGGCCGATGAGCCGACCGGCAACCTCGACCCGACCCTGGCGGCGGAGATCATGGCCCTGTTCGCCGAGCTGCCCTCGCGCGGCACCAGCGTACTGGTGGTCAGCCACGACCTGCCGCTGCTGCGCCGCATGCGCAAGCGCGTGCTGATCCTCGACCATGGCCGGCTGGTGGATGACATCTCGCCGCAGGACCTGGCGGAGTAACCGATGGCGAAGAACGAAAACAGCGAAGCCGCCGCCCCCTCACGCGTGGGCGTCTGGTTCCAGCACCACGTGCACAGCGTGGTGTTCAGCCTGGGCCGCGCCTGCCGCAAGCCATGGGCGACCCTGCTGACGGTGATGGTCATGGCGCTGGCGCTGGCGCTGCCGCTGGGCCTGTCGATCGCGCTGGACAACCTCAAGCAGTTCGCCGGCAGCGTGCAGCAGTCGCGCGACATCAATGTGTTCCTGAAGGGCAACGTCGATGCACCCGGCGCGCTGCGCCTGGCCGGCCAGCTGCGCGACCGCGACGACGTGGCCGAAGTGAACGTGCGCACGCCCGAGCAGGGCCTGCAGGAACTGCGCGATGCCGGCCTGGGTGAGGCGATCGACGCACTCAACGACAATCCGCTGCCTTCGCTGCTGGTGATCACTCCCGGCCAGGGCAAGGACGACGCACGCCTGGCGCGCGCGCTGGAAAGCCTGCCGGAGGCCGATCTGGTGCAGCACGATGCGCTGTGGCGCCAGCGCCTGGATGCCTGGCTTGCCTTCGGTGCGCGGCTGGTGCAGGTGCTGTCGGTCCTGCTCGGCGCGGGTGCCGCGCTGGTGGTCGGCAACACGGTGCGCCTGGACATCCAGGCCCGCCGCGAAGAGATCGGCGTGCTGCAGCTGCTCGGCGCCAGCGATGGCTTCATCCGCCGCCCGTTCCTGTATCTGGGCGCGTGGTACGGCCTGGGCGCCGGCGCGGTGGCGCTGGCCCTGATCGGCGCTGCGGGTGCCGCCCTGCGCATGCCGCTGGCCGAACTCTCGCGCAGCTACGGCAGCCCGTTCGTACTGCACGGCCTGGACCTGCTGCACGGCGGCCTGGTCCTGCTCGGCACGCTGCTGCTGGGTTGGCTGGGCGCCTGGCTGGTCACCGGCCACTTCCTCCGCCAGACCCGCCCGACCGACACCTGAGACCGGCATGCAACCGCAAGCGCTGAAACACCTTGAAGGGCCCGCGACGCGGGTGATGGTGGTCGATGGCTCGAAGCTGGTGCGCAAGCTGATCGCCGACGTCCTGCAGCGTGACCTGCCGGGCGTGGAGGTGATCGGCTGCGACAGCATCGAGGACGCACAGCAGGCGCTGGCACAGGGGCCGGTGGACCTGGTGACCACCTCGCTGACCCTGCGCGATGGCGACGGCCTGGCGCTGGCGCGGATGGTGCGCGAAGCGGCCGGCCAGGCCTATGTGCCGGTGATCGTGGTCTCCGGCGATGCCCAGCAGCACCTGGAGCAGCGCCGCTTCACCGAGTACGTCACCGACTATTTCGACAAATCGCTCGGCCATGAAGCACTGGCGACCTTCATCCGCGGCTACGTGCAGCCGCAGACCATCCCCGGCGCCACCATCCTCTATATCGAGGACAGCCGCGTGGTGGCCGAGGCCACCAAGCGCATGCTGGAACGCCAGCAGTTGAACGTGCTGCACGTGGTCAGCGCCGAAGAAGCGTTCACCCTGCTCACCGCCGAGTCGCTGGGCCGCAGTCGCCACCGCATCGACCTGGTGCTGACCGACGTCACCCTGAAGGGCGAACTGAGCGGTCGCGACGTGGTGCAGCGCGTGCGCGTGGATTTCGGCTACGGCAAGCGCCGCCTGCCGGTGCTGGTGATGACCGGCGATGGCAACCCGCACAACCAGACCGGGCTGCTGCAGTCCGGTGCCAACGACCTGGTGCTCAAGCCGATCGAAGAACGGCTGCTGGTCACCAAGGTGCTGTTCCAGCTGAGGCTGGCCCGATTGAACGATGGACCTCTGTTGCGATGATGGATGAAGTAGCCGACACCCCGACGATCCAGCTGGAACCGAGCTGGAAGCAGCATGTCGGCGATTACCTGTTGCAGCCGCAGATGCGCGAGCTGTCCAGCTTCCTGCGCCAGCGCAAGGCCAGTGGCGCGGCGGTGTTCCCGCCCGGCCCGCAGATCTTCGCCGCGTTCGACGCCACGCCGTTCGAGCAGGTGAAGGTGGTGATCCTCGGGCAGGACCCGTACCACGGTCGCGGCCAGGCACATGGCCTGAGTTTCTCGGTGCCGCCGGGCGTGCCGGTGCCGCCGTCGCTGCTGAACATCTACAAGGAGATCGAGAGCGATCTCGGTATCCCGCGTCCGGACCACGGCTGCCTGATTCCGTGGGCGCAGCGTGGCGTGCTGCTGCTCAATGCGGTGCTGACGGTGGAAGAGGGCAAGGCCGGTGCGCACCAGGGTCGTGGCTGGGAAGGCTTCACCGACCACGTGGTGGATGTGCTCAACCGCGAGCGCGAAGGGCTGGTGTTCATGCTCTGGGGCGCCTATGCGCAGCAGAAGGGCAAGGTGATCGACACCCGCCGCCATCGCGTGCTGAAGTCGCCGCATCCGTCGCCGCTTTCGGCCCATCGGGGCTTCCTCGGCTGTCGTCATTTCTCGATGGCCAACGAGTACCTGCAGCGCCGCGGCCAGGCCCCGATCGACTGGTCGCTGCCGCCGCGCTCGGCACTCTGAGGGCCGGCGGGCCGCTGGGCCTGAACAGCGGGCAACGTTCCCGGGCCTGAATGGGCCTTCAGAACGGCCCGTTCAGCTCCGCTTGACCGGAATCGGCCGCTTTACGGCAGGTAATTGCTTGAATTCCAAGGGATTGTGAATCCCGAAAAGCGTGCTCGCCACTGTCATCAAATCGCGCTACGGTAGGGCTCTGTTTGGGACCAGTGTTGCATCAATGGGACGCTGGAACTTTTTCCTCCTTTAGCAGTCCAATTGCCGGACTGCTAAGATGGGTGCCTATGAGCCAGAACACCTCTACTGCCCTTGTGGCAAACAATCTCCCGATTCCCAGTGCGCTCGGTTCGCTGGACGCCTACATCGGTGCCGTGCACCAGATCCCGGTGCTGTCGGTCGATGACGAACAGGACCTGGCCCGTCGCTTCCGCGACGGCAACGATCTGGACGCTGCCCGCGAGCTGGTGCATTCGCACCTGCGCTTCGTGGTGCACGTGGCCCGCGGCTACAACGGCTACGGCCTTGCCCTGGGCGACCTGATCCAGGAAGGCAACATCGGCCTGATGAAGGCGGTCAAGCGCTTCGACCCGGACATGGGCGTGCGCCTGGTTTCCTTCGCGGTGCACTGGATCCGTGCCGAGATGCACGAGTTCATCCTGAAGAACTGGCGCATCGTGAAGGTCGCCACCACCAAGGCGCAGCGCAAGCTGTTCTTCAACCTGCGCAAGTCGAAGACGCGCCTGGGCTGGATGAACGCGGCGGAAGTGAGCGCGGTGGCCAAGGACCTGAACGTGTCCGAGCGCGAGGTCATGGAAATGGAGTCGCGCCTGTCCGGCCGCGATATCGGTTTCGATGCGCCGACCGACGAGGACAACGAACACGCACCGCCGTCGCCGGCTGCGTTCCTGGTCGCCGATGACGAAGACCCGTCGATGGCCTACGAGCGCGAGGACAGCGAAGACAACCAGATGCAGCTGCTGCGCGAAGGCCTGGCGGAACTGGATGCGCGTTCGCGTGACATCATCCGCCGCCGCTGGCTGGATGCCGACAGCAAGGTGACGCTGCAGGAGCTGGCCGACGAGTACGGCGTGTCGGCCGAGCGCATCCGCCAGGTTGAAGCGAACGCGCTGAAGAAGATGAAGGCGCTGTTCACCGCGTAAGGCGGGACGGTGTTGAAGCAATGAAAAGGCCCGGCATTGCCGGGCCTTTTCTTTTCGGTGGCGTTCTCATCCATGCATGGCGTGGATCTACCAATGTCAGTAGAGCCACGCCCTGCGTGGCTGCGGTGCGGTCGTCACTCTTCGCGTGCGATCGCGCGCCAGCCAATGTCGTTGCGGTGGAACTCGTTGGCCCAGCTCACCTTGGCCACGCCGGCATAGGCATTGGCCTGCGCGTCGCGCACGCTGTCGCCCAGTGCGGCCACGCACAGCACGCGGCCGCCGGCACTGACCACCTGGCCCTGCGCATCCAATGCCGTACCGGCATGGAACACCTTGGCACTGGCCGGCACGTCGTCCAGGCCGGAAATCACGTCACCGGTGATCGGCGCTTCCGGGTACGGCCTGACCGCCAGCACCACGCCCAGCGACGGGCGCGCGTCCCACTGCGCTTCGACCTCATCCAGGCGGCCATCGATAGCCGCTTCCACCAGCTCGACCAGGTCCGACTGCAGGCGCAGCATCACTGGCTGGGTTTCCGGGTCGCCAAAGCGCACGTTGAATTCGATCACCTTCGGTGCGCCGCTGGCATCGATCATCAGGCCGGCGTAGAGGAAACCGGTGAACGGGATGCCGTCGGCGATCATGCCCTGCACGGTGGGGTTCACCACCTCGCGCATCACCCGTGCATGCACCTCCGGCGTCACCACCGGGGCCGGCGAATAGGCGCCCATGCCGCCGGTGTTCGGGCCGGTATCGCCGTCGCCGACGCGCTTGTGGTCCTGCGAGGTGGCCATCGGCAGCGCATGCACGCCGTCCACCATCGAAATGAAGCTGGCTTCCTCGCCGTCAAGGAATTCCTCGATGACCACGCGCGCACCGGCATCGCCGAACGCGTTGCCCGAGAGCATGTCACGCACCGCGTCCTCGGCTTCGGCCAGGGTCATCGCCACGATCACGCCCTTGCCGGCGGCCAGGCCATCGGCCTTGACCACGATCGGCGCGCCCTTCTCGCGGATGTAGGCCAGCGCGGCGTCCACGTCGGTGTGCACGGCGTAGAACGCGGTGGGGATGTTGTGGCGGGCCAGGAAGTCCTTGGCGTAGGCCTTGCTGCCTTCCAGCTGCGCAGCGGCGGCGGTCGGCCCGAAGATGCGCAGGCCGGCGGCGCGGAAGCGGTCGACCACGCCAGCCACCAGCGGTACTTCAGGGCCGACCACGGTCAGTGCCACGCCTTCAGCCTGGGCCAGCGCCAGCAGACCGTCGATATCGGTGACTTTCACCGCCACGTTGCGGCACTTGTCTTCGCTGGCGGTGCCGGCGTTGCCGGGTGCCACGATCACTTCGGTGACACGGGAGGACTGGGCCAGCTTCCATGCCAGGGCGTGTTCGCGGCCGCCAGAGCCGATGACGAGGATCTTCATGGGACAGGGTTCTCGGGTACGGAAGAGAAAAGCCGGGCAGGGCCCGGCTTCGTGATGCGGATCAGTGGCGGAAGTGGCGCACGCCGGTGAACACCATCGCCAGGCCATGTTCGTCGGCGGCGGCGATCACTTCGGCATCGCGCATCGAACCGCCCGGCTGGATGACCGCCTTGATGCCGGCGGCAGCAGCGGCGTCGATGCCATCGCGGAACGGGAAGAACGCATCGGAAGCCATCACCGAACCCTCGACCACCAGGTTCGCATCGGCGGCCTTGATGCCGGCGATGCGGGCCGAGTACACGCGGCTCATCTGGCCGGCGCCCACGCCAATCGTGCGGTTGTCCTTGGCGTACACAATCGCGTTGGACTTCACGAACTTGGCCACCTTCCAGGCGAACAGCAGGTCGGTGAACTGCTTGTCGGTCGGCGCCAGCTTGCTGACCACCTTCAGTTCGTCGCGGGTCATGCCGCGGTTGTCCGAGGACTGCAGCAGCAGGCCCGAGCCGACGCGCTTGCTGTCGAAGTTGTTCAGGCCATCACCGTGCGGGATGCGCAGCACGCGCACGTTGGCCTTCTTCTGTGCGTATTCCAGCGCGGCCGGCTCGTAATCCGGGGCAATCAGCACCTCAACGAACTGGCGGTCGAGGATGACCTTTGCAGTGGCCGCATCCAGCGGCTTGTTGAAGGCAATGATGCCGCCGAAGGCGCTGGTCGGGTCGGTGGCGTAGGCCAGCTCGTAGGCATCGCCGTTGCCGGCGCCGACGGCCACGCCGCACGGGTTGGCGTGCTTGACGATGACGCAGGCCGGCGCATCGAACTGGCGCACGCATTCCCACGCCGCATCGGCGTCGGCCAGGTTGTTGTAGCTCAGCTCCTTGCCCTGCAGCTGCTGGAAGGTGGCCAGCGTGCCCGGCACCGGGTACAGGTCGCGGTAGAACGCGCCGCTCTGGTGCGGGTTCTCGCCATAGCGCAGGTCCATCACCTTCACGAAGGTGGAGTTCATCTGCGCCGGGTACTCGGCACGGGCCGGCACGGCGGCGTCAGTGGCGGTGACCGCCGACAGGTAGTTGCTGATCGCCGCATCGTACTGGGCGACGCGGTTGAACGCGGCCACCGAGAATGCGAAGCGGGTGGCCGCCGTCAGCTGGCCGTTGTTGGCCTCCAGCGAGGCCAGCAGCTCGGCGTACTGCGACGGATCGGTGGCCACCGCCACGCGGGCGAAGTTCTTGGCAGCCGAGCGCAGCATGGCCGGGCCGCCGATGTCGATGTTCTCGACCGCGTCGGCCAGGGTGCAGTCGGCCTGGGCGGTGACCGATTCGAACGGGTACAGGTTCAGCACCAGCAGGTCGATGGCACCGATACCGTGCTCGGCCATCACTGCGTCATCCAGGCCGGAGCGGCCCAGCAGGCCGCCGTGCACCATCGGGTGCAGGGTCTTGACCCGGCCGTCCATCATTTCCGGGAAGCCGGTGACCTCGGCCACGTCCTTCACGGCCAGGCCCGCATCGCGGATCGCCTTGGCGGTGCCGCCGGTGGACAACAGCTCCACGCCGCGTGCCGCCAGCGCAGTGGCCAGCTCGACCAGGCCGGTCTTGTCGGAAACGGAGAGGAGGGCCCGGCGGACGGGCAACAGATCAGCAGTCATGGGACAGAATCGGCAGCGGAGCGGGGCCGATATTGTAGGCGGTGGGGGCCGGTGGCGGGCGCCGGCGGGGAAAATCGACCCGCACCCACGGCCTGTGGCCGCCTTCAGCACAGCCTGGCCGGGGACGGTCCGCAAGCAATTCGATGGGGCGCGCTGCTCCAATCGGGTAGGCTGTGCCGGAACTGCCAAGGATCAGCGGGTTCGGATCGTGTCGATCTATGCATTGAAAGGACGTTTTCAGGACCTGTTGCGTCCGGCCGTACGCGGTCTGTACCGCATGGGGATCACCGCCAATGCGGTGACCTTGACCGCGGCCGCGGTCTCGCTGCTGGTGGCTGCCGCCGTCTGGTGCTGCGCGCCGGCCCAGCCCCTGCTGTACCTGCTGCTGCCGCTGTGGATGCTGCTGCGCATGGCGCTCAACGCCGTGGACGGCATGTTGGCCCGCGAGTTCGGCCAGCAGTCGCGGCTGGGCGCCTATCTGAACGAGCTGTGCGATGTGATCGCCGATGCGGCGCTGTACCTGAGCCTGCTCAGCGTGCCGGGCGTGCGCCCGGAAGTGCTGTGGCTGCTGGCCTTGACGGCGGCGCTGAGCGAGTACGCCGGGGTGCTGGGGCTGATGGTCGGTGCCAGCCGCCGCTATGACGGCCCGATGGGCAAGAGTGACCGCGCCTTCGTCGTCGGCGTGCTGGGTCTGCTGCTGGCGTTTGAGTGGGTTGGCGCGATGACGGTCACTGGCGTGGCTGCGGCCATGGCGGTGCTGTGCATGCTGACCATGATCAACCGCGTCCGTCGCGGACTGCGGGAAACGGCGGTTTCGTCGAATTAATCAAGCAGATACAAAAAGACAATCAGGAGATTGCATGCGTCAGGCGCAGGAACGGGAATTCCACAGCTTCGACCAGGTACCGCTGTTCTACCGGTACTGGGCGGGCACCACCGCAACGCCGGCCACCAAGGCCATCGTGCTGCTGCACCGCGGCCATGAGCACTCCGGCCGGGTCACCCACCTGGTCGATGAGCTGGACCTGCCCGACACCGCCTTCTTCGCCTGGGACGCGCGCGGCAATGGCCGTTCGCCGGGCGCACGGGGCGATGCACCGGGCTTCCCGGCGCTGGTGCGTGATCTGGACAGTTTCATCGCCCACATCGGCGCCGAGCACGGCATTGCGGTGGAAGACATCGTGGTGATCGCGCAGAGCGTAGGGGCGGTGGTCGCCGCGACCTGGGTGCACGATTACGCGCCACGCCTGCGCGCGCTGGTCATGGCCTCGCCGGCGTTCAAGGTGAAGCTGTACGTGCCGTTCGCGCGGCCGGGCCTGGCCTTGATGCAGAAGCTGCGTGGCAACTTCTTCGTCAACAGCTACGTCAAGCCGCAGTGGCTGACCCACGATCCGGCGCGGGTGGAAAGCTATCGCACCGACCCGCTGATCACCCGGCCGATTTCGGTGCGCGTGCTGCTGGGCCTGTACGAGGCGGCCGACCGCATCGTGGCCGATGCGCAGGCAATCAGCGTACCGGTGCAGCTGCTGGTGTCCGGCTCGGATTTCGTCGTGCACCGTGGCCCGCAGGACCGCTTCTACGAGCGCCTGTCCAGCCCGATCAAGGAGCGTGTGCATCTGCCGGGCTTCTTCCACGACACGCTGGGCGAGCGCGATCGGGCACCGGCACTGGCGCGCATCCGCAGCTTCATCCAGGCGCGTTTCGCCGAGCCGCTGCGCGAGCTGTCACGGCGCGACGCGCACCGTCACGGGCCAACCTTCGAGGAATCGGAGATCCTGGCCTGGCCACCGGAGCGCAACAGCCTGGCCGACCTGCGCTGGCGCGTGGTACGTGGCGGCCTGCGCTTCGGCGGCACGCTGTCCGAAGGCATCGCGCTGGGCCTGCAGACCGGTTTCGATTCCGGTAGCACGCTGGACTACATCTACCGGAATGAGGCGCGCGGCAAGGGCCCATTGCGGCGGATGGTCGACCGCAACTACCTGGATGCGATCGGCTGGCGTGGCATCCGCGTGCGTGGCCAGCACCTGCAGGAACTGCTGCGCGACGCCGCACAGCGCCTGCGCGGGCAGGGCACGCCGGTGCGGGTGCTGGACGTGGCCGCCGGCCATGGCCGCTATGTGCTGGAAGCACTGGGCCAGGGCGAGCAGCGCGCCGACCGCATCGTGCTGCGCGACTTCAGCGATCTGAACGTGACCCAGGGCCAGGCGTTGATCCAGCGCCTGGGCGCGGCCGACATCGCGCGCTTCGAGCAGGGTGATGCGTTCGACCCGGCACAGCTGGCCAAGGTCGATCCAGCGCCGACCCTGGCGGTAGTTTCGGGCCTGTACGAACTGTTCCCCGACAACGACGCCGTGCTGCGCTCGCTGCAGGGCATTGCCGCAGCGGTGCCGGTGGGTGGCTACCTGGCCTATACCGGCCAGCCCTGGCACCCGCAGCTGGAATTCATTGCCCGTGCCTTGACCAGCCACCGCGGTGGCGCGGCGTGGGTGATGCGCCGCCGTACCCAGCAGGAGATGGACGAGCTGGTGCGCCTGGCCGGGTTCGAGAAGGTGGCGCAGCGCATCGACGACTTCGGCATCTTCACCGTATCGCTGGCGCGCCGGACCGCGTGATGGCGACGCTCGCCGCATCCCCACTGGCCGCAGAGGGGCGCCCCTGGCGGCGCGCCCTGTTGTGGCTGGCCCTGCTGGGTCCGTTCTTCTTCGCCAGTTATGGCTTCGCCAACTGGATGGCCGGCCGCCACGCCACCCTGCCGGTGATGGCGTTCGGCTGGGAGACCCGCATCCCGTTCGTGCCATGGACCATCGTGCCGTACTGGTCGATCGACCTGTTCTACGCGGTCTCGTTCTTCCTGTGCCGGCAACGGCTGGAGCTGGACCGGCACGCATTGCGGCTGTTGAGCGCACAGCTGATCGCCGTGAGCTGCTTCCTGCTGTGGCCGCTGCGCTTCAGCTTCGAGCGTCCGCAGATCGGCGGTGTGTTCGGCTGGCTGTTCGATGTGCTGCTGGGCTTCGACAAGCCGTTCAACCAGGCACCGTCGTTGCACATCGTGTTGCTGATCGTGCTGTGGGTGAAGTTCGCACAGTACCTGCACGGGGTGTGGCGCTGGGTGCTGCACGCGTGGGCGCTGTTGATCGGCGTCTCGGTGCTGACCACGTTCCAGCATCACTTCATCGATATCCCGACCGGCCTGCTGGCCGGCTGGTTGTGCGTGTGGCTGTGGCCGGAGCAGGGCACGCCACCGCTGCGTGCATGGCGCACGGCACGTGATGCCAAGCGCTGGCGCCTGGCAGGGGTGTACCTGCTGGGGGCCGCTGTACTGCTGGTGCCGGTGGTGCTTCTGCGTGGCGCCGCGTTGTGGCTGCTGTGGCCGGTGGTGTCGCTGCTGCTGGTGGCGCTGGCCTATGCCGGGCTGGGTACCGCGGTGTTCCAGAAGCGCGCCGATGGTCGCCTGACCATGGCGGCACGCTGGCTGCTGGCGCCGTACCTGGGCGCAGCCTGGGTCAATTCGCGGCTGTGGACGCGGCGTGCGCCGCATCCGGTGCCGGTGATGGATGACGTGTGGCTGGGACGCATTCCCTGTGCTGCGTTGCCAACACCGCTGGTCGGCGTGGTCGATACCTGTGCTGAACTGTCCTGCCGCGCGCCGGGCGCGGCGTATGCCAGCGTGCCGATGCTGGACCTGGTGGTGCCCACGCCGGAACAGCTGCGCGAGGCGGCCGATGCCATCGAGCGTCTGCGCGTGCAGGGGCCGCTGCTGGTGTGCTGCGCGCTGGGCTATTCGCGTAGTGCCGCCAGCGTCGCCACCTGGCTGCTGCGCAGTGGTCGTGCCGCCGATGCGAACGCGGCAGTGGCGATCGTGCGGGCTGCACGCCCCGGCATCGTGCTGCACGCGGCGCATCTGCATGCCATCACTGCTGCGGCAGGAGCGCGCGCATGAGCACGGTTCCCGATCTGGTGACCATGCAGCTGCTGCTGCGCCAGGGGCGGTGGCCGGCGCTGCTGTCGCTGGGGATGTTGCTGGTGGCACTGCTGCTGCTCGGCACCGAGCCGGGGCTGGCGATGATCGCTGCCGGCCTGTTGCTGCTCAGTGTTGCCGCGGGCATCGCACAGGCCTACCACGCGTGGCGGGTGGGGCTGGATGCCAGCCTGCTGCAGCTGCTGCGCGATGAAGGCCTGGAGGGCGAAGCCGCCGCGCGCCGCATCGATCAGCTGCTGCACGACAGTGGCCTGCGCCGCGCGTCGCCCGATGCGTCACTGCGTGGCTGGGATGCGCGCTGGTCCGGCATGCGCCGCCTGCTGCTGCGCCAGTACCTGCTGACCGCAGTGCAGTTCGCACTGCTGGTGCTGGCCGTGGTGTGGCCGCAGACGTGAATGGGAGTGACCGATGTTTGCCGAACTGATTGCCCGCGCCTGCAGTGGTGCGATCCATGTGGTGACCGGCGCACGCGCGCTGTGGATCGGTTGCGCGCCGTCCAGCGAGCGCCGTGTGTACTACGGCAACCACGCCAGCCATGGTGACTTCGTGCTGATCTGGTCATCGATGCCACCGGCACTGCGGCGCCAGGTGCGCCCGGTGGCCGCGGCCGAGTACTGGCAGCGTGATGGCCTGCGTCGCTACCTGATCGATGCGGTGTTCAACGGTGTTCTGGTCGAGCGCGAGGCCGGCCATCGCCAGCAGGACCCGTTGCAGGTACTGCGCGATGCGGTGGACGAAGACTGCTCGCTGATCCTGTTCCCGGAAGGCACGCGCAATATCGGCGATGAACCGCTGTTGCCGTTCAAGAGCGGCATCTACCACCTGGCGCGGCAACGGCCCGAGCTGGAGTTCGTGCCGGTATGGATCGACAACCTGAAGCGGGTGATGCCGAAGGGGCGGTTCCTGCCGTTGCCGCTGCTGTGCACGGCCACCTTCGGCACGCCGCTGCGGCTGCAGGCCGACGAGGACAAGGCCGCATTCCTGGCCCGCAGCCGGCAGGCGCTGCTGGACCTGGCGCCGAATGGAGGTCGTGCATGAGTTTCGTGCTGGATGTATCTGGCGATCTGGCAACGCAGAGTGTCGGCCAGCAGACCGGCCTGCTGTTTGCCGGCGTCGGCGCGGTGCTGGTGCTGGCCACGCTGGTGGCCGAGACCCTGCGCTGGCGCCAGCGCGGTCAGCCCAGCGCGGTGATCGCCAACCTGGTGTCGCGTATCCGTGCATGGTGGGTGATGGCGATCGTGGTCGGGCTGGCGCTGTTCTTCGGCCGCGCCGGGGTGATCGTGCTGTTCGCGATCATTTCGTTGTTTGCGCTGCGCGAGTTCATCACCCTGGCGCCGACCCGTTCAGGCGACTACTACGCGCTGCTGGCTGCGTTCTACATCGTGCTGCCGTGGCAGTACTACCTGGTGTGGATCGACTGGTACGGCATGTACACGCTGCTGATCCCGGTCTATGCGTTCCTGTTCCTGCCGATCCTGTCGACCATCGGTGGCGATACCACGCACTACCTGGAGCGCACCGCGAAGGTGCAGTGGGGGTTGATGATCTGCGTGTTCTGCATCTCGCACGTGCCGCTGCTGCTGAACCTGCACGTGCCCGGTCACGACCCCTCGCGCAACGTGCTGCTGTTCGCCTTCCTGGTGATCGTGGTGCAGTCCTCGGACGTGCTGCAGTACATCTGGGGCAAGCTGCTGGGCCGGCACCTGATCGCGCCGAAGCTGTCGCCGTCGAAGACGGTGGAGGGCTTCGTGGGTGGCGTGCTGAGCGCCAGCGCGCTTGGGGCGGCGCTGTGGTGGATCACCCCGTTCACGCCGCTGCAGGCGTTCGGCCTGTCGCTGCTGATCAACCTGATGGGATTCTGGGGCGGCCTGGTGATGTCGGCGATCAAGCGCGACCGTGGGATCAAGGACTGGGGCCACATGATCGAGGGCCATGGCGGCATGCTCGACCGGCTCGATTCGGTGTGCTTCGCCGCGCCGGTGTTCTTCCATGTGGTGCGGTACTACTGGAAGGCGGGCGGCGGCGGGTGATCCCGCCGGGGCTGCATCCACGCATGGCGTGGATCTACCGGTAGTGCCGGCCGCTGGCCGGCAACTGCGATATCCTGCCATCGTTCATGGGGTTGCCGGCGAGCGGCCGGCACTACCCGCGCGCGCTCAGGCGCTGATGCCGTATTCCTTCAGCTTCTTGCGCAGGGTGGCACGGTGGATGCCCAGCATCGCGGCGGCGCGGCTCTGGTTGCCTTCGCAGTGGTTGAGCACTTCCACGAACAGCGGGATTTCCATCTCGCGCAGCACGATCTCGTAGACATCGTCCGCGTCGCAGCCATCAAGATCACGCAGGTAGCGGCGCACGGACTGGGCGACGTGTTCACGCAGCGGTGGCCGGGGAGCGCCACGACTGTTGTCAGGACGAGAGAGGACAGCGTTCAAGGGGGTTCCCGATTCGGTTGGCCCGTGCGCGCGGAGCGCGCGGCCGGACGAGGTGGTGGCGGCCAGTCTAGCGCGAGCGTGCCCGACCTGCCACGGCTGGTCGCCTCTACCCTGGTCAGAGGAAGTCGAAGGTGAATGCGACGGTGGACGCGGCGGGTTCCTGCACGCGGAACGCGATGCGCGCACTCTGGCCCGGTTCCAGCACGGTCGTGGCCGGGCTTTCGCCAAGGTATTGCGCGGGCGTGAACACGCCGCTGCCGATCACCCGGCCATCGGCATCGGACAGTGACAGGCGCAGGTCCGGCCAGGCCTGTGCCCAGCGCGCATCGTTGCGGATGCTGGCCTGCACCTGCAGCACACCGGCCTGGCCGGGCAGGGGGCGGATCTCGCGGCTGGTCATGGTGAACGCGGTCGGCTCGTGCCAGGCCGGCAGGCTGCAGCGCAGCACGCCGCACAGTGCGCCCAGCCAGGTGCGGTTGCCGGCGTCGGCGGCCAGGCGCGCACGATCGGCCAGCACGCTCTGCAGTACCAGCAGCAGTGCCAGCCCGGCGACCAGCACCCAGTGCCAGCGCGGCGTCGGCAGCGCGCGCGGCCGCGAAGTGCCCAGGAAGCTCGGCGCATCGCCGGCCACCGCCTGCGCGGCCGGGACGGCAAGGACGGGTTCGATCACGGTCGCTTCGTCGAGGATGACGGTGTCATCGAGCTGTCGCGTCTCCGCCATCGGCGGCAGCGCCGCGTCGACCGGGTCCCCGGACTTCGCGGCAGGGATGTCATGCGCCGACGGGTCGGGCGTGCGCGCGTCGGTCGCAGGTGCGGCCTCGCCTTCCGACGCGGGGCGCAGGAAGGTGGCCAAAGGGCGGCGCGGCGGGTTCGGCTCGGACATGCTCAGGGCGCGGGCTCGGATCCAGCGGTCATTCAATCACGATCAGGCGCGGCGCGTGCCGGTGATGCGCATCCAGTCGCCATCCTGGGTGGCCTGCAGATCGTCGAACCACGCGGCATAACGCTGCAGCAGTTCGCCTTCCTGGCCCTGCAGGATGCCCGACAGGGCGATGCGACCGCCGGCGGCGACGCGTGCGGCCAGCAGCTCGGCCAGCGCATCCAGCGCCGAGGCAAGGATGTTGGCGACCACGATCGGGTAGGTGGCGACCGGTTCGTCCTGCGGCAGGTACACCTGCATGCGGGCCTGCTCGCCATTGCGCTCGGCATTGTCGGCGGTGGCGACCAGCGCCTGCGGGTCGTTGTCCACGCCGATCGCTTCGGCGGCGCCCAGCTTCAGCGCGGCCAGCGCGAGGATGCCCGAGCCGCAGCCGAAGTCGAGCACGCGCTGGCCCTGCAGCTGGCCGTCCACGGCCAGCTGGTCCAGCCAGCGCAGGCACAGGGCGGTGGTCGGGTGGGTGCCCGAGCCGAAGGCCAGGCCCGGGTCCAGCCGCACCACGGCGGCATCGGCGGCCTGTGCAGCGTCCGGCAGTTCATGGTTCCACGGCACGATCCAGGTGCGGCTGCCGAAATCCATCGGCTGGAACTGGTCCAGCCATGCGCGCTCCCAGTCTTCGTCTTCGACGGCGCGGAAGCTGCCATTGCTCCAGTCCAGTTCCGGGTCGAAGGATTCCAGGGCGGCCAGCAGCAGCAGCGCATTGCTGTCGGCGGGGAACAGCGCGCTCAGCACCAGGGTGTCCCACAGCGGCGTTTCACCCACGCCGGGTTCGAGGATGGCCTGTTCGTTGCTGGTGTCGGCTTCGGCATCAAGCAGGGTCACGGCCAGTGCGCCGACGTCCTCCAGCGCATTTTCATAGCGGGGCTGGGTGGCTTCGGTGCAGCGCAGGGTCAGTTCCAGGAACGGCATGGCGGTGGGGACAGTCGCGGGAAAGGGGGCAATGCTAGACCATCGGGGCGTCTCCGTATTGCCTGAGATGCCGCTCTGAGATGAATGGGGGCAGTTCAGACAGGCCTGCCGGGCCTTGCTAAACTCGGCGCTTTCCTGTGTGCCGTGAACGCTCACCACCGCCGATGGCCTTCGCTCCGACCCTGAAAACCTGGTTGCTCGTGCTGCCGGCGGTGGCCGTGCTGGGCGTGGCCGGGTATCGGGCCAGCGGCCATGCCGCGGGCGTGGCGTCGACGTCGGCGCCGCCGGACCTGCCGCTGGCCATGGCCAGCCGTGACGGCGGAGCGCCGCTGCCGGTGGTGCCGGAAGCCCTGGCGCGGCGGCTGGCGGCTTTCGAGCGCGGCAACACGCTGCCGTCGGGCCTGCCGCTGGACCTGCGCGCCGACATCGAAGACGCCAGCGACCTGTATGCCTACGCCCAGCGCCTGCGCGCACAGGCCGACACCGGCAATCACGAGGCGCGCTGGATGCTCAGCCGCGTCTATGACTATTGCGCGCAGTACGCACTCGATCCGGGTGGCTACCGCCTGGACAACAACGTACTGAGCGGGTTGGGCCTGACTGCGGCGCCGGCGATGATCGAGGCACGCGAGCGGGTGGCACAGCGGTGTGGCGGTTTCGTGCCGGGCGACAAGCTGGGCGCGGCGCTGGTGCTGGCCGAACGCCGCAAGGCGGCCGCGCAGGGCAACCTGGCCGCGGAAGCGTCGCTGTTCGCCGAGGGCGAGCCCTTGCATGACAGTGCCGAGTACCGCCGCGACCTGGTCGAGCGCGTGCGCACCTCGCGCGACCCCGAGGCCTACATGGCCATCGCGCCAGGCATGGGCGTGCGTGCGGCCGGTGACCGCGCGCTTGACGGGCTGGTGGCGGGCGAGCAGCTCAGTGAACTTGCATGGCGGCTTGCGGCCTGTGAACTCGGCCTGGCCTGTGGAGCGGACAGCGTGCTGGTCAACAATTTTTGTGCGAACGGAGGGATCTGTTCGCAGGATGGAGCGCAGGATTTCCGGGATTTCGTGTATGACGCTGCGGTATCGCGGCAAGGTGCTGGGAAAATGAAGGAATGGATCAAGCGATTGGTTGGAAAGAGGGACGGGCGATGAATTACCGTCGATTCCTGCATGGGGCCAAGTTCTGGTTCTGGGTGGCGCTGTTCGTGGCCTACTCGGCTGGGGCGGTTGGCCTGCTGATGATCGATACCTACGAGGACCGCTACCGGCATCTGTCGAAGGTGGAGCTGACCACGGTGAAGGCGCAGGAAGACGTGCGCCGCGCCGGTGCCAGCCAGGTCGCTGCGGTCTACCGCGCGCAGAGTGGCATGCCATTCGCTTCACTGCCGGCCGGCAGCACCTTCCAGGTGGTGTGGCCCGATGGTTCGACCGAAACCATGGTGATCGTCGATCCGACCTCGCCCAATGGCGTGCGGCCGCTAGCCCATTCGCAGATTCCGGCCGACGTGGCCGACAAGCGCTGACGTGCTCGCTGTGGAGCCGAGCCCATGCTCGGCTGTGCTTGGCGGCAAGCCGAGCATGGGCCCGGCTCTACAGGAACAGAAAAGGGCGGGGATATCCCCGCCCTTTTCATGTCCAGCACCTGGCGCCGATCAGGTCAATGCGATCGGCTTGTTCTTGCGCTCGGCCAGGCGCTTTTCCAGGTAGTGGATGTTCTGGCCACCGGCCTGGAAGCCCTTGTCACGCATGATCCGCTGCTGCAGAGCGATGTTGGTCTTGATGCCATCGACCACCATTTCGCTCAGTGCCACCCGCATGCGGGCAATGGCGGTTTCGCGGTCCGGGCCGTGCACGATCAGCTTGCCGATCATCGAGTCGTAGTTCGACGGCACGCGGTAGCCACTGTAGATGTGGGTGTCCACGCGCACGCCGGGGCCACCCGGCGGATGGAAGCCGGTGATGGTGCCCGGGCTCGGCACGAAGGTTTCAGCATCTTCAGCGTTGATGCGGCACTCGATGGCATGGCCGGTCAGCACCACGTCGCTCTGCTTGATCGACAGCTTCTGGCCGGCGGCGATCTTCAGCTGCTCGGCCACCAGGTCGATGCCGGTGACCATTTCGGTGACCGGATGCTCCACCTGGATGCGAGTGTTCATCTCGATGAAGTAGAAGCGGCCGTCCTCGTACAGGAACTCGAACGTGCCCGCGCCGCGGTAGCCGATGCGGATGCAGGCTTCCACGCAGACCTTGCCGATCTGCTCGCGCTGCTCGGCGGTGATGCCCGGCGCCGGTGCCTCTTCCACCACCTTCTGGTGGCGGCGCTGCATCGAGCAGTCGCGCTCACCGAGGTGGATGGCATTGCCCTGTCCATCGGCCAGCACCTGGATTTCCACGTGGCGCGGATTCTCCAGGAACTTCTCCATGTAGACCTCGCCATTGCCGAACGCGGCCTTGGCCTCGCTCTTGGTGGTTTCGATCGAGGTCTTCAGCGACGCTTCGGCGTGCACCACGCGCATGCCGCGACCACCGCCACCGCCGGCTGCCTTGATGATGACCGGATAACCGATCTCGCGGGCGATCTTGGTGTTGGCGACGATGTCCTCGCCGAGCGGGCCGCCCGAGCCGGGCACGCACGGTACGCCCGCGGCCTTCATCGCGCGGATGGCTTCGACCTTGTCACCCATCATGCGGATGGTGTCGGCCTTGGGGCCGATGAAGATGAAGCCGGATTCTTCCACGCGTTCGGCGAAGTCGGCGTTCTCCGACAGGAAGCCGTAGCCCGGGTGGATGGCCTGGGCATCGGTGACTTCCGCCGCCGCGATCAGGGCCGGGATGTTGAGGTAGCTCTGCGGCGACGGCGCCGGACCGATGCAGACCGACTCGTCGGCCATGGCCACGTGCTTGAGGTTGCGGTCGACCGTGGAGTGCACGGCCACCGTGCGGATGCCGAGGGTATGGCACGCGCGCAGGATGCGCAGCGCGATCTCCCCTCGGTTGGCGATGACGACTTTGTCGAGCATGGCGCGCCCCTCAGCCGATCACGAACAGCGGCTGGTCGAATTCCACCGGCTGGCCGTTCTCGCCGAGGATGGCAACGATGGTGCCGGAGGTGTCGGCTTCGATCGGGTTGAACATCTTCATCGCTTCGATGATGGCCAGGGTTTCGCCTTCCTTGACCTGCTGGCCCACGGTGACGAAGGCCGGCTTGTCCGGGGCGGACGAGGCGTAGAAGGTGCCGACCATCGGCGAGCGCAGCACGTGGCCTTCCGGCAGTGCCGGGCCCGGCTTGGCGCTGCCGCCGGTGGAGGCTTCGGTCGGCGACTGCATCGGCATCGCCTGCGGCGCCGGGGCGGCCGGAGCGGCATACACCGGCGCGGCGACCGGGGCGGCATAGCCGGCCACCGGGGCGCGCGACAGGCGCACCGACTCTTCGCCTTCCTTGATTTCGATTTCAGCCAGATTCGACTCTTCCAGCAGGTCGATCAGCTTCTTGATTTTGCGGAGATCCATGGTGGCCTCTTTGCTCGTGATGTCAGTGTGGTGGAGAGTGCGGTTGCACTCGGTTCAAAGCAGTTCGTAGAACTCGCGCAGCTGCCGCGTACGGTCGCGCGTCTGGGTGATCAGGCATTGCATCTTCGCGGGGTTGCGCGAGGTGCCGTCTGCATTGAAGGCATACACCGCCTCGCAATCTGCATCGCGCAAGGTGATCCAGATGCGCTGGGCCTTCACCAGCTGCTGTTCGGCCGCCGCGCAGCGGCTGCAGCTGCCATCGGTTGCCTGCGCCTTCAGTTCGCCACGCGCCTGCGCGTAGACGGCGTTCAATGCGCTGTCGGCATCATCCAGGCGATCGGAATCGCACATGTCGCGCTCGTAGCCGCCGCTTGCCTGTGCGCAGTCGATGCCCGCGGCCGCGCGCTCGGCAGCGACACTGGCGCCGCACAGACCGGCCCACAGCAGGATGCCGGCAAGCACACGCGGCGGCATCTTCACGCGCTGGCCGCCTGCACGCGCAGCAGCGCCGCGTCCATCGCGTAGCGGTAGCTGTCGGCACCGAAACCGCATACCACGCCCACTGCCTTGTCACTGAAGTAGCTGTGCTGGCGGAACGGCTCACGGGTATGCGGGTTGGACAGGTGGATCTCGATGAACGGCACCGCCACCGCCGCCAGCGCATCGCGCAGGGCGACCGAGGTGTGGGTGAAGGCGGCGGGGTTGATCAGGATGAAAGCGGTTCCGTCGCTGCGCGCAGCCTGCACGCGGTCTACCAGCACATGCTCGGCGTTGGACTGCAGGCGTTCCACGGTGTGTCCGGCGGCCGATGCCTGGGCAGCCAGGGCCTGGTCGATGTCGGCCAGCGTGGTGTGGCCGTAGACCTCCGGCTCGCGGGTGCCGAGCAGGTTGAGGTTGGGGCCGTGCAGGACCAGCAGCTTCGCCATGGGATCCGGAAGACGGGAAAGGGCGGCAGTCTGGCGGAACCGGCGGATGCTGTCCAGTTCGGCGAAGTTTGCAGCGTTTCAATCGTATGTTTGAAATCTGCCGGAGCGCTTGCGGCCGTATGGCGGGCGCTGGATCAAGGCGCGCTGAACGTGGTGCTGGACGGGGATGCGTGCACGTAGGCCGACGATGCCGGCATCCACGCCATGCGGGGAGACGGGGTTCGGTGGCAGCACACTGCGCCCCAACATGGAGCTGTCCGGCACCCGGCCGCTCAGATCTCCAGCGGCACCGTCGGCACCACGTTCGGGAACACCTCTTCCAGCGGTTCCGGCTGCCCGGGCTTCGGCGCCGGCCAGTTGTAGGCATTGACCGGCTGCGCGCGGTTCACCCACAACGCGTAATGCAGATGGTCAGCGCGGCCATCGCCGGTATTGGGGTGGATCAGGATGGTCAGGCCCAGGCTGTTGAGCTGCAGCCAGGGCACCAGCACCGGCAACAGGTCGTTGGTGAAGCCGAAATAGAACGACGGGGTGACGTGCGGCCCGCGTGGCTCAAGGTTCCAGTTGCCCAACTCCACAGGGAAGCGCTCGGCGGCCCAGCGCCGCAGCAGCGCGGCCTTCTCGAAGCTGTCCTCGTCGAAGTAGATGTGGGCGTGGTAGCTCTTGATGGCGGTGTAGGCACGTGGCCGGGTGGGCAGCGTGGCCTCGCCGGGGCGCACGCTGGCCGGCCGCGGGGTAGGCTCGCTGGCCGTGGCCTGGCCCCATGGGCTGCGGCCCTCGGACGCCGGCGGAACGATGGCGCGGAAGCCGGGTCGCCCGGGTTCGGTGGTGTTCACGGCGTTGTCGCTGCGCGCGGCTGCGGCGGCAGCCGACGCGCTGGCCAGGCCGCCAGCGGCCAACCCGGCCGACGCGATCAGGCGACGGCGCGCGGGTGAAAGCAGGTCGGCCCAATGGGCGTCATCGTCGCCGGCGTCGATCAGGGTCTGCGGGTCCGGGTGCATCTGGGGCTCCGTGGGGCACTGTGTGGCAGGCAAGCACGCTCGGGCAGTGCACCCGGCGGCGTCCAATAAGCAGGCGGCATCACCTCATGCACGGCCGCCTGCATCGCCATTGAGCGCGACCGGGCGGCGGGCTAGGGTGAAGGTCTGCCGCCCGGGAACCCGCCATGACCTCGCTCGATGCCGACACCCAGCGCAAGCGCGCGCGTTTCCGCCAGCTGCATGCGCGAGGTTGTTTCGTGCTGCCCAATCCGTGGGACGTGGGCAGCGCCCGCTACCTGCAGCGGCAGGGCTTCCAGGCACTGGCCACGACCAGTGCCGGCTGCGCCTGGAGTGAAGGGCGGCCGGATGGGGCGGTTTCGCTGCAGGCCACACTGGAACATCTGCGGCTGATGGCGGCCGCGACACCGCTGCCGTTGAACGCCGATTTCGGTGATGGCTTCGGCGCCACGCCACAGGCAGTGGGCGAGGCGGTGGCGGCGGCCATCGACACCGGTATCGCGGCGCTGTCGATCGAGGACGCCAGCGGCGTGGCCGATGCGCCGCTGCGGCCGATCGGGCAGGCGGTCGAGCGACTGTGTGCGGCACGTGCGGCCATCGACCGCGCGGGGGGCGATGTGCTGCTGGTCGCGCGGGCCGAGAATTTCTTCGTTGGCGTGCCGGATCTGCAGGACACCCTGCAGCGCCTGCGCGCCTATGCCGAGGCCGGCGCCGATGTGCTGTATGCACCGGGCATCAGCACGCCCGAACAGATCAGCGCGGTGGTTGCCGCTGCGGGGGCGAAGCCGGTGAACCTGCTGGTGGGTGGACCGACACCGCTGAGCCTGCAGGACATCGCCGCACTCGGCGTGCGACGGGTCAGCCTGGGCGGTGCGCTGGCGCGAGCTGCGTGGGGTGGGCTGATGCAGGCCATCGAGCCGATCATGCAGGACGGCCGCTTCGATGGCCTGCAGCAGGCGGCTTCGGGCGCGGCGTTGAACGCGCTGTTCCGCTGACACATGCCCAGGCCTGCAATGGACCACCCCGGGCGTGGATGGACGCGCGCCTGCGACTACAGCGCTTCCATCCCACCCCTGGGCAGCGTCACGCCCGGCTCCAGCGCCGGCAGCAGTTGCCGCAGCAGTGCCGGGTTGTCCAGCATCGCCGCGCCGTCCAGATAGCGCCATTGCGTTGTACCGACGCGTCGCACAGCAACCATGAATGACGTGCTGCGCATCGGCGCTTCGCGCACGCGCAGCAGTGACTGGCGCGGTACGAAGCAGACTTCCTCGTCACCGGCCGCATAGGTGCGGCCCGGCACGCCTGCCTCGTCGCTGATGATGGTGACGCCGGCCTTGCGCAGCGCCTTCACGGTGTCGCGGGTCGCCCGCGCATAGGCCTCGTCGCCACCGGCCAGCTGCTTCAGGCTGGGATGGGTACGCGCGATGATCAGCTCGGTATCGCCACGGGCGAAGGCGCCCATCATCGCCTGCACCTCCTTGCGCAATGCGGCCGAGTCTTCCGGACTGAGTTCACCGGCCAGCGCGGGCGTAACGTCCATTGCCATCGGCAGGGCCAGCAGAAGGGCAAGCAGATACCGGTGCATCGTCGGGCAGCTCAGTGGGAACCGCCGCACTATACGGTGGATGCGGAAACAGCGTCCCACGCATGGCGCTGGTATCCCGGGCGACACTACTTACTATTGGTAGTTAGTGAACTCCGGACATGCCCCATGCACACCCTCATCGTTACCGCCCACCCTGAACCCGGCGCGTTGACCCATGCCGTCGCCAGGCGCATCGGCGAAGCCATCACCGCGTCGGATGCCGCCAACAGCGTGACCCACGCCGATCTGATGGCTGAAGGCTTCGATCCGCGCTTCAACATGCAGGACCAGGCGCTGTTCCGTGGCACCGGCGCAACTCCGGCTGACGTCGCCGCCGAGCAGGCGCGGCTGCAGGCTGCCGACACGCTGGTACTGGTCTATCCCCTGTACTGGTGGTCCTTCCCCGCGCTGCTGAAGGGCTGGATCGATCGTGTGTTCACCCAGGGCTGGGCCTACCAGGACGGCGCCGATGGCAAGGTGCAGAAAAAGCTGCAGCGGTTGGGCGTGCATCTGGTCGGCATCGGCGGGGCTGGCGCGGACATGATCGAACGGCGCGGCTACGGTGCGGCGATGAAGACCCAGATCGACATGGGCATCTTCGACTACTGCGGCGCGCGCGTGCTGTCGTCCGACCTGCTGCTGGACGCCGATTCCGGTGCAGCCGAAGCGCATCTGCAGACCGCGCTGGCGATCGGCCGTAAAATCGGTGCTCCGATGCGCTGACCGCCGTGCTCCACCGATGCCTGCCAACGCCGCACCCACGCGCCGCCGATTGACCCGCGAGCAACGCGCCCGCCAGTTGCTGGACGTGGCCTGGGCGCTGGTCGGCGACGAAGGCACCGACGCATTGACGCTGGGGCGGCTGGCCGAGGCGGCCGGTGTGACCAAACCGGTGGCCTATGATCACTTCGTGACCCGCAACGGACTGCTGGCCGCGCTCTACGATGACTATGACGGGCGGCAGACGGTGGTCTTCCACGAGCGCATCGGCCGTGCCAGGGCGCAGCTGGCCGATCGTGCGGCGGCCATCGCCTCCGGCTACATCGACTGCGTCCTCAGCCAGGGCAGTGAAGTGCAGGGCATCCTCGCTGCGCTGGTGGGCGCGCCGGAACTCCATGAAGTACGTCGGCGCTACCAGCAGGACTTCATCGACAACTGCGACACCTGGCTGGGCCCGTTTGCGGCCGATGGCACGGTCCCCCTGGCCGGACGCTGGGCGATTCTCGGTGCGGCCGAAGCCCTGTCCGAAGCCGTGGCGGCAGGCGCGCTGGACAAGGCCGGCGCCGAGGCCGAGCTGCAGCGCTTGATCGTGGCGACGGTCAAGCGACGCTGATCCGCTCAGGCGTCGGCGGTGGTGTCGGCCAGCGCCGCAAACCCGGCGGCCAGCCGCTCGCGCACAAGGGCATCGCGTGCGTCGCGGCTTTCAGCGCCCAGCACCACGGTGATCAGGCGTACCGGCAGGTTCCGCCCGGGCACAGCCCGGCAGGCAGTGGCGGCCAGGCAGAAGCCTGCGGCCTGGGTGTAGCCGGTCTTCAATCCATCCACGCCGTCTTCGCCAAGCAGGGCGTTCTGGTTGCTGCGGCTGAAGCGGCCATGCGCGAACGTGCGCTGCGCGGTGATTGCCAGGATCTGCGGATGGTCATTCAGCAGGCAGGCGGCGAGTACCGCCATGTCGCGCGCGCTGGAGGCATGGTGCGGGGTGGTGATGCCGGACACGCTGGCGAACCGCGTGCTGCGCAGGCCAAGCTGGCGCGCGTGCCAGTTCATGCGGCCCAGGAACGCAGGCTGTGATCCGTCCAGATGGCGTGCGATGGCCAGCGCCGCATCATTGCCGGAGACGATCATCAACCCTTCCAGCAGGCGCGCCAGCGTGACCGTTTCGCCGGGCACCAGGCCCATGCGTGTTTCATCATCGGCTACGGCATGCACATCCTCGGCGGCGATGGTGACCGCCTGGTCCCACGTGCCACCGTTCTCTTCGACGCATCCGTAAGCGGCGTAGGCGGTCATCAGCTTGGTCAGCGAGGCCGGTTGCCGCGCGATGTCCGCGTTGTGCTGGTGGACCACCGCGAAGGTTGCCGCTTCCAGGGTGATGGACGAGACCGGCAGGTGGGCAGGCGCAGGAGCAGGCATGGTGGCGGTGATGACAGCGACAGCCAGCGAGGATAGTCCGAAGCGGCTGCATGAAGCCGTACTGCCAAAGCCCTGCGGCGCCCACCGCAACGCCCGGTTGCGCCCGGGCTGCAGTGGAGGCAGCCTGCGCACATGCAGCCGCATATCCGCATCGACGGTCGTGTCTTCGCCTACGTCTTCCCCTGTGCGTGGGAGGACTACGCGAAGATCGGCTTTTCACGCGATCCGCTCGGGCGCATCAGCGCATTGCACCGGCGCTGGTTCGAGTTCTTCGACCTTGATGCCGGTACGCTGGTGGAAGCGGAGAGCGAGCGCGATGCGCGTGATCTGGAGCTGCAGCTGCGTTCGCCGTTCAAGGCGCACCGCGCGCCGGCGCCGATGACGGTCCAGGACAAGGCCGGAGGTCGCACCGAATGGGTGCGTGGTGCCAACCAGGCGTTGTCGCTCGCGGTTGATGCGTTGGGCGCACAGGGCTATCGCTGTTTCCAGCTCAAGGCTTGGCTGCAGGCCGCCCAGCGCCTGCGCATGGACCGGCTGCACGACTGGGCGGCGGTGCAGCTTCCGGAAGAGGATGGCCTGCGCATGCCCGGTGGCCCCGGCGAGCGCGTGCTGCGTGACACCCTCGACGGTTGCCGGGCGCTGGATATCGACCCAATGCCATGGCTGCCTGAACACGTCCAGCGTTGGTATGCAGGTTGAGCCGTGTTCAACGGCCACGCGGTTTCTGAACCGGCGCGGCCGGTTGCGGCGCACCCGTGGGGGAGCCGGTGGACGGGCAGGCCAGCTGCCGGGCCAGTTCGGCGTTGGCCACGTGGCCCTGCAGGAACAACAGGCTGCCGTAGATGTTCATGAGCGTCCCTCCACTTGAGTGGATTGCACGATACGGGCAGCATTGACCGGGAAAAAGCGACATTTCCGCAAGCATGCCTTGAGAGGAATTCAAGCCTGATGTCCCGTCCGCCCCTTCACGCCCTGCAGGGCTTCGTGGCCGCCGCGCGGCTGGGCAACCTGTCACGCGCAGCGGCGTCGATGAGCCTGACCGTCAGTGCGCTCAGCCATCAGATGCGCCAGCTGGAAGAGCGGCTGGGGCAGCCACTGCTGGTCCGCCAGCCACGCGGCGTCACCCTCACCCTGGAAGGGCAGCGCCTGCTCGACCAGGTCGGCCCGCATCTGGATGCGATCAACGAGGCCTTCCAGCCCTATGCCGCACGCGCCGAGCACGTGCTGACGATCAGCGCGGTACCGTCGATGGCGTCGGCGTGGCTGGTGCCGCGCTTGGGGCACTTCGTTGCCGAGCATCCACAGATCGAGATCAACCTGCAGTCGAGTGAACGCCTGATTGACTTCGAGCGACAGCGCCAGTTCGACGCCGCGCTGCGGCTGGGCAGCGGGCAGTGGCCGGGCCTGGTGGTGGAGCCGCTGTTCGACGAGTGGCTGCTGCCGATGGCCAGCCCGGCGCTGATCGAACGCATGGGAGGGATCGACCGCGTGCCGCTGAACCAGTGGCCGCTGCTGGGGGATCCCGATGGCGCGTGGGGCGCCTGGTTCGCGCTGAGTGGGCAGAACCCGCCGCCGCGCTTCGTGGCGGTGCTGGATGATTCGGAGGCGCATCACCGTGCGGCGCTGGACGGGGTGGGCGTAGCGCTGGGACGGGTGACGCGGGCGCGCCTGCTGCTGGATTCCGGCCAACTGGTGGCGCTGTCCAGCCTGCGACTGAAAACCGCCTGGCCGCATTGGCTGGTCTACCCGCAGCGCTCGGCCCGCCATCGCGGCTTCCTGGCCTTCCGCGACTGGCTGCACGCTCAGGCGGCCGAGCACGTCCGGCACATGGCAGACGCGCATTTATAGCGTCGAGCCATGCTCGACCGCGTGTGTCCCGCGGTCACCGTACCAACGTAACCGCCTGCCCGGCACGGGCGAAGGCTTCGCCCAGCAACGAGCCTGCCTTGATCGCCTCCACTTCCTCGAACAGCGCCTGCAATGCATCGGCCGGGCGCGAGGCCGGCGCCGCGACCGCCTGCTGGATCACGGTGAAACGGTCGGCCAGCACGCGGTGGCCGGGATGCGCCTGCGCCCAGGCGGCCAGCGGCTGGCGCACGCCGGCGGCGGCATCCAGGCGCTGCAGATCGAACAGGGTGATGGCAGCGGCCGACGTCTCGGCCCGCTCGATCATGGCGTGGCGCAGTTCGCGGCTGAGGAACAGGTCGTAGGCGGCGCCACGACCGACCGCGATGCGCAGACCATCGCGGTCCAGGTCGGCCACCTGCTGCGCAGGGCTGTCCTCGCGCACCAGGTAGGTGCCTTCGATCTCCACATAGGGGGCGCTGAAGGCGATGCGGTCGGCGCGCGCCGGATCGATGGCCAGGAAGGCCAGGTCCCAGGCATCCTTGCTGGCTGCAGCGACCACCGCGGCCGCGGCGTCGTGGCAGGTGAAGCGTGCCTGCACGCCCATGCGCTGCGCCAATGCCGTGGCCAGTTCCAGTGACGGCCCGCGCGGTGAGCGCGCGTCCCCCTGCGCCAGTACTGGATTGCCCAGGTTGATGGCCACGCGCAGGAAGCCCAGCGGTGCCAGCGCACCACGATGATCGGCCAGGGACATGCAGGACTCCGCGGGGAAAGGGCGGTCCAGCATGCCAGTACGGACCTGCAAGGCAGTGTCAGCATCCGGTTATCCTGCGGACATGAACCCCATCCTGCACGTCGAGATACCGGTCACTGACCTGGGCCGGGCCATCACGTTCTACCAGCACTGGCTGCAGGTGGCGGTGGACGAACCGATCCTGCTGCACGACTGCAGGATGGCCTACCTGCCGTTTGCCGATGAGGCCACCGGTGCCAGCATGGCGCTGGTGCGGGGGGCCGACTATCTGCCCTCCGTCCACGGTGCGCGCATCTACATCGGGGTTGATGACCTGGATGCCAGCCTCGAGCGTGCGCTGCAGGCCGGGGCCGAGCTGCGCTTCGGCCCGGCCGATGCCGGTGACTGGCGCGTGGCCGAGATCGCCGACAGCGAAGGCAATCGCATTGCGCTGCAGGCGCGCGTGGTTCTTTAGGGCCGAGCCCATGCTCGGCTGAGCTGGAGCGGCTGGGCCAACAGCAGCCGAGCATGGGCTCGGCTCTACAAGGGCGCGGCGCGCGAGCGCTGCAGCCAGTCGTTGATCGCCGGGTCCAGCCGTGGGTCGTCCGGCAGCTGCATGCCGAAGCGCTGCTGCAACACTTCGCGCACGTCGCCCACATCGTGCAGCGGACGCTTGTCCGGTGCCTGGCCGGGACGGTACTCGGTGTAGTTGCCGCTGCCGATGGTGCGTCGCCAGTCCGGCCCGGTCAGGGATGCACGCAGCTGGCCGGGGAAACTGGAATCGGGATGGGTGCACACGTACCAGTTGCCCACGACGTTGTCGATCGGTGCCGGCGCGTGCAGGTCGAAGCGATACATCGCCCGCCAGCCATCGCCGGACTCGGCGGACAGCACGAAATCCCCTTCGCCGGGCAGGCGCTGCAACAGGAAGCGCTCGTGGGGCGTGGCCTGCGGCTGCGGATCATGCAGCCGCAGCGGCACGGTCGGGGTCAGGCTGCCGAAACCGGCATCCACCAGCCAGTCATCGCCGTCCACCTGCACGCGCAGCAGCAGGTGGGTGCGTGCGGTCAGTTCGCCGTCCTGGGCGGCCAGCAGCACGCGCGCGCTCAACGGCTGTGCATCGAAGCCCAGCGCCTGCAGCAGTGCCAGCAGGCCGCCGTTGAGTTCGAAGCAGTAGCCGCCACGACGGTCGTCGAGCAGCTTGCGCTGCACGCTGTCCAGGTCGATCGGTACTGCATCGCGCAGCAGGCAGCTGAGGGTTTCGAACGGCAGCAGTGCGTTGTGGCGCTGCTGCAGCAGGGTCAGGCCCGCCAGCGTCAGCGGTGGCGGTGCATCCAGCTGCAGGCGTTGCAGGTAGCGGGGGACATCGAGCGTCGTCATGCGCGCGCCGGGCGGGGGAGGGAGATCTACTGTGCTCCCCCAACCGGGGTTGAGGTCAAGCATTGCGCGGGTGTCATCCCCCCGTCGCCTGTGCCGGGTACAAAGGCCGCGTCCGCCAGCAATCGGTGGGAGTGAACCAGGAGCGCCCTAAAGTTGCGCCATTTCCCGCCGATACAGGTGCGTCCTTCCGCCTGGAGCCTGTCATGTCGGCCGTCGTCCCCCACCTCCGGTCCCTGAGCATGCGGCTTGCCGCACTGCGCTCGGCGTCCCCCGGCCTGCTGCTGTGGCTGCAGCCGCATCGGCTCAGTGTGGCCAGCAAGCTCAAGGCGACCCTGTGGGTCTGTGGGCTGGGCCTGATCGCGATCGCCGCCGTCTACGCCTGGACCGGCCATGCCAGCACGCAGGCGGCGCGCAGCCAGGCCAGCTACCAGCACGGCAGCGATCTGGCCGCGAGCGTGGCCACGCAGGTGGCCGAGGCGCGTCGTCTGCAGACCCAGTATGCACGTAGTTTCGACGATGCCGACCGCGCGCAGCTGCTGGCGACGCAGAAGGCGCTCCAGGCCGATCTTCAGGCGCTGCGCGCGATGCCGATGGATCCCGGCCGGCGCGAGGCGCTGCAGGCACTGACCGAAGCCGCCGGCGCGTTCTCGCAGGGTGTGGCCGCCCTGTTCGAACGCGTCGATGAGATGGGTCGTGGCGATGCCGGCCTCGCCGCGCAATTGCAGCAGGCCGCCGACGCCCTGCAGGCGCAGGTGGATGCGTTGCAGCGGCCTTCGTTGGCGTTGTCCCTGCAGAAGATGCGCCGACAGGAGGCACTGCTGCTGCTCGATGGCGACTCCACCCATGCCGACCGTGCGAGCGAAGAAAAGCTGCCGTTCGATCTCGCACTGGTGGGCCTGCCGACCGATGCGCAGGATGCCCTTCGCAACGGCATGGAGGCCTATCAGGCCGCATTGCTGGGCTATACCGCCGCCCGCGTGGGCCTGGATGTAGAGGCGCAATCGCTGCTGGATACCGCCGCCGGCGTGGCGCCGGCGCTGGCCGCCTTCCAGCAGGCCCAGGTGGCGGCGCTGGCCAAGGCACAGGCGCGCCAGCAGGCCGGCGCACGCACCATGAGCGTGCTGTTCGCGGTGACCCTGCTGCTGGTCGCCGGTGTGTTGATCACCAGCCTGGTGCTGGTGCGGCGTGCGGTGCGCCAGCCGATCCAGGACACCCTGCGCTTCGCCAGCGACATCGCCGACGACCGACTCGACACCACCCTGTGCGTCTACAACGCCAACGATGAAATCGGCCAGCTGGCGCAGCGCCTGGTCGACATGCAGCAGCGCCTGCGCGCGCGCATCGAGACCGAGCGTGCCGTGGCGCGCGGCAACACCCGTGTGCGGCAGGCATTGGACAGTGCGCAGACCGGGCTGATGGTGATCGATGCCGAGGGCCAGGTGGCCTACGTCAATCCGGCACTGCTGCAGCAACTCGAGCGCGAGGCCGAAGATCTGGTGGGCAGCGATGCCGTGCGCCTGCATCCGGCGCTGGCCAGCCTGGCCGGCGCGCGCCAGCGCGAGGAGCGCGAGATCGGCCATGCCGGCGTGCGCTACCAGCTGATTGCCAACCCCATCATCGACGAAGGGCAGTTCCTCGGCGTAGCGGTGGAATGGCGCAGTCGTGCGCTCGAGACGCTGCTGGAAACCGAGGTCGCTGCCCTGGTCGACGCCGCCGCACATGGCGACCTGCACGGCCGCATCGCGCTGGAGGGAAAACAGGGCTTCGTGCGCACCTTGTCGACCAGCATCAACCGCCTGCTGGCCACCTTTGAAACCAACCTTGGTGACCTGCAGGCACTGCTGGCTGCGCTGGCCCGCGGCGACCTCAGCGTGCGCATGGAGGGGGACCTGCAGGGCGTGTTCGCGCGCATGCGCGACGATGCCAATGCCACCGTCGCGCAGCTGGGCCGCATCGTCACCCGCATCCAGCAGGCCACCTCCAGCCTGGATACCGGCGTTGGCGAGATCGTCGCCGGCCATCACGATCTGTCGCGGCGCACCGAGCAGCAGGCCGCCAACCTGGAAGAGACCGCGGCGTCGATGCAGGAGCTGACCGATACCGTCGGCCGCAACGCCGATGCCGCAGGCCGCGCCGATGCACTGGTGCAGGGCGCGGCGGCGGTGGCCCAGCGGGGTGGCGAGGCGGTCGGCCAGGTGGTCGCGACCATGCATGGCATCAGCGAAGCCTCGCGACGGATCGGCGACATCACCCAGTTGATCGACGGCATCGCCTTCCAGACCAACATCCTTGCCCTCAATGCGGCGGTGGAAGCGGCGCGTGCCGGCGAGCAGGGCCGCAGCTTCGCCGTGGTGGCCGCCGAAGTGCGCCTGCTGGCGCAGCGCAGTGCCGAGGCGGCCAAGCAGATCAAGGGGCTGATCGAGGATTCGGTGGCGCGTGTCGGCCAGGGCAACCAGCAGGCCGCGCAGGCCGGCACCACGATGGGCGAGATCGTCGGCAGCGTGCAGCAGCTGGCCGAGCTGCTGGCAGGTATCCGCAGTGCGTCGCAGGACCAGCATGCGGGCATCGCTCAGGTGAACCAGACCATCGTGCAGATGGAAGCCAGCACCCAGCGCAACGCCAGTCTGGTGGAAGAGGCGGGGGCCTCGACTGCGCAGATGCAGGCGCAGGTGCGTGCCTTGGCAGAAGCCGTGGGCGCGTTCCGCTTGCGGTCGATGCCGCAGGCGCGCGCGGCGGCCTAGTCAGCCGAGCGTGGGCTCGGCGCTACATCGGCTGCACGAACACTGTAGAGCCGAGCCCATGCTCGGCTCACACCAGCGTTCGGCGGCAGGAATCAATACACGTCGCGGCGGTAGCGCCCGTTTTCCAGCAGCGTTTCCACCGCTTCATCACCCAGCGCGGTTCGCAGCACCTGGTCCACGCCTTCGGCCATGCCCTGCAACGACCCACAGACATGGATCACCGCACCGCGCTGCATCCAGTCGCGCAGCGCATCGACGGCCGCACGCAGGCGATCCTGCACGTAACCACCCTCGCCATCGCGCGAGAACGCCAGGTCCACCCGCGTGAGATGGCCATTGGCCTGCCAGGCTTCGATCTGGTCGGCGAACAGGAAGTCGTGTGCGCGCTGGCGTTCACCGAACAGCAGCCAGTGCCCGCGCTCGCCTGCGTGGGCAGCTTCGCGCAACAGGCTGCGCAGCCCGGCGATGCCGGTGCCGTTGCCGATCAGCACCATCGGCGCGCCGCTGACGCGATGGAAACCGGGGTTGCGATGCACGCGGGCGACGATGCCGGCACCGATCGGTGCATGCAACGACAGCCAGCCCGAGCCCAACCCGGCGCGACCGGAGGCGTCATGCACCAGCCGCACCACCAGCTCCACCACGCCATCATCCGTGCAGGAGGCGATCGAATACTCGCGGCTGGGCAGCAGCGGCAGCCCGGCCAGCCACAGGCAGGCATCCTGCACCGCCAGCGCGGCATCGGCCTCGGGCAGCTCGCGTTCACTGGCCAGTGCCAGCAGCGTGCGCGGATGGCCATCGACCAGCAGGGGCTGCAGCGGATCCAGACCGTGTCCCTTCAGCACGGCACCGGCATGCCGCGCGTTGTGGCGGGGTGCGATGTGCAGGATGTCACCCGCCTGCCACTGCACGTCGGCCGGTGCGGCAAGACGGATACGCCAGATGGCTCCGCCGACGCTGCCCGGGTTGAGGTGGTCGCGGCCGAGCAGGCGCCACTCATGCATCTGCGTAGCCGCAGGCAGCACGCTGTCATCGGTGACGATGCCGGTGAGCGTACCCAGCTGCTGCTGCCATTGGCGCAATGCCGGCACCGAAGCGGCATCGACATCGATGCGCTCGAACAGCGGGCGCGCGCCGTTGCCGATCAGCCAGCCATCGAACTGGCGGCCGAAGCCGCAGTAATGCGGGTACTGGCGGTCGCCCAGCGCGAGCAGGCCGAACTGCAGGCGCGACAGGTCCAGGCGTTGTGCGAGCAGCAGCCGCGCCGCGCGGCGCGTGGCATCCGGTGGCTCGCCGTCGCCGAACGTGCTCAGCACGAGCAGCGCCTGGGAGGTGGCCTGCAGCGTCGCGGCATCGACGCGGGCCAGCGACTGCACCTGCACCGCATGACCGGACGCCTGCAGCTGCGCGGCCGCACGCCACGCCAGTTGTTCGCCCAGTCCGCTCTGGCTGGCATGCACCACCAGCCACGGCGGACCACGGCCATCGGTGGTCGTGGCCGGCAGCGCGCGGCGCAGCCCTCGCGCTGCACGCTGGCTGCGGCGGCGGTCCAGGTACAGCATCCAGCCGGTGATGAAGAACAGGCTCATGCCCAGGCTGCTGAGCATCACCACCACGCGCCCGGGCACACCGAAGTAGCTGCCCGAATGCAGCGCGAACACGCTTGTGGCCAGCTGTCCGCCCGCGCCCTGGCGTGCGTACGGGCGGGCATCGAGAACCGCGCCGCTGGCCGGATCGAGCTGCAGCAGGTCATGCGCACGGTCGTGGTGGCCGCCGCGCTGCGACGGATCACCGGCCATCACCCGCACGTTCAGCGCCTGCCCCGGCTTCTCCGGCAGGCGCAGGTCGATGAAGCCGGTGCGCACGCCGGGTAGCGCGTACAGCGTGGCCTCGATGCGATGGACGTCCAGTGCCGCGTCGGCGGCAACCGTGTGCTTTGCCGCCGGCGCCACACCGAGCAGCGTGTTGGCCGCGTTGCGGTACCAGTCGAACGACCACCACAGGCCGGTCAGCGCACTCATCAGGTAGATCAGCAGCACCCAGGTGCCGACCACCGAGTGCAGGCTCCACAGGAAGCCTCGGCCGCTGCGCGTCCACTCCACCGCCAGCCAGCTGCGCCAGTGCCACCAGCGTCGTGGCCAGCGCAGGTAGAGACCGGACAGGGTGAAGAACAGCAGCGCGATTGCACAGCTGCCGGTGATCCACTTGCCGCGCTCACCGGCAGCGAGGTGGCGATGCAGGTCCTCGACGACGTCGAAGAATGCCTGCCCGCGCAGGGCGCTGAAGCGCTCGCCGCTGTACGGATCGAAGTACACCCAGTGTTCCTTGCCGCCGGCAAAGCGCGCGACCGACGGCCGCTGTCCGGTGGCATCCACGCGCAGGCGTTGCAGGGGGCGCTCGCTGCCAGCCTGCAGCAACGGCACCAGTTCGCTGAGTGCAAGGGGATGCTGGCCGTCCGCATGGTGCTCGGCGATTTCAGCGAAGCCAGGATTGGCCGCGCGCAGCAGCTCGTCCTCGAAAGACAGCATGGCGCCGCTGAGGCCCATCAGGGCCAGGACGGCACCGGCGGTAATGCCCAGCAGCCAATGCAGTTGGAACAGGACGTTCTTGAACATCGAAGGAGAGGGGCCCGGGAGGCTGCCGCCCGCATCCTGCGCAACAGCAAATGAGAATTAGTCGCGGAATTCTCCGTGGCGCCCTGCCTGCGGTCAAGCAGGGGTTGCCGGCCGGGCTGCGCCCGGCACCCGCGGTAGTGCCGGCCGCTGGCCGGCAACAGCACAAACAGTGGATTTTTAGCAGGTAGGCGGGGTGGGTCCGGTTGCGGAGGACGCCGTGAACCCGTCCATGGAGGCTCGGTCGCGCCATCCATGGCGCTCACGCCCCCTCAACCGGACCCACCCCGCCTTCGACAGTTCCTGCGATCTGTCGGAACGACGTTCTGCTTTGGTGGGTGCCGACCGTTGGTCGGCACGGGGTCTGATTCCGTTCTGAATATCGATATCTAACAGATGTGTCGACCAAGGTCGACACCTACCAACAGCCGCAGGAATCTGTCGAAGGTGGGGCGGTGTGGCTGTGCAGGACCGTTGGCGCCATGGATGGCGCCATCGAGCCCCCACGGACGGGTTTACGGCGTGTCCTGCACAGCCACAGCGCCCCGCCATCCCACGGAAAGCCCGCTTTGGCTGTTGCCGTTGCATTGAGCAGGGTGCAGGGCTCCAAGCCCTGCAAAAAACACCCTCACTTCACCCAGCCGTCGATCTCGCCGTGGGCGAACGGCCCCAGCTTTGCCTTCACCCGCCGCCCCTGCGCATCGAACAGCACGCTGTAGGGCAGCAGGCCCTGGGTATTGCCCAGCTGCACGCTGGCATCGCGCGGCCCCGGGGTCTCGATCACGATCGGGTAGTCCACCGGCACCCGCAGCAGGAAAGCGCGCACGTCGTCCGGGGCATCCAGCGCAATGCCCAGCACCTGCACACCGTTGTCGCCCTGGGCTTCGGCGAAGCGGGCCAGTTCGGGCATCTCTTCCACGCAGGGCGCACACCAGCTGGCCCAGACATTGATCAGCAGCGGCCGGCCGGCGAAGCGGGCGCGCAGGTCCAGCAGCTGTTCCGCCAGGTCCGGCAGGATCAGCGCCGGCAAGGGATCACCCACCTGCAGGGTAGGCTTCACGGCCGTCGCTGTGGAAGCCGTCGTTGCCGCGGCCGGTGCAGACGGGCCGGGTGAGAATCGATGCCCGGCCCACAGGCCGAGGCCGGCGGCCAGCACCGCTGTCCACAGCAGCGCTGGCCGTTGCCACTTCATCGTGCGGTGCGCAGCAGCGCTTCCTCGACCACCGCCTGGGTCAACAGGGTCGGCAGCACGGTCGGCGGCGCACCCGGGCCGTACACCACGTACAGCGGCACGCCCACGGCCTTGTGCTCTTCAAGGAACGTGGTGATCTGCGGGTCGACGTTGGTGTAGTCACCGCGCATGTACACCGCGTTGGTGCGCTTGAGCAGTTCCTTGAACTCCGGCCGCGACAGCACGGCACGTTCATTGGCCTTGCAGCTCACGCACCAGTCGGCAGTCATGTTGACGAACACCACGCGGTTGTCCGCACGCAGGCGGTCCAGCAACTGCGGCGAATACTCGACCACGTTCTCGCTGGCGGCCTGTGCGGCCCGCGCCGGTGGTGCCAGCTGGGTCACGCCCCAGGCAGGAACCAGCGCGCCGATCGCCAGCAGCACGCCGAGCAGGGTCACCGCACGCGAGCCGGTCCAGCGATTGCGCTCGAACAGCCACAGGCCGAAGGCGAACAGCAGCAGGCCGCCCAGCACCAGTGCCATGCCGTCCACGCCGCGCTGTTTGCCCAGCACCCACAGCAGCCACAGCGCGGTGGCATACATCGGGAAGGCCAGCACGTGCTTGAGCGTTTCCATCCACGGGCCGGGCTTGGGCAGGCGGCGTGCCAGCGCCGGCACGAAGCCGATCAGCAGGAACGGCAGCGCCAGGCCCAGGCCGAGGAACAGGAATACGGTCATCGCCTTCAGCGGCGGGGCAATGAAGGCATAGGCGATCGCCCCGCCCATGAACGGGCCGACGCAGGCGCTGCCGACCAGGCAGGCCAGCGCACCGGTGAAGAAATCGCCGGCCGGCCCGCTGCGGCTGGCCAGCGACTGGCCGAGGTTGCCGATGCCACCGCCGAGGGTAAACACGCCGGACAGGCTCAGGCCCACCGCGAACATGATGTAGGCCAGCGCCGCCACCACGCCCGGGTGCTGCAGCTGGAAGCCGATGCCGACGGCGTTGCCGATCGCGCGCAGGCCCACCATCAGCGCGCCGATCACCGCGAACGCGACCAGCACGCCCAGCGTGTACCAGAGGGCATGGCTGCGTGCCCGCTCAGGGCTTTCGCCACTCTGCGCCAGGCTCAGCACCTTCAGCGACAGGATCGGCAGCACGCAGGGCATCAGGTTCAGCACCAGGCCACCGGCCAGCGCCAGCAGCAGCACCCAGACGAACGAACGGTCCGGGTTCGGGGTTGTCGCCGGTGGGCGCGTGCGCAGTGCGTTGCCATCGCGCGCGTCGGCGGCGAACTCATTGCGCGCACCCTCACTGCCGCTGGCGGCGGGAGTGGCAATGCCGTCGTTGGGGACGGTCGGCAGCAGGCGCAACGGTGCGCCGTTGGCGGATTCACGTGGCACGCCGGCGGCGGGCAGCGGGCTGATCACCTCGTTGCGCGCTGGCGCCTGGTCAGTGCTGGCGGACAGCTTGCCAGCGGGAATCGACAGCTTCACCCGGCGGGTCATCGGCGGGTAGCAGATGCCATCGGTCTGGCAGCCCTGGAAGGTCACCACCAGGGTGCTGTCGACGGCATCAGTGACAGTGCGGCGCAGCGGCAGCGGCACTTCCACCTGGTTGAAGTAGACCGAGACATCGCCGAAGTGCTCGTCGCGATGCGATTGCGCGGCTGGCCAGCGCGGCTTGCCGGCCAGCACGCCGGCGCTGCCTTCCAGCTTCAGCGAGGTGCGGTCGCGATACAGGTAATAGCCGGGCGCTGGGCTGAAGCGCAGCAGCAGGGTGTTGCCGTCACTGGCGATGGCATCGAAGCCGAACGCCTGTTCCGACGGCAGCGGCAGGGCCTGGCTGTTGCTGGCCGCACCTGGCAGGCGCAGGCCGCCGCTGTTGCCGGCACCGGCCAGCGGGTTGTTGAACGGACTGGCTGCACCGGTGCGGCTGGCAGGGGCCGCCGCCTGTGCACCGCTGCCGGGCAGGGTGACCTGCACCACGCGCTTCTGCGGCGGGTAGCAGACACCGGCATCGGCGCAGCCCTGGTAACGCACTTCCAGGCTGATGGTGCCGGCCGCCTCGGTCGGCGTGCCGGGCAGGGTGGCCTGCAGGCGCTCGCGATAGGTTTCGACCTCGCCGAAGAAATCGTCGTGGTGCTTGTCGCCCTTGGGCATCTGCAGCGCGCCGGCATTGAAGGCCGGGTCGGCCTTGACGCTGGTGCGGTGGCGATACAGGTAATAGCCCGGTGCGATCTTGAACTGCAGTTGCACCTGGCCCCGTTCGGGGGCACTGGCGGTCAGCGCGAACGCCTGGTCCACCGGCAGCAGGTCCTTCTCATCCAGCGCGAAGGCCGGCAGCGAGAGCCACAACAGGGCGCACAAGGCGGCGCCGCGCGCAAACAGAGTCTTCAATCAGTGTCCTCCCGGGTCTGTGCCCGGATCCAGTCCAGATACGCCGGCAGGCCGGCCCGGGTTTCGACCGCGATGCACTCCGGGAGTTCATACGGATGCAGTGCGACGATCCGGGCAATTGCGTCATCGACGCGGCTCGCGGTGGTTTTCACCAGCAGCTGCAGTTCGGCGTCGGTGGTCACCTCGCCCTGCCAGCGGTAGGTCGACTGCGCGCCATCGAGGCGGGTCACGCATGCCGCCAGGCGCTCGCCGACCAGCGCGTGCGCGATGCGCTCGGCACTGGCCCGGTCCGGGCAGGTGGTCAACAGCAGCAGGACGGGATCGACGGTCGACATGACCGCCGAGTATAGGGCCGCCGCCGGGTCAGGGCCCGGCGGCGGCAGTGGACCGCTGCGTTGCGCGGTCAGTTGGCCAGCTGGCAGGTGGCCGGCTTGGCCGAGGTGAACAGGGCCGGGGTTGCCCACTCGGGGTGGTCGATGAACGGGTTGCGGTTGCCCTGGAAGCTGTAGATCACGTCATTGCGCGCACGCTCGGCATCATCCGGCGGATCGGACAGGTGCCAGTCGATCAGCGTCGACAGCAGGCCCATGTAGGCCGGCGAACTGCTGGTCTTGACGATTTTGCTGCGGTCGTCGGTCAGCTCCAGGTCCGGCTCGGACTGGCCGGTGGCCGCATCCTTGCCGCCCTCGTAACGGATCGCCATGTACATCACCGCACGCGCCATGTCGCCCTTGCGCTTGCCCCACACCTCGAAGGTGCCGGTGTTGCCGTCCGGCGTGCGCACCCAGTTGGAGTTGCCCGGATAGCCGCCGCTGCCGCCGCCCTGGCCGTTGTTGGCCTCGGTGGCGCGCTCGCCGCAGTTGGCGTCGCACTTGCCGAACGGCTTGTTGCCACGGTCGGCGTTCCACTGCGCGTCGGTCAGGTACAGCATGTGGGTGTCGGTATACGGCGCGTACGGCAAGCCCTTGTCACCGGTGGTGGTGGCAAAGCCCAGCGAGTTCGGCCAGGTGTGCTCGCGGTTGTACTTCAGGCCACTGCCACTGCCGGCGCGATCGGTCACCTTGGCGTAGCTGTGGTTGCGATATGCATCGAGGATCCTGCCGGAATTGTTCGGATCCTCGTCGGCGATTTCCAGAATGGTCCAGGTACTGGTGCCCGAGCCGCTGTAAGGGTAGGCGGTGTGGCCCTTGATGGTGGCATGCAGCGAGCAGCGCAGCTGGCTGGGGCTGCTGGTGTTGACCTTGGAGTAGTAGCCGGCCGGCACGCCCGGGTTGCCCGGGTCCGGATTGCCGCCGGTGCTGGCCACGGTGAAGGCGATGCGGCTGTCGGCGGCCGGGTGCGCGCCCTGCAGGTCGGTGATGCGCGCGGCGCGGATGTCGAAGCGGCAGGCCTCACCGGCCACCAGCGCAGTGTTGGTGGACAGCTTCACGCTGCGGCCGCTGGCCGGGAAGGTCAACGGCACGCTGCCGGAGGTGCCGCAGCTCAGGGCGAAGGCGCCACTGGCCAGGTTCACCGTCTCGCTGAACACCACTTCCAGGTCGGCGGCGGCCGGGAAGGTGCTGCTGCCCTGCGCCGGGGTGGTGGTGGAGACCGACGGCGGTGTGTTCGGGCCCGGCGTGCCGCCGCCACTGAAGGTCTGGCCGTTGTTGCAGCTGCCGAAGGTCTGCCTGGCCGACTCGGCCCAGGTGAAGTGGGTGTACTGGCTGCCGCTGCCGGTCAGCTGCAGCGAGGTGCCCGCGGCCGTGCTGTTGGTCTCGGCCACCGGGATGTTCTGGCTGGTCATGCCGGCGGCAGGGCCACCGGAGGCGGTGATGGCGCCCTCGTAGCTGAGGAACTGGACCACCTTGCCGCTGGCATCGACCAGGGCGATGCCGTCGTTGGGGCCGTTCTGGATGCCGTTGGTCGGGTAGTTGACCACGGCGATGGTCGCGCTGCCGCAGCCGGCGGCGGTGCCGGCCGGGACCGGGTTGTTGGCGTAGACCGCGGCCGCCGAAGGATTGCTGCCGTTGTAGAGGTAGAGGCGGTAGCCGGACAGGTCCTCGCCGGCGGTGGCGACCACTTCGATGGCTTCGCCGACGTCACCGGCGGCGGTGCTGTCGTCGTAGTGCAGTTCGTTGATGAAAACCTCGGCCTGGGCCGGCGCGGCGGCCAGTGCCAGCAGGCAGGCGGCGGCAAGCGGGGACAGCAATCGCATCGACTACTCCTTGTGATTGGGAATGCCTGACCGAGCCTAAGGCCGATCCAGTGACACTTTGTCGTAAATGAACGTCAGATATCTGACAGTGCGACGCTTGTCACCGAAATTGTCCAGGACCGACGCCTTGGCCGAGGCGCGCGGGCGGAAAAATTTTTTCATTCCGCCCTTGAAAGGGGGCGGCGGGGCTCCATCTCTGCCCTGCTCCCGACGTTGTCGGGTTTCTTCACGTGCGGTTCTGGCACTCGCCTGGGGTGAGTGCTAACATCGCCGGACTTTTTTAGACCAATCAATCACTTAAGAGGTCTCCTATGAGCATCAAGCCGCTGCACGACCGCGTTGTGGTCAAGCCGATCGAAGCCGACGAAATCTCCGCCGGTGGCATCGTCATCCCCGACTCGGCCAAGGAAAAGTCCACCAAGGGTGAGGTCGTGGCCGTCGGCCCGGGCAAGCCGCTGGACAACGGCAACGTGCGCGCGCCGTCGCTGAAGGTCGGCGACAAGGTCATCTACGGCCAGTACGCCGGCAGCTCGTACAAGAGCGAAGGCGTCGAATACAAGGTCCTGCGCGAAGACGACGTGCTCGCCGTCATCGGCTGAGCCCCGGCGCGACCTGTTTCAACCTGATCCCAAACTCCCAGCCGCCGGGCATCGTCCGGCGCTACCAATGAGGTAAATGCAATGGCTGCCAAGGATATTCGTTTCGGTGAAGACGCCCGTTCGCGCATGGTGCGCGGCGTCAACGTTCTCGCCAATGCCGTCAAGGCCACCCTGGGCCCGAAGGGCCGCAACGTCGTGCTGGAAAAGAGCTTCGGCGCGCCGACCATCACCAAGGACGGCGTCTCCGTCGCCAAGGAGATCGAACTGGCTGACAAGTTCGAGAACATGGGCGCGCAGATGGTGAAGGAAGTTGCTTCGCGCACCAACGACGATGCCGGCGACGGCACCACCACCGCCACCGTGCTGGCCCAGGCCCTGATCCGCGAAGGCGCCAAGGCCGTTGCCGCCGGCATGAACCCGATGGACCTCAAGCGCGGTATCGACAAGGCCGTCTCGGCCGCCGTCGCCGAGCTGAAGAACATCTCCAAGCCGACCGCCGACGACAAGGCGATCGCCCAGGTCGGTACCATCTCGGCCAACTCGGACGAGTCGATCGGCCAGATCATCGCTGACGCGATGAAGGAAGTCGGCAAGGAAGGCGTCATCACCGTTGAAGAAGGCTCGGGCCTGGACAACGAGCTGGACGTGGTCAAGGGCATGCAGTTCGACCGCGGCTACCTGTCGCCGTACTTCATCAACAACCAGCAGTCGCAGACCGCTGACCTGGATGACCCGTTCATCCTGCTGCACGACAAGAAGATCTCCAACGTCCGTGACCTGCTGCCGGTGCTGGAAGGCGTCGCCAAGGCCGGCAAGCCGCTGCTGATCGTGGCCGAGGAAGTTGAAGGCGAAGCGCTGGCCACCCTGGTGGTCAACACCATCCGTGGCATCGTCAAGGTCGTGGCCGTCAAGGCCCCGGGCTTCGGCGACCGTCGCAAGGCGATGCTGGAAGACATGGCCGTGCTGACCGGCGGCACCGTGATCTCCGAAGAAGTCGGCCTGTCGCTGGAGAAGGCCACCATCAAGGACCTGGGCCGCGCCAAGAAGGTGCAGGTCTCCAAGGAGAACACCACCATCATCGACGGCGTCGGCGACAAGGCCAACGTTGATGCACGCGTGGCGCAGATCAAGACCCAGATCCAGGACACCTCCTCGGATTACGACCGCGAGAAGCTGCAGGAACGCGTGGCCAAGCTGGCCGGCGGTGTTGCCGTGATCAAGGTCGGCGCCTCGACCGAAATCGAAATGAAGGAAAAGAAGGATCGCGTCGACGACGCCCTGCACGCGACCCGTGCGGCCGTTGAAGAAGGTGTGGTTCCGGGCGGCGGCGTTGCCCTGGTCCGTGCGATCACCGCGCTGGCCGGCCTGAAGGGCGCCAACGAAGACCAGAACCACGGCATCCAGATCGCCCTGCGTGCGATGGAAGCCCCGCTGCGCGAGATCGTGGCCAACGCCGGCGACGAGCCGTCGGTCATCATCAACAAGGTCAAGGAAGGCACCGGCAGCTTCGGTTACAACGCCGCCACCGGCGAGTTCGGCGACATGCTGCAGTTCGGCATCCTGGACCCGACCAAGGTGACCCGTTCGGCGCTGCAGAACGCCGCCTCGATCGCTGGCCTGATGATCACCACCGAAGCCATGGTTGCCGAAGCTCCGAAGAAGGACGAGCCGGCCATGGGTGGCGCCGGTGGCATGGGCGGCATGGGTGGCATGGGCGGCATGGACTTCTAAGTCCACGTCCCCGGCGGTCGTTGCCGACCCTGGTCGGCACGCCCTCCCGATGCAAGGAAGAACCCCGCCGCAAGGCGGGGTTTTTCGTTGCCCGGTTGCCGCCGCAGCAGCGCATCGCTACGCTCGGTGGCCATGCCTACCTCGTTCATCGTCGTCGACGACTTCCTTTCTCCTGCCGATGCGCAGGGGCTGCGCCAGGCGGCGCTGGGCCTGACCTATCCGGTGCAGGAGGGCGCATTCCCCGGCCGCAATTCGCAGCAGCGGCTGGAACTGGACGGGCTGTCCGGCGCGGTCTCGCGGCTGGTCAACGAACCGCTGCGGCCGGTCAACCCACTGCAGTCGCACGGCAAGTTCCGCCTTACCCTGGCCGGTGACACCGGCCGCGCCAAGGTGCACGCCGATCACTCGCACTGGTCGGGCATCCTCTACCTGAGTGCACCGGAGCACTGCGAGGGCGGCACCGAGTTCTTCCGCCACCGCCGTACCGGCACCGAGCGCATGGCCCTGGATGCAGCGGAGCTGGCCGCATTGGGCTATGCCAACGGCGGCGACATGCATCGTGACATCATCGAGCGCGACAGCAACGACGACAGCCAGTGGGAAATGACCATGCGCATCCCGATGCGTTTCAACCGGCTGGTGCTGCTGCGGCCCTGGTTCTGGCATACCGCCGGGCCAGCGTTCGGCGACCGCCCGGAGAATGGCCGGCTGGTGTACCTGATGTTCTTCGAGCAGGCGCGCTGAGCGGAGCAGGTATCCACGCGTGAGGTGGATCCACACGCCATGCATGGTTGCTCCCATCCCTCCGCACTCCCCGCCCAGGGATCATCGCGCCTTCATTCGACGAAGGCCTTCGCCGCGCCGTACTCCCACTGCCATGGCACGCCGGTATCACCCAGCACGAACGCCACCAGTGCCGGGAAGGTGGCCTCGGCCCGTACATCGTTGCCCAGGATCACCACGCAGCGTTTGTGCCGCTCGATGCACACCAGGGTGTTGCCGACCGCATCGTCGTGGCCGCCCTTGTAGAAGCCTGCACCCTGAGGGCCACGGAAGGTCACCACGCCCAGGCCCGCGGCCAGATCCCGGTGCTGGTGCGCAACGGGCAGCTCCGGCTGCAGCGTTGGGAACTGGCTGGCGGTGGTGATCGGCAGCTGCGGCCGCACCAGTTCCCTGCGCATTGCCGCAGACAGCCCATCGCCGCGCACATAACCGGCGGCGAAGTGGGCCATGTCGGTGATGGTGGTATCCATCGATCCTGCCGCCCGCACACGGCTGCGTTGATCGTGCGGCTCTGTATTGCCTTCGACGGTCCAGCCATCGGCCAGGTTGCCGGCGAAATCCGCGCGCCACGACATGCTGGTGCGCGTCATGCCGAAGCGATCGAACACGCGCTGCTGCATCAACGCACCCACATCCTCGCCCATTCGCCCACGTTCGATCACGAACTGCAGCAGGATCAGGCCCTCGCCGGAATAGCCGTAGCGGCTGCCGGGCTCGAAGTGGAACTTCAACCGGCCATCCGGTTCGAGAAAGCCGAAGTTGGCAAAGCCGCTGGCGTGATTCAGCAGCTTTCGCGGCGTGAGCCGGCGCCAGCGTGCATCACTCGCCAGCACGCTGTAGTCGGCGTACTTTTTCGGTTCGGGCGGGTAGTCTGGCAGCGGCACGTCCAGAGCTGTGGCGATGCTGGCATCCAGATCGATCACCCCGTCCTGCGCCAGCTGTGCGACCAGGTGGCCGAAGGCCATCTTGGTGAGCGATGCGGCATACATCACGGTGTCGGTGCGCAGCGGCTCGCCTGCGGCGTTGCGTTCACCGTAGGCGGCCACATGCACCACCTTGCCGTCATCGATCACCGCCAGCGCCATCCCGCGCGCATGGGCCGCCTGCATCAGCCGCTGTGCTTCGGCATCGATGCGAGTGGGCGAGGGCACGGGTGGCGGCGCGGCCAGTACCGCCAGCGGGAGCAGCGTCAGCAACATCAGGGTGGCACGGCACATGCGTGGAACTCCTGGTGGGGCGCACGGTGATGCTACGCCGGGCTGCCGCTGGCGTCATCGCCAGTTGTCAGCCGGCCTGCGGCCGGCGCAGGCAGATCCGTGCTGCGCCGGCACCGATGTCCACCTGGCCGCCGCGCATTGCATCGGCACCGAGGATCAGCGCCGGCCGGCCCTCCAGGCCGATCGCCTTGAACACCGGCAGTTCGCTGATGCGGACCTCCATCGACGGGTGCTGCCAGCCGCCGCCGGTCATGCCGGGCAGGGTGTACAGCCAGGTTGCCTGCTTGCCGCCGCCCAGGCCTTCGGTGCCCTTTTCACGCACCCGCACCCGCGCGTCGCTGCCGTCGGTGCGCAGCCCCAGTGCGCGGGCGGCTTCGGCGTTGAGGACGGTCTGTGCGGCACCGGTGTCGACCACGGCGATGGCGTCCACCGCGGGCGCGCCCAGTGCAAGCGTGATGAAGCCGAACTGGCGCAGGCCGCCAGTGCGGCCGGGCAGCGCATTGGGCTGGCAACCCGGTCCTTCCAGGTTCAATCCGCCGGGTGTCCACAGCGCCAGTTGATTGCGGCCGAAGTCCCAACGGGTGTCCCAGCGCCCGGTCAGATCGTTGCCGATCAAGCCGTCGATGGCTGGATCATCATCCTTCGGCAACGATGACAGATCCACGTTCATGGCTTGGGCCTGCAGCTGCCAGCTGCCCAGCTGCCAGGACGTGCTGCGCATGCGCTGCAACCGCGCCGAAGCTGCACTCGCCCCTTGCGCCTGTGATACCTCTGCATCCGCATCCTCCAGGCCATAGCGCCGCACGACGCGGGCGTCGACCAGCGTTGCCCCGGCGGCACTGTCGACCACGAAGCGCAGCGGTTCGGCGCGCCCGTCCAGCGAGACGGCCACCGCCGGATGACCGCCCTGCATCCACATCGGCAGGATGTGCGCGGCGGCGTTGGAGGCGAGCGCAGGCAAGGGAGCGGCGAACAGGGGCAACAGGAAGAGGCGCAAGGGAAGACTCCGCAGTGATCGTGGGTGACCATTGGCGCACGGCGGCGTATCGCCGGAATATCGGCGTTGATACCGTCCTGATACACAGGTGCTGGATACTGTCCGAATGAGTACTCCCATCCGTGTCATCGTCGTCGACGACGATGCCAGCATCCGCGACGCCATCGCCGACCACCTGCTGCTGCACGGCTACCAGGTACGCCTGGCGGCGGATGCGGCGGCACTGGACGTGCTGCTGCAGGCCGAACGACCGGACCTGATCATCCTCGACTGGATGATGCCCGGTGAGGATGGGCTGTCGGTCTGCCGCAGGCTGCAGGCGAGGGCGATCCCGATCCTGATGCTGTCGGCGATGGGGGCTGCACCGGACCGCGTGATCGGCCTGGAGATGGGCGCGGACGACTACCTGGCCAAACCCTTTGATCCGCGTGAACTGCTGGCGCGGGTACGCGCACTGCTGCGCCGTCAGGACAAGCTGCGCACGCAGGTGGCCAGCGAGCTGCGGTTTGATGGCTGGCGATTGCTGCCCGACCAGCGTCGCCTGTTCGCACCGGACGGTGCCGAGCTGGTGCTGAGTCGTGGTGAGTTTTCCCTGTTGCTGGCGCTGGCCGAACGTCCCGGGCGGGTGCTGGGGCGTGAGCAGCTGCTGCAGTTGAGTCGCGGAGAAGCCAGTGACAGCGTGGACCGTGCCATCGACCTCGCGATCAGCCGCCTGCGCCGCAAGCTCGGGCAGGCCGCGTCCGGGGCAGAAGCCCTCGTGCAGACACTGCGCGGGGAAGGGTATCGCTTCGACGCTGAGGTACAGGTGCTGTGAGCAGCCGGTGGTCGACCACACGCTGGATCGCGATGCTGGCGCTGGCCAGCCTGCTGCTGGCAACCCTGGTCAGCGTTGCAGTGGTGGGTTGGATGCCCCGGCCCGCGCCGCCACCGATGCGGCTGGACCATGCGATGCAGGTACTGCGTGGGGAACAGGCGCCGGCGTCACTGGGATTGCGCAGGGCGACGCAGGACGCGCCTCCCCAAGGTAGCGCCAGCGACTGGCTCGCGCAGCTGGCGGCCGCGCAGATGGGCATGCCGGCCGAGGATGTACGCCTGGCATGGACGGGGCAGGGCAGGGCGCCCGATGTGCAGGTCATCGAGGGTGGCGCGGTACTGGACGCCTCCGGTCGTGCTGGCGTGCTGAAATCACAGGCCGCGCTGCTGACCGCGATGCAGTGGCCGCCGTTTGAACTGGGGATGCGCCAGGCCGACGGCCGCTGGCGGGTGGTCGGCAGCGACCATAGTGACCTGGCGGCCTGGCGCCGCCAGGTGATGCTCGCCCTGTTGGGCGGTGCGATCCTGCTGGCGCCGTTGGCGGCGTGGGCGTCGATCCGGTTGGGGCGCCCGCTGCGGCGCCTGGCCGAAGCGAGCGCACGCGTCGACCTGCAGGCCGAGTCGCCATTGCCCGACGATGGCCCACGCGAAGTGCAGATGCTGGCCGCCGCGATCAGCACCGGTCGCGAACGCCTGCGGGTCCAGGCACAGGACATGACCCATATGCTGGCGGCAGTGGCGCATGACCTGCGCACGCCCCTGACCGGCCTGCGCCTGCGCGCCGAGTTCGCTCCCGCACCACAGGCCGCCCGGATGGTGGCGGACATCGAACGCATGGACGCGATGATCGAGCAGGTGCTGGACTATGCACGCGGCGAGCTGCAGCCCTTGCAGATGCGCTCGCTGGATCTGGCTGCCCTGCTGCAGGAATGCCTGCAAGGGGCGCTGCTGCGCGGGGTCGACATTTCGCTTCAGTGCCCGGATACGCTGCCGTGGCATGGCGATGCGCTGCTGCTCCGGCGCGCGGTCGACAATCTCATCGACAACGCCGAGCGTTACGCGGGCGCCGTGGAGCTGCATGTCGCCGTGTGGGGACATGGGGTGCAGCTGGATGTGATGGATCGCGGGCCGGGTATCGCCGAAGCTGATCGTGTCCGCCTGCTGCAACCGTTCCAGCGCAGCGAAAGCTCGCGCAGTCGCGCTACCGGTGGGACCGGGCTGGGACTGGCCATGGCCGCCAACGTGGCCAGGCGTCACGCAGGCGAACTGCAGCTGCTGCACCGCGAGGGCGGCGGGCTGATCGCGCGCCTGCTGCTGGGAAAGCTCCCCTGATATCGGCTGTGGTTTACAGATGGCGGCTATCTGGTGATATGATTAGTCGCCTAACCATATCGTGTTCGTGAGATGATCGAAGCCAAGCATCAGGCCCTGCTGGAGGAATCGCAGCGACGCGGCCACGCCAACATCGCGCAACTGCGCCTGTGCTTCCAGCTGCTCTCGTTGTCCTCGTCGATCGATCGCGACTGCGCCGCGCGGCTGGCACCGCATGGGCTCAGCGAGGGCCGCTTCATCGTGCTGTTCCTGCTGCACGGGGCCGGTGGCACGCTGCCGCCGCACCTGCTGGCCGCGCGTGCCGGCGTGACCCGTGCCACCATCAGCGGCCTGCTCGATGGCCTGCAGCGTGAAGGCCTGCTGCAGCGTCGCAGCGATGACGGGGATGGCCGCCGTCTGCAGATCGTATTGACCGCACCGGGAAAGCGCTTGGCCGAGTCGTTGTTCGAGCAGCACACGCAATGGATCAGCGGCCTGTTCGACGGCCTGGATGCGGGTGAACAGCAGCAGCTGTCGCAGCTGCTGCACAAGGTCTGGCAGCACACGGACGGTGGGCGGGAATCGGCAGCATGAGCACGCCCGTTCCTGCGCAAAGGCTGCATGCACTCAACAGTGGCAGCGCTGCTGCCACCCATCTGGCCGAATGCCTGGCCGTGGATTTCACCGCGCTGCTGCAGGTGGTGGCGCCTGCCCTTGAGCCGGAATCGCTGCAATGCATGCGCGACGCCTCAGGCAAGGGCATCACCCAGCGCATGGCGCTGGCGGCGCGGTTGCTGCACGAAGCCGGACAGGGGGAGCCTGCGCGCTGGCAGGCGCATGCGTCAGACACGGTGCGTGGCTGGGCCTGCTACCTGATCGGCGGCGAAGCCGACGCGACGCTGCCGGCCAAGCTGCAGGCGATGCGGCCACTGGCTGACGACCCGCACTTCGGCGTGCGCGAATGGGCGTGGCTGGCGCTGCGTGCCGACATTGTTGCCGCACCACTGCAGGCGCTGGAGTACCTGCAACCATGGACGCAGGAAGGATCGCCGTACCTGCGCCGCTTCGCCTGCGAAGCGCTGCGCCCGCGCGGCGTGTGGGCCACACATGTCGCGCTGTTCAAGCGGCAGCCGGAACTTGCAGAGGCGATGCTGGAAGCACTCGCCGACGACCCGGAGCGCTATGTGCAGGACTCGGTCGGCAACTGGCTCAATGATGCCGGCAAGACACAGCCGCAGTGGCTGCGTGCGCTGTGCGCGCGCTGGCAACAGCAGCACCCTGGTGATGCCAATGCCTACATCCGCAAACGCGCCATGCGCTCGCTCCGGTAGTGCCGGCCGCTGGCCGGCAACCCCCCAAACCTTCAAGGAAGAAGCAGCATGTCGCACACCTTCATCGAGCTCTATACCGCCACCCCCGCCTGGACCACGCTCCAGCCCGCGCAGCGGAATGCCTTCTTCGCCCGTATCGGTGCAGGCATGCAGCAGTTCGATCCAGTCCGCATCACACTGCTGGCGATGGGCCGCATTGCCACGGGCGTACAGCACGGCAGCGATGAGCAGTTCTATGCGGTCTGGCGCTGTGCAAGCCGCGCGGACGCCGACGCGCTGGTGGCCGGCATTGCCGCCACCGGTTGGCATCAGTACTTCGCCACCATCAACGCCGTCGGCGCAGACGATGGGATGGGGCAGCACCTTGCCGACCTGGCCGCCTTGTAGCAGCGTCTCCGGACGCGCATGGCACATGCGCCTGTCACCCGGACGCGGTAAACAGGACATTGCCCATGTCCATCCGCAGGGAAGTTGATCATGCAGAGCACGCTCCAGGTCACGCTGTTCGGCCCGCTTGGCGACAGCCCGGCATTGCAGTTGCCGGGGCGGGAAGGGCCGTCGGTGGCCATCCCGGAGGCGGCCCTGCGGCGGTTGGTCTCCGACCTCTACACCGCCCGTTCCCTGCTCAATCCCGAGCAGCTGGACGAGGCCAGGCAGGAGCTGGACCGCGTGCTGGAGCGCTGGGCCGACATCCACGAAGGCCTGTTGCTGGACGTGGAAGTGCATGGCAAATGAGCGGCTTTGCGTGGCTGCTGCCGCGTGGGCAGCGCCGGCGCGCGCCTCGCTGAACCGCACCCGCGGTTGCGGATGAAACATTTTGCACTGCGCAAAAGCTGTGCTATCAATACACCCCATGAACGCAGCCGCCACCCGCTTTTACTGGTATTACTTTCCGAAGCCACTGGCGGAGGAAGGACTGCGCTCACCCTGAAGAAAGCTTCAGACGCATTCCCGAAAGCCGCCAGCGAACCTGGCGGCTTTTTTCATGCCGCCACGCTGGGGACCCCAACGTTCCGGAGATCTCCTGCAATGCCCCCGCACACCGACGACCTGCGCATCCGCACCATCGAACCGCTGACACCGCCTGCCCAGCTGCTGGCGATGCTGCCCTGTGACGATGAAGCCTCCGACACCGTCAGCGCCTCGCGCGCGGCCCTGCACCAGATTCTGCACGGCCGTGACGACCGCCTGGCAGTGGTGGTGGGCCCGTGCTCGATCCACGACCCGAAGGCCGCCATCGAATACGCCCAGCGCCTGAAGCCGCTGCGCGACGCGCTGGCCGGCGAACTGGAAATCGTCATGCGTGTGTACTTCGAGAAGCCGCGCACCACGGTGGGCTGGAAGGGCCTGATCAACGACCCGGACCTGGACGGCAGCTTCCGGATCGACAAGGGCCTGCGCATTGCCCGCGGCCTGCTGCGCGACATCAACAAGCTCGGCCTGCCGGCCGGTGTCGAATTCCTCGATGTGATCTCGCCGCAGTACATCGCCGACCTGGTGGCGTGGGGCGCGATCGGCGCGCGTACCACCGAAAGCCAGGTGCATCGTGAGCTGGCCTCGGGGCTGTCGTGCCCGGTCGGCTTCAAGAACGGCACCGATGGCAACGTGAAGATCGCCGCTGACGCGGTGGGTGCGGCGTCCAATCCGCATCACTTCCTGTCGGTCACCAAGCAGGGCGGCACCGCCATCGTGTCGACCACCGGCAATCCGGATTGCCATGTGATCCTGCGTGGCGGCAAGCAGCCGAACTACGACGCCGGCAGCGTCGCCGACGCCTGCCAGGTGCTGGCCAAGGCCAAGCTGCCGACGCGCCTGATGATCGACGCCAGCCACGCCAACAGCCTGAAAAACCCCGAGAACCAGCCGAAGGTGATCGAGGACATTGCTGTTCAGCTGGAAGACGGCGAACAGCGCATCGTTGGCGTGATGATCGAGAGCCATCTGGTCGGTGGCCGCCAGGAACTGGTGGAAGGCCAGCCGCTGGTTTACGGGCAGAGCATCACCGATGGCTGCATCGACTGGGACACCACCGTGACGGTGCTGGAGCGTCTGGCTGCGGCCGTGCGCGCCCGTCGCGACGTGAAGGTGTCCGAAGCAGCCTGATCGAAGCCGCCTGAGTGCGGCACGTGTGTGGATGGCGGCCAGCGCCTGCGGGGGTGCGGCCGCGATCAGGGCCGGTCGGAGTTGGAGGCCGGCCCATCTGCACCGGCGATGCGCCTGGCGCTGCGCATGAGCGACAGCGCCAGGTACATCGCCGGGGTGGTGATACCGCTTCCTGTAGCGTCGAGCCATGCCCGACCTGCGCGCGAAGCGCGTTGGTTTCCTGCAAAGAGCAGTCGAGCATGGCTCGACTTTACGAAGAGGCTCAATGCACTTCGTCGTGGTAGACGAACTTCGGCATTTCCCAGCGGTAGTGGATCGCCAGCAGGCGCAACGCGAAGCCGCCGCCAAGGCAGCACAGGATTGCGGTGGCATCGGCCACGCCCCAGTGCAGCAGCAACAGATAGGCCGCGCCGGTCAGCAGCGCGATGATCGCGTACAGCTCCTTCTGGAAGATGAGTGGCACCTCGTTGCAGAGGATGTCGCGCAGCACCCCGCCGAACGCGCCGGTCAGCATGCCGGCGATCAGCACGATCGGCATCGCATGGCCGGCCTCGCGCGCGATCGAGCAGCCGATCAGGGTGAAGGCGATCAGGCCCAGCCCGTCGAGCACCAGGAAGGTGCGGCGGAAGTGGTGCATCCAGCGCGCCACCCAGGTGGCGATCAGCGCCGCGCACACGGTGAAGCCCAGGTACTCGGGGTGCTTCACCCAGCCCAGCGGGTAGTGGCCGAGCAGGATGTCGCGCAGTGAACCACCCCCGAGGGCGGTGACGCAGGCGATCATGACCACGCCGAACAGGTCCATGCGGCGGCGGCCGGCGGACAGTGCGCCGGTCATGGCTTCGGCGGAAATGGCGATCAGGTAGATGATGGACAGCAGCATGGGACAGGCTCCGGGCGCGGTGGGGCCGGCCATGCGCGACCACCGCCACTGCCTGCGCAATGACGGGATGACGATGACCGGTGCCGCTCCCGCTGTCCTTTTGCCTGAGAGTTCAGCGGCATGGGCCGCGTGCCCCTTCGGCGGATCGTCCCGGGCATGCCCGGTGACCTCTCTCCAGCTCGGCGAGTCGAATGCATGGTTGGCGGGATTCCAGCCCACCGGCCTGAGCGATCATGGGAGCCTGCGCCTTCGGCGGGCGCCAGCGCGGCGCCTCTCTCCTGCATTCGGTCGCCAGTATATCCGCTGCAGTGCAGCACGGCATAATCCAGGCATGGCCCCGTCCGTCCGCCCGTGGTTCCTGTACCTGCTCGAATGCCGCGATGGCAGCTATTACGCCGGCATCAGCACCGATGTGGAGGCGCGTTTCGCCGCCCACCAGGCCGGCAAGGGCGCGCGCTACACCCGGGCCCGGCCGCCGCTGCGCGTGCTGGCCGTGCGCGAATACCCGGACCGGGCCGCCGCCTCGCGGGCCGAGTGGCAACTCAAGCAGCAGCCCCGCGAACGCAAGCTGGCCTGGCTGCAGGCAACGGATCCTGCGCTTCTGTAGAGCCGAGCCCACGCTCGGCTGTTGTTCCGTCTGCCCGATGCGGGAGCCGAGCATGGGCTCGGCTCTACAGTAGATCCACGTCATGCGTGGATGGGCCATTCGGCCCATGCGATGATCCGCCCGCGCCCAGAGCCGGAGACCCGGATGTCCACGATTGCCCTGCTGTTCGCGCTTTCCGCAGCAACGAGCCCTGCCGCCGACCCCGCCACGATCGCGGCCATCGAAGCCACCTGCCACGACTACGTCGATGGCCAGCTGGAGGCCGATCCGCAGCGCGTCGCCCGTTCGCTGCACCCGGACTTGGCCAAGCGCGCTGTGCTCGGTGACACGCCAGACGAGCGCCTGGGCCTGCGCCGGATGTCGAAGGAGGAGCTGGTCTCGCTGACGAAACAGGGCGCGCTGAAGACCCCGAAGGATCAATGGGATCGCCGCTGCACGGTGCTGGACGTGACCGGCAACGCGGCCTCGGTGCGGCTGGAAACCCCGTGGTTCGTCGACTACTTCCACATGGGGCGTTTCGACCAGCGCTGGGTCATCGTCAACGCACTGTGGTACCCGAAACCGAAGGCGCACTGAGCGATGCGTGCCGCCGGCAACGCATGGATCTCCGTCGTCGTGCTGGTCGCCGGCATCGCGCTGCTGCCTGGCCTGCTGTATCTGCTCGGGCTGGCATTGGTGGACGGTCGGCCGAAGCCGGCCGACCGCGCGCCCAGTGGCGTGGCTGCGTGCAGTGGTGAGCCACGGGCGGGATACCAGCCGATGAACCCCTGGCGCTTCACCGCCCAGTTCTTCGACAAGGACGGGATGAAGAACAAGGTGCCTGAAGTGGAGCGGGAGGCCTTCTGGATTGCCCGGCGCCACCTGTGGCGGCAACCTCGGCGCGGCATGCTGCGCTGGCATCTCAGCAGCACCGCGTTGGCGATCTGGATCACCCGGCATTGGAGTACCGCGCAGATTGCCGACACCGCGAGGAAGGAGGACTTCTGCCGGAAGTAATCCACGTCATGCGTGGATGCGGTAGCCGGCGTCGGGCCCCTTTCCGGCGGAAAGGGCTCTGACCCCAGGAAAGGCCCCGGGAAGCCCTAGCGCTTCGGCCGCCGGTCGTCCTGGTCATCACCGAAGATGATGCGCGCGCTGCGCTGGTAGCTCCAGTACGCGACCGCCCAGTTCAGCAGCACCACGATGCGGTTGCGGAAGCCGATCAGGAAGAACACGTGCGCGGCCAGCCAGAACCACCAGGCCAGCACGCCGGAGAGCTGCAGCCGGCCCAGGTGCACGATCGCGGCCATGCGGCCAATGGTGGCCAGGTTGCCGTAGTCGGCGTACTTGAACGGACCGGGCTCGGGCTTGCCGTGCAGGCGTGCACGGACCACCTCGGCCACGTACTTGCCCATCTGCTTGGCCGCGGGCGCCACGCCGGGAACCGGCTTGCCGTCGGCCTGGCTCAGTGCGGCCAGGTCGCCGGCCACGAACAGCTCCGGGTGATCGGGCAGGGTCAGGTCCGGCTGCACCTGCACGCGGCCGGCGCGGTCCAACGGCACGTCCAGCGTGCGCGCCAGTGGTGAAGCGGCCACGCCGGCGGCCCAGACCACGGTGCGGGCCGGCACGAACTGCTCACCGAGCTTGAAGCCCTGGCTGTCGATGTCGCTCACCGGGGTACCGGTCAGCACTTCCACGCCCAGCTTTTCCAGCTGGCGGCGCGCCTTCAGCGAAAGCACTTCCGGGAACGAGGACAGCACGCGCGGCCCAGCCTCGACCAGCCGCACCTTGGCGCTGGCCGGATCGATGTGGCGGAATTCGTTGCGCAGCGTGTGGCGCGCGATCTCGGCCAGCGTGCCGGCCAGTTCGACGCCGGTGGGACCACCACCGACGATGGCGAAACTCAGCCACGCCGCCTTCTTCGCCGGGTCCGGTTCGGCCTCGGCGCGTTCGAACGCCAGCAGCAGCTTGCGGCGCAGTGCAATGGCATCGTCCAGCGTTTTCAGGCCAGGGGCATCATCGGCCCACTGGTCGTTGCCGAAGTAGGCGTGGGTAGCGCCGGTGGCCAGCAGCAGGCTGTCGTAGTCCAGCGTGCTGCCATCGGCCATGCCGATCTGCCGTGCCTGCTTGTCGATGGCGACCACTTCGCCGAGGCGGACTTCCACGTTGCGCTGGTGGCCGAGGATGTGGCGCAGCGGTGCGGCGATATCCGGCGCGGACAGGCCGGCGGTGGCCACCTGGTACAGCAGCGGCTGGAACAGGTGATGGTTGCGGCGGTCGACCAGGGTGATGCGTATGCGCTCGCGAGCCAGGGCACGGGTGGCCCAGAGACCGGCAAAACCGCCGCCGACAACGACCAGGTGGGGAACGCGCTCGCGACTCATCGACTCACTCCAGTGGGGGCATTGGGGGAAGCGCCTGGCATCTTCGCACGGCGGCCACCTGTCACGTCAGCGCCCGCGTGGATCGGCGATACTCGGGTTCAGGCAACCGCCCGCGAGGAATCCATGAGCGAACCGGAAAAGCGCATCGCCCTGTTGATCGACGCCGACAATGCGCCGGCCTCGAAGATCGACGAGGTCCTGGCCGAAGTCGCCCGCTATGGCGTGGCCAACGTGCGCCGTGCCTACGGCAACTGGAAGAGCCCGCGGTTGAAGGGCTGGGAAGCGGTGCTGCACGAATACGCGATCCGCCCGATCCAGCAGTTCGCCTACAGCAAGGGCAAGAATGCGTCGGACATGGCGATGGTGATCGATGCCATGGACCTGCTGTACGCGCGCAACCTTGATGGCTTCGCCATCGTGTCGAGCGATGCCGATTTCACCCCGATGGTGATGCGCCTGCTGACCGACGGCGTGAAGGTGTATGGCTTCGGCGAAAAGAAGACGCCGGAACCGTTCGTCAACGCGTGCTCGAAGTTCACCTACCTGGAAGCGCTAGGCCAGACCCACGCCAGCGTGCCGGATGCCGAGCAGGCATCGAGCGAACAGGCATCGAACGAGCCCGTCGCCAATGATGATGCACGCCCGCGCAAGAGCGGGGCGGAGATGCGCAGCGACACCCGGCTGGTGAAGATGCTGCGCCGCGCGGTGTCCTCGGCCGAGGGCGAGGATGGCTGGTCGCACCTGGGGCCGGTCGGCAGCCAGATCGGCAACCAGGCCTCGTTCGATCCGCGCAACTATGGCTACGGCAAACTCAGCGATCTGCTGGCGGCGATCGGCCTGTTCGAGCTGAAGAAGGACGGCAAGTCGTCCTACGTGCGCGCGCTGCCAAAAAAGAACCGGTAGTGCCGGAAAAAGAACCGGTAGTGCCGGCCGCTGGCCGGCATGCTGTAGATGCCCGATCCCGCATCCGGCACGCACATCTCCACTCCAATCAGGCGTATCGTTGCCGCTCGCATTGCCAGCAAGGAAAACCCGCATGTTGAAGATCTGGGGCCGCCGCAATTCCAGCAACGTCCGCAAGGTGCTGTGGTGTGCCGAGGAGATCGGCCTGCCGTACGAATCCATCGAAGTCGGCGGCAGCCATGGCGGCACGCAGACGCCGGAGTACCAGGCGATGAATCCCAACGGCCTGGTGCCGGTGATCGAGGACCACGGCTTGCCGCTGTGGGAATCGAACACCATCGTGCGTTACCTGAGCGCGCGCTATGCGCTGGGCACGCTGTACGCCGAGGACCCGATGGAGCGCGCGCAGGCCGAAAAGTGGATGGACTGGAGCACCTCGCGGATGGCGCCGCTGTACAGCGACCTGGTCTGGGGCATCATGCGCACCGCGCCGGCCGACCGTGACGAAGCGCGCATCAGCGCGGCCATCGTCCGTGCCGGTGACTACCTGGCGATGGCCGATGCCACCCTGGCCACGCAGCCATGGCTGTCGGGCGGGACGTTCGCGATGGGCGACATTCCGCTCGGCTCGCTGGTGTACGCCTGGTATGAACTGCCGATCCAGCGCCCGGACATGCCGCACCTGGCCGAGTGGTATGCGCGCCTGCGTGAGCGACCGGCCTACCAGCGCGGCGTGATGTCGCCGCTGACGTGAGCGAAGGCGTCCGGGGTCAGAGCCCTTTTCTGCGAAAAGGGATCCGACCCCAGGGCATCGGGGTCGGATCCCACCCGACGGGTGGGCTCTGACCCCTCAATAAAGATCCGTTGGATCCACATCCAGCGACCAGCGCACCTTGCGTGCTTCCGGCAGCGCGTACAGCTGCGGAACCAGTTGCGAAAGCACGCCATGCAGCGGCGGCCGCTGCAGGGCAGACAGCAGCAGCTGCGTGCGCTGGTAACCGGCCCGCCGCGGCATCGGCGCCGGCATCGGCCCGTAGGCCTCGACCACGTTCTGTTCGCCCAGCAGGTGCCGGGCCGCCAGCAGGAATGCATTGGCATGTTCCACCTGCTGCGCTTCGGCGCGCATCAGCGCCAGATGCGCGAAGGGCGGGAATCCGGCCGCCTGGCGCTGGTTCAACTCGGCTTGCGCGAACGGATGGTAGCCACCGCTCACCAGGGTTTCCAGCAGCGGGTGCCCGGGGTGATGGGTCTGCAGCCAGACCTCGCCCGGGTCGCGCGCACGTCCCGCGCGACCGGCCACCTGGATCAGCTGCTGCGCCAGTTTTTCGCTGGCGCGGAAGTCGGCTGAGAACAGGCCCTCATCGATACCCACCACCACCACCAGGGTCAGCTTGGGCAGGTCGTGGCCCTTGGCCAGGATCTGCGTGCCGACCAGGATGCCGGGCTGGTCGCCCAGTTTCGCCAGCTGCTGTTCCAGCGCGTCGCGCCGTGAGGTGGTGCTGCGGTCGATGCGCACCACCGGGAAGTCGGCGAAGGCCGCAGTGAGATGTTCTTCCAGGCGTTCGGTACCGATGCCCTGCGGTTGCAGCGCCAGGCTGCCGCAGGCCGGACATGCCAGCGGCGCCGGTTGCCGCGCGCCGCAGTGGTGGCACTGCAGGCGACGACCGCCACCATGCACGGTCATCGGCGCATCGCAGCGCTGGCATGGCGCGGTCCAGCCGCAGTCGTGGCACAGCAGCACCGGTGCGTAGCCGCGGCGGTTCTTGAACACCAGCACCTGCTGGCCACGCTGCAGATGCTCCCCGATGCCGGCCAGCACATCGGCCGAGAGGCCGTCATGCAGCGGGCGCTTGCGTACATCGAGGATGCGCACGCGCGGTGGCCGCGCATCGCCGGCGCGCTGTTTCAGGCGCAGGTGGGTGTAACGCCCGGCGTAGGCGTTGTGCAGGGTTTCCAGCGAGGGCGTGGCACTGCCCAGCAACACCGGAACGCCCAGCGACTTGGCCCGGACCAGGGCGAAATCGCGCGCGTGGTAACGGATGCCGTCCTGCTGCTTGTAGCTGCCGTCGTGTTCCTCGTCGACGATCAGCAGGCCGGCCTGGGGCAGCGGCGTGAACACCGCTGAGCGGGTGCCGACGATGACGCGCGCTTCGCCGCGTGAGGCCGCTGCCCAGACGCGCGCGCGCTCGTTGTCGTTCAACCCCGAGTGCAGCGCATGCACGGCGATGCCGAGGCGGCCACGGAAGCGTGCCAGGGTCTGCGGGGTCAGGCCGATTTCCGGCACCAGCACCAGCGCCTGCCTGCCCTGCGCCAGGCAATGGATGATCGCCTGCAGGTAGACCTCGGTCTTGCCGCTGCCGGTCACACCATCCAGCAGGAACGGCTGGAAGCCGTCGGCGGCATTGATCGCGGCCACCGCCTCGGCCTGGTCCGGGTTGAGCGTGGGACCGGGCAGTGGCTGCGCGTGTTGGGGGGCCACGCTCAGCGCAACCCGCTCGGCCAGCCCGCGCTTGGCCAGGCTGCGCGCGGCGGTGCGCCAGTCCTGCATGCGTTCGCCCAGCACGTCCTCATCCACGATGGCTTCGGCCAGCAGCTCGGCCAGTTGCCGTGGACGGCTGCCTGCGCGCAGCTTTTCACGCTGGGCGTGGCCTTCGGTGGTCAGCTGCCAACCCCAGTGGTGTGTGTCGGGCAGGACCTCGCCATGGCGCAGCGGGCCGGGCAGGGCGGTGCTCAGCACCTCGCCCAGTGGCGCATGGGTGTAGCGCGCCAGCCATTGCAGGCTCTGCCACAGCTCCCCCTGCAGCAGCGGCTGCGGGTCGCACCAGGCCAGGGCCTGGCGCAGTCCCTGGCCGTCGTCGGTCTGGCCGTGCCCCACCACCACACCGACCAGCTCCCGGTTGCCGAACGGCACCTTCAGGCGGCAGCCGACCGCGACCGCCGGGGCATCGCCCTCCGGCGACAGGTAGTCGAACAGGCGGGGCAGGGGGACAGGCAGGGCGACCTGCAGGGTCGGAATCGGTGAAAGCATCGGGCCAGTGTAACGGGCCATGCGCGCGCGAACGGCAGCAGCGGGAGCGGCGGGGCGGCGCCCGTTGAATCATAAATGTCACCTAAATATCGGTGTCCATTGGAGATTCAGTCTTATCCACATGTTCTGTGGATAACGTTGTGCGTTAACGGCCATCGGAAACGTAGAAGGCCGATGGCGACGGCCTCACGCTTGGGTTGGTCAAAAAATCGCCACACAAAAAAGGACAATAAAATCAATATCTTAAGTGTGAAACAATGCTGAAACAGAGTGAATTCAGCCCGAAGCCACAGTTTTCGCCGGAGGGGGCGTGGTGCTGTGCACAACCTGCAGCACGAAGTGCCTGTGGGCGCAAGTCCTACGGGCGTCGATGGCCTGCCGCTATCATGCCGGAAGACCTTTGGAGTGACCGATGACGGCTGTGCCCGCCCCTGTTTCCTCGACCGCGGCCGGCGCGCTGTCGGCGTTCCTGCGTGGCGTCGAGCGCCGTGCCCTGGTGGTCGCTGAACTGCAGTGCGGCGATGCCGCGCGCGCCGAGCAGACCCTGGTGGCGGTGATGCGCGCCTTTGCCGCAGTGGCCAGCGACCTGCCGATGGCGCAGTGGCCGACCCGCTTCTGGACCCTTCTGGGCCAGCGCCAGGCGCTGCGCGAGCCGGTGGGCGGGCAGTGGCTGCCGCCGTTGGCCGTGCTGGGCGCGATGCCGCCGCTGCCGCGCCTTGCGCTGCTGCTGCGGGTGGGGGGCAGCCTGGACGAGGGCATCGCCATGCGCGTGCTCGACCAGGACGAGGCCGGCTACCAGCACCTGCTGGCCGACGCCTGCCCGCGTGATGCCCACGGCCAGCCGGATGCCTCGGCCTGGCGCCAGTTGGCCGAACAGGTGCAGGCGCGTATCCGTGAGTTGCCGGCCGCGCGCCTGCAGCAGCTGCAGCAACCCGCCGCCGCGACCGCCCACAATGAAGCCCCGACCCCGAGCTGGCGCGCACCGCAGCGCGATGAGCGGGCGGCCGCCAATGGCAAGCGCCGTCGCACGAACGCCAAGCCACGTTGGCGCGGTCCGCTGATCCTGCTGGCGACCGTGGCGATACTGTTGGCCGCAGCGCTGGGCTGGCGCCACTGGCAGGGGCATTCCTTCGGCGGTGATGCACCGCTGCCGGAGGGAGTGGTGGGCGAAGCCGGTCCGGTGACGGTGGAAGCCCTGCCACCCAGCAAGGTCGACGCCACGCCGGATGCGACCACGGCCCAGGCCACGGACGACGCAGCGATGCTGGCCGATCGTGACTACCCGCTGGTCGCCGATGCCGACCTGTACGCGTGGACTGCCGCGGGCGGCCCGCTGCCGGTGGATGAATCGCAATCCAGGCCGAGCCGGCCCGAGCCGGCCAGTGCCACGCTGGAAACCGCTGCTGCCGATGAATAAGTCCGTGTTCGCCAGCCTGCTGCTGGCCCTGCCTTTGTCGCTGTCTGCCGCGCCGCAATCGTTGAACGTGCCGTTGCCGCCACCGACGTCGCCGGCCACGCCGCTGGCTTCGCCAGCACCGTCGACGGCAGCACCCTCTGGCTTCGCCCAGCTCGATGCGCAGCAGCAGCGCCAGCGCCGCGCCGACTACGCCGCCTGGCGCGCGCTGCCGGAAGGAGAGCGCGAGCGCATCCGCCAGGCGGCTGCGCGATTCAATGCGCTGCCTGCGGACCAGCAGCAGCGCCTGCGCCAACAGTTCCGCGACCAGGACCAGGCGTTCCGCGACGGGTGGCGGCTGGGCCCGCAACTGGGCCTGGAATTCCCCAAGCTGCATGGCTTGTTCGGCTTCGTGCCGCCGGAACAGCGCGAGACCGCGCTGGCCGTACTGCGCCAGCTCAGCCCGGCGCAGCTGGCCCAGCTGACTCTGGTCGCGCAGCGCACGCCACCGCAGGAACGCGACGCAGTGCGCAGCGCCTTCCTCGCCGTGCCCGCCGCCGAGCGCGACAGCTGGCTCAAGCGCCAGGCCGGCCAGTAAAAAAGGGGACGGAGGGGATTAAGTCGCATCCGGCACTAGCGGGCCTGAAACGACTTAATCCCCTCCGTCCCCTTTTTGTGTGGGGCGGCTGAAACCCAGCATTCACGCCATGTCATGGGAATGCACGCGCCGCCCGCGTAAGATGGGCGCCCGCAACCCGGTGCCTGTGCCCTTCGCGCGCAACCGCAGTTCGCGTCAAGCACCTTATGTCTACTGCAACCTCCACGCCGCGCTTCAGCAAGGAAGTCGGCGCCACCGGTCTGCTCGCCCTGCCGCTTGTGCTGGGCCATGTGTCCACCGGTCTGATCTCCTTCGTCGACAACGTGATTGCCGGCCACCACGCCACGGCCACACTGGCCGCCGTCACCATCGGTACGGCGCTGCTGTGGCTGCCGATGCTGATTCCGATCGGCACCCTGATCTCGCTCACCGCCTCGGTGTCGCAGCTGCATGGCGCCGGCCGCGAGCGCGAGATCGGCCCGCTGTTCCGCCAGGCACTGTGGCTGGCCTTGGGGCTGGGCCTGATCATGTTCACCTTCCTCACCGTGGTGCCGCCGCTGCTGCCGTCGTTCGGCATCGCGCCGGACATCGTGCCGGGGGCGACCGCGTTCCTGCATGCGGTGCGCTGGGGCGGACCTGCGCTGACCCTGTACTTCTGCATGCGCTATCTCAGTGAAGGCATGCACTGGACGCTGCCGACCATGCTGCTCGGCTTCGGTGGCCTGCTGGTGCTGGCACCGATGGGCTATGTGCTGGCCAACGGCAAGCTCGGCTTCCCGGAAATGGGCGCCGAAGGCCTGGGCATCGCCTCGGCGGTGATGATGTGGCTGCAGGCGATCGCCTTCGCCACCTACCTGTGGTTCACCAGGCGCTTCGCCCATCTGCAGCTGTTCTCGCATTTCGAAGGGCCGCGCTGGAAGGCGATCTGGGACTTGCTGCGCACCGGCCTGCCGATCGGCATCACCGTGCTGATGGAGGGCGGCCTGTTCATCGTCACCGCGCTGCTGATCGGCCGCCTTGGTGCCAACGAAGCCGCTGCGCACCAGATCGCGATCAACGTCGCGCAGCTGTGCTTCATGATCCCGATGGGCGTGGCCGAGGCCACCACCGTGCGCGTCGGCCATGCGGTCGGCCGTGGTGACGGCTTCGGCGTGCGGCGTGCGGCCTGGGCCGGTTACGCGATCATCATGGGCACGCAGACGTTGTCGGCGGCGGTGCTGCTGTTCGGCCACGATGCCATCGTCGGTGTGTACACCAACGACCTGGCAGTGGCCGGCCTGGCCTCGACCCTGCTGCTGTACGCGGCCACCTTCCAGTTCCCGGACGGCATCCAGGTGCTGTCGGCCGGCGCGCTGCGCGGCCTGAAGGACACCCGCGTGCCGATGTTCATCGCCATGTTCGCGTACTGGGGCCTGGGCATGCCGCTCGGCGCCGGGCTCGGCCTGGGGCTGGGCATGGGCCCGCAGGGCATGTGGATCGGCCTGATCGTCGGCTTGACCGCCGCTGCCATCCTGATGGGCTGGCGCCTGCGCCGCAGCAGCCAGCGCATCGGGCAATCCGCGCTGTCCTGATCTTCCCGCCCGCCACGTTCACCCGTGACGGGCGATCCCCTGACTTGTGTCCGATGCTGCATCACGCGGCACCGGCTATGCTGGTACCACGGCAAGAAGCCATCCGGAGCGTTCCATGAATCAACCCGTGCCCCCGCTGCCCCCGGCGCGTCGCAACCCCGTCGCCAGTTTCTTCATCGGGCTGTGGGACGTCATGAACTTCACCCGCCGGTTGATCCTCAACCTGGTGTTCTTCGGCCTGCTGTTCCTGCTGCTGGTGATGTTCGTCATCGCCGCCGGCATGGGCGCCGGTGCCAGCAAGTCGCTGCAGGACCGCACGACGCTGGTGATCGCGCCGGAAGGCCGCCTGGTCGAGCAGTTCAGCGCCGACCCGGTCAGCCGCGCGCTGGCCAAGGCGGTGGGTGACAACGGCGCCGAGGAGATCCAGCTGCGCGATCTGCTGCGGGTGATCGAGTCGGCCAAGGAAGACAAGAAGATCGAACGCGTGGTGCTGGAGCTGGACAAGCTGCAGCCGTCCGGTTTCGCCTCGCTGCGTGAGGTGGCCGCCGCGCTGCAGGACCTGCGCGCCTCCGGCAAGCAGCTGGTGGCCTACAGCGAGAGCATGGGCCAGTCGCAGTACCTGCTGGCCGCGCAGGCCGACGAGGTCTACCTGGACCCGATGGGTTCGGTCGTGCTCGAAGGCCTCGGCCGCTACCGCCAGTACTTCCGCACCGGCCTGCAGGACAAGCTGGGCGTGGACGTGCACCTGTTCAAGGTGGGCGAGTACAAGTCCGCGGCCGAGCCGTACGTGCTCGACGCGGCGTCGCCGGCCTCCAAGGAAGCCGACCTGTTCTGGATGAACGACGTGTGGCAGCGCTACCTGGGCGACATCGCCAAGGCCCGCCGCCTGGATCCGGCACAGCTGGCCGCCGGCATCGACACCCTGCCGGAAGGCATCGCTGCCGCCGGTGGTGACCTGGCCAAGTTCGCCCTGCAGCAGAAGCTGGTGACCGCGCTGAAGACCCGCGAGGAATTCGAGGATCTGATGATCGAGCGCGGTGTGGCCGACGAGGATGCCGACGGTGGTTTCCGCAACGTTGACTTCGGCCGCTACCTGGCCCTGCTCGACGCGCGCCGCAACCCGGTGGACTCGCGTCCGCAGGTGGCCGTGGTGGTGGCCGCCGGCGAAATCAGTGGCGGTGACCTGCCGGCCGGCCGCATCGGTGGCGAGTCGACCTCGGCGCTGCTGCGTGCCGCGCGCGACGACGACAACGTGAAGTCGGTGGTGCTGCGGGTGGATTCGCCGGGCGGTGAAGTGTTCGCCTCCGAGCAGATCCGTCGTGAAGTGGTAGCCCTGCAGGCCGCTGGCAAGCCGGTCGTGGTGTCGATGGGGGATCTGGCCGCTTCCGGTGGCTACTGGATCAGCATGAACGCCGATCGCATCTATGCTGATCCGTCGACCATCACCGGTTCGATCGGCATCTTCGGCATGGTGCCGAACTTCAGCCGCGCGCTGGACAAGATCGGCGTGCACACCGACGGTGTCGGCACCACCCGCTTCGCCGGCGCCTTCGATGTCACCCGCCCGATGGACCCGGCCGTCGGCCAGGTCATCCAGACGGTGATCAACAAGGGCTACGCGGACTTCACCGGCCGTGTCGCCGACGCCCGCAAGAAGCCGGTCGAGGCCGTGGACGAGGTCGCCCGTGGCCGCGTGTGGAGCGGTGCACAGGCCAAGGAACGCGGCCTGGTCGACGCCTTCGGTGGCCTGAAGGACGCGGTGGCCGATGCGGCCAGCCGCGCCAAGCTGGGCAAGGCCGATGCCTATCGCGTGCGCTACATCGAGAAGGCAGCCACGCCGTTCGCACAGTTCGTCAGCGGTTTCGCCGGCAGCAGCGCCGGTGCCTGGATGCTGTCCGATTCGGGGATGGCGCGGATGATGCTGGCACGCACGATGCCGGAAGTGGACACTCAGTTGCGCTTCGTCGAGAACGCGGCCCGCGAGAAGGGCAATGGCGCTCCGGTGAAGGCGCTGGCGTACTGCTTCTGCGGATTCTGATCGGCAACGGTACCGAATGAAAACGCCCGGCTCTGGCCGGGCGTTTTCGTTCATGGGGTCGGATTCCTTGGCAGCACAAAGGTCTCTGACCCCACAGGTCATTGCCTCGCGTCTGCTTCGGCCTTGCGCTCACGCGCAGCGGCATCATCGACGGTTTTCTGCACGTCCTTGGCGCGGTCCAGCGGGTCGTTGATCGCACGCGACATCGCTCGTGGCACCGGTGGCTTCTCCGGGTTCGGCGTGGGCGGCCGCTGGCAGGCCGCCAGCAGCAGGCTGGCCAGCAGCGACGTGGACAGGATCAGGATGCGCATGGCGGCTCTCCGCGGTGGGCGTATGGGCAAGTGTCGCATCCCCGGCCGAGCGCTGCCGTGAGCGCGTATCCTTGCGGCATCGAAACACAGCGGGCGCGGCCCCGGAGGACTCATGACCCAGCAACGGTGGCGCCTGGACGGCCAGACGGCCCTGATCACGGGTGCCAGCGCCGGTATCGGCCTGGCCATTGCGCACGAACTGGCTGGCCTCGGCGCCGACCTGATGATCGTCGGCCGCGACATCGACATGCTGGAAACGGCGCGCGACGAACTGCTGGATGTCTATCCGCAGCACCAGGTGCACGCACTGGCGGCCGATGTCTCCGATGACGAGGACCGTCGGCAAATCCTGGACTGGGTGGAAGATCACAGCGATGGCCTGCACATCCTGGTCAACAATGCCGGTGGCAACGTCACCAAGGCGGCCACGGAATATTCCGAGGACGAATGGCGCAAGATCTTCGAGACCAACCTGTTCTCGGCCTTCGAGCTGTCGCGCTACGCGCATCCGCTGCTGGCCCGGCACGCGTCGTCGTCGATCGTCAATGTCGGCAGCGTGTCCGGGCTGACCCATGTGCGCAGTGGCGTGGTCTATGGCATGACCAAGGCGGCGATGCACCAGATGACCCGCAACCTGGCCGTCGAGTGGGCCGAGGATGGCATCCGGGTCAACGCGGTGGCGCCCTGGTACATCCGCACGCGGCGCACGTCCGGTCCGTTGTCGGACCCGGACTACTACGAGGAAGTGATCAACCGCACGCCGATGCGCCGCATCGGCGAGCCGGAGGAAGTGGCCGCAGCCGTCGGCTTCCTGTGCCTGCCGGCGGCCAGCTATGTCACCGGCGAATGCATCGCGGTGGATGGCGGCTTCCTGCGCTACGGGTTCTGATCTTCCAAAAGGTAGTGCCGGCCGCTGGCCGGCAACTGGAATCATTTGAAGATCCTGCGATTGCCGGCCAGCGGCCGGCACTACCGGGTGGCTGTCACCCCGGTACCGGGCAGTTGCTGGCCTCCAGCACGCCCTGCAGCCGTTCGCGTTCCCCACGGGCGTTGTCGCGGTTTTCCGGCGAGGCGAACCGCTCACGGCCACGTGCGTCGCGGAAGCGTTGCTGCCAGCTGCTGCAGCGCTGCGCGTCCGGCAGTTCCTCGCAGCGGTCGCGCACCACTTCGCAGCCGGCGGCATTGACCGGCGTGGCGCCGCCCAGTCCCTGCACGGTCATCAGTTCGCAGCGCCCGGGGGCGGCTTCGTATTCGTGAAGGTAGCCACCGCCCTGGCTGTCGGTGCACTGGAAGATCGGTGGCAGCGGCGGCTTCGGCGGCGCATTGCTGTCCGGCGCGGCATCGGCCTGGCGCGGCAGCGATGCACTGTCGAGTATCAGATCGCCGCCTTCGCGTTCGACCATGCCAGCTTCCATGATCGTGCGTCCTTCGCCGGGGCGACGAGGCGCGGGTGCGGGAACGGACGGCGCAGTGGCCGCGGCCGGTCCGGGCGCGGCCGGCACGGGTGCCGCTGAGGCCGGCGCCGGCGGAGCACTGGCCGGCACCCTCACCACCTGCTGCTTGCTGCCGGCAGGGCAGGGCGTGCGTTGCAGGGTGGGCACATCGCTGCTGCTGGAGGTACAACGGTAGATCACCCCGTCGTCGGCCAACGCGTTGCCGGCGAACAGGCCCAGGGCCAGCCAGATCAGGTTCTTCATGCGCACAGCGTACATGCCCCGGCAGGCATCGCGCTCAGCGTTCGCAGTCCCGCGACAGGCGCGCGTCGATGCCACGCTGTTCATTGCTGATGGCGGTGCGCTCACTCTGCAGCGCGCTGTTGTAACGGCGGTCCAGTTCCCAGCGGCGGTCACGCAGGCGCGCACAGACGTCCTGCGGCGGCAGCGCATGGCAGCTGTCACGGACCAGCACGCTGCCGGCCGGCACCTGCACGCCGACGCCCACCGCAGGCGGCCGGTAGCCTGCGCCTTCACCGATCGGCGCACCGACCGGCGTGCCGAAGCCCGGGCGTGGACCGGGATGGACCGCGCCGTGGTGCCCGTGCGGGAGCCACACGCTGGTCCACAACGGGACCCAGCGTGGATTGCCCTCGTTGCTGTCGCTGGTGTAGCGGCGACCGTCGTCGCTCACGCACTCGTACAACGGTTGTGGCGGCTGGATGTAGACGTGGCGGACTTCGCGATCGCGCATCACCGGAACCTCGCTGGGCACCGCGGGAGGGGCGTCACTGCGCACCACCCGGGGTGCCGGATCGCGCGGGCGCTGCAGGTCACGCACCTCCTGCCGGCCGCTGCTGCAGGGCCTGTCCTGCAGGGCCACGGCGCCATTGCTGGCGACGCAGCGGTAGACGCGCACGTCCTCGGCGGCCGGTGCGGTCCATGGCAGCAGCAGGCACAGGCCCAGGGCGGTGCGCAGCAGGTTCATGGCGGCAGGGTGCGTGATTGTGCGTGGCAGTGCAATCGTCCGCTCAGGAGCGCAGCACGTTGCCGCTGAGCGCGTCGCGGATCGGGGTGGGCTGGGCCAGGCCGCCGGTTTCGCCATCGAGGATGCCATCGAGCAGGCGCAGCAGGCGTGGATCCAGCTCGGCCCGGCTGCGTGCCGGTGGTTCACCGGCCAGGTTGGCGCTGGTGGAGACGAGGGGCCCGCCCCAGGCGCGGCACAGTGCGGCGACCAGCGGGTGCGCGCTGATGCGCACGGCGATGCCGCTGTGCTCGCCGGTAATCCAGGGCTGGGCGCGCGGACCGGCCGGCAGGATCCAGGTGTTGGCACCCGGCCAGCTGGCCAGCACCGCGCGCTGGCGGGCATCGGGCAACGCCTGCAGGCGCACCCAGCCCTCCAGCTGCGACAATTCGGCGGCGACCAGGATCATGCCCTTCTCGATCGGGCGCTGCTTCAGCCGCAGCACCATGTGCACCGCCGCCTCATGCGAGGGATCACAGCCCAGGCCCCAGACCGCTTCGGTCGGATAGGCGATCACGCCGCCGGCGCGGAGCGTGGCGACAGCAGAGTCCAGGGTGAGTTCTTTCATGGCGGCGACCGGCCCGACGTGGGCCCCCATTATCCCCCTGCGGCGTGCAGAAGGGGTGGACCCTGGCCCGGTAGTGCCGGCCGCTGGCCGGCATCGGGTGCTTCTGGATGTTGCCGGCCAGCGGCCGGCACTACCCCTTATCCACGCATGGCGTGAATCTACTTCGCGGCTTTCTTGACGGCCTTCTTCGCCGGTGCCTTCTTTGCAGCGGCCTTCTTTACCACGGCCTTCTTCGCCGCCTTCTTGGCAGGCGCTTTCTTGGCTGCGGCCTTCTTCGGCGCCGCTTCCTTCTTCACCGCCGCCTTCTTGGCCGGTGCCTTCTTCGCGGCAGCCTTCTTGGCGCCGAAGCCCTTGCGCACGGGCTTGCCGGTTTCTTCCATCAGCTGCTGCACTTCGGCCAGGGTCAGCGATGCCGGCTCGCGATCCTTGGGGATCTTGCCGTTCATCCTGCCGTCGCTGATGTACGGGCCGAAGCGGCCGTTCAGCACCTGGATGTCGCTGCCCTCGAACTCCTTGATGATCCGGTTGCGCGCGATCTCTTCCTTCTCTTCGATCAGGAACACGGCGCGGGCCAGGTCGATGGTGTACGGGTCGTCTTCCTTCTTCAGCGAGGCATAGGTGCTGCCGCGCTTGGCGAACGGGCCGAAGCGGCCGATGCCGACGCTGACCGGCTCGCCGTTGTCCTCGCCCAGCGCGCGTGGCATCAGGAACAGTTCCAGCGCGTCTTCCAAGGATATGGTGTGCATCGACTGGCCGGGGCGCAGCGAGGCGAATTTCGGCTTCTCCTCGGCGTCCTCGGCGGTGCTGCCGATGGCGGCGTAAGGCCCGAAGCGGCCGAGGCGCACGCTGACCGGCTTGCCGGTCTTCGGGTCGGTGCCGAGCTCGCGCGCGCCACTGGCCTCGGCGCGGTCCACCGATTCCTTCTTGTCTTCCACCAGCTCCTTGAACGGCTCCCAGAAGCGGGCCATCAGCGGGATCCACTCTTCTTCGCCACGCGAGACGGCGTCGAGCTCGTCTTCGAGCTTGGCGGTGAAGTCGTAGTCCACGTACTGGGTGAAGTGGCTGGACAGGAACTTGGACACCGCGCGGCCGACGTCGGACGGGCGGAAGCTGCGGCCTTCCATTTCCACGTACTTGCGGAACAGCAGGGTCTGGATGATCGAGGCGTAGGTCGACGGACGGCCGATGCCGTACTCTTCCAGCGCCTTCACCAGCGCCGCTTCGGTGTAGCGCGGCGGCGGCTGGGTGAAATGCTGCTCGGCCTGGATGCGTTCCAGCGGCACGCGGTCGCCCGGCTTCATCGCCGGCAGCTTGCGGCCTTCGTCCTCGTCTTCGGCGCTCTTGTTGTCCTTGCCTTCCTCGTACACGGCCAGGAAGCCGGGCACCACCACGGTGGTACCGCTGGCACGGAACACGTGCTCGCTGCCAGCCGACAGGTCGACGCTGACCGTGTTGAGCGTGGCCGGGATCATCTGGCAGGCGACGGCGCGCTTCCAGATCAGTTCGTACAGGCGGCGCTCGTCGTCGGTCAGGAAGCGCGCCACCTGGGCCGGGGTGCGCAGGGCCGAGGTCGGGCGCACCGCCTCGTGCGCTTCCTGGGCGTTCTTGGACTTGGTCTGGTAGGTGTTCGGCTGGTCGGGCAGCGAGGCGATGCCGTAATCACGGGCGATCACGTCGCGGATCTCGGCCAGCGCGTCCTGCGACAGGTTCACCGAGTCGGTACGCATGTACGAGATCAAGCCGACGGTGCCTTCGTCACCGATCGCCACGCCTTCGTACAGCTTCTGCGCCACCTGCATGGTCTTGCGGGTGGTGAAACCGAGCTTGCGCGAGGCTTCCTGCTGCAGGGTGGAGGTGGTGAACGGCGGCGCCGGGCGGCGCTTGCGCTCCTTGCTGGCCACGTCGGTGACATGCAGCGAGCCCTGCGCGGCCTGCTGGATGCGCAGGCGGGCGGCTTCGGCGGTGTCGCCGTCGGTGATGGTGAACTGCTCGAATTTCTGCCCGTCCAGCTTGACCAGCTTGGCGTTGAAGTGCTGCGACGGGTGTGCGCACTCGGCGGCGATCGACCAGTACTCGCGGGCGATGAAGGCTTCGATCTCTTCCTCGCGCTCGACGATCATGCGCAGCGCCGGGCTCTGCACGCGGCCGGCGGACAGGCCGCGCTGGACCTTGCGCCACAGCACCGGCGACAGGTTGAAGCCGACCAGGTAGTCCAGCGCGCGGCGCGCCTGCTGGGCATCGACCAGGTCGCTGGCGATCGCGCGCGGCTGGCTGATCGCTTCCTTGATGGCGCGCGGGGTGATCTCGGTGAACACCACGCGCTGCATCGGCTTGTCCTTGACCAGCCCGCGTTCCTTCAGGATCTCGGCGATATGCCAGCTGATCGCTTCACCTTCGCGATCCGGGTCGGTCGCCAGAAGGATGTCGTCGGCGCCCTTGGCGGCCTTGGCGATCGCGTCGACATGTTTTTCGTTCTTGTCGATCACGTCGTAGTGCATGGCGAACCCGTTGTCCGGGTCGACCGCGCCTTCCTTCGGAATCAGGTCACGCACATGCCCATACGAGGCCAGGACGGTGTAGTCCTTGCCGAGGTATTTGTTGATCGTCTTGGCCTTGGCCGGCGATTCGACGATGAGCAGGTGCTTGGGCATGGCAGCAGTGTCTGTGGGGCGAGCCGCAGGGGAGGGGCCGCTAGGGTGGAGCAAACGGCCGCATTAGTGAAGCGGCCACGGACAAATCAATACGCTGAACGCCCGGTAGTGTGCCGGGCGTTCAGGTTTCACCTTATTAGAGGAATCACGCCCGGCCAGCCCCTGTCAAGCAGCCAGACGTGAGGATGGCCGTTCATGAGGCCATCTTGGCGATGAAGCCGACCGCGGCCACCAGCACCACCAGGCCCGCCAGCACCAGCAGGCCGGTGAGCACCAGGATCACGATGGTGACCGTGCCCAGCTCATGGCGCTGCAGGTGCGGCTGGTCGGTGTAGGCCCAGCGGTCGACCACCAGGGTGTCGCAGATCATGTCGTGCAGGCCCTGCTTGCGCTCGGTGAAGGCGGCCATCAGGAAGCCGATGCCGAGGGTGAAGCTGCTCAGCAGCATGGCCCAGTAGCGGCCGAAGGCGCGGCCCTTGGTCAGGCGATCGCCGTTGCTGCGCACGACCTTGATGCCGACCGCCATCTTGCCCAGCGTGGCGCCACCCTGCGAGGAATGGAACCAGGTGTAGTAGGCAACGCCGATGGCCATGTTGATCAGCGCGCTGGCCACCTGCGCGACGATTTCGATGGAGGTCTCGCCGCTGCCCACCGCGCCCATGCTGGCGCCAAGCACCACGCCGATGATGGCGCCGATGATGCCGCCCGGAATGGCCAGCACGAAGTAGTCGATCATGTACGCCGCTACGCGCTTCCAGAAGCCTGCGTAGACCACCTCGCCGCCGATCACCGGCTGCGGGCCACCGGCACCGGAAGCGGCCGGGGCGCTGTAGGGCGAGCTGCTGAGCGCACCCGTGCCAGGCAGCGGTGCAGTGCCGTTGTCGATGGCGGCGTAGTCGCCGCGCAGGTCGAAGCCGCCGCTGGCGGTGGCCGTGCTGGCATCGGCCAGTGTCTGCAGGCCGAGCTCATCGACCACCTGGCGCAGTGCAGCCCACTGGGCCATGCCTTCGCGCCAGACCAGGGTGTCCAGGTTCAGTTCGCCCCGCTGGAAGCGCTGGCGGATTTCCTGGACCGGCAGCGGGCCCTGGCGTTGCTGTCCTTCGGCGTAGTACCACTCGGTCATTGCATGTTCCCTGTTGGATCGTCCTTGGAGGTGCTGCCGTGCACGTGGCTCAGCCGCGGCACGACGGCGGCAGGTACTTGTCGTCGCTTTCACCGCTGCATTCCCAGCGGCCGCTGTCGCGATCATATTCCAGCCACAGCAGGTCGCCATCGAGGCTCTTGCCGGGCACGGCCAGCGTTGCTTCGATGCCGCAGTGGCCGTTGTTGAAGCGGCCGATGTTCACCGCCGACAGGCCGGCCTGGGTGAAATCACCCGGCGCCGGGAAACCGGCATCGTTGGCACCGGGGCAGCGGCCTTCGTCGTCGGCGAAGTGCTGCACCTGCTGTTTCAGCGGCTGCAGGGCATTGACCGCGGTGGCAACCTTGGCACGCACGGTGTAGTCGTTGTAGGCAGGCAGGGCGATCGCCGCGAGGATGGCCATGACCGGCACCAGCACCAGCAGCAGGCCGCCGCCGATGATCGCGGTCAGGGCGCAGCCGGAGAGCTTCTTTTTCGGCGGCGGCAGCACCCCGGCCGGGGTCTGCGTGGCATAGGGCGTGGACGGCGGCAGCACCGGTGGTTGCGGCGGCGGCGGCGCGACCGGTTCCGGTTCGGGCTCCGGCTCGGGTTCCACGGCCGGCGCGGCGACGTCCAGCGCCGGCACGATCAGGCCCAGCTCATCGACCACGCTGCGCAACGGCTGCCATTGCGGCAGGCCGTCGCGCCAGACCAGGGTGTCCAGGGAGATCTGGTTGTTGCGGAACAACTCGACCAACTGTTCCGCCGGCAGCGGGCCTTGCTGCCGGTTGCCTTCTGCGTGGAACCACTCGCTCACGGGGACGCTCCTGAATACGCTATGCCCCCAAGTGTACGGTCAGTGCAGGGGTTCTGGCTCGTCCATGAACATCTGCGTCTCCATCCAGGCGTAGGCCGCTTCGGAGCCGGGCTGGTTGAACAGCACCATCAGCACGACCCACTTCAGGTCGTCCAGGTCCAGTTCGTCCTGGTCCAGGGCCATCGCCCGGTCCAGCACCAGCTCGCGCTGGTCGGCGTCGAGGATGCCGTGCTGTTCCAGGTACAGCAGGAAGCCGCGGCATTCCACGTCCAGCTTGTCCAGCTCGGGGCCGTGGTAGATGCGCACGGGGCCATCGACCCGCGCCTGGGCCACGCTCGGCCGCTGCGCGGCCAGGGCATCGAGCCAGTCGAACGCCTTGTTGATCTCGGTGGGGCTGAAACCGGCCTGGATCAGGCCGTTCTGGAGCGAATCGCGGTCACGGATCAGGTCCGCATCTTCGCTGAAATAGTGTTCAAACAGGTACAGCAGTACATCCAGGATGCTCTCTTTCATTGCCCCTCGGCCTGCGTCGCGCGACGCTGTGGAGGTGAAGAAACTAGGGAGTTCGACAGTAGCGGCCGTGTACGCACACCACGATTCCCGCCAGTTCCATGGCCAGCAGCATGGAGGACACCTGTGACGCCGTCAATCCACAACGCGTGATCAGTGAATCCATACCGCTTGGGTTGTGGTCCAGCGCCCGCCACAAGCACTGGTAGTCAGGGTCGCCGGCCCAGCGCGCCGGCAGGAGCGCCGGCGGTGCCTGTTCAGTGGGGGTGGCCAACCGCGATTGCAAGCCCGGCAGCTGCTGGCGAAGGGCGGGGGCGAGCAGTTCCAGGACCTCCTCGGGGCGCTCGACCAGCGCCGCGCCCTCGCGGATCAGGCGATGGCAGCCGGCCGCGCGCGGGTTGAGAACCGACCCGGGCAGGGCACAGACCTCGCGGCCCGCCTCGGCGGCCAGGTGCGCGGTGATCAGCGCGCCCGAGCGCTGTGCGGCCTCGACCACCACGGTGGCCAGCGCCAGTCCGGCCACCAGCCGGTTGCGCGCAGGGAAGTGGCTGGGGCGGGCAGCCGTGCCCGGCAGGTACTCGCTGAGCACCACGCCTTCGGCGGCGATCCGCGCCTGCAGCCGGGCGTGGCTGTCCGGATAGGCCCGGTCAGGGCCGGTGCCGATCACTGCCATGGTGCAGCCGCCGGCCTCCAGCGCAGCCTGGTGCGCGGCCGCATCGATGCCTGCGGCCAGGCCGCTGGTCACCGCCAGGCCGGCCTCGACGAAGCAGCCGGCAAAACGCGCGGCCAGTGCACGCCCGCCCGGGGTGGGCGAGCGGCTGCCGACCAGCGCCACCGAAGGGCGCCAGGCCAGGCAGGGATCACCGGCCACGAACAGCGCCAGCGGCGGGTTGGGTACATCCAGCAGTGATGGCGGAAAGGCCGGATCGGTACACGACAGCAGGTGATGGTTGTCCTGTTCCAGCCAGCGCCGGGCGGCTGTCCAGGCCCGGGTATCAACGCGTTCCAGGGCGGCGCACTGCTCCGGCGTGCAACCGTGCGCACGCCAGGTCGCAGTGCCTTGCGCGATGGCGGTTTCCGCATCGCCCGCGGCCTGCAGCAGGGCCCGTCGGGGCGCCAGTGCGCCTCCCGCCATCAACAGGCGCAGCAGCGCCTCGTATGCATGTGTGGTCATCCCCCACTATCGGCCGCACACAACAAAGGCGCCCTAGGGCGCCTTCGCATGTGGCTGTCAGGTTTTGCCGGAGGTGCCTGCCGGCCCGCGGCCGGCACTCCAGTGGTGGCCGGGGCAGTCCGGCAACCGTTACTTCGCGTCCGGGTGCAGCGCGTTGTAACCCACCTGCACCGGCTTCACGCCCTGCATCACCAGCGCGTAGCTGACGTTGTCGAAGGTGCGGAACACCATCGCATGCGCGGCATATTCATCCGGCAGCGAGACCCGGCCTGCGCCGGTGCTGAGCGAGTCGTCCATGCGCGAGGAGGTCGGGTACTTCATGCGGTGCGCTACATGCCGGCCCGGGCGCCACAGCGAGAACACGGTGCCGTTGTCCACGCCCTGGGCACGGCCGGCCGAAATCGCGATCACGTCGCGTGGGCCACCGGCGGTGAACATGTCGGTGACCGCCAGCACGCGCACGTCCACGCCCTCGACACCCGCAGCGGGTACGTGGGGCACGAACTGCAGGTCGTACGGCCGGGCTTCGACCGGCACCAGGCGGTCGCCGGCGCGCACTTCGCGGCCGCCGACGTTCTTGTCCAGCACCAGCGTGGAGGCCTCGACCTTGCCGCCGGCGATCTGGGTGATGGTGCCGGTGGCGACCTGGGCCAGTTCGTAGCCGAGCACGCCACGACGTGCGTTGGGTGCGTTGTAGGCCTTCCACAGGTTGCCGCTGCCCGGGGTGACGTCGCCGTTGGCGGTCAGGTCCTCGGTCGGCTTGGGCTGGGCGTAACGCACGGTCGGGCGTACCACGGCCCAGCGCTGGCCCACCTGGGCATCCGCCAGGCGCACGTAGACGGTGTCGCCACCGGACACGCGCAGGCGGCTGTCCTCCAGGCCGACGACGTAGGGCAGCTGCTTGACGCTGTCGACAACGCTCAGCTGCTTCAGGAACGGCTCGACCTGGGCCAGCGGAATGGCGTCGATCGGGGCCTCCTGGCGCGGACCGGCCTGGGACACGGTCACCCGGTCCAGGTAGGCCAGGCTCAGCACGTCACCTGGATAGATCAGGTGCGGGTTGGCGATCTGCGGATTGGCTTGCCAGATCTCCGGCCACAGCCAAGGCTTCTGCAGGAAACGTGCGGCGATATCCCACAACGTATCCCCTTTTCGGACCACATAGGTGTCCGGGTGCCCGCCATTCACTTCCACGGCGGTAGCATAGGCAGCCACGGTCAGCATCGCCGCGGCGACGACCGTACGAAAACGAAGCAACATAGGTGTGAAGCCCTGATTCCCCAACAGGTCCACGCACTATAGTCCAGAAACCGGGGCGCAAGGCAAGCGTTGGAGCTAGAATCTGCGACGTATGCCGGCGTGCCGGCCCCCTACCCGGAAACAGCCATGGCCCTTCTCCCCATTCTCGAGTTCCCCGATCCGCGCCTGCGTACCAAGGCTGCGTTGATCGACGCCGCCGAAGTCACCACGCCGGCCTTCCAGGAACTGATCGACAACATGTTCCTGACCATGTACGACGCCCCGGGCATCGGCCTGGCCGCCACCCAGGTGGACGTGCACAAGCGCTTCATGGTCATCGATGTCAGCGAAGAGAAGAATGAACCGCATGTGTTCATCAACCCGGAAATCGTCGCCAAGGACGGGGGCCGGGTGTACCAGGAGGGCTGCCTGTCGGTCCCGGGCATCTTCGCCGACGTGACCCGCGCTGACACCATCACCGTGAAGTACCTGGACCGCAACGGCCAGGAGCAGCAGCTGGAGGCCGGTGAAGTGCTGGCCACCTGCATCCAGCACGAGATGGACCACCTGGACGGCAAGCTGTTCATCGACTATCTGTCGCCGCTCAAGCGCGAGATGGTCCGCAAGAAGCTGGCCAAGCAGCGCAAGCACGTGGCGTGATCGCCAATCCGGGCCGCCCTCCGGGCGGCCCGTGCCTGCGCGACGCGCGCGGGCTGTACGGCGCCGGCCGACGGCGCCGTTTTCTTTCCTGCACGAATCCATCCTGCAAGTGGGGTAGCCATGAGGATTGTCTTTGCCGGTACGCCGGAATTCGCGGTGTCGTCGCTGCGCGCCGCGGCGCGCCACCACGAGGTCGTGGCCGTCTATACCCAGCCTGATCGCCCGGCCGGGCGCGGCCGTGGCCTGGCACCGTCGCCGGTCAAGCTCGAAGCCGTGGCCCGTGGCATTCCGGTCTACCAGCCCGAATCGCTGAAGGATGAAGCTGCCCAGCGGCAGCTGCGCGACCTGCAGCCGGACCTGATGGTGGTGGTCGCCTACGGCCTGATCCTGCCCAGGGCGGTACTGGCGATCCCGACCCACGGCTGCTGGAACGTGCATGCCTCGCTGCTGCCACGCTGGCGCGGTGCCGCGCCGATCCAGCGCGCGATCCAGGCCGGTGACGCAAAGACCGGCGTGTGCCTGATGCAGATGGAAGCCGGCCTGGATACCGGCCCGGTGCTGCTGCACCAGGAGCTGCCGATCGCGGCCACCGATACCGGCGGCCAGTTGCATGACAAGCTGGCCGAACTGGGCGCACAGGTGCTGTCCGACGGCCTGGGCCTGCTGCGTGCCGGCATCAAGCCGATCGCGCGGCCGCAGCCCGAGCAGGGCGTGACCTACGCGCACAAGCTGGACAAGGCCGAAGCCCGCCTGGACTGGGCGCAGGACGCCGATGCCCTGGCGCGCACCGTGCGCGCCTTCAATCCGTGGCCGATCGCCGAGGCCACGCTGGCCGGCGAGCGCGTGCGCATCCACGGCGCGGTCGCTCTTGACCTGGCCCACGGCCAGGCGCCGGGGGCGGTGCTGGCGGCCAGCCGCGATGGTATCGACATCGCCTGCGGCCAGGGCGCGCTGCGCCTGCGCACGCTGCAGCGCGAAGGCGGCAAGGCGATCACCGCCGCCGACTACCTCAATGCCCGCCGCGACCTGCACGTGGGGGCATAGGCGGTGTCGAAGCAGAATGATTTCTCCGTCGCCAAGGCGGCGCCGGGCGCGGCCACCCGCATGCTGGCCGCACGCGTACTGGCGCAGGTGTTCACCCGTGGCCGCTCGCTGAAGGCGGAACTGGCCTGGGCACTGCCCAAGCTGGCCGACAGTCGTGATCGGGCCTTGCTGGAAGCGCTGTGCTTTGCAGTCCTGCGCCGCCGCAGTACCTACGACGCTGCCTTGCAGTCGTGGATGCAGAAGCCGCTGTCGGCGCGTGATGCCGATCTGCGCACGCTGCTGATGGTGGGCTTCGCGCAGCTGGACGTGCTGGAACTGCCGGCGCATGCGGCCCTGTCGGCCACGGTCGACGCCGCCCGCGCGCTGGGCCGTGAGCGCCAGGCCGGGCTGGTCAACGCGATCCTGCGCCGCGCGCAGCGCGAGGGGTTCCCGGAGCAGCCTGCGCGTGACGCCTTTCCGGCGTGGCTGGCCGATGCCGTCGAGCGCGACTGGCCGTCCCAGGCCCAGGCGATCTTTGCTGCCAGCCTGCAGCCGGCGCCGCTGTGGCTGCGTGCCAACCGCCAGCAGGGGGGCCGTGACAAGGCGCTGGCCACGCTGGCCGAGGCCGGCATTGCTGCCGAAGCCAGCCCGCTCAGCGCCGACGCGCTGCGCCTGGTGGCGCCCATCGCGGTGAACCAGTTGCCGGGGTTCGCCGACGGTGCGCTGTCGGTGCAGGACCTGTCGGCGCAATGTGCGGCGGACGCGCTGGCACCGGCGTCCGGCGCCCGCGTTCTGGACGCCTGCGCGGCACCGGGTGGCAAGTCGGCGCACCTGCTGGAGCGTGACCCGAGCCTGCGCCTGCTGGCGCTGGATATCGATGCGCGTCGCCTGGCGCGTGCCCGCGATACCTACACCCGCACCGGTGTAGGTGAGGGCGCGCAGACCCGGGTGGCCGATGCCAGCGACCCCGGTGCGTGGTGGGATGGCACACCGTTCGACGCCATCCTGCTGGATGCGCCGTGTTCGGCCACCGGCGTGATCCGCCGCCAGCCGGACGTGATGTTCCACCGCCGCGCCGAGGATATCGATGCGCTGGTCGGCGTGCAGGCCCGCCTGCTGGAGGCCTGCTGGTCGATGCTGCGCCCGGGCGGCGTGCTGCTGTACGCCACCTGTTCGATCCTGCGCGCCGAGAACATCGATCAGGTGCGGGCCTTCCTGAAGTGGCATCCGGACGCGGTGGCACAGCCGCTGGATGACAGATTCGGCCTGGACTGCGAGGGGATCGCGCGCCAGCGACTGCCGGGTGACAACGATGCTGACGGTTTCTTTTACGCGCGTCTGCTAAAAACTGCCTGACCCCCCGCTGACGTTGCGAGTCCCATGCTGAAATCCCGCGCGTCGCGCGAGACGTGGTTGTTCGTGGTGATGGCCCTGCTGGTGCTGGGGGCCGGGCTGGGCCTTCGTGATCCGTGGCCGTCGGACGAGCCGCGCTTCGCGCTGGTGGCCAAGCAGATGTTCGACAGCGGCCACTGGCTGTTCCCGCACCGCGGGACCGAGCTGTACTCGGACAAGCCGCCGATGCTGATGTGGTGGCAGGCCACGCTGTACAGCCTGGTCGGGCAGTGGCGCGTGGCCTTCCTGCTGCCGTCGCTGCTGGCGGCACTGGGCACGCTGTGGTGCGTGGTCGACCTGGGCCGGCGGCTGTGGACGCGGCGGGTGGGGCTGTATGCCGGCTGGGCGCTGCTGTTCGCGCTGCAGTTCACCTTCCAGGCGAAGAAGGCGCAGATCGATCCCCTGCTGCTGCTGTTCATCACCCTGGCCAACTACGGCCTGCTGCGCCACCTGCTGCTGGGGCCTGCCTGGCGCTGGTGGTGGCTGGGCTGGTTCTTCGCCGGCATCGGCGTGATCACCAAGGGCGTGGGCATGCTGGCGCTGCTGATGATCGTGCCCGCGGCAATCGCCACGGCGCTGCGGTGGCCACGGGTGGGCCTGCACGCGCGCGACGCGCGCTTCTGGCTGGCGCCGCTGGCCTTCCTGCTGGCGGTGTCGTTGTGGCTGGCGCCGATGCTGCTGGCCGGCTTTGCCACCGGCTCGGACGAATATCGCGCCTACATGGACGATATCCTGTTCCAGCAGACGGCGCGGCGCTACACCCATTCCTGGGATCACCACCAGCCCGCCTGGTACTTCCTGGCGACGATGCCGCTGATGTGGATCCCGGCATTCCTGGCCCTGCCCTGGGCGATTCCGGCCTGGCGCCGCCGGCTGCAACGCCGCGACGCGCGCTATCTGCTGCCGCTGGCCTGGTGGCTGATGGTGGTGCTGTTCTTCTCGATTCCCGCCGGCAAGCGCGACGTCTACATCCTGCCGGCGCTGCCGATGTTCTGCCTGGTGCTGGCACCGCTGTTGCCGGGGTTGCTGAAGCGACGCGATGTGCAGGCCGTGGTCGGGCTGTTCACCGGCCTGCTGTCATTGGGCCTGGCCGTGGCTGGCGCGATGGCGGTGCTGGGTGACCCGGCCTTCGAGCTGCGCCTGACCCATAGCCGCGGGCTCGCCCCCGGGGCCGTCGACGCGCTGGCGTGGACGATCCTGGCGATGGGCCTGTGGGGCGGATTGAGCCTGCTGGCCTGTGGCCGTCGCCGGCACCTTGCGCTGGTGTCGACCCTGGCGGCGGTCTGGGTGCTGTACAGCCTGGTCGGCTACCCGCTGCTGAACGATTCCAGTTCGGCCCGTGGCCTGATGCGCACGGTCGGTACCCGCCTGGGCCCCGATGCCGAGCTGGGGCTGGTGGCCTGGAAGGAACAGCACCTGCTGCTGGCCGACCGTCCCGCAGCGACCTTCGGTTTCGAGACTGACTGGGACGAGCAGCTGGTGGCGGCCACGCGCTGGCAGCGGCTGGCGCCCGGGCGCCGTTGGCTGCTGGTCCACGAGTACGCGATGCTGTCGTGCGTCGACCGCAACCGCTCCGAACTGGCCGGCGTGTCCAACCGGCGGCGCTGGTGGCTGGTGCCGGCGGCGGCGGTGACGGTGCCGTGCGTGGTCACTGCCGAGGAGCGGGAACGTGAACGGCGTTTGCAGGAACATGACTAGCCAGCACGATTTCCGCTTGTCCAGTCTGCCCAAGCGGGTCCAAAGGCAGTAAAACAGCAGGCTGGGACGGCCCGCGTTGGCCTGTCCCATTCTTCCAGCATATTGCAGCGATACTTCCCGACGTGCCAGCTTCACCGGACAACCTGAACCTCATGGCCGGCGACCCGCTGGGCGTTCCCGTCGGTGGGCGTCACGGGGTTGCACACGGGCTGGCCCAGCTGGGGCTGTTCTGCCTGCCGGCACTGGTGCTGACCGTGCCGATCAACCTGTTGCCGTATGGTCTCCTGCTGCTGCTCAGCACCCTGCTGGCGCCGGAGCTGCTGTGGCGCGCGCGGGGCATGGCCGGCCAGCCGGTGAAAGTGCTGGTCTGGCTGATGCTGGCGGTGCTGGCGCTCGGCGTACTGTCGGTGGTGCTGTTCGAACAGGGCCTGCGTGACGTCGACAACCGTTCGCGGTTCGTGGTGATCCCATGGATCGCGCTGTGGATCTGCGCGCTGCGTCCCAGCCTGCGGTGGCTCTGGTACGGCTCGTTGACCGGCCTGCTCGCCACCTTCGTGATGTCGCTGTGGCAGGTGCTGGGCGGCGCCCCGCGCGCGGAGCTGTTCACCAACGCCATCGTGCTGGCCGACATCGTGATGGTGTTGATGGTGCTGCTGGTGTTCTGCCGGCCGTCGCGGCGCTGGTCGCTGGTGATCCTCGGCATGGCCGCCGGTTGCGGCACCATCGTGCTGACCGGCAGCCGCGGTGTGTTCGCCGCCTTGCTGGCGCTGCTGGTGGTGCTGGCGCTGAGCCTGCGCTGGCGTACCGGTGCGGCGCGCCTGTCGGTGCTGGCCGGGATGCTGGCGATCGGTGCGACGCTGCTGCTGTCGGTGCCGGAGCTGCGCCACCAGGTCCGCCTGAGCGAGCTGCACAGCGACGTGCAGCGGATGGAGCTGGGCGACAGTGATTCTTCCGCCGGTGCCCGCGTCGAGCGCCTGCAGGTAGCCTGGCAGACCTTCCTCGATCATCCGCTGGTGGGTGTTGGCATCGGTCATTTCGACAGCGCGATGCAGCGCGTGCCGGTCTGCCGGGAGAACCCGGAAGAGTTGCGCTGCCACCTGGGGCATGCCCACAACGACATGGCCGAATGGGCGGCGACCCAGGGTGTACCGGGCCTGCTGCTGTTGCTGGCGGTGTATGGCATCCCGCTGTGGTTGTTCGTGCGCCTGCATCGCCGCAGCGGACGGGCGACCTTCCGCGGGCCGGCCGCTGCCGGCGTCATGCTGGTGATCACCTACGCGTTGTGCGGGCTGACCCAGTCAATGTTCGCGCACCAGATGACGGCCAGTTTCTACGTGACCCTGGTCGGGCTGCTGACCGGCCTGTCGATCGTCGAAGGCGCGCGCCACCGGGCGATCACCGGCTCGTGATGCGTCGGCGCGCCGGGCGGGGCCCGGCGATCAGGGGATCGGCGGGTCGGCCACGGGCTGGCCGTTGCCCAGCATCCACAGCATGATGGTCTTCTGCCGCACGTAGTTGGCGCGCACGTATGCGTAGACCAGGCCGTGCCAGCCGTCGCGGAAGCCGCCACGGAACACGAAGCCGCGCCAGAACCGCCAGGCCGGCGCCAGTACCAGCTTGCCCAGCGTGGCCCGCTTGCCGCGTGCGAACTCGTGCTCGGCCATCATCCGCGCGTACTTCTCGGTCTTGGCCAGCTGCTGCTGCAGGGAGCGGTACGGGTAATGGACCAGGTCGCCGCGCAGGGTGCCGACGCTGCCGTCGACGCTGGCCGCCTCGTGGATCTCGCGCTTGCCGCGCCAGCCGCCGCGGCGGCGGTCGAACAGGCGCATCACCCGGTCCGGGTAGGCATTGCCATGGCGCAGGAACCTGCCGAAGTACTCCGACAGGCGCGCGAAGCGATAGCCGGCATGGCTGGCGAAGCCACCGTCGCGGGCCTGTTCGATGGCTGCGCGCAGTTCCGGGCTGATCCGCTCATCGGCGTCCAGGCACAGCACCCAGTCGTGGCTTGCCTGCTCGACGCAGTAGGCCTTCTGGCTACGGAAGCCATCGAACGCGCGCTGCAGCACGCGGGCGCCTGCGGCCTCGGCGATGGCCAGGGTGGCATCGGTGGAGTACGAGTCCACGACGATGATTTCGTCGCAGAAGGCCAGCGAGGCCAGGCAGTCGCCGATGCGGCCGGCCTCGTTGAACGCGATAATGCAGGCCGAGATGCGAGGCCGTTCGATGGGAGCGGTCGTGGAGGACATGATGGCCGGGTACCTGTTGTTTGCGACGGAGCGCTATGCGCTGCCTATTCTCGCCCCGTTGGCGCAGGCCTTGCACGCCTCCGGGCAGGAGGTGGCGGCCTGGTTCGAGGACGGCGCGGCCGCCAGCAGCCTGCCGGACGTGCCCAACATCGGACTGAAACAGGCCCTGGCGATGCGGCCGCGTGCCGTGTTCAGCGCCGCCAACTGGGTGCCGACCTTCCTGTCCGGCGCCAAGGTACAGCTGTTCCATGGCTTCAACGTGGAGAAGCGCGACAGTGCGCGCGGCCACTTCCGGGTGCGCGGCATGTTCGACCTGTACTGCACGCAGGGGCCGGCCACCACCGCGCCGTTCCGTGAGATCGCCGCCCTGCAGGGCCACTTCGCCGTAGCCGAGACCGGCTGGCCGAAGCTCGACCCGCTGTTCCGCGACGACGGTGGCGAGAGCGCCGCGCTGCGCGCAGCGGCGGGCGGGCGCCCGGTGATCCTGTTCGGTTCGACCTTCACCGAGCGCCTGAGCGCAGCGCCCCACCTGCATGCGCAGATCGCCGCCGATATCGCTGGCGGTGAGCGCTACTGGCTGCTGACCCTGCACCCGAAGTGCCCACCGGAACTGTTCGAGCGCTACCGCGCGCTGGCCGGTGCCCATGCCCGCTTCATCGAGCCGGAGCAGGTGATGGCCGCGCAGCGCGCCGCCGATGTGCTGGTGTCGGACACCTCGTCGATCGTTTCGGAGTTCATCGTCCAGCACAAGCCGGTGGTGACCTTCCGCAACCGCGTGCCCAAGCCGCACATGATCGACTTCGGCGACCCGGCGCAGCTGCCGGCGATGCTGCAGCGCGCGCTGCATCCCGACGCCGCGCTGCAGGCGGAGATCGTGCGCTACGCCGACGCCATCCATCCGTACCGCGATGGCCTGTCCAGCGAGCGGGTGATCGCCGCCACCGAGGATTTCCTGTCCGGTGAAATGGGCGTGCTGCGGCGCAAGCCCTTCGGCAGCTGGGTGCGCGACCTGCAGATCCGCAAGGACCTGGGATATTGGGGGCCGTCGCAGCGCTGATGCCTCGCCGACCCCGCTCGCGGTAGTGCCGGGCGCTGGCCGGCAACCTCGGGAATGTCTGCGGTTGCCGGCCAGCGGCCGGCACTACCGGTATTGCTTACCAGCGCAACTTGCGCCGCGCCAGCGCCGCGGCCAGCTGCTCCATCACGTGTTGCGCCTGCGCCTGCGGCAGGTGGCGCAGGGTCAACGCCACATCACCGTGCGCACCGGCCGTATCCAGCTGCAGGCTGCTGGTGCCGAGCAGCTTGTCCAGCGGTGAACGCTGCAGGCGCAGGCCCTGCACCTTGTCCAGCTCGGCCCAGCGCCACCAGCGCGTCCACCAGCCGCCGCGCACGGCCACGTAATGGGCATCCAGATACCAGCCCATGCGCGCCATCTGCCGATGTGCCACCAGCAGCGCCACCGGCAGCCAGGCCAGCACGATCAGGCCCCATGATCCCCAGCGCCAGTACGCGGCCGCTGCCAGCAACGGCACCAGCAGCAGCGCGCCCAGGCACAGCCGCCACCAGCCACGCTGCTGAATGGACTGCCATTGCGCCGGCGGCCATTGCAGTTGAGGCAACAGGTGCTGCACCAGCTGCTCGCAGCGCATTGCCGGTGCCAGCGGTGCCAGCTCGCGCAGGGCGCGGTCCTCGTCGCGCGAGGGGCCGCCGGCGGCGCTGTCGATGCGCAGCTGGCGCAGGCCGAACCAGCGATGCAGGGTGGTTTCGCGCAGCGTCCAGGCCTGGATGCGGCGACGCGCGACACTGCTGCGGGTACGGCTGAGCAGGCCGGCCGAGACGGTCAGGCGGCGATCCTGCTCGCTGAGGGTGAAGCCGTGATAGCGCAGCAGGGTCAGCACCACCGACAGCGCACGCAGCGCCAGCCAGCCCAGCAGCAAGGCTGCGGCCAGCAGCAGGAAGGCGCCGGCCACGCCGGGATGCAGGTGGCTTGCGTAGCCGAAGGCTTCCCGGCCGCCACGCTGGATGGCCGCGTCCATCACCGGCCGCGGCACGGTCTGGAACAGCACGCCGAAGGCGGCGATCGCCAATGCCCAGCCGCGGTTGGACAGCAGGCCCATGCGCACCACATCCCAGCTCGACAGGCGCAGCAGCACCTGTTCGGTGTCGGAGTCGGTGATCGAGGGGGCGGCCACGACGTCGGCGGCCTGCGGTGCCTGCCCACGCTGGCGCACCAGTCGTTCCAGCGCCAGCGCCTGGTCCAGCTTCAGCACGCGCATTTCGGCTTCCGGACGCACGCCGCCGGCCGATTCAAGGTGCAGCTCGGCCACGCCGAACAGGCGGTGCAGCGGGTTCTGCCGCACTTCCACGTTGTGGATGCGGGCGAACGGGATCTCGCGGCGGTTGCGCGCCAGCAGTCCGCTGCGCACGGTGATCGCGTCGCTGCCGATGCGGTAGCGGTAGCTGAGGTACTGCAGCACCGAGACCAGCACCAGCGCGGCAATCGCCGACAGCGGAATCAGCTGCGCCCACATCGGGTCGCGGTCACCGCGCTGGCCGAACACCAGCAGCGCCACCAGCGGCAGGAAGTAGTGGCGCAGCTGCATCAGCAGCACGAACAGCCACGACCACGGGTGCAGGCGATGGTCCTCGCCACCGGCAGGCAGCGATGCGGGCAGGGGCGGCGGCAGGCTCACAGGGCGTCGGCGTCCTGGTCGAGCTGATGGGACAGGGTGTCACGCAGGCGCTCGGCGTCGGCCTCGTCCAGGCCGCTCACGGTCACTGCGCTCATGCGGGTCCCGGCGGTGTGCACGATCAGCGTGGCCAGGCCGGCACGGCGTTCCAGCGGGCCGCGGCGCAGGTCCAGGTGCTGCACGCGCGAAATGGGGATGCGCGTTTCCAGCTGCCACATCAGGTCGCGGCGCAGGCCCAGCCCTTGGGTATCCAGCCGCCAGCGGGTGCGGGTCAAGCGCCGGTGGCCAAGCCACGCGCCGAAGACGATGCCGATCAGCAGCCCAAGGGCGGCCGTCCACAGGCCGCCGGGCAGCTGGAAGAACCACGCGGCCGCGGCCAGCGGCAGGCCCGGCACGAACAGTCCGCCGAAGGCGCCTTCCAGTGCGGCCAGGCGGGCGGCGCGCTGCGGCAGCGACTGCCAGGCATCGGCAGGCGGGGAGGTCAGGGGAACGTCGATCACGCGGGCTCCGTCAGGTGGCAGGGCGGGCGGTGGCGGCAGGGCCGCACCGCGCAGACGGTAGCAGGTCGACCGCGCTACTGGGCAGCCTGGATCAGCGCGTCCACATCCAGCATGTGGCCGGCACGATCGGCCTTGGTGCGCAGGTAGTGTTCGTTCTCGGCAGTGATCTCGCCGGTGACCGGAATGCAGTCCAGCACCTCGATGCCGGCGTTGCGCAGACGCTGTGCCTTGGTCGGGTTGTTGCTGAGCAGGGCCACGCGCGAAATGCCCAGGCCATGCAGCATCGCCACCGCACTGCCGTAGCGGCGCTCGTCGGCACCGAAGCCCAGCTGTGCATCGGCATCGATGGTGTCCAGGCCGTCGTGCTGGTAGCCGTAGGCGCGCATCTTGGCGGCGATACCGGTGCCGCGGCCTTCCTGGTCCAGGTACAGCAGCACGCCGCCGCCCAGTTCCTTCAGCTTGCGCAGGCCGCGCCGCAGCTGGTCGCCGCAGTCGCACTTGAGTGAGCCGAACAGGTCACCGGTCAGGCACGAGGAGTGCACGCGTACCGGCACCACCGCCGACAGGTCCGGTTCGCCGACGATGATCGCGACCTGGTCGCGCTGGGCCACGCCGCCGCGGAACACCGCGAAGGTGGTCATGCCGACGTCGCGCAGCGGTACCGGCGAACGGGCGACCAGTTCGTAATCGTGGGCGGCGTGTGCCGCGCCCTCGGCCAGGTCGCACAACGCCACTTCGGCCGCACCCGCAAAGGTCATGTCCTCTGCATCCAGGCGCACCGCCACCATCGCCGGCAGCAGCAGGCCCAGGCGGGCCAGCTCCACCGCGCCGGCATCGAAGGCGTCGCCGGCCGTCCAGTCGTCCGGCATCGGGCCGGGCTCGCGCAGGTAGCCCAGCGAGGGCAGGGCATCGAAGGCAACCCCCGCCAGCGGCAGGCGCGCGCCTGCCGGTGCCTCCACGCCGAGCACGCGGGCGCGGGTGGCGGTCAGGAACAGGTAATGGCGCTCGCGTGCGGCAGCGGCGAAGGCAGCGAAGCTGCTGGCAGTGGCGCTGTCCAGTGCAATCACCGCCAGGCGCTGGCCCTGCCCATCGTGGAGCAGTACCGGGCGACCGGCACGCAGTTCGGCCACCGCGCGTTCGCAGCGGATCGCGGCGGGGTCGCCGAACAGGGAAGAGGCAGCAGGCATGGCGGGACCGGGGGAGGCGGACATCGCAGTCTCTATGGGGGCGCCGGCGTCGTATTCAACGTGGTGCGGCCGCCGGTCGCAAGGGCCGGATGGGCATGGGCGTGGGGGCCGTCAGTGCGGATGCTCTTCGGTCGCATACGGATCTTCCTCGCCGCTGCCCGGTGGCCGCAGCGTATAGCGCTTGTAGGTCCACTGGTACTGCGTCGGGTCGCGGCGGGCGATGCGCTCGATGCCGGCATTGAGCGCGGTGGCGGCCACCTGCGGGTCCGGATCGGCCACGGCCGGGTCGGTCGGCTCGATGTGCAGGGCGAATTCCATGTCCGGCCCGATGCGCTCGCACCAGCCATACAGCACGGTGGCGCCGGTGCGCTCGGCCAGCCGGTTGACCAGGGTCATGGTCAGCGCCTGCACGCCGAAGAACGGCACGAACACGCCATCGCCGGCCTTGGGCTGCTGGTCGGGCAGGATGCCGGTGGCGCCGCCGTCCTTGAGCACCTTGAACAGCTGGCGCACGGCCGGGCCCTCGGCGCGTACCTGCTGCACGTTCTGGCCGCCGCGCACCAGCTGCAGGAAGGCGTCGCTGGCCTCGTCTTCCGGCGGCTTGTAGACGATGGCGATCTGCCCGCGCGAGGCCAGCCACTGGTTCAGCAGCTCCCAGTTGCCGAAGTGCGGTGCGGCCACGATCACGCCCTTGCCGCTGGCCAGGGCCGCGTCGTACAGGGCTTCGCCGTGGCGCTGCTTCAGGTGCAGCCGCAGGTTGTCGGCCGGCTGCCGGCTCCACAAACGCAGGGTCTCGATGGCCTGCAGCGCAGTGGAGCGCAGCAGTTCGCGGTGCAGACGGTCGCGTGCAGGACCGTCCAGCTCCGGGTAGGCCAGTTCGAGGTTGCGCCGGGTAACGCGGCTCTCACGGGCATTGACACGAACCCACGTCCACGCCAGGGCGTGTGCGAACCCCCGCAGCAGCGGCCAGGGCAGGCGGGCGAACAGGGTGGTGGCGCGGTAGACCAGCCGGGCTTTGCGTTGCGGATTCATCGGCGCCAGTTTAGCCAAGGGCGCTGCTATCGTGGCCGGCCCCGTTCATTGGAAGCCCACGATGCTCGTCCTGATCCAGCGTGTCAGCCAGGCCGCCGTCCATGTCGACGAGGAGGTGGTGGGGCAGATCGGCCCCGGCTTGCTGGCCCTGGTCGGCATGGAACCGGGGGATAGCGAGGCCCAGCTGCGGCGGATGGCCGAACGCCTGCTGGGTTACCGGGTGTTCGCCGACGAGGCCGGGAAGATGAACCGGTCGCTGCGCGACACCGGTGGCGGCCTGCTGCTGGTCAGCCAGTTCACCCTGGCGGCCGATACCCGTTCGGGCATGCGGCCGAGTTTCACCAGCGCCGCACCGCCGGACGAGGCTGAACGCGGGTTCAATCGATTTGTCGACATCTGCCGTGAAAATCATGCGCCAGGGGTGGAAACGGGCCGGTTTGGTGCCCATATGGTCGTCAGCCTGGTCAACGACGGTCCCGTGACCTTCCTTCTCAGGCCCTAGGCCGCCGGGACCACCGCCCGGCAGGCAGGGCCCCGGGCTGGTATAATGCTACGTTCCCTATTTCTCCCTAGCCGGTGGCGCGAGCACTACATGGCCAACGAACGTCCTGCCCAATCCGAAATCAAGCAACTGATCAGCAAGGGCCTGGAACAGGGCTACCTGACCTACGCCGAAGTCAATGACCATCTGCCGGACGACATGGTCGACCCGGAACAGATCGAAGACATCATCGGCATGATCAACGGCATGGGCATCGATGTCCATGAAGTTGCGCCGGATGTGGAAACCCTGCTTCTCAACGACGGCAACACCGGTAACCGCGAAGTCGATGACACCGCGGCCGAAGAAGCTGCCGCCGCGCTGAGCGCGCTCGACACCGAAGGTGGCCGTACCACCGACCCGGTGCGCATGTACATGCGCGAAATGGGCACGGTCGAGCTGCTGACCCGCGAAGGCGAAATCGCCATCGCCAAGCGCATCGAGGAAGGCCTTTCGCAGGTCCAGGCCGCCCTGGGCCAGTTCCCGGTTTCGGTCGAATCGCTGCTGACCGACTACGAGGCCCACAAGGAAGGCAAGAAGCGCCTGGCCGAAGTGATCGTCGGCTTCAACGACCTGGCCGACGAAGAGCCGGCGCCGCCGGCGGTCGCTGCCGATGACAGCAGCGATGCCGACGCAGAAGGCGACGAGGACGAGGACGATGACGTCGAGGGTGGCGAGGAAGAAGCCGCACCGACCGGTCCGGATCCGGAGGAAGTCGCTGCGCGCATGCAGGCGCTGAGCGATGCTTTCAATGCCTTCAAGAAGGCGGCGACCAAGGGCGACAAGAAGAACCTGCCGCGCCTGCGCGAAGAGATGTCGGCGGTGTTCGTCACTCTGAAGCTGCCGCTGCCGCTGACCGACGTGCTGACCAAGCAGCTGCGCGACACCATGGCGTCGATCAAGGCCCATGAGCGACGCGTGCTGAACCTGGCCACCGTCACCGCGCGCATGCCGCGCAAGGACTTCATCCGCTCCTGGGAAGGCAACCAGACCAACCTGGAGTGGGTGGAAGACGCACTGAAGCGCAAGCAGAAGTGGTCGTCGGCCCTGCGCGAAGTGAAGGATCAGATCATCGCCGAACAGCAGGCGACGATCGACATCGAGAAGCTGACCCAGCTGGACCTGGAAGAGCTGAAGGAAATCAGCCGTGCCATGGCCTACGGTGAAGCCAAGGCGCGCAAGGCCAAGAAGGAAATGGTCGAGGCCAACCTGCGCCTGGTGATCTCGATCGCCAAGAAGTACACCAACCGTGGCCTGCAGTTCCTCGACCTGATCCAGGAAGGCAACATCGGCCTGATGAAGGCCGTGGACAAGTTCGAGTACCGCCGCGGTTACAAGTTCTCGACCTACGCCACCTGGTGGATCCGCCAGGCGATCACCCGCTCGATTGCCGACCAGGCGCGCACCATCCGTATTCCGGTGCACATGATCGAGACGATCAACAAGTTGAACCGCATTTCCCGCCAGATGCTCCAGCAGTACGGCCGCGAGGCTACGCCGGAGGAGCTGGCCAAGGAAATGGACATGCCGGAAGACAAGATCCGCAAGGTGATGAAGATCGCCAAGGAGCCGATCTCGATGGAAACCCCGATCGGCGACGACGAGGATTCCCATCTGGGCGACTTCATCGAGGACACCAACGTGGAGTCCCCGATCGAGAACACCACCAACATCAACCTGTCTGAAACCGTGCGCGACGTGCTGGCCGGCCTCACCCCGAGGGAAGCCAAGGTGCTGCGCATGCGCTTCGGCATCGACATGAACACCGACCACACGCTGGAAGAAGTCGGCAAGCAGTTCGACGTGACCCGCGAGCGCATCCGCCAGATCGAAGCGAAGGCGCTGCGCAAGCTGCGTCACCCGAGCCGCTCGGAGCAGCTGCGCAGCTTCCTGGATATCGATTGATTTCCAGCGGCTGGTGAAGCGTTGAGAGAAACCCCGCCTGGTGCGGGGTTTTTCTTTTTTGGGCGTGCTTTCTGTAGAGCCGAGCCATGCTCGGCTGCTGTTCGCGATGACGTATTCGACGGGTCTTCTCAACGGGTGTCGGTTGCTTGCCGCACCTTGTGACGTAACTGGCCTGAGGATTCTTGAGGACTTCGCTGCGATTCGCTGCCGGGGGAAGTGGTCATTCAGCCGAAACCCCAAGTGCCTCAATGAAATGAGTAGCCGCATGTGAGTGATAAGCGCACGCAATGTCGCATTCACCAATTGAAGCCTCTAGCCTTCCTTCCACACAGTCCTCCTCAGGTGCTCAACACACCGTCGTAGGCGGACTGTCTGCCGCAACAGCAGGCAATCCAAGGTCAAACCGCAACTCTCGCCATTCCGGTGAGCCCAAGGGTTTCTGGCCGGGTGGCGCGCAGCCATACAAGACCCTGCAAGGGGAAAGCTGCGGGCGGCCCTACGACCGTGTTGAAGCACCCGGTCGCCTCTCTCAACAGGAGGCGGAAGAGGTTCGACGAATCGTAGGAGAGTGAGTATGGGGCTGACGGAGATTGACGGTGGGTGTGGCTGGGGTGGCTCGGGTACGCGTGGTTGCGACTTCCCCCCGTTGTTGGACTGGGACGATGTGCTGCGTGATGAACGCGAGGATCCACTGGGGTTCGCCCGACGAGCGACATTGGCATTGCTGACACAGTCGGGTGCCGGACTGCTTGCTGGCTTCGGCGGCGGCAACCAGATTGGGCTGGAAGAGGCCAGGAGGACGGTGGCGCTGTTCCACGCCCACTTGCGGCGACTGGAGTGGTTCGCGGAAGTGGCGGAGAAGCGATTGGGGCGCGTTGCTGAGACTCTTGATGCTACCGGGTAGCCGATCGAGCGCGGCCTCCACTACACTGTGAGGCTGCGCAGGGCCTATAGCTCAACGGTTAGAGCAGGGGACTCATAATCCCTTGGTTCCAGGTTCGAATCCTGGTGGGCCCACCACATTGACGTCCATCAGAGTCCAAGGACGTCTTGCGAAGCCTGGTGGGGCTGGATTTAGAGGGGTTTTGGCGTCCAGCGGTGTCCAGTGGCATCCACTTGCATCCACGAAAAAAGTGAGTCAGGCTGTGTGTCAGCGGGCTAGACGCCCCTAGACGACTCACAGGCGCTCGACTCACATGCTGACCGACACCAAGTTGCGCTCGCTCAAGCCGAAGGCCAGTCCCTTCCGTGTGGCTGATGCCAACGGCTTGTGCATCGAAGTGCGCCCATCGGGAGCCAAGGTCTGGCGTTACCGCTATCGCTACCTGGGCAAGGCCAGCATCGTCACGCTTGATGAGTACCCCTCAATGTCGCTGCAGGCTGCTCGCGTAGAGCGCGACCGTCTGCGCTCGTTGCTGCGCGGCGGGGCAAATCCTGCTCAGGTGGCTCGGGTGGAGAAGGCCGCACATGGCGAGCGGTCCGCCAACACCTTCAGTGCCATCGGCCTCGAGCTGCTGGCAAAGCGCACCAAGGAGGGGCTGTCTCCCGGGTCGGTCGTGCGGGAGCGCAGGCTGATCGAGAAGGATCTGGCCGGGCTGGCGGATCTGCCTATCGGGGACATAACGGCTCCGGTCCTGCTGGCGGCACTTAGGAAGCTGGAACAGCGAGGCGTAGTCGAGACTGCCCATCGCGCCAGGGCCCATGCCGGCCGAATCTTCCGCTATGCCATCGCAACCGGTCGTGCTGATAGGAATCCGGCCCAGGATCTAACCGGGGCGCTCGAGCAGCCGCAGACGAAGCACTTTGCGAGCGTGACCGACCCCGCTGTCATCGGCGATCTCTTGCGCGCGCTGTGGGGCTATCAGGGAGCGCTGGTCACTCAAGCGGCGCTGAAGCTGGCCCCTATGCTGTTCGTGCGTCCGGGCGAGCTTCGCCAAGCGAAATGGGCCGATATCAATCTGGATGCAGCCGAGTGGCGTTACGTCACCAGTAAGACCAAGACCCCGCACATCGTCCCTTTGTCCGACCAGGCCGTCGAAGTCCTGCAGGAGCTTTACCCGTATACGAAGCGGAGCGAGTTCGTCTTCCCTGGCGTGCGCAGTGCGCTCAAGCCGATGAGCGAGAACACGATGAACGCAGCGCTCCGAAATCTTGGCTTCGACTCAGACACGATGGTCGGCCACGGCTTCCGAGCAATGGCGAGAACGGTGCTGGACGAGGTTCTTGGCTACCGCCCGGACTACATCGAGCATCAGTTGGCGCATGCCGTGAAGGATCCGCTCGGGAGGGCCTACAACCGGGCAACCCACCTGCCGGAACGCCGGAAGATGATGCAGGCCTGGTCTGACTATCTCGACCAGCTGCGCGTTGCAGAACCGAACGTGCTGGCCTTCAAGGCCAAGCGCGCCTAACCACCAGATAGGCCTCTAGGGAGGGCCATAGCAAGAAGCAGAACCGCATAAACAAAGCGGCCGAGGAAGGGGCGGGAACCCCTAGCTCGGCCTACCACAACCGACTATTGGAGAGTCGATCATGGATTGCAACATTGTACCTGTTGCGCCTGAACGGGCGCGTTCGGCCGAAAAACGGCCGTCAGTCTCTACGCGGGCTACTCGCCCCAACACGTTCGTCCGAGTCCACCGCTGGCTCGCCCTCAACGACGACGCAAATACTTACAAGCTCTGCACGGCGCTGTTTGTCGTTGCTCTTGCGTCGGCCGCTACTTCCCCTGCGTCAGTCACTGCGTGCCTGGGGGTGATCCATGGCTGCTGCTGAAGTCACCATTGAGGCAGCGTATGGGCGGATACCGGTGCAGGACAACGCGCCCACGTACAAGATCTGCGCCGGCATCGACACGCTGCACGCGCTTGGCGACGCCAGCCTTTACGTCAGTTTCGTGCGCTCCTTCTGTAGAAGCTGCATGGATAACGAAACGGTTCCGTCGTTCGATGATCTTGTTGTTCTGGATCATCTTTTGGAACAGGCCCAAGCCCTCCGCCGTGCATCGAGGACCGACTAATGGACGCAAGGGAGATGGAAAGCCGCATCTCAGAGCTTCGCTACGCACTGAACAATGCCGTGCAGGCTGCGTGGGATTTCCAAGGTGTAACAAACCTGCTTCTCAACTCTGCGGAGTATGAGTCGCCGCATATCCCGCCCGAGGTCCGGGCGGTGATAAGTATTGTCAACGAGAGGGCTACCTCTGTCGCTAAGGCGATTGAGGAGGTCCTGTGAGTCGATCAAGCACGCCCAGGTACAGGCGGCCGATCCGATTTAATCGGACCCGCGCAAACCCAATCCAGCGCTTGCCCTTCTATCGCCAGAGCCACGCTAAGGCCGGGGACTACTGGCGAATGCCGGAGGCCCACGGTCATCTGATGGGCCGTGAGGTGGGCCGGGTCTGTTGTCTCGCATTCCTCCAAGCACTGGGGGAGGCGGCAGCAGACCCGCGCACTAGCGGGAGTGCCCACTTGGCCGATATTGTCTGTTCGGTAGTTGAAGCGTACGGCGGGAGCCTGGGCAGCGCTCAGCGGGGCATTGTCGACGGATTCTTTGGGCCAGAGTCGCCGCTGAGGGATGTTCTGCTCTGGGGTCTTGAATCCAAGAAGGGAGCTAACTACACCATGGAACAACTAGAGGATGCTCTCAGCGACTTGGCATCGGTCACCGTTGAGGATTACGCCGGAAGGCGCACAGTTCCAGTCCAATCTCTGATCCCTGATAGGTCCGACCATCCCGCTTTCGAACTGTCATCTCTGGACGCAAGGCCTCGGTGAGAGGCAGCTTTAACTGAGGAAGAACTACATGGCCCGTCCAAAATCTGCCAGTCGAATTCCCGATTGGTTCAATCTGAAGGCATATGACCGCTTGTCCGGCTTGGACGCCAATGGGTGGCTTACGGTGGTCAGTGGACTCCGACTGCTACTCGATGAAGTTCCTTACTTCTATCGAGTTGATGATGAAGACGGGGAGCTCGATCTGGATGAGCTTGAGACGACCTTCGTAAGCTTCCAGGAGGATGAGGGAAAGGGGTGGGCCGACTGGAAGAAGCGGGACTACACCGTCGACAAGGATGCTTTTGACTTTGGAAGCGTGCAGTCATTGAGCAACTGGACAGTTGCTCATATGGGCGCAACTCTTGGCCACATCCCTAACGGGCCGGAGTTGCTGGCCGGCGTCCAAACCGTTGTATCTCTCGAGGGCATGAAGGAGTTCAAAGAGGCGAGGAAGGCCGCTGAAGCCTTGGATCCCTTAGAAGACTTTGCCAATACTCCTTTCTTCATTTCGCTGAGGGACTCCAGGCACCTAGCAGGTTCTGGACGCTTGCTCCCGAGGCGTAGGACGCTTTCCGTCAACATGCGGGCTCCTGACGAAATACTCCGCAAGGATTTCGACCGCTGGCTGCAGGCGATGCGCGCGCTCCAAGGACACCAAGCAGCGAAGAAGCCGTTCTCTGACGCTGACTTCAAGCGGTGGGTCCGCAACGCGTATGTCCCCCTCTTAGTCCTCAACAAATGGAAGGAGATCACCGGCACGAAGATCACGTATGGAGATCTCTGTGACGCTGCATTCCCGCCAGGGAGGCGCGTGGAAGTGGACGACGTCCGCAAGACGTTCTTGCCTAATGCCAAGGCGTGGGTATCAACCGAGACCATCGACGCTCTTGCTGCCCAAGCGGCCAGGGAAGACGAAGAATCGGAAGATTCTGGAGGCTAGAAATTTCCGGAAGTTCCTGGTGCAGACACTGGCCCGGGCAGGAAAGAGGGCCAAATTTGGCCCTTCTAGTGCACGTGCTATGTGCATAGTTTTACATCCGCCCGGACACAGACGGGCGGGTGCGAACACCGGTTCGTACCCAGCTAACAGGTACGAACTATGGTCAACTCAACGAACGCCCTCGATCCCCTGCTGCACCGCATTCCTGATGCGTGCCGCCGGCTCAGCGTCAGCCGAACGACCCTGTACGAACTGATCAAGGCCGGGGAGATTCGCTCGGTCAAGATTGGGACCCGGTCCCTGATCCCGGAGATCGATCTGCAGCGAGTTCTGTCCTCCAGGCTGGGGGACGTGCAATGAGCGGATTCAACTTCTCCGACCTGAGCGCCGATCAACGCCGCCTGCTGGACTTTGGAGGCTGGACCGCCGATCACCCTCACGCCGAGACCAAGCCGGCCCGCAAGGACGCTGTAGGCCTGATTGAGCGCGGGCTCCTGCTGGCCGTCAGCGTCCGCAGGCGCGACAAGTACGGTTCCTACTCCCTGACCGAGTACCGGGTGCCTGATACCGCTCGCCGGGCATGGGCACTGCACAAGGAGGTCACCCCATGACTTCCGATGCTATCCGAGCTGGCCGAGTGGCAGCCAGGGGACGGACCTTGATGCGCCTACCCGAGGTAGTCGCGGCCTGCGGTATTTCCCGCTCCCTCATCTACAAGATGGCGAAGGAAGGCCAGTTCCCCGGACCCATCCGCGTAGCTGCCCGTCTGTCTGCTTGGGATTCGGAGGCTGTGCAGAGCTGGATCGACTCCCGCTGCGAAGAAGGGAGGGCGACCTAATGGCTACTGGAATCGTCCACGTAGAGTTCCACGGGGCCGAACTGATCGGCCGACTCCATCAGGGACAGCCCTTTGTGGCGATGCGACCCATTGTGGAGGCCATGGGCCTGGACTGGTCCAAGCAGCTGGACAAGCTGAAGTCCCACCCGGTGCTGGCCCGCCAACTGTCTACCTTAAGGGGGATGGTTGCTGGCGATGGTAAAGGTCGTCAGATGCAGGCGTTGCCCCTGTCCAGGCTTCCGTTCTGGCTGGCCACGGTCAATCCCAACAAGGTGAAGGCCGCGATCCGGGAACGAGTGATTCTGTTTCAGGAGCAGGCGGCCGACGCCCTTGCAGCTGCGTTTCTGTCGAATGGGGAAAGGCGTGATGCGGCAATGGCAAAGCGCGTCGCGGGAACCGTCATGTGCCGGATCTTGCACGACACGCTGGTGGGCCTCGGGAAGGACCCGAAGGGCTATGACTACGCGACAGAGCATCGCCTGGTGAACCACTGCATCACCGGCGTGTTCCAGGGCGTGTCCGAGGACTCCCTCTCGACTGACCAACTGAAGCTGCAGCAGGAGCTGCGGATGCAGAACGCCGTCTGGATCGGGCAGGGCATGGCCTACCGGGATCGCAAGCCTCTCCTCGAACAGCACGCGGCCACTTGGTGCCGCGCCCAGCATATTGGATTGGAGGCTTCCCATGGCCACTAGAGCGGCTCAGAGGTTGCTGCATGGGCCGAGCGGCCTCTTGGTATCACCCGCGACAGGGCAGCTTTGGAGCGCCTGTGGACGTGCTACGGGCCGAAGGGGCCGCGATGGGTACATTCGCGTCATTGCCCGCCTGGCGGGTGGCTCGTGCGCGACTTGGTACGCCCACAGGCTCGTTTGGGAGGTCGTGAACGGCCCTGTTCCAAAGTCAATGGAGGTCGATCACCTCGATGGCAATCCGTCGAACAACCGGCTGGAAAACCTTCAGCTGGTGACGGGGGCGGAGAACCGCCGCCTCCAGCGTGCGCGGAGCATGGCCAAGTACGGCAGCCCCTCTCCTCACTGCAAGCTCAGCGTTGCGGAGGTGAAAGCAGTTCTCCGCACCATCGGAACGGTTCCCACCAAGGTCTGGGCGCGTCGCTACGGCGTCACCACGCCAGCCATAAGAAGCATCCGGAGGCGGAAGACCTGGCGACACGTCGAAACAGATACGAACACCAAGCCCAGTCGTTCCAAGCGCGGCTGAGGCCGCGACCACCGCCCTTGGGGGGCAAATGCACAGTACAGGCCAGGACCGCGCGCAGCGGCCTCCAGAGGGCGCTGCCGGCTACGCGCCGACACAGCCCAAGAAGAACGTCGACAGGCGGCGGCAGAAGCTGCAAGGGCGCTCTAAGGGGCCGCCCTTCTTCATGATCGAACACAGAATCTCCGACTCGCCCGAGTTCGGCAGACTGTCCGGCAATGCGGTGAAGCTGCTGCTGGAGCTGGCTCGGCAATACCGCCCGGGGAAAAACGGCGACCTGAGCATCCCTTGGTCGATGCTGTCCACGCGTGGATGGAAGAGCAAGGCGACGGTCCACAGCTCCAAGCTGGAGCTCCTGGCCGCAGGCTGGATCATCGAGACGCGAAAGGGCGGCAAGAACATGTGCAGCCTGTACGCCCTGACGTACTACGCGATTGATGAATCAGAGAAGCACCTAGAACCGTCGACTGTCACTCCGCCGAACCTGTGGAGGGGACGCAATGGCTAGTCGCTATGTGGGCCAATGTGGTCGCTATGCAGGCCAATGCCCCGATGAGTTGGCCCGCATACAGACCTACGAGGTCGCAATGCAGGCCAGTCAGGCGGTTATCCACAGTACCCCGAGGTCGCTATGTGTACACCCTTCTAGATATATACCAAGCGGAGCGTGCTTCTACTGCTTCAAGGCACTGTCTTTAGGGCTTAGGGCCTGGGCGGTCCTTTCGCTGGCAATTCGGTGCATCGAACTGACCGGTTCGCGTGCCGGACTGGTTCGCCAGGCGGACGGCCAGCGGCATGGGGAGGGCGCCTATGGCAGCCCGAGACCATGAGCGCTATGTGGAGCTGGTGCTGCTGTCGGACGACTCTGTCGACTTGGTAGTGAGGGCCATCGCTGGCGCGTTCGGTTTCGGGGTGCCTACTCGGCCGGCAATCCGGCACGCGTCAAGGCGGAGGTCCAGCGAGGAGTCCTGTCCGGATGAAGGCGCGTACCTGCCCATCCATCGGGTGCACTCGATTGAGCAGGCCGCATCCAAGTACCTGCCGGCGCAGGCGGCGGCTCGTAAGCAAGCGCTGGAGACGTTCAGCCCGAAGGATCGCCAAGCGGTGCTGGAATTTGACCAGATGGCGGTGATGCGCTCCCCGGCCGCGGCTGATCGCACTCGCCAGCTAAGGGGCTGGAAAGCACAAGGCTCGCTGACAGCTGCACCTGCCAAGGGGCCGAGCAGGCTGGTGCTGCACGCACTGGCGGACGCGCAGCTGGACGGTCCTCTAGGTGCCTGGCTGATGCTGTATGCGGTTGGCGACCAAAGAGTGTGGCCAGTGGTCTGTCGACACATGACCGCCTGCGGGCATCCCGATTGGGCTTCACTCGAAGCAGCCAGGAGACTGCTAGCCGGACGCCACCAGCAGTCCTATCGGGAGGCGGCCAAGGACCAAGCCCGCCAAGAGGCGCGGTTTCGTCGCGAGGTGCAGTCGGCCGAGAGGCGCCTGCTCGAATGGCTGGCTCGCGCCAGCCGGAGAGTTGCCGCCGCAATGGGCTCTGCCTGCGAGTAGTAGACCTACATGGACGGCAGTGGACGCGGGAGTCAAAAGCACCCGGATTCCGACCTACCTAGTAGGGCCCCACGTCCCCCCAAGGGCGGGTCCGGGCGGCAGCCCCCAGAGAGCTGCCGCCTTCTTTTTTTGTCTAGGGAGGCGCGCCGAGCGTACCCCTTGGCGTAGCCCATCCGGCGACTACCAACGGAGCAATCGAATCCAATGGCCACCTTCTACGAATCCTTCGAGCAGGGCATGCGGAATGGCATGGCGAGGCGGGAAGCAACAGAAAAGCGCAACCGGCTCGCAGAGCTCCAGTCCCTGGCGCCGCAGGTTATCGCAGGCGATCTTGACGCTACCACTCGCTCTTACGCGCTTGATCCGACTACTACTCAGGCCTATCAGCAGGAGGGTAATCGCCGTCAGGAGAAGCTTTTCGGTCTTGCGAGGAGCCTGAAGAAGTTTGATAACCATCCGCAGATGCAGGCTGCTTTGTACAAGTCTGGAGTACCTTTCCTGCGGGCCGAATTTGGCCCAGGCATCCCCGAAGTGTTCGACCGCAACACTGCGATGCCGATTGTCGACCAAGTGCTGGCGATGGCCGCTGGCCAGCCAGCGCCTCAAGGCGATCAGTTCACCTTGTCGCCAGGCTCAAAGCGATTCGACGCCGCTGGAAATGTTCTGGCGGAAGTGCCGTTCGCGCCGGCCAATGCCAATGTGATTGACGTGCCCGATGGAATGGGAGGCAGCATGCAGATGATCTGGGACCCTCGCGAGCGCAAGCTAAGCGATTTTCCTGGCTCTGGGCAGCAGGCAGTGATGGCGTCCACTGGAGTAGGCCCGGCAGGCAACCGCTACAGTCTCGGGTCGGACTTGAATCCGGACGAGCTGGCCGCTGCACAGGCCGATATCGCCGCTGGCGGAACGTTGGATAACGTAACTCTGCCTGACAGGCAAGTGGCCACCGCCGGGAGGATGGGGTACACCCCACCCAAGCAGCGTGAGGCGCCACAAGGGTACGTCTATCAGGGGAATGCGTTGGCGCCAATCCCCGGAGGTCCGGCCGACAACTCATCCCCCCAGGCCATTGCTACCGGCGAGCAGAGCCTACGCAAAGAGGTGACCCAGAACCTCAAGGAGGATCAGGGCGTCCTGTCCATGTATCGAAACGTCCAGGCGGCTGCTGGCCAGCCAAGTGCAGCCGGCGACCTGAGCCTGATCTTCGCGTTCATGAAGATGCTGGATCCAGGCTCAGTGGTCCGCGAGCAGGAGTTTGCCAACGCGCAGAACGCTGCAGGCGTCCCAGATCAGGTGCGTAATGCCTACAACAAGGCGATCAGCGGCCAGCGGTTGAATCCCACGCAGCGCCAGGACTTCCTCAACCAAGCCGCTCAGCTCGCGACCAACGCGGAAGGGCGGATCACTGGGACAACCCGGAAGTACCAGGACATTGCACGCCAGTACGGGTACGACCCCGTGCGTGGCACGGGCATGGCCGACTTTTCTGGCGTCACAAGCAGCGTCAGTGGCGGCCCCGAGTCATCCGCAGGCCCGGCTCGTCCCCAGACGGATGCTGATTTCAAGGCTCTTCCCAGCGGCTCTCTCTACATCGACCCGGACGACGGTCGAACCTACCGCAAGAGGTAAGCAATGGCCCGTTTCGATGGAATCCCGGTTGATGAGCCGGCGAAAAGCAAGCCACGGTTCTCTGGGGAGCTTGTGGAGCCTGCGAGATCCACTCCAGCCCCGACCCCGACCGCCCAGCGCAGCCAGGTTGCACCGGATGGATGGAAGTATGGGGCTGTGCGCGACACCATGTTTGGTGCACGGTCGGTGCTGCAAAGCGCCGGCGGCCTTCTGGGCGCTATCGGTGGCGATGCCTTCAACAACTACGTGGTCAACCCGGTTGCGCGCGCTGTGGGCGCTCAGGAAGCCCGGCCTTACCGAGAGGAGGCTGCAGCGTTGGCTGACTCCCTAGGATTGCCCAAGGCGCAGACGGCGGGTGACCGTGTGCTGGGTGACGTAGGCGAGGCTGTTGCGGGCACTGGCTTGACCCTTGGCATCGGCGGCGGCATCAACGCCCTCGCCGCAATGGCACCCCGCGCCGCGCAAGCAGGGGTCGCCCCTGCACTCCGCAGTACGGCGCCGGTGGCACAGAACCGCCTAGCCAACTTCTTGACCGCGCAGCCGGGCCTGCAGACTGCGTCTGCGATTACGGGTAGCGCTGCGGCATCAGGAACCAAAGAGGCTGGTGGCTCTCAGCGCAACCAGCTGCTGGCCGGTCTGGCTGGCGGATTTGCACCTGGCACCCTGAGCGGACTTGCGAGTCTTGCCACGGCTGGTCGAGTCAGCGCCACTGGCACAGTGCCAACGGCTGCAGCTGGCGCCGCGCGCCGTGCGGCGAGGGGGAATGATGCCTCGGGCGTACAGAGCATGATTGACGACTTCGCAGCTTCTGGCACCTCACCCAGCGTCGGGCAAGCCACTGGCAATCGTAGTGCTAGTGCCCTTGAAACCTACCTCGGCAATACCCCAGGTGGTTCGGGCCAGATTGCCCAGCGCGCGGCCGATCAGGCGGCTGCGGCGCGCAACGCCACCGACGACCTGTCCAACAGGATCGCGGCTGGCGGCGCGGACCTGACGCCGACTCAGGTCGGAACGAACGTCCAACAGGGCATCTATGGGCCTGGTGGCTTTGTGGATCGAACCGGGTCGGTTTCGGATCGACTGTATAGCGAGCTGGATCGCCATCTTCCTGCAGGTGAAATGGTGCCCGTCTCCAATGCCCGGGGCGCACTTCGGGAGATCAACGCTGCGATCAACGGCGCGCCGGAGCTTTCCCACCTGTTCGACCAAGCGGCACTTAAGCAGATTGAGCGCGCGCTGGTCAGCGACACCACCGGGGGAGCATCAGTCCTCAGCCGGCCAGGGATGCGTGAGAACGCGGCCGCCTACAGGCAGTACTTGGAGCAGCAAGCCCAGGAGGCGGCAGAGAGAAATGCGCGCAGGCAGTCGCTGGGAATGACTGTGATGGAACCGGTGCCAAGCCGAGCCGACATCGAGCAGAACCTGAGCAGCACTCTGGGCAACATGGCGGACGGGACGCTTCCGTATCAGGCCCTTAAGGAGCTGCGCTCGAAGGTCGGCAAGCAAGTCGGTGCGACGTTCCTGACCCGTGACGCCGCCCACGCTGAGTGGAAGAAGCTGTACGCAGCGCTTTCCCGAGACATGGAGGCTGCCGCCACAACGCCGGAGGCCAAGAAGGCGTTCGCCAGGGCCAATAACTACTATCGGCTCAGGGAGCAGCGCTTGGACGCTATCGGCAAGATCGTCCAGAAGGAAGGAGGCCCAGAGGCCGCCTACCAAGCCATGTTCACTGGTGCGCGGAATGGCGCCACTCCCCTGAAGCGCGTGATGGACTCGCTCCCTGCGCAGGTACGCGCCGACGTAAGCGCCTCCTTCCTGCAGCGGATGGGACGCGCCAGCAAAGCCAACCAGAACGCTGCCGGCGACGCCTTCTCAATGGAGACCTTCCTCAGCAATTGGGCAGATATCAGCCCCGAGGCCAAGAGGCAGCTATTCAACAATGCACGCTTCGGAACGGACTACGTCCAGAACGTGAATAAGCTGGCGAGGATGGCTGACTCCATCCGCAGTGGCAGCAAGGTGTTCGCCAACCCTCCAGGCACAGCCAAGCAGACTGCTCTAGGCGTCACCCTCGGCGGCACGGGCCTCATCGCGGGCCAGAATGTGATGCAGGGGAATCTCAAAGACGCCGCGATTGCGGTCGCATCAACCCTGGCACTGGCTGGCGCCAACAACCTGCTCGCCAGAATGATGACCAACCCCAAGGCGGTCCGCTGGCTGGCTAGGAACACCGAACGGGATAGCGGCGACATTGCCGGGCAGATCAACACGCTGCTGCAGATCGGCAAGGAAGAGGACGACGACGAGATGGTCGAGCTGGCTCAGCGCCTGAAGGCGGAGGCGGCCGGGCGGCGTTAGATGCCGAAGAAGGTCAGAACCGAGTACGCCAGCCCAGCGACTGCAGCGAGGCCCAAGGGGACGGCGATGATGGCCAAGGCGATGGATCTACCGCCAGCCTTCCCCTCTGGGTAGCGCTGGTTGAAGGCCTCGCTCTTCATCGCTTCCCAACTCTTTTGGGGGGCGTAGTTGTTGGTCTTCCAGTCCATGGCACTGCCTCAATCGGTATCGGCCGGTTGAATCGTAGCACCGACCTGGGGCGGAAGCCCTGCGTAGAGGAAGTGACACCCCATGAGGAAAGAGAACCAACCAGCCGGCGGTGCCAGCCAGCGTGCGGCCAAGCTGGATGTGCCTCTGGAGAAGGGGCAGACCCTGGAGGAGAAGTCGGCCGGGCTGATCGCTGAGGGCATCGCCAGCAACGCTTTCATCAGCCTGTTGTTTGCGCAGCATTCCGGGGTGGCCGGCGGCAACGAGCTGAACGAGCTCGTGAAGTCGACCCGGGCGGCAGTAGGGCGTGCCGCAAAGGGCGAGACCGACCAGGCCGATGGGCTGCTGACCAGCCAAGCCATTGCCCTGAATGCGGTCTTCCTGGAGATGAGCCGTCGAGCGGCCCTCAACATGGGGGAGCACATGGGCGCCATGGAGACCTACATGCGGTTGGCCCTGAAGGCGCAGTCCCAGTGCCGAACCACCCTAGAAACCCTGGCCGAGATCAAGAATCCGAGAGCCGTGGCGTTCGTGAAGCAGGCCAACATTGCTGGCGGCCACCAGCAGGTGAACAACCATCCCCCAGGCAGCTCCGGGCCGGTCCCGGATGAGGCCGGGCGCGCGGAAAGCAAAAGACGGCCAAACGAACTATTGGAGGAGATCTCAGATGCGCAATGGCTGGACCCCAGAGCGGCGCCGGCGACAGGCGCAGGCAATCCAGAGCTGGCGACCGTGGGAGCAGGCCACCGGCCCGCGCAGCGTCGAAGGAAAGGCCAAGGCGGCTAGGAACGCCTGGAAGGGCGGGGAGCGGAAGGCGCTCCGTCAGCTGGCCGCTGTCCTTCGGGAAGTCAAGGGGCTAAGGCAGCGGCTCATTGGCTAGGGCGCGGGAGTTTCTGGACGCCTCCACGCGCACGAGCCCGCCGACCGCCACCCCCGGAGTTTCGCGACAAGTACGCGCACGCGCGCGAGGCCGGTCGGGTCTCCGGAGTTTTCCGACGCCTTTACGCGCGCGTGCTATGCGAGCGAAGCGGCATATGTCGGCCCAACGTCCAGTATTTGGAGCCCCTAAAAGGAGCGGATCCATGTTGCTTTGTGATGCCCCCCAAGTCCTTTCGGCAGAGGGGGAGGTGGACTACGTAGACCTGATCACCCGCGCCGGCCTGGCGAAGGACCTGATCGGGAAGATCAACTGGCACTACCTCCTGCATGAGGACGGGTGTCCTGGGGAGGTTGGTGAGGCGTGTACCTGCGGACTTGTCGTGGCCTTCGTAGGGCGGTCCGCCATGGTCATGGTGGATAGCCAGTACCGGCACAGGGCCGATCCGATCAATTAGTCGACTGTGTGGGGGCCTGAAGCCTTGGTTGGGGGGCCTGATAGGATGCGGGCAGGCCCTGGACTGGCCAGGACAGCAATGGAGATGTGGATGGCTATGAAGGCAAGCTTCTTCCGGATCGGTAGAGATAGAGACCTCCCTCCTGGATCGTTGATTCTGCAATCGAACAACTGGCTACTTAGGACAACGATCCACAGCCAGGGAGAAGATAGGCCTTCTGCGCTCTGGCTGACCGGCGAACACGTTGGAACATTCCAGCTTCTCGACGATGTAAGCCAATGCGTCACCTTGGACCCGGCGCTGAAGCTGGAGTTGCGAGTTGACGGACCCATCGAAGGCCCTGCTGGTGCACGGATTGGCTCGCTGATTTGGTCCGAAAATGAAGCATCACCGGCGATCTGCGCTGTAGATCGTTTGTTCATGACGATGGAGGGGATTGCGATGGCCCGCGCGTCGGGTATTAGGTCCTTCTTCGCTCCGGATTGGAGCATCTGGATCGTGGACGAAGACGGCAAGGACATGGCGAAAGGCGCACTCGTTACGGTGAAATCTTAACGGCCCGTACTGGCTGCACGGGCGGTCCTGGCATAAGTCCATCGAGGGCAGAAGGGTGGGCAATTCCGGTTGGCTGGTCGATAGGGCCGCGCCGGAAAAGCAGTCGGCTGCGTGAAGGGAAGCCGTCGAATAGGCCTGGAACTCGATGCGGCAGACCGTTCATCAGAGTTTTGTCAGTCCCTAAAGGCGGGCTAGGCCGTGAAGCGCCTGCCCGCCTGAAGCGTTTTCCCGCGAACCACTGCATGCTGGGCTACTGCTGCTCATCTTCGTGTGCCAGATCCTCGCTGACCGCTCCCTAATCTCACTGCAGCCCGCGAACAACGCATTCTGAGGCTCTCGTCCGCCATTGGCCGATGAGCCCTAGCCCGGTTAGCATCTCCCCAGTCGGGCACGGCGCCCACCAGAGCTTCAAGGGGGATAAATGGAATTGGCTTGGGCCACCGTAATTGAAGGATCGGAAACGCCGGCCGGAGACGGCGACTTTGGGGCTCTCCGGTGTGTAATTGAGACGGTGGACGGCGAGCTTCTTGCCGCAGTTCTTAAGCGCGACCCTCCGGAATTCGTCTTTGCAGAAGCGCTCTGCTCAATTCTTCTAAGCAGATGGGGTCTAGTTGTTCCTCGGCCATTCCTCATCAAGGACACTCACGGGGTGTCGTTTGCTAGTGCAGACGTTGGATACCCCAATCTCAAGCAGCGGGTTGGACTAGGACCAGGCTACGCGGAGGCTGACCAGGAAACGGCGTTTAAGGTGGCTATCACTCTGGTCGGTTCCTTCCCATCCACCCCGCTCGCCCTCGCGATAGATGAAGCGATAGACAACCGCGACCGCAACCTCGGAAATATCCTTTGGGACGGCACCCAAGAGGCATGGATAGATCACGCCCTAGCTCTTGGAAACGGTCTTCACATGGATGACCTGAATAAGCTGTGCATACTGATGGTCGAAGCCGGCAAAGCGGACGAGGCGCTACATGGTGCAATCGCCCAGTGGTTGGCTCTAAATCGATCAGAAGTTGCCAGCGCAGCCCTTGCTGTGGAAAGGCTGCACAATGCAGGACCTTGGCAAGCGCTGATCGTGGAGCGCCTTGAGGACTTGGGTGCTCGTCTCACTGCTCGCTTCCCTAGACCTGATGATCTATTGGCAGATCTGTGATGAATACGCCTACGGAATCCATCGTGACCAAACCCCAACGCCACCCGTGGCGGCCCATGTTCTGGGAGCCGGTGACGGGAACTGGTGAACGAATCCTCGTTGGAGTCCTCTACTGTTTCGAGGGCACAGCGGGTGTATCCCGTTTCATTCGAGATGAGTCGCTTGATGGGATGTTCGGTGCTCAGGCGGCTGGTGCGCGCCGTTTAATTGACCAGGCGTTGTCTACATATGTCGCTATTGCTGAGCAGCGCAATGGGAACATTGGATCGACGGAAGCAAAGTACATGGGGCTGGTTCCTGGGCCGCTGAGGGAAACGTCAGCCCACAGTTTGAACGACCTCTTGCGTACAGCTGCGTTGCTCTACTCCAGTATGGCAAGCCTCGCCAAGCTAGAGGACCTAGATCAAGCGGAGACACCGCTTCCAGAGGACGTCAATCGACGGTTCAGTACCGAGGTTAAGGATCTGGTACTAGCGCAGCGCCCGGAATTCTCGGAGTACTTCGGCCGTTCCACACCTCTGGTCAACGGAGGCAACCCTGTGAAGTTCGGTTTCGCCTCACAACGGGCGCTTCTCCACTTCTGTGTCGTCCATCCATTGCGTGTTGGGGCAAGCATTCGTGATGCTAGGGCCCGTCTTTTTGAGCTTCAGCGTGCTCGCGAACTGGTTGAAATCTCAGAGGCGGCGTTGATCGGTGCGACTACCCGCAACGACGACGTTACGCTGGGCGACAAGCAGAGAGCCGCTGTAGCCAGTGCGCGCGAAGAGATTGAGGCTGAGGCATTGGCGGCAAGATTGCGCTTCTATCCAGTCACATCTGCCGTCGAAGGGGCAGAGAGGGTCTTGGAAGCAGCGTAGAGCGCTGCTGCTCGGCTATGGGCGGGATTGAATTCCTAACTGGCCCCGCCAGAAGTCTAGGGCCTGAGTCAGAAGCCCTCGCATGCTCACATGTCGGCCGTCAGGGCTTTCAAAGTAGATCTCCACTGCCTCGGCGAATACGCCTTGGCCGAATGGAGCATTGAACAGGCTCGGCGTTACCTTCAGCTGATCCGCTCGGTCGATCTGGCGGACGCGTGACTGAATTGAGGCCAACCTCCCGTGCTTGGCGGCATCGGCTGCATCGGTGAGTAGCTGCAGGTCTGGATAGAGAGCTGACAGAGCTTCGCGGCCTTGGCTCACTGCTTCGGTCATGTCCTTCCTGGATGACCCGCCCGTGTAGCTGCCCATCACCCAGTAATCGACCATGTGAGAGGTTACGATCAGTGACAAGATCCCTCGGCGGAACTCCCACGGTCGCTCTAAGTACTCGGAGCAAGTTGGCTCGACTATCAAGGCGAAGTAGTTCTGGGCTTCAACCCGCATTGGAAGATCTCGCTATGGGAATTGGCATGGTTGAAAGGGCAGGATGGCAGTTTCGCAGAGATCGCAGAGGCGCAAGATTCACTTGGGGCGTTTTTTGGGTGCCAGCTGGACGCGGGGCGTCGTAGGTTTATAGATAGCCAAGGCAGGACTAGTCAGCGTCCGGTCGCCAAGAGTGCGCAGCGCGGAGGACGAATGGGGCGTACTGGCTGACACAGACGTCTAGCAACCAAGCGGATAAGTGACGCCGCGCTCCTGAACTGTTCGGGGTGCAGGTCACTGTTTCACGGCGCGATGACGCCGTCTGTTGAGCCCGGTGCTAGCCTCACCAGCTTGGGGGGGGGGGCTGACAGGGAGACTATCCAATGCCGATCAGGGCTGTGGTGTACGTGAGCGAGGCAGGGCCGACAGTGGCTGGTTGCGCTCTTGACCTGCCGAGCGCGAAGCTTGAAGAACTGGTAGACGACGCCGCGCGTTTTAACAGGGATGCCGGAGTGACGGGCGTCCTGCTTTTTGACGGAGCAAGATTCCTTCAGTACCTGGAAGGTCCAGAGGATGGCTTGACTGTCGCCTACTCTCGGGTACTGGGATCGCAGAGCCATGGCGGGGTTGTCGAGCTTCAGCGCGGCCGCGTCGGACAGCGCCGCCTGCCTTTCTGGCCGATGCGCTGGCTTCCGGTAGAGCGCCAGGATTTGTCTAGCGTTGCCCATGCAGATTGGACGCGCTTCAACAGGCGCGGCGATGCTGAGGCGATGAATTCTACAGCGATGGACCGTTTGGTCAATTTGGTCCAGGTTCGTGCGGCTACGCCGGTTATCGCTCGGGATGCGCCGCCGCTTCGATCTGCTCTGTGAGCAGGGCCAGCCCCTGGCGCATTGCTGCGGAAGTTAGGGCGGAATCTTCGAGGTGATTGTCAAAGATCCCTGGAACTATGCCCTCCCATACCCTCGTCAATGATGTCGGATCGGGGTGACTGATGACGAGGGCGCGGAGGCAATATTCCATCGCTTTGAGGTAGCCCCGATGGGCCTCAAGTTCCGTGGTACAGCTATCGAGGCGGTGCAGTAGCTCTGAGATGGTTGGCATAGGGCGCTCGTAGACAGCTCGCTGAATGAGGGTAATAGTTAGGGCATTCCATATGGCCCCAGGCAATGAGCATCCTCAACGTTCTGCTGTCGCCAGATCAACTATTGGTTGCTGTAGATACCTTGGCTGAGGACTCGCGGACGGGAGCCAAGTCGGCCGGCGCTAAGCTGCTCCTTATCCCTCAGCACAACCTAGTACTGGCGACTCGCGGGAGCGCGCAGTTCTTCCTGCGGATCTATGAGTTAGCGCTACAGGCCAGCTTCCGCGCGGACTTCACCATGGAGCAGCTTGGTAGAGAGCTGGGGCTGGTAATCGACCAACTCTGGCCGGCCTACGAGAAGGCCGCGCTGGAAGCAGGAGTGGCTCGGTCGGCGATAGGGACTGAACTCGTCTTCGGAGGATGGTCCCCCCAGGCGGGGCGCATGATGGCCACCGCATACGCCAAAAGCGTCAGCGAGGCTCCAGCTCGCGTGCAGCCGCTTCTAGGCGGACTCGCTTCCCCTGGCGAGCCGCTGCGGGGAAGTCCGGACAGTTTTGCGCCCGAGGACGTGTTGGACGCTGGTCGGATTCAGGCTGCTTGGCTGAATAGGATGAGCGCACGGGAGGTTGCCGGCGGCCGGTTGCTCGCTGCCCAGCTGCGCCCGTCATGTGCCGTGATCTCTGATCTAGGGGCTATATAGGTCGCGAGGATCTATTCCGGCTCGGACCAGCATTCGATCACGTCGCAACTGTTCGGCCCATTCTGCCCAGATCCGCGCACTTGGCAGATCAGCGCAGGCGTGACATGTCGGGCAGGTAAGCTGAACGCCCGTGGGAAGTTCTACAAGCCCTAAACCGTGAGAAAGCTTGGACGTGTCTCCACAGGCCTGGCAGGTGCAGATCAACGCCTCGACGCCTTCAAGGCTGCCGTTGGCGCGTAGCAAAGCACTGATCCTGAGGATCCGGAAGATGGTGGGGGTGGTCATGGGGTCCAGCCATTTGGGGCTGGACACGGGCGGGAAGGATTTTCCGCCGGAGAAGAGCCAAGAGGGTGTAGTGTCGCACTTCGGCGTGAAGTGTTCATCAAAGGGATAGGCGCCTTTCGCAGCCTGTGCGACGGCGGTCCGTATCCTGCGCCCATGCTCCCTTCCCTCGGCTACCAAGGCTTCCGCACCGCTCCTATCCCTGCCGGATGGGTGCAGATGGGCGAGCGCTGGGCACTGTGGTGGAACGGCCGGGAGGTAGCCAGCCTCACCCCTGATCGCGCGGGCGGCCTGCGCATGACGCTTAATGCGCTGAAGATGTGGCAGACCAAGAGCGTGAGAGTGGTCAGCTTGCGCCAGGGCAAGCGATTCGCCGAGCGATGGTGCGCCGCCAGGCTATATCCGGACCTGCCTCTGCGAGACGCGGTCGTCCGCCTGACCGACAACACACCCATCCAGCCGGCGCCACCGCTGCCTGGCCTGCCGCCTACCCGCGAGCAACAACAGCAGGCCGAACGCCTAGACGCGGCAGCGGCGGCAGCATCGGCCCGAGTGATGGCCGCACTGGAGCCGATCCGGACGCCGGCGGAGATCAAGCCCAGGGCAAAGGGGCCATGGAAGGGGAGAATCCGACCCAGCAATGCCGATTTCTCAAGGGTATGACCATTCCCTTGGTCGTCGCGGGGGCTACTCTATTCGTCGCAAAGGCTGGGTTGCTGCAGGGCCACGATGAGATTGATGACGCTCCAGCGCTGGCTGGACCGCTACTTCGAAGAAGGCAGCCGCCCGTCCATGCAGGTGCTGCAGCGGCTGCTGCGCGAGGGCAAGCTGCCCGGTCGCAAGGTCGGCGGCGCCTGGTACATCGACGAACACGAATGGCTGGCGAATGGCGACGATCTTGTCCTGAGGGTCTTGAGGAGTTCTTAAGGCTGGATGCAGTCCCGCCACCTGGCTTCGGGATCGCCTTGGGTTCGGAGCTATAGCTACGAATTGGCTCCGCATCCAATGAGGGGTAGCATCCGCTCAGGCAGCCATGCCGGCTGCAGGACGCCCTCTTGGGGATGACCCCAGAGGCAGGGGAGTGGGCGCTGTGAAAGGATTTCTGATGCTCTGTCTGGGGCTGGCTTTGGCGTGGACAAGCGGGGCTGATGCGCGTGGTGTTCGGGTCAGCGGTTACGTCAAGAAGGACGGGACCTATGTCGCCCCGCACTACAGAAGCGCTCCGAATCGGTCGACGCTGGACAACTACTCAACCCGGGGGAACTACAACCCCTATACGGGCCAAGCTGGCAAGAAGGATCCGTACGCGCTACCTCCGCCGAGGGGAGGATCCGGATCCGGATACGTGCCCAGTGCCCAGGCGTCGACCTATGCCCAACCGGTCTATAGGAGCCCTTCGGCTCCAACGGAGCCGACTCCATATCGCTTTGCAGACTCCAGCGGCGGCTGGCCCAAGTTCAACGCGCCGGCCACCGCGAGCCCGGAGAGTGTGGACGATGTGGAACGCTACGGTAGTGCCCGCGCTAACTATCTGGCGTCGGCGGCTGGAAGTCTCTGCAACGAGTTTTTGCTAGCCGCTGACGAGATGGCCAGGTCGGCAGAGACTTTGGCCAAGTGCGCTTCGCGGATGGACCCCAGACAGACCTGCGCAGTCGAGGCTGATGACGCTATGCAGTCTTCCATTCGTTACCAAGTCAGCGCAAGCAGGGCACAGAGTTACTGTCGCGGGCCTTAGCAGATCGAATGGAGGAAGCGCCATGTCTAGTGAAGATTGCACCGTACCGTGGGAACTGAGGGCAATCGGTGCACATGACGTCGGGATCCTTTTAGGCTTGGCGCCACGCACGGTCCTAGAGACCGTCGCCTGCAGGCCGGATTTCCCTTTACGCGTATCAATGCGGCCAGCGACTTGGGTTGCAGGAGAGGTTCTCAAATGGAGGGACGAGAACAGGGCCATTCCGAAGGGCCGGAAAGGCAAGCGGAGCAGTGCATCGGCCGCCGCCGCTAAGCCTGCCGCGCGTCGGTTCGCCGGCGACCCTTAGTTCTCCGGTTCGTCGGTGCCAAGAGGGCCGCGAGCCTTTCATCGGCCGAGCCAGGGCGGGGGACTGATTGGGATGCTCTTGGTGCTGCTTGCCCTACTGTCGATGCCCGCCGCGAGCGCTCCCACCAATCCTCAAGATCGGCCGGGTGAATGCGATCCGACCTGGCACTAGCTCCTAGCCGAACAGCCACGAGTTGCCCTGCGTCAATGGCTCTGCGAACCGTCTTGGGCGCGCAGGCGCTTCGTTCTGCTGCCTCGGCCAGCGTCATCAGCTTTCCAGGCAGGGTCATTAGCGTTTCCTGTTGCGTTGGTCGTAGCGGCGCAGCCGCGCCAATGCTTCCTCCATCTGGGGAGACGCAGGGACCAGGGACGGCGACGCGCCGGCCGCCACCTTGGATTTCCAGCCGCTGGAGCTGTGGATTGCTCTGTACAGCTCGTTCTTCTCGTAGAGCTTCTTCCCCATGAATTGTCTAGGCGAGAGGTCGTACTCTCCGGCCTTTGCATTGAACTGACTGACTGACACTCCGCAGTAGTGCGCAGCCTCGTCCACAGTCAGCCAGTCTTTGCCAGAAAGGTCGATCCGCAGGGTGGTCAGCTGCTGCCTCAGCAGGGCGATCTCCTGCTCAAGCGGCAATTCGGCTGGCAACTCGTCCATGGCGTCTCCTCGGTCTGTAGCCGAGAGTAGCGCCCTGGGGCATGATCGGCACTGGCTACTCTGAGACGTCCGATGAATGGCGAAGTGCTGTCGCGCGCTGAGGTCGAAGAGATCACTAGAACCCCGATCAGGGTACGGCAGTTGGCCTTCTTTACGCAGAACCGGATCCCTCATTACGTCAACGAGTACAACGAAGTGATCGTGCTGCGTAAGGCGGTGGGAGCGCCAGAAAGGCTCGACGCGCCCAGGCCAGTATGGCGATCCAACAAGGAGGTTTGAAATGTCTGAAAAGCTCTGCCTGACCAAGGATGAGATCAAAGCGCTGACGCGCACGCGTTTGAAGGCACGACAGCTCCAGTTCCTTCGCCAGAACGGCATCCGGCACTACATCGATGGGTACGGGTGGCCGGTGGTGCTGCGGGCCGCAGTGGGCATTGTCGATCCGACGCCGACCGTCAAAGCCGTTCCGTGGCGGTCCAACAAGCTCGGGACACTTCCTGGCTGACCGGCCAAGCAAAAGAATTTCAAACCCATAACACGATAGGGAGGGGCATCAGCCTCTCCTCTATGCCGGCGCAATGCCGGCTCCCTACTGACTAGGAGCCTATCGTGTTCATCGAACGATCCAATTCCCCTCTCGAATACCTGGCCGCCTTCGCGGTCGTCTTCATGGCTGGCTTCTTGACCAGCGAGCTCAGGTAACGCGCCAGGGGTGCTTCATGAAGCACCCCTTCCCTGTTCAAATTTGGTTCCGGGTCAAAGAAATCTAGTTCCTTCTGGCTCCATATCGATGCTTGGCACTACCTGCTCCATTGAAATCAATGACTTGCGAAGTGGTGGAGTAAAAGTTTACCGCCGCTAGCGCGCTCCCCAGCTCGATCTGGGCTGCCTAAGCTCCCCTCGTCGCAACCAGATGAGGATCAGGAAATGCCGCTCGCTAGCAACAAGTCGCTCTGTGTGATCAGCCGTGAAGAGGCGCAGAGGCGCCTCGGGATCGGCCGCTCCACCTTCTACGCTTTCTGCAACGAGAACTCGCCGTCGTTCAAGCCGTCCTTCCCCAAGCGTGTTCGTCAGGGCGGCTTGGTGGGCTTCATCGAGCACGAGGTGGACGACTACGTGCGCAGCCTCATGCAGGCTAGGGAGGTGGGCCGCTAGGAAGCTCTAACTTTCCCAATCAGCAAACCGGCTTGGTTCCTAATGAGGCCGGATTCACGTGACGTTCCCTGTAAACGGCGATGAAAAGCCGGCAGGAATGAACGTTGTTATCAACAAAAGAATTGGAAGAAGTTACATGGGTATCGCAGGAAACAGCGTGTCAATCACGCGGCGAACGTACCTCTGGGATGAATACGGTCGGCCCGTCATCACCAGTGAGCAGAGCGCGATCTATGCCGTGAAAAAGATCGTGGACATGATGGGAAGGCTGATGCGCAGCAAAGGAGACCTGTTTAAGGTGAGCTCCACGGGTCTCGTCTTGCAGGATGATCTGGCTCAGCAGTTCCGAACCTGCCTCAAGGCTGACCTGGCCAAGATCGCGCGCCACTTCCCTGCCCATCGCCACAGCCCGCTCTTCACCATCTTCAAGCGCTTCAGCGCGCCCGTACGCTTCAAGTGCAGTGGGAGGCTCATCGCAGAGGACGTTGCTCCTCTCAATGCTGCTGTGGCGAAGATGCGGGCATTCACTAAGGGCGCCGCACTGGGCACCGCGTTAGCGAACATGCGTCGCGCTGAGCGCAAGAACCGCAGCAGCACACGCGAGCTGCTGCATCAGTTGCGCCAGGGCTACTCCAAGTTGCTGATCATTCGATTGGACTTGGGCTACTTCTCGAAGATCCTGACGGATCTCGGCTTCTGTGCTCAGGATCTGCCTATCAGTGAGGTGCAGCGTCACCGTGACGCATTTGTCACGTACCTCCGCAACGGGCCGTACTCGAAGGATCTCGCTGGCTACATCTGGCGCCTTGAGTACGGTTTGGAGAAGGGCAGCCATTTCCACATGGCCATCTTCTTCGATGGCCAGGAACTGGCCAAGGACATCACTATTGCTGACGCATTGGGACACTACTGGAAGAACTTTGTCACCGGCGGTAACGGCATGTACTTCAGCTGCAACAAGAACAAGGAGGCGTACGAACGCTGTGGCATAGGGATGGTCGCGCGTAATGACGATATGGCTTGGGCCAACGTCGAGGAGGCGATGTTCTACCTCACCAAGCAGGACTATTACCTCCGCTTCCGCCCCGCCAAGGGCACCCGGACGTTTGGTTCCGGTGGTCCGTACGGCGGCGTTCAATCCGTCGAATAAGCGAGATGCTGCCGGCCCCCTCGCGGGGCCGGTGGTCAACGCGCCGAACGCAGCTTAGCTACCAATTCCAGCATGGCGGGCCTCTTCTTGAGCCTCGAAAGCCAATCAGCCTGGTTTGAGCTCATACCGTGCTCGTCGCCAAATTCCTGAGCCTTAAGCTCAAGACCTTCGATTGTCCTGAAAGCGGCCTTTAAATGGTGCGCTTTCAACTTGGCTGCTATCGCATCAAGATTCTCGGTGAGGTTGGCCGCTTTTGCCTTACCCCCTCTTTTCCCGGCGCGGGCTGGTCGGTCGACCTTGCTTGCTTGAAACCGTCCTTCGCGGATGCCTCGGTGATAGGACAGCGTATTGCTCGCCTGAAGCAGATGAAACCACGCGTCCTCTAAGCTGCCTTCCGCATGATGAGCCTTGGCCTGCCTCAAGTGGCCCTCCACGAAGTCCAAGTTCTCCTGGGACAGCTCAATTAGCTCCGAACTACCCCGGCCCCCGATCCGTGTGAAGCTCCCCTCCAGCCGGTCTAAGGCGCTGAAATGGGACTTGTCGACCACGAGCTCCGACGTCCACCCTCGGCTCTCCAAGTACTCGAATTCATCCAGAACGGGCTTTCTTGCCACCGTCAGTCTCCATGGGCTGTGACTGAATAGTCTCTTCACGTTTGGAGCGATGGCAAGAGCAGGCACCGACTAGCCACGGGACAAGTGAGTCGCTTTGTGAGTCCAAAGTAGATTTAGGTACGCATTAGGCTTGCTAGATCAATGACTTATTAGATCTATGTGGTTGCTGGTGGGCCATCGAATCAGGCACTTAGAATCATCCGCAGCGCCTTCTTCGTCAAGCCGGCGCGACCCGGTGACCGCTCGGTGACCGTTTACGCTCCGCTGCTGTCACAGTTGGCCGCGGGTTGCCCTGCATCTTCGGGCGTCCACTGCAGAGCGCTCCTGCGTGCGCGAATCCAACGCTGGATGTCGCTCTGGTATCAACGGCGGACGGATCTCTCCCGACTCCTCGGCTGGCGCATGAGATCAGCACTGACCCAGCGAGTGCAACTCCAGCCACAACTCTGGAGTGATGGAGCTCGCGACGTCTACTGATTTCAGACATTCGGCTAGTTGCGTGCCCTCCGAACAACCGAGCAGGACACTACTGACGAGCCTGTTTTGCAAGCACCACGCAATGGAAAGCTGGGCGCGAGATACTCCCAGAGCCTTGGAAATTCTCTCGATGCCTTTTGCAGCTTCGACCCATCGCAGGAATTGTGCCTCACCCGCATGATCCCTCAACGTCGTGAAGTCCCGGAAGGACAGTCTCGAGCCAGGCGGGATGCCCTGGTCGTAGCGACCAGCGAGTATGCCCTGCTTCAATGGCGACCAAGTGAGCAACCCCATGCCATATCGATCAATCAGGTCTGGTAGATCTTCCTCCACAGCTCTGGTAGCGACCAGGTTGTACTCAGGCTGCTCGACGGACGGGCCAATCAGATGATTGGAAAGAGCGAAATCATGCGCCTCCGCCACCAGTCCAGCAGGCCACTTCGACGTCCCCCAATGCAGCACCTTGCCCTGCACAATCAACGAGTGCATCGTCCATACGATCTCTCCAACACTCACATTTGCATCTTGTGAATGGCAAAGATAGATATCCAGGTACTCCAAGCCCAGCCGTGTCAGCGCAGCATCACACTCCTCCACCAGGTGCTTGCGGCCCAAACCGCGTTGAGTCGGCTTGAGCTGGTCGTCCGGCTTTGCCCCGTAGAATGCTTTGCTACAGATGGAGTAGGTGTCGCGCTGCCAGCCGGCATCTCTTATCGCACGCCCCAGCTCCGTCTGCGCCCCACCCCAGCCATAATTCTGGGCGGTATCAAACAGATTGATTCCTCTATGGTAAGCCTGCGATAGCAACCTGGCGCCATCCGAATTACTCAGCCGCTGACCAACACTAAGCCAGGTGCCAAGGCTGAGTACAGACACGCTCAAGCCCGTCCTTCCAAGATATCGATATTGCATGAAAGTACCGGTAAAGACGGGGTGGCCATAGGACACCCCGTCACGCAGCAAGATTAGAAGTTGAATATCTCAGGAAAAGCTAGGCGTCTCGCACTTCTGGTCATATCCGCCGCTTTTCTGGTCGAATTTGCAATACCCACCTGTATTCTGCGCATAGGTTTCGAACCCGCCACCAGCGACGGCATCGGTCTCCTGCGGCGTCAGCAGCCGCGCGACCAATTCTTCACCCTGTGACTTCTTGTCGCTTGCATTCATCGCGAACTCCCTTCTGATTGTAGATCAACAATTGACCGCACTTCCCTTGATTTCCGTCGACCGCGGTCGGGATCGACGGGTACAACAGGCATGAGCCTCGGTGAAGCGAGAGAGCAGGATTGCCAAGCAATCACCGCTCAGGTCCAGCACACTGCTTAGATGGCGAAGGTGGGCTGCATGACCTCGTCAGCCTTCAGGCGCTCCTGAATCGCTGCCTCCGGATATCCGTTCTCGATCAGAAAATCAACTACATGTGAGTAGTACTTCTTCAGTCCAGCACAATAGACGCTTGGATTATCGAACTGTCGAGTGCGGCTAAAGCGATTCTCTAGTGCGCCCCCTCCGCATATTCTCACCCACCTGCAGTTGAAACAGTCATCGGGGAGGTTTGCTCGCGCCCGATCAAGTACCACAAGGCCTGGGTCATTGACGAAGCTATAGAGCGACGAACCGAAGATTGAGTACGAACGCTGCGAGGATCGCCACTCCAATGCGGGAATCAACGAGTCATCGCAACTCACTTCGCCCGTGCTCTGGATCACCACCACATGGGTTCGTTTGTCGAATACGTCCGTGGCCGCGGCGCGTGCAGGCGCATACTCTTGAAAGTAGCGAATTACCTTCGTTACTTCCCTCACAGAGATGTCCTGGTGGCTCAGCCACTTATTGAAGAGGCCTATCAGTAGATCTCCGTACTCGTCTGGGGTCTCTCCATCGACGAATGGTTCATCATGACTCCTGTCCGGCAACAGGAACCCCATATGACGGAACTTGAGCTCCTCAACGAAGTGATCAAATGTTTCTTCAATCGGGATGTCGCGTCCAAGCACACTTAGTACGCCGATTGCACTGATCTTTCGCTCGGCCTCCAACTCGTGAAGTCGCCCAACCGTGCGCGCGATCTTCTCATGCGATCCCTTCCCCTTATGGGTTACCCGGAATCTATCGTTGTACTCAGCCGGACCATCAAGACTGATGCCAACGGAAATACTGAACTCTGAAATCAGATCTTCCCACTCGGCCGTAAGGTGATATCCATTTGTCTGTATGCCAAGACTCAACCCGCATATGGGGGTCAACGTCTCACGCAGAGCAGAAACCAGTCCCCTGAAATCGCGAGCCCTCATGAGGGTGGGCTCCCCGCCGTGGAAGACGATGTTTACATTCCTGATGCCTAGATCCTCGACGCCACGCTTGATGTAATCAGCGACGGCTGAGAATTTGTCAGGCTTCATGATCGGATCACGGCCCTTGTAGGAATCATCGCCCATGAAGAAGTAGTAACAGTAGCTGCAAGCGAGGTTGCAGCGCTCGGCGATCTTGATGATGACCTGCAGCTCATGTAGCTTCTGAATCGGGGAAGATGTGTCGCTGTTGAGTACGTCGATCATGGTCGCCCCCTTGGCGTGATTCGGGAAAGATGAAACGGCGTGTACAGGGACCTTGGGGGGGATTGGCACGACACGATCGACCGTTTCGCAGAGCTGTCGGAGTAGTCGATGCGCACTGCTCCTCCATTCCGGCAAGCAGAAATCCATGCAGATCGAGCGTCCAACACATGCTCTCTAAAATCAAACCCATCTATTGCCGCGGGTTTTCCCCCAGGCCTCAGAGAGCTGCAGGTCTTCACTTCGGGATCAAGCACAATCACCCCGCCACCGGTAAACAGGCCGTAGTTCCCTTGGCAGTCGTTGCGTGAAACCTCTCGCATCAGTTCGGCGGCAATGCGGAACTGCTGGTCCTTGCTCAAGCCGCTGATCGCTTCGCGAAGCGCGTAGCCATTCTGGGCTAGAAGTTCGATCATGGCGTTCTGCACCGACGATCGCGCACCGAATGCCTCATTGAAGTCGGTGCGTTCATTGAAACGAGACGAGGAGTTATCCTGCAGGGTACTTTTCCAGAACGTGCCCAGAGCAGCTGCTGGATCAGAATCTGTCCGGACGAGGTTGAGGAACGTGTAGACCATCCCGCAGGAGTAGGCGAGTTGATACTTGCCCTCACTGATCAGGTCGTTCAATGGTCGCTTCCTGTACTCTGCCTGGTCGATACATGACTCTGCAGCTGCGCCCACGTCGCGCGTGATCCCTTGCTCCTTGCTCCCAGTCTCCTCCGAAAGAAACAGGCTTGCTGCCATTTCTGCCCCGCCCTCGAGCAGCATCATTCTGCTTTGCTGTGGGAGTGACTCCATCATTTGCACATCTTGATTCCATTGATGAAATGCTTCATGGGCAATGAAGTGAGATAAGTCTTTTGGAAAGCCCTTTGAGGTGTCCAGGCAACCCGCACGAAGGCCAATCAGCAGCAGTCCGGGCAATGAGCTTCCGCTGAAGTGGCAGCCCTGCTGGGTATTGGCGCCCTGCTCAAGCAAGAAGATTACAGAGCTCACGCTGTGCTGCTCAGGTCCGAGGGCACGCCCATAGAACTTCTGGGCCTTCTCCAGCCAATTCTTATACTGGCTCCTGAACACCTGTGGCACGCCTTGATCGGCCAGCATCGTTGGAACGGGTACTGGCCGCCCATCGCTGAAGAATGCGTAGCCTTCGAACACCGTCACTGGAGAGCTTGCTGGGTGCTGTGAGGCTCCTGGATCGATATCGCCACATAGGCGTTCAAACTGCGGATCGTCAGGATTGATCAGAGGCTGTAGGTTGATCATGACAGTGGAGGGCGCCAACCTGATGATCAGCGGATACTTTCTTCCCTCCGGAAGCCGGCTCCTGCTGATATCCAAGGTATAGACGTGTTCGTCCGGGCGGGCGCTCTTCGACGCTTGCCACTCCTGCAGGTTGAGTTTGGGCGTACCCAGCGAGGTCACTCGCAAGGTCGCCTTTGACATGGCTGTGTCAACCTCAAGGCCGGACGCGAGGCAATCACGCTTCCCTGCCCATGCGTTTGCCGTGGGCAGAGCCAACATGAGCAAGGTTGCCAACAGCGCCCATGGCTTTGGAGCTATGGGCACCAGTCGAATGAGAGCTTTGCCGACAGTTACGCGCATATCACCCCGTCCACAGCCACTTCCTTGAATCCTCAGACTCAGCATTGCTCAGCACTCCCGGTGCTTTATCTCGAACCGTTCGTCTGCACTTTGTATTGTCTCCAGCCGATGGGCGATCACCACCCGGGTCATGCTCGACATCTTCACGGCCGCATTGACGCGCCGCTCACACTCGAGGTCCAGATGGCTGGTTGCCTCATCCAGGACCAGCAGACGGGGGCGGCGATATAGCGCTCGAGCGAGGATCACTCGCTGCTTCTGCCCTCCAGACAGGCTGGAACCCATGTCGCCTACCAGAGTTCTGTAGCCCATTGGCATCGCCTCGATATCGTCGCTCACTGCAGCGAGCGTCGCCGCCTCCCTGATGCGCTCATCGGTTGAGTCCTGATCACCAAAACTGATGTTGTCCCCGATCGTTCCGGCGAACAGCTGATCTTCCTGCATGACTGCACCGACCAGGCCTCTGAATCGTCCGTGACCCATATCATCAATTTTCTGTCCTCCAAAGATCACCTCTCCTTCGCTAGGCTTCAGTAGGCCGAGCATGATCTTGGCGAGTGTCGTCTTGCCGCTCCCTGACACTCCAGTGATGGCGATTGAACGACCCGATTCCACTTTAAAACTACAGTTTCTCAACACCCAGGGCTCTCCGTCGGAGTAGCGGAAACTGACATTCTTGAATTCGACACTCGAATCGTCCGGCACGTGGCACGAGTCGACTCCGTCGGGGCTCTCCTGTTCGCTGAGGGCGATATCGGACAACCGTTCCGCGTGCAATCTAAGCATCCTGAAATCCACCCACTTATCCGCCAAAGAAGTAGATCTATGAATAAACATGTCTGCGAAGGCGACAAATGCAACCATCATGCCAACAGAGAACTTCTCATCCATGACCAGAGAAGCAGCTATCCAGATCAGTGCGACTCTGCCCAGGCCAAAGATAAGGCCGTTGATAATTCCGAAAGAAATATTCAGTTGCTGAATTCGGATTCCGCGGTTTATTACCTGAACCGAAGCATTGGCATAGCGTGCGCGTCGCACATTCTGCTGATTGGCCAGCTTGATCGGAAGAATTCCTCGGATGCTCTCTAGGATTTCGCCCTGCTGGCGTGCCGCATGAACAATCTGATCTTCGTTTGCCCTCCACAACGGAGCAAAGAACACCCATCGAAGCATCGTGTAAAGTAGAAATAGGCCCGCTACCAGCGCCGCCAATCCAGGGCTGTAGAAGGTCATTATCAAAAGAACGACAAGTGACATCAGCCCGTCCAACAGTGAGCCGATGAACTGGACTGTCAGCGTACTTTGGATGATCTGGACTGAGCCAAGTCGCGAGACGATGTCCCCCACCTGCCGCTTCTCAAACCAAGCCAAGGGCAGCCGGAGGAGATGCCCAACCATGTTGCTCATCCATTGCGCAGATGTTGTTGCACTGATCCAGCTGAGTAGCCAGGCGCGTAGTGCCGTGATGACAACCTGGAAGACCGCAACAATTGCGAAACCAATCGCCAGCAGCGAAAGAAGATCTCTATCAGCGGATACGATGACCTGATCCATCGTCCACTGGAGATAGAATGGTCCAATGAGAATGAATGCCTCTAGCGCCAGTGCAAGCCCCAGAACTTGGAGGCAAGCCGGCACGAGTCCCTGGATGGTACCTGCCAGTCGCCGAAGTGAAATAGATGGGGATCTGTGCGCTGGACGGAAGTCGGCGCCTGGTATGAGCTCCAAAGCGACACCGGTGAACTGGCTTGACACCTCCAGAAGATCGAGCTTTCGGACACCTCGTGCCGGATCGTGAATTACAGCCGATCGAGGGCCAATCTTGCACAGCACGACGAAATGATTCATGCCCCAATGCAGGATACAGGGCAGCTTCAATCTTGATAGGTTGCCAAGATCGAGCTTCAGCGGGCGCCCCTCCATGCCGAGTGCCGTCGCCAAATGCATCATCTGCCTCAGCGTGACGCCCTTCTGGGACGATCCGAATTTCGCCCGCATTCCCAGCATATCCACATGATGACCGTGATGCCCCGCGACCATGGCTAGACAGGCCAGTCCACATTCAGCGGTCTCTGCCTGCAGAATCAATGGCGTATCGCGACGCCACCCAAAACGGAGTTCGGCCCGGACGTCCGCTCGCGAATGTCGATCGGGGCGCCTCCGCTCTGCCGATGCGGAGCCATCAGCCATTGGAGTTTTCCTCGAACACACGTCTCTGGATGCCAAAAAGCGGCTCAAACAACCATTCGATAAGGCGTCTCCGCTCTATAAGCACATCTGCTTGTAGCGCCATCCCAGGCCGGATCGACTCCTTGATCCCATATGCGGAAACGTACTGCCGGTCCAGCTCTACATCTACTCGATAGAGTGGTCCTTGATCCGCTGGCGGTAGTCGGCCAGTCAAAGCGGAATGTTCCGCTGGCGTCAGTGCGCTTCGGGAGACGATGGATACCCTTCCGTACTGCTGACCAAATTTCTGGTACGGAAATGCCTCATAGCGGAGGATGACGCGATTGCCTGGAGCGATGAATCCAATTGCACGACTAGGAATAAGGAGCTGCGCCTGCAGCTTCGCGTCGCCAGGCAGTATCGTTATCATGGGCTGACCGGCACTCACCATTTGACCGGTCTTAACAAGTAGAGCTGCGACGACACCTCCTTGTCTCGCTCTAAACAGTGTGCCGCGTTGTAGATCGTTTTGGGCCTGCGATTGAGCTACGTCGGCAAGCTCTCGCACGATTTCGTTTCGGCGAGTTGCGTCCTCTAGCGGAAGTTTCGCCAAGGACTCCTGGGCGGCAGCAAGCTGTTGCTGGAGTTCGAGCCCCTGCCGCTGCAGTTCTGCCTTCCGGGAGCGTGCGGCACGTACCACCGCTTGCTGCCGCTGAATCTCAAATGCCGAAATGTATCCACCCTTTCCCAAAGGCTCGATCCGCTCCAAGAGCGCCTGCGAGCCTTCAACTTCCTCAGCCTGCAATGCAACCTGTTCGCCGACTTGGTCCAGCTGTCGTCGTATGAGCGATTCGCGAGCAACCAGCGCCTCTCGCTGATGCCGGGCGACAGAATCCTGGGAAACGAGATCGGCCCTGTAGCGCCCCTCCTTTTCCGCAAGCTGCTCATCAATTGATGCTCGGGTTGCACCAAGTCGAACCGTGTCCTGATCGCTTGAGATCTCCATCAGGACTTCGTCTGCCTGTATGGATTGGCCATCTTCAACATGTAGTCGCGCGACTGTTCCCGGGCTAAGAGCGGTGATATTGATCAGTCCGCTAGCGGGCACCAGTTGACCCGTCACCGTTTCTCGGCGGGTGTATTGGCCTAGGACCAGGAACAGGCCCATAGCAGTCGTTAGCAGAAGGATCAGGCAAAGCCATAGCCAGCGAGAAGGTGGTCCGGCAAGCAGGGTCTCGCCGAGGCCACTATGCTGATCTTCAGGTGAAGCCTCTCTGCGAAAGAGGTTATCTGCCACGGCATACCTCGCGCCATTGATGCACAGTCGCGATGTCGCTCAGCCTCGAAATGAGGCGATGTCCGCAATCGGTTCCAGTGGCTATGCCCCCCCCCAGCCGGGCATCTGTCGCCATTGGCGTCGGGCCTAGACCAGCCCCGCTGGTCCTTGATCGCAGCGCACGCGAAAACAGGAAATGCCCCCATCGAATTTCTCCGCCACCATCCTTGTATGCAATTTCTTTATGGAAGTATTTGCATGGCGTCAACCCCTTCGGCGTGGAGCGTGGAGCGGGGTGCATCGAAGATGGTGGCAATGCTTTGATCTCACATAGTCACCCTCGGCGTTGCGGTGTACGCAGGTCAGCGCCAAGCAGGCGAAAGGCGACACAATGGTGGGGGTGCGCTTGGATCCCCTGCATCACCAGTTGACTTGGCCGCCTGAATCCAGCCGCTACGAAAACCGAAGTGAGGTTCGGGGGAGTGATGTAGGTGGGGGGATGTATCGGCCCGTCCTGACCAGTGCTGCAATCGGCATGACATGTCAGGGGCTCCCTTCCTTACTGCCATGTGGATTGCGACATGATCAATCGTGGAGACATTGCTCTCTTTCATCGCAATCAGCATCAAATTGTCGGCCTGTTTTCGGGGGCATAACTGAGACCAGTGCAGGCAATCGTGAATGATGGCGGCCCGGCCCTACCAGCGTGTCTTGGGAGTGGCGACATGTAGGATTCTCGGGATGGACGCTCCGTCATGCACGAATCCCGCGAAATGTGGGTAGTGTGAGTGCTGGTGGGCCCACCGCAGGAATGGCACTTGGGTTCCGCCCAGGTGCTCATTTTTGTGCCGCGGGCAGAATTCACGTGGGGCAGGAGCGCGGGGTTGCCAGCGGTCCAGGTGAGCCTGATCGTCAGTGTCACGGATGTCCATGGTCATACCCCTCACCTCTGCTATCACCTCCGAAACAGCGATTGGTCTCTGATGGCCGGTCTGTCTCTGAATGCAATGAAGGATGGCTCAACCACGATGGCAACGATTCACCTGGTCGAAGGGCCCGTCGGTGCGGGCAAATCCACGTTTGTTGCCGAGCTGCGAAGTCTGCACACGGCTGCAGGATTCATTCTGGACGCGTGGTTCGTACGGCTGTACAGCCCGGACCGTCCCGCCGCCAACCTGATGGAATGGTATGCCGCAAGGAAGGCGCGTTGCATGGCGCAGATATGGATCACAGCCTGCGAAGTGCTCGATACGGGTCGCGACGTTGTACTCGAGCTGGGTCTGGTGGAGAGAGCCAGCCGCGAGAGCTTCTACGCGCAGGTCAGGGAGGCGGGCTACGATCTGGCCGTGTATCTCCTGGATGCCCCACGTGACGTTCGTCGTGATCGCGTCCGCCAGCGCAATCGCGAGAAAGGCCCAACGTTTTCCATGGATGTGCCGGATGCCTTCTTTGAGTTGGCGAGCGACCATTGGGAGCCCATGGACCAAACCGAGTGCGAGATCTACGACGTCCAGGTAATCACCTGGAATCCAGGGTCTGCTTCTGGTGGATGAGGGATATCAAGGCTGCCGGGTGCTTCAGGAGCGATGCGATGGCGTGTCATCTGCCCTGCAGCCGCGATTCTGGTTCAAGGAAGGCGACAGCGGCAGCCGCGATGCGGCTGCCGCGCATGTGCTCGTCCTGCTGCATGCAACTACTTCGGCATCAACACGGTGTCGATCACGTGGATCACGCCATTGGACTGGCCGACGTCGGCAATGCTGATCCCCGCCTTGCCGCCCTTGGCATCGATGACCCACAGCTTGCCGTCATGCAGTGCGACGGTGAGGGATTCACCTTCAACGGTCTTCAGCGTGGCCTTGCCGCCGTGCTTCCTGGCATCGGCCATCAGCTGCGCTGAACTGTAATTGCCTGGCACCACGTGGTAGGTCAGGATCTTGGTCAGTTGTGCCTTGTTTTCAGGTTTCACCAGCGTATCGACCGTACCTGCGGGCAGCTTGGTGAAGGCTGCATTGGTGGGCGCGAAGACGGTGAAGGGGCCGGCGCCATTGAGGGTATCGACCAGGCCCGCTGCCTTGACCGCAGCGACCAGGGTCGTGTGGTCCTTGGAGTTGATGGCGTTCTGGACGATGGTCCTGGTGGGATACATTTCCGCCCCGCCGACCATCACGGTACTGGCGGCGAAGCTCATTGAAGTGGCTGAGACGAGTACGGCGAAGCTGACTGTGGCGGCTATCCGCTGAAGGGCTTTCACGGCGCGTTCCTCTATGGGATGCCCGCAAGGCGCGGGCATCCTACATACGCGCTGGCGCGGCCCTTGGATGCAGGCAGATGCATCAGTGCGCGTTGTCGCCTGAAACGTCGCAGCGTTGTAAAAGCCGAGTGAACGACTGCCCCCTGCCGGCGGCTACGCAGTACGAACTGCGCGCCGCTCAGCGGCGCGGATGGCGGATGTCGGATGGGCAGCCAGAAAGGCGCGCGTTGCTGATGGCCTGGCGGACACCACAGCCACGGCATGAGAGCACGGTTCCACCGGCAACGTGTTCCATCTCATGCTCGTCCCACACGCTCGTCGATCCGCAGGCGGTGCAGGTGGCGACGATCTGCAGTGCGCGGGCCAGGTCGCCCTGCTCCCCAGCCTTGTAGGTGAGATCGGTGATCTGAAAAATGCCGGTATGACTCATGGGAATGCCGGGGGGTGCTTGTTGGCGAACGATAGGGCCCACCGGGTATCGGTCGTGTCGGTGCTGTGTTGATGGATGGTTGAAGTGCAGGCTATTCGTCGCTGCGTCGATTGAGCTCTTCAAGCCGTGCGCGGCTGACTGACTGGTGATTGCCGCAGGTTGGGCAACTGAGGGCAGCCGCACCGTCGAGATCGACAAGGCCATGGTTGGGAATGGCCCTGAACTGCCAGGAACACTTGATGCAGGAGCAATCGATTCGGGTGACCTGCAGCAGGGTGCCGTCTGCCCGCGTCACTCCCTCGACGCTGATTACGTAGAACTGTCCGATGTCACGCATGAAGATGAACGAAATTCCTGAATCCGTAGGGCGCCATCATGCTGTCTTGTGGGCCATCTGGGACAAAGGTGGCTTGGTCGAATTCTGAAGAGTTAAGAATTCGAGTGACGATGCGGTCCCGCAGCGGGACAGGTAATCCAACGCCGCGCGAGTGAGAGTTGGATACGACGACGTGAGCGCCTTCCGCAAGGTGTTCCAGGGCATTGTCGGCATGTCCCCGTCCGCATGCCGGGATCATTTCCGTATCCGGCGGCGTGCACAGGGGGAAGGCCGACGTCGGGGGGCGTGGTTGACGGGATGGTATCGACCCATCGCCAGCATGCCGGTGTGCCGCGCGGGGTCGTCGACCACAGGCATGCTTGGCGTGCGGATGCTGATTCCGATCCCGACAGGAGATCGCATGATGCGCAGTGCTTGTACGTTCTTCGTTCTGGCTGCATCGCAATGCGTTCCGGCATTCGCGTCCGACGCTGGCGAATCACCCAGGTCAAGACGCCGGCGCCGATCATCGATGGCCTGCAGTACAAGCGCGCCTTCAACGTGGCCGGACCCTCACGGCCGAGGGTTACGGTGCCATCGAGTTCCTGGATGCACAGGGCAAGGTGATCCACACGCTGGCGCCAGAGGCCGAACTTCGCCGCCAGCGCGTGCACACCTCGAATCGAGGCTTACCCGCGCCGACCGCGCCCGTCGATGCTGTAGCGCCCGGCCCCGGTGCAGGCCAGCAGCAGGAACCCACCGGCCAGCCCCAGGTTCTTCAGGAACATGATCTGCTGGGTCTGGTCGGCGAAGTTGTGGTGGAAGATGAAAGCGGTGACCAGGCTGAAGCCCACCAGCACGATCGACACCAGCCGGGTCTGGAAGCCAAGCAGGATGCACAGGCCACTGCCGATCTCGAAGGCGACCGTTGGCCACAGCAGGATGCCGGGCACGCCCATGGCTTCCATATAGGCCTGGGTGCCGCTGAGATCGCCGAGCTTGCCCAGCCCGGAGACCAGGAACAGCGCCATCAGCAGGATGCGCGCAAGCAGGTAGGCAAGCGAATGCGATGAGGTGCTCACAGGGATGTCCTCGGGGATGGCCGACGAAGGCGATCGGAGCCCACCCGCAGTGAAGCCCGTGTCTACGCGGGGGCAAGCCGCCTTGACAGGCGCCGCGCGGCAGTAGACCTTTCCAGCATGACGATCGATATTGAATCGCTCAGCCTGCGGGAGCTGGGCGCCTTGGTGGTTGCCGCTGAACAGCGGAAGCAGCTGATTTCCAACCGCCGTCCTGCCAGCGCGGTGCGGCGTATGCTGAAAGCCGCCGCGGCGGAAGCGGGATATACCCTCGAAGAACTCTTTGGCGATGAAGCCATCGAAGCGGCCGCACCCAGCCGGAAACCGGCACGGCGCAGAACCGGCAAAGTGGCCGCCAAATACCGAGACCCGGAATACAAGCGGCTGACCTGGTCCGGTCGCGGGCGCATGCCGCGTTGGCTCGCTTCCAGGATCCAGAAGGGCCACAAGGTCACCGACTTCCTGATTCCCGGGTTGGCGCGACCGACGGCGCGCAAGGGCAGCCCGATCGGCAAGCGCACGGTCTTCAAGAAGGATTGAACCTGCCACGCTGCTACCCTGCCGGGGTCTTTGAACGAAGGAGCGCGGGATGGCACACGATGCAGGCAGGACGATCACGCCCACGATGCTGTATATCGCCGCGGCCGCGGCCGTGCTGGTCAGCCTGCTGGCCTGGGCGGTGGAATGGAGCGGGATGGCCTATGTCTGCCCATATTGCCGCGTGCAGCGCACGGTCATCGGCGTGCTGGGCCTGCTGACGCTGTTCGCGCGCCCGGGCGGCATCGTGGTGCCCTGGCTGTCGTACAGCGCGGGCGCCTTCGCGTTCGTGGTGGCGGCGATGCAGCACTTCAACGGTTGGAAGCGCATTTCCGCCGGCGACTTCAGTTTCAACGAACAGTGGTACATCGATCCGTGGCTGCTGTCGGGCTGCGCGATGCTGGTCCTGGTGGCGCAGCTGATGCTGGTGCAGGCCGCCTGCCGGCGCAGGTTGCACTGACAGTGTCGTCGCTGCGGGAGAAGTGCCGGGTATGGCAAGCGCTCTCAATCCTTCAAAGCGGTAGTGACATCGCGTGTGGCGCGCGATGCTCATGAAGTATGCCGTCGCACAGGATCCTCTACATACTGAATCCATCGGGCAACATGGCACGAAAGTTCAGCGTCATGCGTGATCGCGAAGGCGGCATCCGTTGCGACAAAATGGAACCCGGCGCGATGGATTGCGAACCCTTCGTCATCATCGACGAGCTCCCGGTCGAGCAACCGGCGATCAACTATCTTCAGTTCAAGCGCATAGTCGCTCAATCGGTGATCAGCCTGTCTGAGCCCGGCTACCCGACCAATGTGTACGATGACATCCAGAATCCGCAGAGAAGGGATGCGGTCAGCCAGCATCTGGGGCAGCGTTTCGAGACTTACATCTACCTGGCTTCTGGCGCGTACTCGCTTGGCATCGATGTCTGGGCGCCGCAGAAGATCCGCTATGCTGACGGGTCTACCGCTTCCTACAACTACAGCATGATCAACCGTCGCTGGGAGCCCAACGCCCTCCTTTACAAGGACAGGTTCGGTAACTCCATTCCGCTTAGCGTTACACAGTTGAGCGAGGGGCGAGGCGGCGTTACGCATCGCTTCGAATTCCCGAATGGCAATGCCACCGATATGGGAAGCTTCGTCAATGCGCTCAACAACATCGGTGTCCCGGTGACGGGGGCAGGCAATCAGTCTGTCACCTGCACCAGCACGATCAGGCTGACCGAGGTCAAGGTGACCTGCAACCGGAACTGATGAGGAATAGATCGATGCGAGTTTCACCAGGCCTGGGTTCCACGGTCATATTCGGTACTTCCTTTGTGGGAGCACTGCTATGCGGGTTCGTGTTTCCATCCATGTCGGCAGGTTCCCCGGAGCTGACCCCTTGGATGTTCAACGGTCTGCTGGCGTGCGGCGCGGTTGCGCTTTTTAGTGCTCCCTTTGGCTGGCGGGGTTACCTGAACTGGAGATCGCGTCGATTGAAGTAACGCATGGGGCCTGCGTGACTGCTGGCCCCTTGTTACCTGGGAGGAGGCGCAGCGCTAGGCGTCCTGGAAAACCGCCAGCTGCGCAGCGAACGCACGCTGGTAGGCGGGCCGCTGCGTGGCCCGGGTCACATAGGCGGCGACCTGTGGGTACTCGTCGAGCAGGCCGCTGCTCTTCAGGCGCAGCAGCACCGAGACCATCATCAGGTCGCCCACGCTGAATTCGCCGTCCAGCCACGTTGTCCTGGCCAACCACGTCGATAGTTGGACCAGCCGCGTCCGGACCCGCTCGTCGAGCATTGGCAGCCGTTGCGCGTACCAGGGCTGCTCGCGTTCCAGTACCCAGGCCATTGAGCGCTCGATGATCGGCGGCTCCACCGTGTTCAGCGCAGCGAACACCCAGATGATCGCGCGCATGCGGGCGTCCGGATCGCGCGGCAGCAGGCCGGGGTGCTGTTCGGCCAGGTGCAGGGCGATGGCGCCGGATTCGAACAGGGTCCGGTCGCCCTCCTGCCACGTGGGAATCTGCCCGAACGGATTCCGTGCCAGGTGCGCGGGCTGCTTCAGCTCGGCGAAGCCGAGCAGTTGTACGTCATAGGCCACGGCCAGTTCCTCCAGCGCCCAGCGCACGCGCATGTCACGGGCCAGGCCCTGGCCGCGGTCGGGGGAGTTGGCGAAGGCGGTGAGGATCGGCGGCATTGGAGCGCTCCTGCAGGCCGATGGGCCTGCCTTTCCTGTTCCGACGAGCGACGGGGCGGGAAATCGACAGCCCTCGATGCGGGCCTTCACGCGGCCCGATGCTGCTGCCGATACTGATCGGGCGTGCACTGCGCGTGCCGCTTGAACATTTCGGCAAACGCGCTGACGCCTGAATAGCCAAGCTCCCCGGCGATGCGGCTGATCGGCTTGCGTGTGCACAGCGCCTCGGTGGCGCGCACGAACTTCACACGCCCACGCCAGTCGCCCAGTGACATGCCCGGTTCACTGCGCGCCATGCGCTCCAGCGTGCGCACGCTCATGTGATGCTGCTGCGCGATCTCGGCCACGGATTCGGCCGTGCATTTGCCGCCTGCATCGTGCTGATGCGGTGCCGGAAGATTCCGCTGATGGTGCTGGAGTCACTGTTCCTGCAGGCCACGGCGGCGTCGCTGATCCTGCTGCCGGTGCAGCTGCCGGAGTGAACAACCTGACCGCGGTGGGCTGTTTCGGTTTCGCTGCGGTGTGTGCATCGATCCTTGCGCCCCTCAGCTGGATGACCGGTCTTTCGCGCTTGGGCGCGGCGCGCGTTTCGGGATTCTTCAACCTGGTGCCGATCGTGACCGCCGCACTGGCGGTGATGCTGCTGGGTGAGTCACTCAGCGGATGGGGGTGCTGGGTGGCAGCCTGCTGGCGGTGTCGGGTGTGGTACTTGCTGAACATGCTGCCAGGCACGCAACGGGGGTGCGGAAGGCCGATGCGGCCGGATGTCTCAGCAAGGTCTGCACGAAACGTGCACCTCACGTCGACGTTGTGCGATGCCGTTGCGCTTCAGTCTGGCAACCCCATTCCCCGCCCGCGCAGGAGCCCATCGATGAATACGCCTGGAAAGCCGAGACCCACCTGGAAGCAATGGCACGTGCTGCTGGTGATCCTGGCAATCGCGCTGCTGGTCACTCTGATCATCGTCACCGCACCGTGGTAACGCGTGCAACGCGCTCAGATTCCGTGAAAGCCGACGATGTTTGAAATGACGAAGTCAGCAGGTGTTTCGCATGGTGATGCGTGCATCAATTCGTGCTCACCTGGTTGGCACACGCGATTGCACACAGTGGGGTCGAAGGCAATGCAGATGCACTGCCATTCTCCACTGACTTTCGAGCACACAGGAGCGACGCCATGAGCACCCAGTCCACCATCGAACATCGCCTCAACGACCTGATCGAAATCGCCCGCGATGGCAAGTCGTTCTATGAAGAAGCGGCCACCAAGGTCAAGGATGCCGAGCTGTCGGCACTGTTCACCCGCATCGCCGGCGTCAAGGGCCGCATCGTGGCGGCGTTGAGCGGCTCAGTGGCCGCCAGCGGTGGCAAGCCGGCCGAACATGGCACCGTGGTCGGTTCGATGCAGCAGTTCTACGGCAAGGTTCGAGCCGCTTTCGGTGACACCAACTATGGCTACGTGGCTGAACTTGAAGAATCCGAGGACCGCCTGCTGGGCGCGTTCAAGGATGTGCTGCAGGACAACGAGCTGCCGCCGGCCGTGCGCCAGGAAGTGACCCAGCTGCTGCCGGAAGTGCAGGAGTGCCACAACGTCATGCGTGCGCGAAAGCACGCAATGAAGGCCGCCTGACCGCAGCGGTCGGCCCAAGCAGCGGGACTGGCAGCCGGGGCGGTTTACCGCCCCGGCTGTTGCATTTGCGGCCCGCGCCGATGGCCTTTGATCAGGCCGCGTCGTCGTTCAGCATGTAGCCCAGCCCACGCTTGGACTCGATGCTGACACTGGCCGAGCGCAGGGCACGGCGCAGGCGTGATACGTGCGGATCCAACACGGTGGTACCGCCGTCGGCGCCGGCCAGGTGCACGGCAGCACTCAGCACTTCATGGCGGACGATCCGGCCCTGGCGGGCGCAAAGCGCTTCCAGCAGCAGCAGCTGGCTGCGCGGCAGGCTCAGGGGCGCACCGCCTACCAATGCCATGCGGTTGGAAAAATCGAACGTGAAATTGCCGATTCTCAGAATGTGGCCGGCATCAGCGTCGAGGCGCCGGGTAATCGCGCGCAGCCGCGCGGCCAGTTCGTCGAACTCGAACGGCGTGGGCAGGTAGTCATCGGCACCGGCATCCAGGCAGGCGATGCAGTCGGCAGCGTGGTTGTGGCGCCCCAACAGCAGAATGGGCAGCCAGGTACGCAAGCCGCGCACGATCTGCACCAGCTTCAGTGAATCGCCTTCGGGCAGCCAGCGGTCGAGAATGAGGGCGCGGTACTCCACGGCCTGTACCGCGGCCTTGGCCAGTGACCAGGTTGCCACGAGGTCCACCAGCATGTTGCGGCTCTGCAATACGTTGCGAAGCGCCTGTGCAAGTTCGGCGTCGTCCATGGCCACGAGGATGCGCATGCTGCGTCTTTTCCTGATTGCTGGATCCGGCGGGCGTGCAGGCGCACTGCGTAGCGTCCGTCATGGTGGTGAGGTCGCAGCGGGGCCGAGCAATGGTCACGGCTGCAGCACGTGCTGCAGCTGGCTGATCATCCCCCCCCCGGGATGCCTGTCCTGGCATTGGCAGATGCAGGACGCGCAGCGCGGGCAGCGGACGGCTGCCTGCCAAGCGATCTCTACGTCGTATGGAGATCTGCCACGTGGCGGTGCATCACGCTGTGGCAGATGTCGAGGTGGTGGGCGCGCACCACCACCTCAGGCAAGCCGGAGAGGCTTAGCCGTTGCAGCAGTTGCTGTCGGAGCTGCTGCAGCTGTTGCCCAGGTTTTCCTGCTGGTTTTCGATCATCAGGCGCTGCAGATTCAGGACGCGATTCATATCAACTCTCCTTAGTCGTACATGGGATCGGGAGGCATGCGTGCCTCCCACGCGTTACGCAATGAAATGATTCACTGCGCGATTGCACCACGCAATCTCAAAGCCCTGTTGCAGTTGCTGAAGAACCCCGGTCTATACGTGGCGGATGGAAAATGGCATTGCCGATTGGAATGAGTCAAGTCAATTGTGGAATGAGAATCGCCTGCGCAATGTAGCGGCAAGGTACGGTGGCAATCATCGATCTGCAGGGACATTCCGGGCGCCTGCATTGCAGCGATAGCCGGCGGATTTCACGCCGTGCTTACGAATGAAGCAGGCAGGGAATCCGCATTCCGCATTTTGCGATGCCTGCAGGCTGGAGCGCCCGCAATGCATCCATCGCGCATGTGCGAGGCGTTCGCGGATGTGTGCACCGGGCAAATGAGCCATGGAACCGACCAGGGAGAGACGATGTCAGCGCGTCAACGATCACTGCGTGAAGCACGCCACATGGACAAGGCCGCCTATGTGGGGGGCGACGAGCGGTTCTACGAATTGAGCTACAACCAGTACCGGCCCAGCGAAGATTTCCGCAGTATCGTTGAAGCGGAGATCGAGGCGGCCGGCATGGCGTGGACGATCCATCGCATCGGTGTCTGGTCGCACCTGGCGACGCATGGCGACCCGGTCGCCGGCAACCTGCCGCCGCAAGGCTGGAAGATCCACGTTTCAGCCACGCAGGAGAACTGCCAGCGGGTGCTGCGCACCGTCACCCGGATGGCCCTGGCCGAGCGCGTGAAGTTCAAGTTCGCCAATGACATGAACACGATGCGCATGATGAGCTCCAAGCGTTGGCCACGCGGTGGCTCGGGCAAGTTCATCACGCTCTATCCGCTGGACCTTGCGGTCTTCACGCGCTTCATCGAGCAGCTGCATGGGGCGCTGAAGGACGAAGATGGCTCGTACATCCTGTCTGATCGACGCTACAAGGACTGCCGCTGCCTGTATTACCGCTATGGCGGCATGCGCCAGGTGTACCGGCTTGATTTCATCGGCCAGAAGGTGCCGATGCTGGTCGCGCCCGACGGCAGCCATGTTCCCGACCTGCGCAATCCCTATTTCGAGGTGCCTGCCTGGGAAACCGACCCGTTCCCCAGCGAGGATGATCCCGGCGAGATGACGTTGAAGGAGGGCCGCTATCAGGTGCAGGCCGCGCTTGGGTTCTCCAACACGGGCGGGGTCTACCTGGCGTTGGACCAGGTCACCGGGGAGGAAGTGGTCATCAAGGAGGCGCGGCCCCATGTGGAAATGCACGGGGAAGGGCTCGACGCCACCAGCCGCCTGGCACGCGAGCGGCGCAATCTGGAGTTGCTGGGCCCGGTGGGCGCCTCGCCGCGCTGCCTGGATGCATTCACCGATTGGGAAAACAGCTATCTGGTGGAAGAGCGCCTGGATGCATTCGATCTTCGCGAGCTGATGCTCAAGCATTCGCCGCTGATGAAGGCCCGTCCCAGCGCACGCGATGGTAGTGACTACTACGGCATGTGCGTGACCATCTTCACCGGTCTGCTTCGCGCGGTCGACCGCGCACACAAGGTGGGAGTGGTGATCGGTGACATCTCGCCGTCCAACATCATGGTCGACCGCAGCGACATGCGTGTGCGCCTGATCGACCTGGAGGCCGCGTTCCTGGACGGCAGCGATGAGTGGGATGACATCCACACGCCCGGATTCCGCCGGATCATGAAGGGTCGCAAGCGCGCCAGCTGTTTCAGGGATGACCGCTATGCGACCGCGGTGGTGATGTTCTACTGCCTGTTCCCGCTGATGGCCATGGCCTACATCCGTACCGACCTGTTCCAGAAGGTGCTGCCGGTGATGATGGAGGACATCGGCTGGCAGCACACGCCAGTGGCCGAGGTCATCCAGGCGCTTGTGGACGACCGTATCGGCCTGGAAGAGGCCGCACAGCTGCTGCAGCAGCCGGCGACCCTGCAGGCGCCGTTCTCGTCGCCGCAGCGCCCGTTGCCGGCGCCGCGCCAGTGTATCCGGCGGCTGCTCGCGTTCATGGATGCACACAGCCGGCTGCAGCCGGAGCGGACGCTGTTCCCACTTGATCCGTTCTCGCACTCCACCAACACGATGAGCCTTGGTCTGGGGGCGACCGGTGTGATCCACGCCTTCCATGGGGTGGGTCATCAGCCGTCGCCGGCGGTGATGGAGCGCTATGCGCAGGAGCTGCAGGCCCTGGATCGCACATCGCTACCGCCGGGGTTCCTCACCGGCCTTGCCGGCATCGCCTGGTCGGCGCTGCTGCGTGGCGAGGTGGAACTGGCCCGCAGCCTGCTCGACAGCGCTGACGGCAGTGACCTGTTGCATGCGCATCACTCGCTCTATCACGGCATGGCGGGTATCGGAATGGCGCACCTGGCCATGCATCACGCGACCGGCCTGCCCGGGCATCTCGACAGGGCGCTGTCGCTGGCGCGGCGGCTTGCAGACACCGTCCACCACGGAGAGCGGGGTGCCTACTGGCAGGACGAAGGTGGCGTCCGCATCGGCATGGGTTACGGCCAGGCCGGCGTGGCGCTGTTCCTGCTGAGGCTGTCGCAGCTCAGTGGTGATCCGGCATGGCGCGTGCTTGGCGAGCAGGCACTGCGACACGATCTCTCCTACGGCTTCGAGCTGGAGACCGGGGTAACCACCTTCCCCAGCTCACCGGAAGAGGTCAACACCTATGAACCCTATCTGGAGCAGGGGACTGCGGGCATCGCCAAGGTCGCGATCCGTTACGGCCTGTGGCAGGACGTGAATCGGCTGGTGGATGACTTCCATCGCAAGTATTCCGGCTTCTGCGGCCTGTTGTATGGCCTGTCGGGCATGCTGGATGTGTTTGTCGACGCCCATCTCTACTCCGGTGACCCGAGGTACCTGCAGATGGCGGAGCGACCGTACCAGGGCATCGTCGATCTGTATCTGTTCGAGGAGGAGGAGGGAATGGCGGCGGTGCCGGGCGAGAATCTGTTCCGCATTTCCTTCGACCACGGTACCGGCATCGCCGGAGTGATCCGCGCCCTGCATCGGTACGACACGCTGGCGCCGGATGAGTTCTTCCTGGATGCACTCGATGTGCATGGCGCGGTGGTACGGGAAGTGGACGGAGCCGGGGTGGGGCAGGCGGCGATTGCATGAATGCGCGCCCGCACCCGGCCGGACAGCCACTTCAGCGCGAGCAGACCGCGCAGCGGCACAGTGTGCGCGCCATCCTCGCCAGCTTCGCGATCCTGCTCGGCCCCCTCCGCGGGCGCTACCTTGCGGTGGCCGCCACCACCGCGATGTTCGGCGGACTGGGCGGGCTGCTGCATCCGCTGCTGATCCGCGCGATCTTCGACGAGGCCGCCAGCCGGCAGGATTTCAATCGCTTCCTGCTGCTTACCGGTGCATATCTGCTGCTGTGCCTGGTGACCAACCTGGGCAACTACAGCTGCGCGCTTTGGCAGCAGCGCGTGGATAACCGCATCGTGGAGCGGATCGGGACCGCGTTGCTGACCGCCTACTATGGCCGCAGTTATGACGAGGTGGTGCAGAAGGGGGCCGGCTACTATGTGGCGCGGATCCGCTCGGACGTGAAGGATGGCGTGGTGCCGATGCTGTCGGTCGCACGCACCACCCTGACCCAGGCGGTGACATTCGTCGCCTTGATCGCAGCCCTGCTGATCATCTCCTGGCGTGCGTTCCTGGTGCTGATGGCCATCATCCCCATCGCCACCACGGTCAGCGTGCTGGTCGGCCGACGCATCCGCGAGCTGACCGTGGTGGAGCGTGACCGCGAGGCCGAACTGGTTTCTTTGCTGACCCGGGCTGTGGCTGCCTTCAAGATGGTCTGTACGTTCGGCCTGGGCCCCAGGACGGTGCAGGCCCATGACCGCAGCCTGCGCGAGGTGCTGGATTCGACCTACCAGCGCTTCAGGGTGGTGAGGACCCTGCAGGGTGCGAGCGACCTGACCATGGTGATCTCGGATGTCTGCTCGATCTTCGTCGGCGCACTGTTCGTGTTCCGCCAACAGATGACACTGGGTTCGTTCATCGCCTTCATGAACGCCTTCTGGCGCTCAGCCACGACGCTCATCGGCATCTTCAAGAACATTGCCGAGATGCACAGCCACGGTGTGGTGGTGGTGCGGGTGGCGGAGTTCATGACCGCGCCGGCAGCCGCGGCGTCGGCCACGCACATCGAGGGTGGTCTGCTGGCGACGTCGATCGGCTACGGCTACGGCGCCGCTCCGGTGTTCTCGGATTTCACCCTGGCCCTTTCACCCGGTGAACGTGCACTGGTGATTGGCGACAATGGCAGCGGCAAGACGACCCTTGCCAACGTCCTGGCCGGGTACTTCCAGCCCGTCGCCGGCCAGCTGCTGCGACCGGCGCGTATCCGCGCCATCACGCTTCCTCTGCAGTTCCCTCCGCTGAAGGTGCGCGACCTCGGCGCCGATCCGGTGCTGCTGGCGCGACTGGGGATGGACGGCGACGGGATCGCCGACAGCCTGCCGGAAACCCTGTCGGCAGGGCAGCAGCAGAAGATCGCCCTGGCGATGGTGCTGGGCGAGGATGCCGACCTCTACATTCTTGATGAGCCGGTCGCCAACCTCGATAGGGCCAGCCGCGAGATTGCGATGGACGCGATCTTCGCACGCAGCCATGGCCGCATGCTGGTGATGATCATGCACGGCGCCGAGGCCTACCGCGCCCGATTCGATCACGTACACGAACTTGGCAGGTCCATGTGGCAACCGGCACGGGTCACGCCCGTGCACGTCCGGGGAGAGGCATGACATGAAGTCGATACAGGGTGCAGGAAAGGGTGCGGGCATGCGCAGGCTGGTCTACTGCGCGCAGGTGGCGCTGCACAATACACTGCGGAGCAAGGCCATCACCGCCCTGATGGTGCTGGCCATCGCGGTGGGCATTGGGGCCAGCATGACCACCTTGACCGTGGTCTACCTGCTGTCCGGCGATCCCTTGCCCGGGCGCAGCGGTGACCTCTACTACCCCCAGCTTGATGCCAACCCGAACTCGAAGGGCCGCGAGCCGTACGATGTGCTGGACTATCGTTCGGCCTACGACCTGTGGTCGTCCGGGCGCGCGGACCAGCAGACACTGGTGGTCACCAATCCGGTCAAGCTGCGGCCCGATCAGGGCAGTGCGCCACCGGTCATCCGCTCATCGATCTCCACCACCACCGACTTCGCGACGATGTTCGCGGTGCCGCTGGCACATGGGCGCTGGTGGTCACGCGAGGAGGATGACGCGCGCGCACGTGTGGTGGTGATCTCGTCGGAGCTCAACGAGCAGATGTTCGGTGGGGGCGACAGTGTGGGGCAGACACTGCGGGTCAAGGACACCGCGATGCGCATCGTGGGCGTGCTCGCGCCCTGGCGGCCCTCGCCGCTGTTCTACAAGGTGCGGGGCGGCCGCTTCAGCGGCGGCAACACGTCGGGCTTCTTCGCCTCGGCCGATGATCTGTTCATGCCGCTGACCTCCAGCCTGGAGATCAATGACGGCGACTTCGTGCCGTTCACCTGCTGGTCCACGCCGGAGGAGCGCGGCCGGCTGCAGACCGCGCCGTGTGTCTGGGTACACCTGTGGGTCAAGCTGGACAGCGCCGCCAAGGTGGCCGCCTATCAGCGGTTCCTGCAGAACTATGCCGCTGAGCAGAAGGCCCTGGGCCGGATCAGCCATGCCGACAACACGCGGCTGCGCTCATTGATGCAGTGGCTCGACTTCAACCAGGTGGTACCCAGCGACGTGAAGCTGCAGGCCATCCTGGCCTTCGCCTTCCTCGGGATCTGCATTGCCAATGTGGTCGGTCTGCTGCTGGCGAAGTTCCTGCGCTACAGCGGCGAGATCGGCTTGCGTCGCGCACTGGGCGCAAGCCGCGCGGCGATCTTCCTGCAGTGCGTGGTCGAGGCCGCGCTGGTGGGGGCACTGGGTGGCACGCTGGGCCTGTTGCTGACCTGGCTCGGCCTGAGCGCGGTGCGCAGCCAGCCGGTGGCCTATGCGGACCTGGCGCGGCTTGATACCACCATGCTGCTGTTCACCCTGGCGCTGTCGGTGCTGGCCAGCCTGCTGGCGAGCCTGATTCCCGCGATCCGTGCCAGTGCGGTCCAGCCCATCGCCCAACTGAAGCTTCTGTAGAGGAACCACCATGCAGATCGGCATCGTACTTTCGGCCCTGCGCCGGCACCGCCTGGCGACCTTCCTCATCGCGATGGAGATCGCATTGGCCTGCGCCGTGCTGTGCAACGCGATCTTCCTGATGATCGAGCGGAACGCTGCAATGCAGCTGGTCAGTGGCCTGGACGAGTCACGGCTGGGGGTGATCCAGCTCGACGGCATCGATGCCGAGCGCGCCAACGATGTCAACGCGCGGGTCGTTGGTGCATTGCGGGGGCTGAGCGGCGTGACGGCGGCCGGGCTGGTCAGTGCCATGCCGTTCGGCAGCCCGGGCATACGCGCCGGCGTCAACCTGGACGAGGACCAGCAGGTGCCCGGCGGTGTTCTGGATTTCTACCTGGCCGATGCCGTAGCCCTGGACGCGCTGCAGTTGCACCTGGTGGGGGGGCGCATGCCCGGTGCGGACGAGTTCGCACCGACCGATGAACTGGTGCCGGCCAATCCCCCGGCGCTGGTCACCCAAGAGCTGGCCCAACGCTACTGGCCCGGCGAAAACGCCGTGGGCAAGAGCCTGTGGGCGATGGACACCCGGCTGCGGGTGATCGGCGTGGTCGAGCACATGGCCGTATCCCGCCCCGGCCGCGGTGAAGCCAAGGGCTCGGACTGGTCGGTGATCGTGCCCGCATCGCAGGGGCCGCGCCTGACCGGCCGCTATCTGGTGCGCGCCGAGGCCGGCGACATGAACCGCGTGATGCGCGATGCGCAGCAGGCAATCCGCCGTGTCGCGCCGGACGTGGTTTTCGATGTCGAAGGCAGCCGGCGGATCTCCGAACTGCGCGAGCGGCATTTCGAAGGTGACCGGGTCATGATGGGGCTGCTGGGCGGTGTCATCATCGCACTGCTGGCTGCCACTGCCCTGGGCATAGTCGGACTGGCCAGTTACTGGGTGGAGCAACGTCGCAAGCAGATCGGCATCCGCCGCGCGCTGGGGGCCACGCGCACCGATGTGATGCGCTATTTCCAGATCGAGAACCTGCTGATTGTCTCCATCGGCATCGCGGCCGGGGCTCTGCTGGCCTACGCGATGAACCTGACCCTGATGCGCTTCTACGAACTGCCGCGCCTGCCACTGCTGTATCTGCCGGTGAGTGCGGTGATCCTGCTGCTGCTGGGCCAGGCGGCGGTACTGCTGCCGGCGCTGCGTGCCGCGGCCATCGCGCCGGTGTCGGCCATCCGTTCGTTGTGAGTCCCGCAGCGGCCTTGGCCGGTCGCTGCTTCCATCTGCAAGCGAGAATTCCCATGCTCAGGATGCAAGGCGTCAGCAAAGTGTTCCAGGTGGGTGAAGTCATGACCCATGCATTGCGCTCCATCGACCTGTCGGTGCAGGAGGGCGATTTCCTGTCGATTACCGGCCCTTCCGGCTCCGGCAAGTCCACACTGCTGAACATCCTCGGTCTGCTCGAGGGCTTTTCCGGCGGCCACTACGCGATCGGCGGCGTGGATGTTGGCGGCATGCGCGACGCGGCGCTCAGCGCGCTGCGCAACGAGAAGATCGGCTTCGTGTTCCAGGCGTTCAACCTGATTCCGGACCTGACCATCCAGGCCAATGTGGAGGTGCCCCTGCGCTACCGTGGCATGGCGGCAGCCGAATGCAGGCAGCGTGTGGTCTCGGCACTGGCCCAGGTCGGGCTGGGCAGCCGCATGTCGCACTATCCCGGCGAACTGTCGGGCGGGCAGCAGCAGCGCGTGGCGATCGCCCGCGCCATCGCGGGTACGCCGGCCCTGCTGCTGGCTGACGAGCCGACCGGAAACCTGGACTCGCAGATGTCGCAGGGGGTCATGGAGATTCTGCGTGAGCTCAACCAGGGCGGCATGACCATCATCATGGTGACGCATGACAAGGAGCTGGCGGCATGCGCTGGTCGCAGCGTCCACATCGTGGATGGGCAGATCGTCGAGGTCACAGCGCAGGCCATGCAGGCGCTGTGCGCCTGAGCTGAAAGGGAATCACCTGCAAGCAGAAGGGGCGGCCGATCGGCCGCCCCTCCTGTTTTCATCGCATTGCAGGCACAGATCAGAAACGCACGGACCAGCGTGCATTCGCACCATGGTCACGGCTCTCGCTGCCGAACTGGCCGCTGTAGCCCAGCTCCAGCTGCTGGCGCGAGGTCAGCCACGCCGACAGGCCCAGTTCGGCCACCACCGCGTTGTCGGCGATCGGCGCGCCGTTGACCGCGAACGTGGAGCTGCCATTGACAAACGCAAGGTTGGCGACCTGGCTGCGATCCCCCGAGGCACGACGATAGCCGACACCCCCGCGCAGGTGCAGCCAGCTGTCCTGCTGGAACGAAGCCTTCAGCCCCTTGTCGAAGCGCACGCCGGCGGTGGCGATCGTGGTTCCGGTGTCTTCCACCTTGCCCTGCAGCGCCGCTGCTCCACCGCGTTCGCTGATGCGCTTGAGGTCCACTTCCACGCGCGCCACCTGCAGGTACGGCTCCAGCCCGGCTTCGGGGCCACCGAAGCGATAACCAGCTTCGATGAAGGCCTGGCGGGTGCGGGCGTCGTAACGCGCGCTCAGGCTGTCACTGAAACCTGCGAAGGCGACTTCACGCGTGCTCTTCACCTCGTGCTTGCTCCACGCCACACCACCGCGCAGGCCGAAGCCGCCCCAGGTGTGGCTGGCGTAGGCACCGAAGTGCGTGTTGTCGATCTTCGACTTGGCGCGGCGGTCCTGCTGCTTGACGTCGGTACGGCCGGTACCGGCCAGCACGCCGACCTGCCAGCCGGAGAACTCGCGGTCGATGCCGACCAGCAGGCCGTTGCTGTTGGCCTCGGTGCGGGCGGTGTTGAAGTCACCGTCCAGCCTGCTGTTGCCACCGATGGCCTGCACCCATGCACCCGTCGCATCACCCACGTCGCTGCCGGGCGCGCTGGCGCCGGCACGGCGTGACAACGCGGCATCGCGCACGTAGCGGCTGCCCTCGACCAGGGCGATGGCCGTGGCCGGATGCAGCTCGCCGCTGAGGCCATCGAGCACGCCACCGACCTGCTGCGGGAACAGCTGGGTCAGCGGCTTGGGCAGGCCCTGGGCGATCGGCAGCAGGTCGGCGGCGGCCGCCACCGCACGCTGGTTGGGCGTGTTGGCAGCCGTGGCCAGCGAAGCGCCACGGGCCACGTCGATGCGCGTGCCATTGGCACCGTAGGCCAGGCTGAACTGCAGGAAGGGCGAGAACGCACTGAAGTCGGTCTTGGCGAACTGGCCGCTGATGCCACCGTCGGCACGCAGGACGTTGAACTGTTCGCCGAGGTAATACACGCCCGGTTCCGGCAGGGCGACCAGGGTGCCGCCGAGGGTGGCGGTGCCGGTCACGTGCAGCTGGTCACTGCGACCACCCGGTGCCAGCTCCGCCGCATACACGCCGGTGGCGCCCTGCACGTAGTTGCCGTTGATGGTCAGCGTGCCGATCGAGTTGCCCGGCGCGATGATGCCGTCCACGCGGGTGTTGCCGAGCGTGCCGACGCCCTTCAACAGGCCATTGGCGCCGACGGTGGTGGTGCCACCGGCCTGCGTGCCGTTGAAGGACACCACGCCGCCGTTGACCACCAGGTTGCTGTTATCCAGCACGCCGCTGGTGCTGACCGTGCTGACGCCACCGGTGGTGGTCAGGGCGGTGGAGACCAGGCTGCCGTTGAGCAGGAACCGGCCACCCTGGACCTCGACCGCCGAGGTGAGCGTGTTGGCGCCGTTCAACTCCAGCATGCCGTCCTGCACCACGGCGCCGTTGAAGCTGTTGTTGCCGCTCAGGCGCAGCCAACCGATACCGGATTTGGTCAGCTTGCCGGGGCCGCCGATGTCGTTGGTCCAGTTGTCCCACGCATCGCCTTCCCAGACCTTCAGGCCGCCGGCCCTCTGGTTCATCACCACGTTGGTGTCCACGCGCAGCGAACCATAGCCTTCGATGGCCTTGCGCAGGTCGACCATGCCCCAGCCGTAGATTGCATCGATGCCTGGCGCGCCGAGATCGCGTGCGGTGGTCAACAGCACGTCGCGGACCTGGGCGTTGTCCAGGTACGGGAAGCGCTCCATCAGCAGGCCGAGGGCGCCGGTGATATGGGGTGCGGCCATCGACGTGCCGGTCTTGGTGCCGTAGACGTAGCTGGTGTTCTCGCTGTCGATGATCAGCCGCACGTAGGCGGAGGTGTTCTCGATGCGGCCCTGGATATCGCCGGAGACGATGGTGCTGACGATATCGGTACCGGGGGCAGAGATGCACCAGTTGGCGGCAACGCCGCAGATGCTGGAACTGCCATCGATCACGTAGTCGGTTTCACCTGCGGCGGTGTCGGGCCGACGGACATTGGCGACCGCCAGCCAGTACGGTTCCAGTTCGGGCTTCCAGCGCGGCATCGAGGCGGTGATGCCGGCAACCGCACCGCTGCCGTTGCCAGCCGACCACACCTGGATGAGAGTGGAGCCCGGGGCATCGCCGTTGTTGGCGTAGATGCTGCCGTACACGCCGTAGTCGGCACCGATGCTGGCGTACTGCTGGTCCAGCGCGGCGGCGGTCATGTTGCGCGTGGAAATGCCCCAGCTGTGATTGATGGCGCGTACACCCTGCGCCTGGATCTGCGCATACATGTCCAGCGTGGCGGCATCATCCGGATCGGTGCGGTACACCGCGCGCGGACGATAGAACCTGTCCGGGTCCAGGCGCCACTCGTAGTAGGTGTCACCGAACACGCGGGCGGCAGTGAGATCCGCACCAAAGGCCACACCATGCATGCCGGTGCCATTGCGGTTGGCGCCGATGGTGCCAAGCACATGCGTGCCGTGATCGGCGTAGCTGAAGCCATAGGGCTGGCCGGCGGCGATCAGGCGTGCCGCCAGTGAGGCCGGAACGCCGGCGCCCAGTCCGTAGTAGTTGTAGCCGGGCTGTTCGCCGCGGGTCTGCCCGCAGGCGCCCGCCCCTGCGACCACGCCCGGCGTCGCACAGTCGGCACCGATGGTGATGCTGGAGGTATTGCGTCCTGCAAACTCCGGATGCGCCAGTGCGGAGCCCGAGTCGAACAGCGCCAGGCGTACGCCCTTGCCGGTCAGGCCGCGCGCATAGGCGTAGTCCGCGCCCATCGCGCCCAGGCCCCAATCGGCGTTGAATTCGTCGCTGCGCCAGCTGGCCGGATCGCCGGGATTGCCAAGAACGGCGTTGCTGCTGGCGGCAGCTGCCGTGGCCGTGGCCGTGGTTGCAGGTGCGGTGCTGGCAGCGGGCTGCGCCCACGCGGCCTGCAGCTGGCGCTGCTGCTGCCAGGCCTCGAGTGATTCGCTGGCCATGGCTGGCAGTGCGGTGGCCAGCAGCAGCGAGCTGGCGACGGCAAGCGCCAGCGGGCGATGCGACAGGGAGCGGGACGAACGGCCGTACAGCGGGTGATTCATCGGACAACTTCCTTGGTTGACGGACAACAAGGCCGTTAACGCCAAGGCATGGCGATATCCCCCAGTAATGTGAAGGGAATTTTATGAACGTGTTAATGTTTTGTGATCGGTGCATGGTGCGGCTCCAGCGGGCAGGGCAACGTGACCCTTCCTTCCGAGGCTTCGGAACCGCCCATGCGTACCGCATTCCGTAAACCACCGTTGGCGATATTGGGCGGTGCCGATCCTGGCAGCGACGCGTTCGAGCGCGCAGCTGGTGGCCAGGTGCCCAGCGTCATCCCGGAAGGCAGCATGCCGCCGGCCGACTGGCCGGCCACGGTGGTGGTGCCCTGTGGCATGGGGGATGCGCGCAACCTGATCATGGCCCTTGCCGGTGATGCCTGCATCGTCAGCGGTGGGCGCGCCTGCACGATCTCGGAGGTTTGGCTGCACAAGCGGCCGCTGCTGCCGCTTGCAGGGGCAGGTGGCGGGTCCGACGCGCTGCCGAACACCCCGCCGGACGAGCGCGGCAATTCGCCGATCCTGCCGTGGCGCAACAGTGATGAGCTGGCCGGGCAACTGCGTGTCCTGGGAATGCTGCAACACTGAGTCCAGCCGCATCCGCCTTCACCCAACGTCCCGTGTGCAGCGCTAAGGTGGCCCGGCCTGGGCTCACCAGGCTTATCAAGGAGTGATGTCGATGCGTACTTTCAGGAAAGTGATCGCCGGTGCTGTGTTCGCGTTGGCCTGCAGCGGCTCGGTGGCCGTGGCCGGACCGGTCCAGCCCTGCGATTTTCCCTGCTGGAAGGCCTACCAGGCGTGTGTAGCCGGTGGGGGTGATGCCATGGAATGCCAGTACGAATACGATCGATGCGTCATGGAGCGCTGCGGCGCGGTGTAAGCCCAGCCATGATCGGCTGATGACGGGCCCCGTCCATGACGGGGCTCTTCTGTTTGTGCGCAGGGTCGGGCACTCTCGGCGCATTCTTCCTGGTGGAGTGGAACATGGCCGTCATGCGTGTCGTCGCCAACATCGCCACGTCTGATCCCGCCCGCGCCGCTGCATTCTATGGCGAGCTGCTCGGCATGCCGGTGGTGATGGACCATGGCTGGATCGTCACCCATGGCGGGCAGGGCAGTGCGCTGGCGCAGGTCAGCTTCGCCAGCGAAGGGGGTTCCGGCGCACCGGTGCCGGACCTGTCTATCGAAGTGGACAACCTGCAGGAGGTGCTGGAACGCATGCACGCGGCTGGCATCGCGCTGGACTATGGGCCGGCCGACGAGCCCTGGGGCGTGCGGCGCTTCTTCGTCCGCGATCCGTTCGGCCGGCTGTTGAACATCCTCGCCCACGCCTGAGCGACGGCGGGCGCTTCAGCGACGGGTGCCGCCACGCTTCGGCGCCGGCGACACGCCGACCATGCGCAGGCAATCGGCCACCACCGCCGCAATGAAGGTGTCGGCGTCCTGCGTGGGCGCAGCGATCAGGTCATCGGTGGCGCCATGTACGCCGGCATAGATCAGCGAGGCCGTGATCTGCGGTGCCGGCAGCTGCCACAGGCCTGCACGGGTGCCCGCCTCGAGGATGTCGAGCAGCTGCTGCTGGATGGCGTTGCGCTCGGCATTGCCGCGCTGGTGGTGGTGATGGTTGGCGTAGACGACGTCGTGCAGTGCGTGCGTGCGCACATAGGTCTCGATGTTGGCGCGGATCCAGGCGCACAGTCGCGCCACGCCATCGTGGGCAGGCTGCTGCTGAACGGCATGGTCGACCTCGGCCATGAACTGCAGCGTGTAGCGCTGCGCCAGCGCCTGCAGGATCTCGGTGCGCGAGGCGAAGTAGGTATAGAACGTGCCCTTGGCCACGTCGGCGGCGGCCACGATGTCACTGATGGTGGTCGCTTCCACGCCCTGTGACAGGAACAGCGCCTGCGCGGCGTCCATCAGCTCTTCCTGGCGGGTTTCAGCGGGTTTGGTACGGGGCCTGGCGACTGCGGGAATCTGCATGGGGCGGGGTCCGGGTGCGACGGTCGCCATTCTAGCTTCCCCCGGCAATGACTGACCGCCGGTCATTGACTGACGGTCAGTCAGCAAACTACGATGCGCGCACGCTCCCTCCCGGCATCCGCACATGCAACGCTTCCGACGGCCGGCCCTGGTGCTGGCGGCCTACCTGGGCACCTTCCTCGCCTCGCTGGACATCAGCATCGTCAACGTCGCGCTGCCGACGCTGCAGCAGGCACTGCACACCGACATGGCCGGGCTGCAGTGGGTGATCAACGCCTATGCCATCGCCCTGTCCGCAGTGATGCTGTCGGCGGGGCCGCTGGGTGACCGCTATGGCCACCGCCGCATGTGGCTGCTCAGCGTGGCGACCCTCACCGTGGGCTCGCTGCTGTGTGCCTGCGCAGGCAGTCTTTCCGCACTGGTGGCAGGGCGGGCGGTGCAGGGGGTGGCCGGCGCCCTGCTGATCCCGAGTGCGATGCCGATCCTCAGCCATGCGTTCCCTGATCCGCGCCAGCGTGCACGCGCGATCGGGGGCTGGTCGGCGTTCAGCGCGCTGGCGCTGGTGCTGGGGCCGCTGCTGGGAGGCGAACTGGTGCAGCGCGCAGGTTGGCCCAGCATCTTCCTGATCAACCTGCCGCTGGGCCTGCTTGCACTCGCGCTGGGGGCCTGGGGCATTCCAGAGCGACGGCATCCGCAGCACGCTGCGCTGGACCCGGCCGGGCAGCTGCTCAGCATCGTCGCGCTGGGTGCACTCAGTTACGGCCTGATCGCGATCGGCGAGCACGGCCTGCTGGCACCTTCGACCCTGCTGGCGCTCGGCATCGCAGCATCCGGCCTGGCGCTGTTTGCGTGGGTCGAGCGCCGCGTGGCGCGGCCGCTGCTGCCGCTGGACCTGTTGGCGAAGCCGGGTTTCGGCATGCTCAACCTGGCCTCGTTCGTGCTTGGATTCACCGCTTATGCGAGCCTGTTCTTCCTGTCGCTGTTCTTCCAGCAGGCGCAGGGACATGGGGCTGCGCAGGCCGGTGCGCAGCTGGTACCGCAGTTCGTGCTGATGGCGGTGGTGTCGCTGCTGTTCGGCCGTCTGGCGGCGTGGTTCGGGCTGCATGCCGCGCTGGTGACGGGCTATGCAATGACAGGCATGGCGCTGTGTGCGATTGCCACGTTCGAGCCGACTACAGCGCACGGCCAGGCCAGCGCACTGCTGATGCTGCTCGGCACTGGCATGGGACTGGCGGTACCTGCGACCGGCATGGCGGTGATGTCATGCGTACCGGCCGAGCGTGCCGGCATTGCGTCGGCCACGATGAACGCGCTGCGCCAGGCGGGCATGAGCCTGGGCATCGCGCTGCTGGGCAGCCTGATGGGCCTGCGCGCGGTACGCCAGTTCACTGCGACCGCGCAGGCGGCAGGGCAGCCCGCAGTGGCCGCACAGGCGCGCACGCTGATCCTGCAGCCGTCGTCACTGCTGCCGGGGACGCAGATACTGGCCTGGTACCGCGGCGCCATGGCCAGCGGTTTCGGCTGGGCGATGGCCGTCGCCGGCGTGCTGGCCCTGTTGGCGGCGCTCGCCCTGTACCGCCAGTGCAGGCGCGCCTGAGCACGCTGCGGTCAGCCCTGCTGGCGTTGCGGCCCTTCCTTCGTCGGCGCGGGTTCGGCCGCGTGCTGCCGCTGTTGCCGTGCATTGGCGTGGCGCGCGTGCCCGCCTTCGCGGCCGATCGCTGCCATGTGCTGGCGATTGCGGCTGATCGCCTCGCCGCCCTTGCGGCCCGCCACGCGTGCCTCGGCCGGGCTGAACTCATGTGCATTGCCGGACGCATGCGCGGCGCGTCCACCCTTTGCGGCAATCGCGCGCTGCTTGTCCCGGTCCATCGAAGCGAAGCCGCGATGGGAGGTGCCGTGATGCTGGTCAGCCATGTGAAGGCTCCCGGTGCATGGAAGGGGAGCTCATCCTTGCGTGTGCCCGGCTAAGGCAGTGTCCGCACCGGCGGTGCTGCCCTCACGCCACGCCGCACCGGCTTTCACGGCGCAACTACGCCGCTGCGCGATGAGCGCCGCTTGGCTAGGATGGACCGGCATGGCGGATGACCGCCCAGACAGGAAAGGACGCCGTGAACAGATTCGGATGGCTTGCACTGCTGGCCTGCGCTGCACCGGCCCATGCGGACACTGCGCTGCTGAGCGGCAGTTTCGTTCACTTCGGTTACTCGTCCACCGATGAGCAGCTGCCAGCGGCGCAGCTGCCGCTGTTCCTCGACGAACTGCGGGACCTGGGCAACGACACGCTCATCATCGGCCAGACCCGCGCCACCCGTGCCGGCGTGGGCTGCGCCAGCAGCGCGCAGGATTTCGAATGGATCGCCGGCTTCCCGGCCAAGCTGGGCACGGTGCTGGACGCGGCCGCAGCGCGTGGGATGAAGGTCGTGGTCGGCACCACCTACAGTTCGGGCCAGTGTGCGGCATTCTGGCAGGGCTCTAACGCTGCAGCGGTGGCGCAGGACGCAGCGCAGTCGATGGCGCAGCTGGCCCAGCAGTACGCGATGCATCCGGCATTCGCCGGCTGGTACATCACCGATGAGCCCGCGCAGGTACCGGCCGAGCGTGCGTCGTTCTATCGTTCAATCGTTTCCACACTGAAAGCGGCGACGCCATCCAGGCCGGTGATGGTGGCGCCCTATCTGGCATCCTCCAGCGTCGACCCGGCCAGCGTGGCCAGTGCTGCGCTACGGTTCCGCTCTGCCACGGGGGTCGACGTGCAGATCTGGCAGGACGGCATCGGCGCGGCGTCGCACGCGAAACTGTTCCAGTGGGATCGACCGGGCTATTCCACCGAGCAGTACTACCAGGCGTTGTCGGCGCAGCTGGGCGCCAGCGCTGTGTGGGCCGACATCGAGCTGTTCAACCATGGCAGCCCGCTGTTCCTTGATACCGGTAACGGCCTGTCCGGTGCATACCGGTCGGCGTCGGTGCAGCGCATCAACCAGCAGTTGTGGAGCGCGCGTTCGGCTGGCAAGCGCGTTGCCTGGCTCAACCAGTACCACATGTCCGAAGTGGTCGGCCCCGGCCAGGGCTACGGCGAGGCGCCACGGATGATGAACACCTATCGCGGGTTGTACGGGCTGGGTGCCTCGTACCTCGTCGATCCGGTGCAGACCACCTATCACTACAGCGTGGCGCCGGCGACCAGCTATCCCGACGGCAGCGGCCATGAGCTGTTCGACCGCCGGGTAGGCGACCCGCGCAATCCGATGGACGCGGGCTGGGTAGGCGTGCACGGCAACGTCAGCATCACCATCGACCTGGGCCAGCGCCGACGGGTGGACTGGATCGGCCTGCATACGATGACCCGCCCGGCCTGGGGCATCGTCACGCCGACGTCGGTGGAGGTGATGTGCGCCGAGCCCGGAACTGCCGCCGTAACCATCGGCACGCTGTCGGCACCCTTCACCCAGTCCGGCGTGATGGGCTCGACCGAAGAGGAGTACGTGCTCGGCAATGCAGCCCCCCTGGCTGCGCAATGCCGCACGCTGGAGCTGCGCGTGGCCAACGGCAGCTGGACATTCCTCAGCGAGATCGAGATGGCTGCAGAGCAGTAACGCCTCAGCGCCGGCGGGCGTCCTGCAGGCGCTGTGCGAAGGGCCGTTGTTCGAGCGCCACCAGTGCTTTGCGCAGCACCTGCTCCAACGACTGCCCCAGATCGGCATCGAGGCTGCGTGCCGCCACTGCGGTGGCCTGCCATTGCGCCTGCAGCACAGGCATCGCGCGCTGCGCGCGCGGGCTCAACTGCAGGATGCGTTCGCGCCCGTCGTCACCATTGGCAGTGTGCAGCCAACCATCGCGCACCATCGCCGCCACGGTCTGGCTGAGCGCCGAATGGCTGAGCCCGCAGGCCAGCGCGAGGTCCTTGATCCGGCAGGGGCCCTGCGCCATCAGCGTGCGCAGCACCGGCGTGTAGCGCGGCCGGTAGTCCAGTTGCAGGTGCCGGTAGGCCTGCTCGACGGCCGGGTCCAGCTGGTCGAGCAGGGCGCGCAGCAGGGTACCCAGTGTGGCGTGTTGGAGATCCATGAGTGGGATGATATATAAGCGCTTATATATCCTCAATGCGGGGTGGATGATGGCGGTCTCCTGGATGCTCGGCGCGCTGCTGGCGACGGCCTGCCCGGCGCAGGATGCGGTGCTGCAGGCGGCCGCCAGCGCCGTGCAGGCGCAGTACCTGGACGAGGCGGAGGCCGCCCGTATCGCCGATGCCCTGCGCAGCTGGTCGGCGCAGCAGCGGTATGCGGACAGCTGTTCGGATTCTGCTGCGTTCAGCGCACGCCTGAACCAGGACCTGGACATGTTCGATGGCCACTTCCACGTTGAGCGCGTGGACGCAGCTGCCGGCCAGGACGACTGGTTGATGGCCTGGCGTGCCGATGCCCGCAGCAATGGTGCCGGTGTGCGCGAGGTGCGGGTGCTGGAAGGCAACGTTGGCTACCTGCGGCTGAGTACCTTCTATCCGCTGGATCTGGCGCGCCCGAAGTTCGCTGCGGCCTTCACGCTGCTGGCCGACACCGATGGCCTGGTGCTGGATCTGCGCCAGAACGGCGGCGGCGACGATGCAAGTGCCGACCTGCTGGTGCGCACGCTGCTGGACGCGAAGATCGGCGCGGTGCAGCAGCTGGACCAGCGTGGCCGGCGCACGCCGGTACCGCTGCCGCCTGCCAGCCTGCCTGTGTACCTGAAGCCGCTGGTGGTGCTGATCGACCGGCGTACCGGTTCGGCGGCCGAGTTCGTCGCCTATTCGCTGCAGACCCTGGGCCGCGCGCGCATTGTCGGCACGCGCAGTGGCGGTGCCGCGCATATGTTTGGTGATCCTGTGTTGCTGCCCGATGGCTATCAGATCAGCATTCCCGACCGGCAACCGATCAATCTGCGCACCGGCGGCAATTGGGAAGGCACCGGCGTGAGGCCTGATGTGGCCGGCGGCGACGATCCGCTGTTCATCGCGCGGCAACTGCTGGCGCCTGCGAGGTCGTCAAGATGAACGCACGATTGCAGGGCTGTCCTATCGCAGATGCGCGAATGCATGCCTAGAATCGAAGCATCCCGGTAGTTCCCGGGCGCTTCGAGTGAATGGACTCAATGAAGATTCTGTTGACCGGCAGTTCCGGGCGCATCGGGCGCGCGATCTTCGGTGCGTTGGCGGCCGCCCACGAAGTGGTGGGGCTGGACCGCAGCCCGTTCGCCACCACGCGCATCATTGCCGATGTCACCGATCGCCAGGCGGTCACGCGTGCGGTGCAGGGCGTGGACGCGGTCATCCATACCGCGGCCCTGCATGCTCCGCATGTCGGCCTAGTGCCGGACGCGGTATTCCAGCAGATCAACGTGGAGGCAACCGCGCACCTGCTGCAGGCCGCACGCGAAGCCGGCGCACGGCGTTTCGTGCTGACCAGCACCACCGCGCTGTACGGCCATGCCGTGGTAGCCGGTGGCTGCCGTTGGATCGACGAAGACACCGAGCCACTGCCGCGCACGATCTACCATCGCACCAAGCTGCAGGCCGAGACCCTGGCTGAAGCTGCCGCCACGCCGGGCTTCAGCGTTCGCGTGCTGCGCATGGGCCGGTGCTTCCCGGAACCGCCCGAGCGCATGGCGATGTTCCGCCTGCATCGCGGCATCGACGCCCGCGATGTGGCCAGCGCACACGCTGCACTGCTGCTCGACGAAGGCGCCCGATTCGCCCGCTATCTCGCCTGCGCACCGACGCCGTTCCGGCGCGAGGACTGCCTGGAACTGGCCACCCACCCGCGCAGCGTGCTGGCCCGTCGCGCGCCGCAGCTGCTGGCCGAGTTCGAACGCCGTGGCTGGCCGCTGCCATTGAGCATCGACCGTGTCTACGACAGTGCCCGCCTGCGCAGTGAGCTGGGCTGGCAACCGTGCTTCGGGCCGGACGACGTGCTGCAGCAGTATGCCGTCGGCAGCATCGAGGTACTGCCGCGCGCGCAGTGGATCAAGGACCGCGTGGCCGAGTGAGGCCATCGCGACGGACGGGTGGCTGACCCGACCCTGAGCAGATTCAGGAATGTGCAGGCCGGTCGCCTCAACCTCGTTGGCGGGCGGCCGCTAACCCGGTGCGCTTCCAGCGCCGGGCCCGCCCGGCGGCCGGTGGCCTGCGCGACGGATCGCGCGCCTGCGCGGTGCCTTCGTGGTGCCGGTCGTCCTGAACTGCCTTGCGGACCCTCCCATGCCTTCTTCCCGTTCCGCCGCTGCCCGCCGCCCGGGCAGCATCGCCCACAAGCTGATGCTGGGCACCGCCGCGATCGCGCTGCTGTGCTTCGGCCTGACCGCGTTCCTGATCTACCGACAGGCCAGCGCCAGCCTTATCAGCGCCTCGCGCCAGACCATGACCAGCGAGGCGACCGCTGAGGCGCGCCAGGTGGCGGCCGATCTGGGCACCGCCTTTGCCAGCAACGATGCCATGGTTGAAGGCGTGCTGGCCCAGCGCGCCCGTGGTGACGTGCCCGACCGCGCCAGCCTGGCGGCGGTGCTGGGCGAGCAGCTGCGCGCCCATCCCGAATGGCTGGGCAAGAGCACCATGTGGGAGCCCGATGCCTTCGACGGCAAGGATGCCGAGTTCGTCAACACCGAGGCGCACGATGCCACCGGCCGCTACATGAGCTACTGGGCCTGGCAGGAGGGCAAGCCGCAGCAGTCGGTGATGACCGATTACACCGAGACCGCCAGCGGTTCCGGTGACTGGTACATGGTGCCCAGCCGCGACAAGCTGCCGAAAGTGAGCGAACCGTATGCCTATGACATCGCCGGGCAGCAGGTGCTGATGAGTACGCTGAGCACGCCGATCATCGAGAACGACAGGTTCCTCGGTGTCTTCACCGTCGACTTCTCGCTGGCAGCGTTGCAGAAGCACCTGGCCACGCTGAAGCCGATGGGGGCCGGCCGCGTCGAACTGCTGTCGCCGAAGGGCGTGGTGCTGGCCTCGGCCAATGCCGCCGAAATCGGCAAGCCTCGCAACGACGCACTGACCCGCAGCATGCTGGCCGAGATCGCCGCCGACCGCCCCTTCGAGGCCTTCAGCCCCGATGCGGCCGGCAACGTGCGCGTGTATGTGCCGCTGCGCGTGGGCGATGCCCCGCAGCGCTTCGCGCTGGGCGTGGTGATGCCGCATGCGGTGATCGTGGCCGAAGCGCGCCAGCTGCTGTGGCTGACCCTGCTGGTCGGCGTGATCGCCGCGCTGACCCTCAGCGCCGGTGTCTACATACTGCTGCGCCGCCTGGCGATCCGCCCGCTGGCCGAAGCGGTGCGCGTGGCCGGTGACGTCGCCGCCGGCAAGCTGGACAGCACCCTGCCGGCGCGCAGCAACGACGAAGTGGGGCGCCTGCTGGACGCGATGCAGGGCATGCGCGGCCAGCTGCAGGCGGTGATGGCTGCGCAGGCCGAAATGGCGCGCCGCCACGATGCCGGTGAACTCAGCTACCGCATGGATGCCGCGGCGTTCCCGGGCGAGTACGGCCGCATGGTGGCCGACAGCAACCAGCTGGTGGCCTCCAGCAACGCGGTCACCCAGCGCCTGGTTGAAGTGATGCAGCGCTATGCCGTCGGCGACCTCAGCGTGGACATGGAAGCACTGCCGGGCGAGAAGGCGGTGTTCACCGCTGCGATGGCAACCACCAAGCGCAACCTGGCCGCGATCAACGAGCAGATCCAGCAGCTTGCCGCTGCGGCCGCCGCCGGTGACTTCGCCGTGCGCGGTGATGCACTGCGCTTCGACCACGATTTCCGCCGCATGGTGGAGACCCTCAACACCATGATGGAAGTCAGCGACCACAACCTGGCCGCACTGTCGACGCTGCTGCGCGCGATCGCCGGCGGTGACCTCAGTACCCGCATGCAGGGTGACTTCCATGGGGTATTTGCGGTGATGCGCGACGATGCCAACAGCACCGTGCAGCACCTGACCCAGATCGTCGGCCAGATCCAGCAGTCGGCAGCCAGCATCCGCCTGGCCGCCGGTGAGATCACTGCCGGCAACAGCGACCTGTCGCGCCGTACCGAACAGCAGGCTGCCAACCTGGAAGAAACCGCCGCGTCGATGGAAGAACTGACCTCCACCGTGCGCCAGAACGCCGACCACGCGCTGCAGGCCAACGCGCTGGCCGGTTCCGCGGCGGGCGTGGCCAGCGAAGGCGGCCAGGTGGTCAGCCAGGTGGTGCACACCATGGAGCAGATCGAGGCGTCTTCGCAGCGCATCGCCGAGATCATCTCGGTGATCGATGGGATTGCGTTCCAGACCAACATCCTGGCGTTGAACGCAGCAGTGGAAGCGGCGCGCGCCGGTGAGCAGGGCCGTGGCTTCGCCGTGGTTGCCAGTGAAGTGCGCGCGTTGGCGCAGCGTTCGGCGGGTGCTGCGAAGGAGATCAAGGAGCTGATCGACGCCTCGGTGGCCCAGGTCGGTGCCGGTGCGCAGCTGGTGCACGGCGCGGGGCGCACCATGCAGGACATCGTCGGTCAGGTCGGTCGGGTCAACGAGATCATGGCCGAGATCTCGGCCGCGTCGCGCGAACAATCGGCCGGCATCGAGCAGGTCAACCAGACTGTGGTGCAGATGGACGAAACCACCCAGCAGAACGCCGCGCTGGTGGAGGAAGCCAGTGCCGCCGCGCGTGCGATGGAGGAGCAGGCCGAGCAGCTGGCGGTGGCGGTGTCGCGCTTCCGCCTGCAGGCCGAGCCGGCGGCCGTGGCACGCCGCGCGGCCTGATCGCGCAAATGAAGACGCCCGGCGGGGGCCGGGCGTCGGTTGCATCCTTGCCGCGCATCCCTGCGCCGGTCTGATGGCTTAGAACATTCCTTCAAACGGGTTCCAGCTGGCGCGACCTTCCACCTTCTCCAGGTAGTAGCTGTAGTTGGTGCTGGAGGCGACCAGCAGATTCATCGCGATGAACAGCATGCGCCCGACGACGTCGGGAAGGAACATGCTGACGATGGCCAGCGCGATGTTGATGCCGATGACCACCAGCGCCTTGCGCCACATGCCCAGGATCAACAGGTAGATCGCACCGAAGAACAACGCGAAGAAGTTCAGGTTGATCTTCAGGCGGTCACCGAACGACAGCGCCTTCCAGGCCTGCTTGAAACCGGGATTCTTGGGCGCGCCATGCTGGCGGAAGAAGTTGAAGCGGAACTGCCACTTCGGGCTGAACTGGGACAGGTCAGTGGTATTCATTTTGGGGAAACATCCCTGTGAGAAAACGTTTTCATGATAAGGCAAGTCCTATTCAGGATCCAAGGGCTGCCGTCAAAAATGTGACGCGTGCCGTGTTCCACGTGCTGCGGCCGGGTGCCGCACCGTCACCCGCCCGCCTTGTTTTTAGGATAGGGTGCGCAGTTCCGCTGCCGCCCCGGTTGGACCCGTGCGGCGGCGGGATGTCCATGGAGGTTGCATGACCACACCTGCTACACCGGAAAACGCACCGGGACCGGTGCTCCTGCCGACACCTGAAGTGGTGCAGGCACAACAACTGCTCGCACGCCAGCAACTGGCGGTGGCGATGGACCGTGCGCGCACGGCCGCCACGCGGGACGCGGCACCGGCCGCGCTGGAAAGCGAGTAACCCGCAATACCGTCGATCGCGCTGGCATGTCGCCAGCGCGATCACGGCGCGTGCCGCCGGTCAGAAGCGCGCGGTCATGCTGAGGAAGTAGCTGCGCCCGGCGACGAAGTAGTCGGTGGAGCCTTCCGCATACAGCTTCTTGTCGGCCAGGTTGCTGACGCCACCGCGCAGGGTCAGCACCTCGTTGACGTTCCATGCGACGGTCAGGTCATACAGGGTGTAGGCCTTGAGGAAGGTCGTGGCGGTGCCGGTCTGCTTGCCGGTGTACTGCGCCGACAGGCTGCCGGAGAACACCGTATTCGGCGACCAGTCCAGCGACGAGTAGCCGGAGAATTCCGGCGTATCGATCAGGTTGCGGCCGGTGGTCAGGTTCCTGGCTTCCTTCATCCAGGTTGCCGAGGTGCGCCAGCGCCACTGCTCGCCGAAGCGGACGTTGAAGTTGCCTTCCATGCCGCTGGTGCGCGCGCGCTGCACGTTGCTCATGCGCGTCCACCAGATGCCGTTGAAGCGGCCCAGCGGTGCGTATTCGATCTTGTTCCGGAAGTCGGTGTGGAAGTAGGTCACGCCAACATCGATCAGGTCATTGTCGAAGCTGATGCCGATCTCGCGGTTGGTGCTGGTTTCCGGATCCAGGTCCGGGTTGCCGGCCATGTAGCACCCGCCGCGGGTATAACCCAGCGGGATCAGCGAGGTGCAGCCACGGCCGCCGGACTGGGTGGCAGCGGTGGCCGAATTCTCGGTCAGGCTGGGCGCACGGAACCCCTTGGAGACGCCACCGCGGATGGTCCACTGTTCGGCCGGATGCCAGACCACGTACGCACGCGGGCTGACGTGGCCGCCGAACTTCTCATGGTGGTCCAGGCGCGCGCCCACGGTCAGGGCCAGGGTGCGGTGCAGCTTCAGTTCGTCTTCGACAAACAGCGCCCAGGTATCCACTTCCAGGCTGGAGCCGCTGACGGCGTTGCCGGCGTAGTCGATCGGCGCGCGGCCGATGGTATCGGTGTTGGTCAGTTCCTGGCGCTTCCACTGCCCACCCACGGCAAACTGGTGTTCAACGCCCAGGGTGAACGGCGTGGTCAGGCTGCCTTCGATGATCGTGTCGGTGGCCTCTGAGCGGCCGGTGGCGCCGATGTCGTTCTTGTATTCGGTCCAGTACGCGCTGAGCCTGGAGGTGCCGAAGCTCCACGTGCCATCGTGGTTGAGCGCCAGCGAGCTGCGCTTGAGCTCACTGGCTCCCCAGGCGCCTTCGTCCTGCTTTTCCAGCGACGCATCGATGAAGGCCTGCTGCACGCCATGGCCGGCTTCCAGCGACAGTTCCTGTGCGTCGCTCAGCTTCCACTGCAGCAGCGCATCGACAGTGCGGTCCTTCTCGCCGGCGTAGGCATTGCCGTAGACACCGTGGTTGGACTGGTCCGAATCACGGCGCATGCTGTTGGCACCGATGCGCAGGCCGAAGCGTTCGCCCAGTGGGCCGGAGAAGGTCGCGCCGATCTGCTGGGTATCGCCGCGCTTGCCATCACCGGGACGGGTGTAGCTGTGGGTGGCGCTGCCGTTCCATTCGTCGCCGATGCGCCGGGTGATGATGTTGATCACCCCGCCCATGGCGTCGGAGCCGTACAGCGAGGACATCGGCCCACGCACCACTTCGATGCGTTCGATCTGGTCGGGCGAGATCCAGTTCAGGTCCTGGCGGCCGAGGTCGGGGCGGTAGTTGGTCGCGGCCGAGCTGCCCATGCGCTTGCCGTCCACCAGCACCAGCGTGTAGTTGGACGGCATGCCGCGCAGCTTGATCTTGGACTGTTCGCCGACGGCGCTGAGGCCGCCGGTCACGCCCGGCACGCGGCTGAGCAGGGTGGCCAGGTCGGGAACCGGCTGGCGCTCGATGTCCTCACGGCTGATCACGCTGATGCTGGCCGGGGCATCCTTGATCCATTGCTGGCTGCCCGAGGCGGTGACCACCACGGTATCCAGATCCTTGGTGGAGGCATCGGCGCCGGCCTCTGCAGCGGCCAGGCCGGGCAGGGCCAGCAGGCAGGCGGAGGCCAGGGCAGGGGCCAGGCGGGTGCGCGGCAGGCGCGCGGAACGGGAACGGGACGATGGGGACATGGCGGCTTCCATGGGAGGTGGGGTGACCCGGTGGAAGCAGCAGGCGCAGGCAGACAGCAGGCAGCCACCCTTCCGTGGGTCGTCGGTGCGCGCGGTGTGGACCGGCGCAGCTGGGTGGGTCGCGGCCGTGCGGAAGACGGTGACCTGCCTGGTTAATGAAATGATAACCGTTCGCGTTTGATACGATCCAGTACCCGGGGCGATGCAGTGACATCTGGCCATCCCCCGACGTGATCGCCTGCTATTTGCTGAATGGGGATAAATCCCGGCGTAGGCCTTCGCACCCGGCTTACATCCAGCGCCCTAGACTGGGCCGCATTTTCGATTCCGCCCCGTTGGAGATCGTGTGGGTTCCGGTAGTGACAGACATCGACTGTGCGGCCTGAAGCCGACGCAGTCTGGACAAGTGCGGGCGCCGGGAAAGCGCGCCGGGAACCTTGGTGCATGCAGCCCGGCCGGGATGGCCGGCCGTGCCGACGGCGCGGAGTAGGCGGCGATGGGGGTGCAGACCATCCATGCGGAAGCAGAAACGCCCCGGCTCGACGCCGGCTGGGCGCTGCTGCCCGCTGAATCTCCGTTGCAGATGCCCGAACAGACCCTGCGCGAAGGTGCACTGAAGGTCCGGCGGCATCGCACGTCGCCGCGCCTGATCGGCCTGCGCCGGCTGTACATCTTCGGTGGCACGCTCGGCATGACCGCCGTGGCCACGCGGATGATGTGGCGGGTGCTGTCGGCCAATGGCATCAGCGTGCTCGAAGCCTGCCTGCTGGTGCTGTTCGTTGGCCTGTTTGCCTGGATCGCGCTGTCTTTCGCCAGCGCCCTGGCCGGCTTCCTGACCGCCGTGTTCGACCGTGGCTATCGCCTCGGCATCGACCCGGACAAGCCGCTGCCGACCGTGCACAGCCGCACCGCGCTGCTGATGCCGACCTACAACGAAGACCCGCGCCGCCTGCTGGCGGGCCTGCAGGCGATCTACGAGTCGGTGGCGGCCACCGGCCAGCTCGGCCGATTCGATTTCTTCGTGCTCAGCGATACCCGTCGCGAGGACATCGCCGCTGCCGAGGAGCGGGTGTTCGGCGAGCTGCGCGAGCGGGTGCCGGACGGCCAGACCCGCCTGTTCTACCGTCGCCGTGGTGACAACAGCGGGCGCAAGGCCGGCAACATCGCCGACTGGGTCCGTCGCTTCGGCGGTGCCTACCCGCAGATGCTGATCCTCGACGCCGACAGCCTGATGACCGGCGACAGCATCGTGCGCCTGGTGGCCGGCATGGAGCACAACGCCGACGTCGGCCTGATCCAGACCCTGCCGTCGGTGATCGGCGGCCGCACCCTGTTCGCACGCATGCAGCAGTTCGGTGGCCGCGTGTACGGGCCGGTGATCGCCCGTGGCGTGGCCTGGTGGCATGGCGCCGAGAGCAACTACTGGGGCCACAACGCCATCATCCGTACCCGCGCCTTCGCCGACCACGCCGGCCTGCCGGCGCTGCCGGGGCGCAAGCCGTTCGGCGGCCACGTGCTCAGCCATGACTTCGTCGAAGCAGCGTTGATGCGTCGTGGCGGCTGGGCCGCGCACATGGTGCCCTACCTCGGTGGCAGCTATGAAGAGGGCCCGCCGACGCTGACCGATCTGCTGGTACGCGACCGCCGCTGGTGCCAGGGCAACCTGCAGCACGGCAAGGTCGTGGGCAGCCGCGGCCTGCACTGGATCAGCCGCACGCACATGCTGATCGGCATCGGCCACTATTTCACCGCACCGATGTGGGCAATGCTGATGCTGATCGGCATCGCCATCCCGCTGTTCCAGGAGGGCATCGACTTCAATGCCCTGCTGCACCTGTCGCCCAGCGTGTACTGGCGCGCACAGGACGAAGAGCAGGTGGTGCGCCTGTTCGCCGCCACCATGGCGGTACTGCTGCTGCCCAAGGTGCTCGGTTACCTGGCGATGCTGCTGGACCCGGTCGACCGCCGCGGCTGCGGCGGTGCGATCCGTGCCTTCGTGTCGATGCTGGTGGAAACCGTGCTGGCCGCACTGATGGCGCCGGTGGTGATGTACGTGCAGTCGCGGGGCGTGGCCGAAGTGTTGTCCGGCCGCGATTCCGGCTGGGATGCGCAGCAGCGTGACGACGGCGGCATCTCGTGGCTGGCACTGATCCGCGGCTACGGTGGCCTGGGTGTGTTCGGCGCCTTCATGGGCGTGCTGGCCTGGGCCGTGTCGCCGTCGCTGGCGGCGTGGATGGCGCCGGTGGTGATCGGCATGGTATTGGCCATTCCGGTGGTGGCGCTGACCTCCTCGCGTGGTCCGGGCGCCTTCCTGCATCGCCTGGGCCTGCTGGACATTCCCGAAGAGAACATCCCGCCACCGGTACTGGTCCGCGCCGCGCAGCTGCGGCGCGAAGCGGCCGAGCAACCGCCGCTGTACTGATTGCCCCACGCCAGCGGCATAATGCGGCTCGAACTTGAAGGAGCCGCATCATGCTGCAAACGGTGGAACAGGAAACCGGCGCCTCGCCGCAGTGGTCGGTGATCTGGCTGCACGGCCTCGGCGCCGATGGCCATGATTTCGCGCCGATCGTGCCGGAGCTGGTGCGGCCGCACTGGCCGGCGCTGCGCTTCGTGTTCCCGCACGCACCGGTGCGGCCGATCACGATCAACAACGGCGTGCCCATGCGCGGCTGGTACGACATCGTCGGCATGGACTTCCGGTCGCGTGCCGACATGGCCGGCGTGCAGGAATCGGTGGTGCAGCTGGACGCGCTGATCGCGCGCGAGATCGAGCGTGGCGTCGCGGCGGAGAAGATCTTCCTGGCCGGCTTCTCGCAGGGTGGTGCGATCATCCTGACTGCTGCGCTGTCGCGTACCGCGCCGCTGGCCGGCCTGATCGCCCTGTCCACCTATCTGCCCGAAGCCGACAGTGCCACGCGCGTTGAAGGCGCGGTGCAGGTGCCGGTGTTCATGGCCCATGGCAGTGGCGACCCGGTGATCCCGCAGGCCGTGGCGGCCCACAGCGCACAGGCGCTGCGTACGCTGGGCCTGGACGTGGCGTGGCACAGCTACCCGATGGCCCACCAGGTCTGTGCCGAGGAAATCCAGGCACTGGGTGACTGGCTGCAGGAACGGCTGGGCGCGGCCTGAGCCATGCCCCTGGCCAGCCCATCGCCGTGGATGCCGGAACTGTGCCGCCTGCCGCGGCTGGCGGCGATGCTGGGCCTGGCCGAGCTGGTGGTGGTGGTGCTGGCCCTGGCCCCGGATGGCAGCCGCCACTGGACCGTTGGCGAGCTGCTGTCAGCCAGCGGCTTCGCCTTGTGGCTGGCGCTGGCCGTGACCGCCAGCCTGTGCCTGCTGCGGCAGGCGCTGTCCAGGCTGCCGCAGGTGATGGGGGCGGTCGCTGCCATCGCACTGGCGGCCCTGATCGCGGTCGTCTGCGCCGGCATCGTGCACGCGCTGTACGCGGTGCTGGGTGACAGCTTCGCCAACGGCATCAGCTTCTGGCGCTTCACCCTCGGCAGCGCCGCCACCACCGCGCTGATCACCGCGCTGGCGCTGCGCTACTTCTATGTCAGCGACCGCTGGGCCGCGCAGGTGCAGGCCAATGCACGCGCCCAGGCCGATGCGCTGCAGGCGCGCATCCGCCCGCATTTCCTGTTCAACAGCATGAACCTCATCGCCAGCCTGCTGCATCGGGACCCGGCGGTGGCCGAGCGTGCCGTGCTCGACCTGTCCGATCTGTTCCGTGCTGCGCTCGGTGCAGGCGAGGGCGATTCCACCCTGCGCGACGAATGCGAACTGGCCGAGCGCTACCTGTCGATCGAATCGCTGCGCCTGGGCGAACGCCTGCAGGTGCGCTGGCAGCGTGACGAGCCGCTGCCGTGGGACCTGCCATTGCCAAGGCTGGTACTGCAGCCGCTGGTGGAAAACGCCGTGCTGCATGGCATTTCGCGCCTGCCCGAGGGCGGCACCATCGAGCTGCAGCTGCTGCGCGAGGGCAACGATCTGCAGATCCGCGTGCGCAATCCCGCGCCTGATCCGCAGGCGCCCGGGCTGGCCCTGGCGCGGGGGGCTGGCCATGCCCAGCACAGCATCGGCCATCGGCTGGCCTGGCGCTTTGGCAGTGCCGCGCGGATGACGGCTGGCTGGAGCGAGGGCTACTATGCCTGCCAGGTGACAGTGCCGATCCAGTGAGGGGACGATCGTGAGGGTAGTCATCGCTGATGACGAACCACTGGCGCGTGAGCGCCTGCGCAGCCTGTTGGCCGCGCAGGACGGCGTGGACGTGGTGGCCGAGGCCGGCAACGGCGAGCAGGCCCTGCACGCGTGCGCGGAGCTGCAGCCGGACCTGGTCCTGCTGGACATCGCAATGCCTGGGCTGGACGGCCTGGAAGCAGCCCGCCACCTGGCCAGCTTCGAACCGCGGCCGGCGGTGGTGTTCTGCACTGCCTACGATGCGCATGCGCTGTCGGCCTTCGAAGCGGCAGCCATCGATTACCTGATGAAGCCGGTGCGCGCCGAACGCCTGGCAGCGGCGATTGCACGGGCACGCACGTTCCTGGCCGGTCGCGATGGCCAGCCGCAGGCGCACAGCGGGCAGCAGGCACGCAGCGTACTGTGCGCACGCCTGCGCGGCAGCCTGCGGCTGATTCCGCTGGACGACATCCACTACCTGCAGGCCGAAGAGAAGTACGTGGTGGTGCACCACGCGCGCGGCGAGGACCTGATCGAGGAATCGCTGAAGTCGCTGGAGGAAGAGTTCGCCAGCCGCTTCATCCGCATCCATCGCAACTGCCTGGTGGCGCGGCACGAGCTGGTGGAGCTGCGCCGCGGCTCCGGCGGGCAGGTGCAGGCAGTGCTGCGGCATGGCAGGCAGCCGCTGGAAGTCAGCCGCCGCTGTGTGGCGACGCTGAAGCAGGAACTGCGGCATCTGTGAGTGGTCCCGCGCGGCCTGCGGCCGCGACTGCTTACAGATCAACATCAACATCAAGATCAACAGCAGGTTGGCCGGCTCGTTGTTCTTACGTGCTGGGTCGGGCCGGGGTGGGGTGGCGGGACACGCCGTAGACCCATCCCTGGGGGCTCGATGGCGCCATCCATGGCGCCAACGGTCCCGCCACCCCACCCCGGCCCAACCCTCTCGTTTTTCCCGCGTCGGACGGCAAAGGCATTGTTGTTATCCGGTGGGGGAAGAGGGGTCAGATCCCTTTTCCTGCGGAAAAGGGATCTGACCCCGGAAGCCGTCGGCTGTTGCCTTTGCTTCTGCACTCTTTTTTTTGATCTTCCGTGGCTGGCGCACACGGAAACTGTCAGAGGCCGGGCGGGGTGGGTTCGCGGGGGTGTCCGCGGCATGGGCCCGAGGCATGCCTCGGGCGGGTTGGGCAGGACGCCCAACCCCGGTCTTGCCGTGTGCGCGGGACAGCGCACACGAGCAAGCCGCGGCCAAGCCCCCAGGGATGGGTTCACGGCGTCCCCGCATGACCCCACCGCCCCGGCCAAGCGCGGCTGTTGCTTTCACGACCCCGCCGCCAGCCACGAGGGGCTCCGCCGTTGGCCGTATCCGCGCCGAAGGCGCGATAATGACCGGATGGAAACCGTCCGCATCGCCACCCGCAAGAGCCCGCTCGCCCTCTGGCAAAGCGAACACGTCGCCAACCGCCTGCGCCAGGCCCATCCCGGGCTGCATGTGGAACTGGTGCCGATGAGCACCCGCGGTGACGAGGTGCTCGACCGCTCGCTGGCCGCCATCGGTGGCAAGGGCCTGTTCCTGAAGGAGCTGGAGCTGGCCATGCTGCGCGGTGAGGCCGACTGCGCCGTGCACTCGCTGAAGGATGTGCCGATGGAACTGGACGAACCCTTCGCGCTGCCGGCGATGCTGACCCGCCACGATCCAGCCGATGGTTTCGTCTCCAACCTGTACGCCTCGCTGGACGCGCTGCCGATCGGTGCGCGGGTCGGCACCTCATCGCTGCGCCGCCAGGCCCAGCTGCGCGCGCTGCGCCCGGATCTGGAATTGCTGGACCTGCGCGGCAACGTCAACACCCGCCTGGCCAAGCTCGACAATGGTGGTTACGACGCCATCGTGCTGGCCGTGGCCGGCCTGGAGCGCCTGGGCCTGGGCGGGCGCATCGTCGCGCGCCTGCAGCCGCCGCAGTGGCTGCCGGCACCGGCGCAGGGCGCGGTGGCGGTGGAGTGCGACGGTGGCAATACGCGCCTGATGGCGCTGTTCGCCACGCTTGATGACGCCGCTACGCGCGCCTGCGTGGAAGCCGAGCGGGCGATGAACCGCGCGTTGCATGGCAGCTGCCACGTGCCGGTGGCGGCCATCGCGCAGTGGCAGGGCGACGACCTGCACCTGCAGGGCCTGGTCGGCAGTGCCAGCGATGGTCGTGCGGTGCGCGCCGAGGCGGTGGGCCCGGCCCGGGATCCGGAGGCGCTGGGCCAGCGCGTGGCGAAGATGCTGCTGGAAGCCGGTGCCGGCGAACTGCTGAACGTCTGAGCTACCGCCGGTAGTGCCGGCCGCTGGCCGGCAACCGCGTGCCCAGTTGAATGCAGTTGCCGGCCAGCGGCCGGCACTACCGGAAGAAGAACGGGCGCCCTGGGCGCCCGTTCTGCTTACTTGAACTTGTAGACCACGTTCATCGTGGTCAGCGTATCGGTCTTGCGCTTGTCCTCGGCCACGTCACTGTTGTAGCGCGCCTGCCAGCCGGCCTTCAGTGCCAGGTGCTCGTTCATGCTCACCGAGACACCGAAGTCGTTCTGGCCGAAGGTGTTGTACGAACCGGATTCGACCAGCAGCGTGTTGACCAGGTCGGTGTTGTCAGTCAGCGAATACTTCATGTCGAACAGGCCACGGCCGATCAGGCCGGTGCGGGTGCGGTCGTCCTCGGTGCTGTGGGTGCGGCGCACACCGGGGCCGATCTGCGCGTCGAACGAGAAGCGCTCGGTGTTCCACAGGCGGGTGCCGTAACCCAGACCGAACGAGCTCTGGCGGTCGTAGGTGGCGAAGTCGTCGCGTTCCGTACGCACCGTCGCGGTCAGCTGGCGGTGTTCGCCCAGCTGCAGCGCGCTGCCGGCACTGCCGGTGTAGCGGTTGGCGGTGGTGTTGTTGCGGCGGGTGGTGGTGCCGTCGTCGTTGGTTTCGGTCACCTTGGAGCTGGAGCGCAGGCCGAACAGGTCCATGCTGTGCACCCAGTCACCGTCGGTGTAGCGCAGGCGCAGGCGGCCGTTGAAGCTCTCGGTGCTGCTGTTGCCGCGTGCCGAGGCAAACCCGAGCTCGCCACCACTGCCGCTCCACGGCGAGGACATCGCCGCCAGCTCGGAGGCATCCTGCGCGTATGCGAGCGGCGCACACAGCAGCAGGGGGATCAGCAGGGACACGCGCAGGGACATCGAGGCTTCTCCGGAACGGTTGACAGCCGGTGATGATACTGGAAGCGTGATGGCGGTCCGAATCGATCCAATGCGCGCTTCAGCGAACGTTGGCGCGGTCGCCTATTCAGGGCAGATCGACGCGCACCTCAGGGTCGTTGAAGCGCGAATAGCGCAGGCGCAGCTGGAAGCTGCGGCCATTGCTGCTGCCGCTGCGCACGATCTGGCGTGGCAGGCCCTGGGCATCCACCCAGTATTCCAGGCGTTCCCCGGACTGGGTGCCGCGCAGCCGGTAATGCCGGGTCTGCACCCCGTCCAGCGACTGGCTGCCGAGGTCTTCGGCCTTCAGTTCGGCGGGCAGGGCATCGGCGGGCAGCGGGTTGCGCCATTGCTCGAGCAGGCCGGGCGGGGTCGGCACCTGGCGGATCGCGCCGTCGGCCTGCAGGAACATGGTGTCGCCGATGATGGTCTGCGGCCCCGCCGGCGTCTCCACCCGGAAACGATCAGGCGCGACGAAGTCCATGGCGCTGCGCACCGGCTGTGGTGCGCCCAGCACCTCCAGTTCGGCGTGGAAGCTGCGCAGGGCCGCGAAACGCTGGCTGGCGCCCAGCACCGCCTGCGTCGGATCGGCGACGGGTACCGGGGGCTCGGCGCCGGTCGGCGCCGGCGCGCGATCACAGGCGGCCAGCAGCAGGCAGGCCAGCAGGGACAGGGCAGGCAACCGGCGCATCGGGCATTCCATGGGGGTGGGGGCGACCACGATAGCCCAAACGTCCCACACAAGACCCGCGACTCGGACATAATCGGGGGTATGGACCGATACGAACGCATCACCGCCCTGCATCGTCTGCTCAAGTCCGCGCGCTATCCGGTGACGGTGGCGACCCTGCAGGACAAGCTCGGTTGTTCCCGCGCCACCGTCTACCGCGACCTGGCCTTCCTGCGCGATGCGCTGATGGCACCGATCGAGGGCGACGGCGAGGCGGGCTTCCGCTACCAGGCTGACGAGAGCGACCGTTTCGAGCTGCCCGGCCTGTGGCTCAGCTCGGAGGAGCTGCATGCCCTGCTGGCCTCGCAGCACCTGCTGGCGCGGACCGGCGGTGGTGTGCTGTCGTCGGTGCTGGCACCGCTGCAGCAACGCATCGAGAGCCTGCTGGCGGCCCAGGCCGGCGTGTCCAGCTGGCCGGTCGACCGCGTGCGGGTGATTCCGCACCGTGGCCGCAAGTTTGACGAAGGCAGCTTCCGCAGCGTCGCATCGGCCGTGCTGGAGCGCCGCCAGCTGGCGTTCGAGTACCGTGCCCGTTCCACCGACGAGCCGACCAAGCGCACCGTCTCGCCGCAGCGCCTGACCCACTATCGCGACAACTGGTACCTGGATGCCTGGGACCATGACCGCGACGCCCTGCGCAGTTTCGCGGTCGACCGCATCCACAAGGCGCGGGTGGTCGACAGCACCGCGCGCGACGTCGCCGACAGCGAGCTGGACGAGCAGCTCGGCGCCAGCTACGGCATCTTCTCTGGCGCGCCGAAGGGCTGGGCGACCATCCTGTTCAGCGCCAAGGCCGCGCGCTGGGTGGCCGACGAGCACTGGCATTCCAAGCAGCAGGGCCGCTTCCTGGCCGACGGCCGCTATGAGCTGAAGGTGCCGTACAGCGTCTCGCGCGAGCTGCTGATGGATGTGCTGCATTACGGCTCGGATGCCGAGATCGTCGAGCCCATGATGCTGCGCGAGCAGGCCAAGGCGTTGCTTGAGCTGGCCCTGAGCAACTACGAAAACTCCTGACACTCCCCCGAGAATTCAATCCCCCATGAAAAAGACCCTGTTGCTGCCCCTGCTCGCCGCTGCGCTGGCCCTGACCGCCTGCGGCAAGTCCGGCGAGCCCTCGCAGAAGCTGGTGGTGGCCGCCACGGCCGTGCCGCATGCCGAGATCCTCGAGGTGGTCAAGCCAATCCTCAAGCAGGAAGGCGTGGACCTGGACGTGCGGGTGTTCAATGACTACGTGCAGCCCAACGATCAGCTGGTGCAGAAGCAGGTGGATGCGAACTACTTCCAGACCGAGCCCTACCTGGATGCCTACAACCGCGACCGCAAGACCGACCTGGTGAAGGTGATCGGCGTGCACATCGAGCCGTTCGGTGCGTACTCGCGCAAGGTCAAGTCGCTGGCCGAGCTGCGCGAAGGCGCCGACGTGGTGATCCCGAACGACCCCAGTAACAACAGCCGCGCGCTGATCCTGCTGCACAAGGCCGGCGTGATCGAGCTGAAGGACCCGACCAACGCACTGTCGACCCAGCGCGACATCATCGCCAATCCGAAGAACCTGAAGTTCCGCGAGCTGGACTCGGCGATGCTGCCGCGCGTGCTGGACCAGGTCGACCTGGCCCTGATCAATACCAACTACGCGCTGGACGCAGGCCTCAACCCGACCCAGGATGCGCTGGCGATCGAGAGCAAGGACTCGCCGTACGTGAATTTCCTGGTCGCGCGCCCGGACAACAAGGACGACGCCCGTGTGCAGAAGCTGGCCAAGGCCCTAACCAGCCCGCAGGTGAAGGCGTTCATCGAGACCAAGTACAAGGGCGCGGTGCTGCCGGCGTTCTGACCGGCGCTACGGGCGTTGTGGCCATGCGGTAGTGCCGGCCGCTGGCCGGCAATCTGCAAACGCCGCGAAAGATCATGGGGTGCCGGCCAGCGGCCGGCACTACCCCTCAATCGACGTGGAAGGCGAGGGTCGCGGCCACCGCCTGCTGCCATCCCGCATACAGTTTCTCGCGCCGGGCCACCTCCATCCGTGGCTCGAAGCGCCGGTCCAGGCCCCATTGCGCGGCGATCTGTTCGCGGCTGTTCCAGAACCCCACTGCCAGGCCGGCCAGATAGGCCGCACCCAGCGCGGTGGTCTCGGTCAGTCGCGGCCGCAGCAGCGGCACACCGAGAATGTCGGCCTGGAAACCGGCCAGGAAGTCGTTGCCGATCGCACCGCCATCAGCGCGCAGCTCGGTCAGCGCGATACCCGCATCGGACTGCATCGCATCGAGTACATCGCGGGTCTGGTAGGCCATCGCTTCCAGCGCGGCGCGCACGAAGTGCGCCTTGCGGGTGCCGCGGGTCAGGCCGAACATCGCACCGCGCACATCACTGCGCCAATAGGGCGCGCCGAGGCCGACGAACGCCGGCACCAGGTAGGCGCCGCCACTGTCGGGCACCTGCGCAGCCAGCGCCTGGCTGTCGCTGGCGCGTTCGATCATGCGTAGTCCATCGCGCAGCCACTGCACCACCGAGCCGGCGATGAAGATCGAACCCTCCAGCGCGTACTCCACGCGCCCGTCCAGGCCCCAGGCAATGGTGGTCAGCAGGCCGTTGCGCGACCGCACCGCCTGCGCGCCGGTGTGCATCAACATGAAGCAACCGGTGCCATAGGTGTTCTTGACCATGCCCGGCTGGAAACAAGCCTGGCCGAACAGCGCCGCCTGCTGGTCACCGGCGATGCCGGCGATGGGGATCGGGTGGTCGAAGAAGAACTGCGGCCGGGTGTGTGCGTACACCGCGCTGGAGTCGCGCACCTGCGGCAGCATCGCGCGCGGAATGCCGAGCAGGGCCAGCAGGTCGTCATCCCAGTCCAGCGTGTGGATGTTGAACAGCAGCGTGCGCGCCGCATTGCTGTAGTCAGTCACATGTGCCTGGCCACCGCTGAGGTTCCACACCAGCCAGCTGTCGATGGTGCCGAACAGCAGCTCACCACGTTCGGCGCGCTGCTGCGCACCATCCACGTGGTCGAGGATCCAGCGCACCTTGGTCGCGGAGAAATAGGCGTCGATCAGCAGCCCGGTCCGCTCGCGGATCAGTGCTTCATGCCCGTCGGACTTCAGCCGCTCGCAGATGGCGTGGCTCTGCCGCGATTGCCAGACGATGGCGTTGTGGATCGGCTGGCCGGTGGCACGGTCCCAGACCACGGTGGTTTCGCGCTGGTTGGTGATGCCCAGCGCGGCGATATGGCGTGGGTCGATCTGCCCGCGGCTGAGCAGTTCGGTCAATGTGGCATAGACGCTGGTAAGGATCTCGCGGGGGTCATGCTCGACCCAGCCGGGCTGCGGGAAGATCTGCGCGAACTCGCGCTGCGCGCTGCCGACGATGTCGCCGGCGCGGTCGAACAGGATCGCGCGCGAACTGGTGGTGCCCTGGTCGATGGCCAGCACGTAGCGGGGCGTCATGCAGCGTCTCCAATGGCGATGGGGAAATCCTAATGCATCGATCGCGTCGCGCGCGGCTGCCCTGGTAGCTGCCAACCTGGGTTGGCACACGTGGCAACACGGGGGTCAGAGCCCTTTCCGTGGAAAAGGGATCCGACCCTCCATCCACGCCTGCAGCCGTGCCACCTGCGCAGCATCCAGGCGCAACCCCAGCTTGCTCCGGCGCCACAGGATATCGTCGGTGTCACACGCCCACTCGCGTTCGCGCAGGAAGTCCACTTCGCGTGCATGCAGGCCACCGCCGAAGTCCTCGCCCAGATCGTGCAGGCCGTATACACCCTGCAGCAGTTCCGCGCTGCGACTGCCATAGGCCCCGGCCCAGCGTCGCGCGATACCTGCGGGCAACCACGGTGCCAGCGCCAGCAGGCGCGAGCACGCCTGTGCGGCGTCGCCCCAGTCGCTGCCCGGCAACGGGTCTCCGCGCGCCGTCCAGGCCGGTCCCATCTGTGGCAGGGCAGGGCGCAGCAGGTCCAGTGCCTCCTCGGCCAGCACCCGGTAGGTGGTCAGCTTGCCGCCCAGTACATGCAGCGCCGGTGCCGGGTCCACCTGCACCTGCAGGCGGTAGTCGCGGCTCAGCTGCGCTGCGCGCGGATCCGGGTCGGCCAGCAATGGACGGACACCGGCGAACGCCCAGACCACCTCGTCCGGGGCGATGGGGTCACGCAGGTAGCGATTGGCCGCTTCGCACAGGTAGGTCACCTCGGAAGGCAGCACGCTGCAGCGCGCCGGGTCACCGCGATAGTCGGTATCGGTGGTGCCCACCAGCAGGTGGTCGTGGGCGAAAGGCAGCAGGAACACCACCCGCCCGTCGGGCTGCTGCAGCAGGCAGGCGCTGTCATCGGGCCACGGCCTGCGCAGCACGATGTGGCTGCCCTGCACCAGGCGCAGCGCAGGGCCGCCGCTGCGCGCCTGCATCCGTTCCAGCAGGCCCCCGGCCCACGGGCCCGCCGCATTGACCACGGCGCGGGCATTCACGGGGTGCCGCTGGCCATCGGCGGATTCCAGAACAGCCCGCCACCGGCCCTGCACGGGGTGCAGGTCGATGCAGCGGCTGCGCACCTGCACCTGTGCGCCCCGCTGCGCGGCATCCAGGGCGTTGAGCAGTACCAGCCGCGCGTCATCGACCTGCGCATCGGCGTAGCTGAAGGCTTGCCGCAGCGCCGGGGAGAGCCACTGGCCGAGCGGATCGTGTTGCAGTTCCAGTGCGCGTGACGCGGGGAAGGCGGGGCTGCGCCGGCCCAGATGGTCGTACAGCCACAGCCCCGCGCGCAGCATCCAGCGCGGGCGCAGGTGCGGTTCCCACGGCAGGACGAAGCGCAGCGGATGGACCAGATGGGGCGCCTGCCGGCGCACCACCTCGCGTTCGCCCAGCGCCTTGCGCACCAGCCCGAACTCGCCCTGCTCCAGGTAGCGCAGGCCGCCGTGGATCAGCTTGCTGCTGGCGCTGGAGGTGTGCGCGGCCAGGTCATGCTGTTCGCACAGCAGCACGCGCAAGCCGCGACCGCTGGCGTCACGGGCGATGCCGGCGCCATTGATGCCGCCACCGATCACCAGCAGGTCGACGTCGTCCATCGTGTCTCCGCGTCCTGTGTCTGTAGAGCCGAGCCGCGCCACCATTGACCGTGGGCGCCATTGAACGTAACGCATCGCAATGCGCGCGGAGCCCGCCGCTCGACTCGGGATAGGGGGCTTGGCTCGACTCTACAAAAAAGCAGCCGAGCATGGGCTCGGCTCTACACGCGGAACGCGGGTGACGGAAACGACGACGGGCCCCGAAGGGCCCGTCGCGTTGCATCAGTGAAGCAGGTGCTGCCTGGATCAGAAGCGGGCGCCGATGCCGAAGCCGACGGTCCACGGATCCATCTTGGCTTCGCCGATCTTCTCGCCGCCGACCTTGATGTCCGGGCGGGCGCGCATGTAGCGGGCGTCAGCACGGGCGAACCAGGTGGAGTTGATGTTCATGTCGACGCCGACGGTGCCGATCACGCCCTTGGCATCCTTGAAGCGGATGTCGGTGTCAGCGCCGTTGCCCAGCTTCTCGTTGCTGAAGCTCGACTGGTAGTAGCCCACGCCCACGAACGGGCGGAACACGTTGTCAGCCTGGCCGAAGTGGTACTGGCCGCTCAGCGCGACCGGCTGCTGCTCGACCGAACCCAGGCGGGCGTTGTTCGGGCCCTTGAACTTGTTGTCGAACTTGTCGGCAGCGCCCCACAGCTCAACGGCCCAGTTGTCGTTGATGTAGTAGCTGAAGCTGACGGTCGGCGCCGGGCCACCGTCGGTCTTCTTCACGCCGGTGATCGGGTCGTTCTTCGGCTCCAGCAGCGAGATGCCGCCAACAACGGCAAAATGCTTGCCCGAAGCGGTATCGGTGGTGCTGCTGTCCTGGGCGAAAGCGGCCGGCGCGAAGGCGGCGGAGGTCAGCAGGGCGAGACTCAGGATACGGATGGAGCGCATGGGGGTATCTCCTAATGTTTCTTGTTTTGGGCCCCCGGTTGCGGGGCGAGCACACCGTAGTCGCCCCAACATGAATCGAATCCGACGCACGTTAAAAAATAGTTTTCCTTGTTCAGCGACGGGTGCGGAATGCCTTTATTCATGGCGTTTTCTGCTCTCGCCGACATTCATGCAGTTGGAGAAGATGTGAGCACGGCAACGTTGTGCATTGGCCTGCCAGCGCAGGTGAACGTCGATTGCAGGGTGCTGCTGCTGGGCTCGATGCCAGGCGTGGCATCCCTGCAGGAGCAGCGCTACTACGCGCATCCTCGCAACCGCTTCTGGCCGCTGATGGCCGATATCTGCGGTTTCGACGCGGATCTGCCCTATGCGCAACGGCTGCAGGCGTTGAACGCCGCAGGCATCGGCCTGTGGGATGTGATCGGGCGCTGCGAGCGGCGCGGCAGCCTGGATGCGGACATCGTGCGTGGCACGGAAGTGGCCAATGCACTGCCGGAACTGATCGCCACGTTGCCTGAGCTGACGCTGATCGGCTGCAATGGCGGCGCGTCATTGCAGGCATTCCAGCGCTGGGTGTTGCCGCGGCTGGAGGCCCCGCCGAAGGTGGTCGCGCTGCCGTCGACCAGCCCTGCCAATGCGGCGTGGTCGTTGCCGCGCCTGCGCCAGGCCTGGCAGCCAGTGGCCGACGCGCGGGCGACATGAAGCGGACATCGCCTGGACAATACGCTACCGACTGGTCGCGCACCCGACCCATGGGCAACAGCCTGTCCCGGCTGCGTGCGTACTGAAAACACCTGTAACGGTTGGCGCTGGACCCCGCTGGCCGCACAATAGACGTTTCCCTACACCAGATTGCCGGAGTTATCCCCATGGCCGAAATCAAGGAAGCACTTGTCCCCGATATCGGTGACTACAGCGATATCCCGGTAATCGAGGTGCTTGTCGCCGTCGGCGACACGGTCAAGAAGGACCAGGGCCTGGTGACGCTGGAAAGCGACAAGGCGACCATGGAAGTGCCGTCCTCGGTGGCGGGCGTGGTCAAGGAGCTCAAGGTCAAAGTGGGCGACAGCCTGTCCGAAGGCAAGGTCGTGGCCCTGATCGAAGTGGCCGAAGGCGAAGCCGAAGCCGCCAAGCCGGCCGCTGCCGCACCGGCACCGGCACCGGCACCGGCACCGGCCAAGGCCGCTGCCCCGGCTGCCGCCACCCAGAGCGCGCCGGCTGCAGCTGCGCCGGCCGCTCCGGCTGCCAGCGCTGGTGCGGTTGAAGCCCTGGTGCCGGACATCGGCGACTACGCCGGCATTCCGGTCATCGAAGTGCTGGTCGCCGTGGGCGATACGGTCAAGAAGGACCAGGGCCTGGTCACGCTGGAAAGCGACAAGGCCACCATGGAAGTGCCGTCGTCTGTGGCCGGCGTGGTCAAGGAGATCAAGGTCAAGGTGGGCGACAATCTGTCGCAAGGCGACGTGGTTGCCATCATCGAAGCCGAGGGCGCTGCCGCGCCGGCGCCGACCAAGGCCGCTGCTGCTGCCGCTCCGGCTGCCGCAGAGACCGCCACCAAGGTCGAGCCGGTCGCTGTGCCGGCGCAGCCGGACAAGCTGGCGGCCCGCGAGATCGCCTCGGCCGGTACCCCGTCCAGCCCGCCGGTGCAGTTCAATGCCGATGGCGTGTTGCCGGCCAAGGTGCCGTACGCCACCCCGGCGGTGCGCGTGTTCGCCCGCGAGCTGGGCGTGGACCTGCTGCAGATCAACGGCACCGAGAAGGGTGGCCGCATCACCAAGGGTGACGTACAGAAGTTCGTCAAGGCCGCGCTCAGCGGTGGCGTGCCGGCAGCTGCCGGTGGCGCCGTCGCCGCTGGTGGTGGCCTGAACCTGCTGCCGTGGCCGAAGGTCGACTTCAGCAAGTTCGGCGAGACCGAAGTCCAGCCGCTGTCGCGCATCAAGAAGATCTCCGGTGCGAACCTGGCCCGCAACTGGGCCATGATCCCGCACGTCACCCAGTTCGAGCAGGCCGACATCACCGACCTGGAAGGCCTGCGCGTGGCGTTGAACAAGGAGAACGAGAAGGCCGGCATCAAGCTGACCATGCTCGCCTTCCTGATCAAGGCCAGCGCCGCAGCGCTGAAGAAGTTCCCGGAATTCAACGCCTCGCTCGATGCCAGCGGTGAAAACCTGACCCTGAAGAAGTACTTCCACATCGGTTTCGCCGCCGACACGCCGAACGGCCTGGTCGTGCCGGTGATCCGCGACGTGGACAAGAAGGGTGTGGTGCAGATCGCGCAGGAAACCGGCGAACTGGCCAAGAAGGCACGCGACGGCAAGCTGGGCCCGGCGGACATGAGCGGCGGCTGCTTCTCGATCAGCTCGTTGGGCGGCATCGGCGGCACCGCGTTCACCCCGATCGTCAACGCACCGGAAGTGGCCATCCTCGGCGTCTCCAAGTCGTCCATCCAGCCGGTCTGGAACGGCAAGGAATTCGCACCGAAGCTGATGCTGCCGCTGTCGCTGAGCTACGACCACCGCGTCATCGACGGCGCACTGGCCGCACGCTTCACCACGTACCTGTCGCAGGTACTGGCCGACATGCGCCGCGTGCTGCTGTAAGGCACCGCTTCGCCCCCACCGTGCGGCCGCAGCCCCTGGCGCGGCCGCGTGAACAGATGCAGTGACAGCCCGCCGGCGCCGCCGGGCGGGCACGAGGAAAACCCACCATGGCCACGATTGAAGTCAAGGTTCCCGACATCGGCGATTACAGCGATGTGCCGGTGATCGAAGTGTTGGTCGCCGTCGGCGACACGGTGAAGAAGGACCAGGGTCTGGTAACCCTGGAGTCGGACAAGGCCACCCTGGAAGTGCCGTCCTCGGCCGCTGGTGTGGTCAAGGAAATCAAGGTCAAGCTTGGCGATACCCTGTCCGAAGGCGCCGTGGTTGTGGTGCTGGACACTGAAGGCGCCGCCGAAGCCCCGGCCAAGGCCGCCGCGCCGGCTCCGGCCGCCCCGGCCAGCAAGCCGCCGGTGACTCCGTCGCACCGCGCCCCGGCTGAACCGGCTGCGCCGAAGCCGGCGCTGTCCAGCGGCAAGCCGGCCGACATCGAATGCGAGATGGTCGTGCTGGGCTCCGGCCCGGGCGGCTACACCGCGGCCTTCCGCGCCGCCGACGTCGGCCTGGATACGGTGCTTGTCGAACGTTACGCCAGCCTCGGCGGCGTCTGCCTCAATGTCGGCTGCATCCCGTCCAAGGCGCTGCTGCATGCTGCTGCGGTGATCGACGAAGTGGCCCACGCCGGTGATTTCGGCGTCGAGTTCGGCAAGCCGACCATCACCCTGGACAAGCTGCGCGCGTACAAGGAAAAGGTCGTCAACCAGCTGACCAAGGGCCTGGCCGGGATGGCCAAGCAGCGCAAGGTCCGCAACGTGCAGGGCGTTGGCAGGTTTGTTTCGGCCAACGAGCTGGAAATCACCGCGGCTGACGGCAGTACCCAGCTGCTGCGCTTCCAGAAATGCATCATCGCCGCCGGTTCGCAGGCGGTGAAGCTGCCGAACTTCCCGTGGGACGACAAGCGCGTGATGGATTCCACCGATGCGCTGGAGCTGGCCGAAGTGCCGGGCTCGCTGCTGGTCGTCGGCGGCGGCATCATCGGCCTGGAAATGGCCACCGTGTACAGCGCGCTGGGCAGCAAGGTCACCGTGGTCGAGTTCATGGACCAGCTGATGCCGGGCGCCGACAAGGACCTGGTCAAGCCGCTGGCCGACCGCCTGAAGAAGCAGGGCATCGACGTGCACCTGAAGACCAAGGCCTCGGGCGTCACCGCCGATGCCAAGGGCATCACCGTGACCTTCGAAGCCGCCGAGGAAGGCCAGGCGCCTGCGCTGGCGCAAGGCACCTTCGACCGCGTGCTGGTGGCCGTGGGCCGCTCGCCGAACGGCAAGAAGATCGATGCCGAGAAGGCCGGCGTGCAGGTCACCGACCGCGGCTTCATCCCGGTCGATCGGCAGATGCGTACCAACGTGCCGCACATCTTTGCCATCGGCGACATCGTCGGCAACCCGATGCTGGCCCACAAGGCCACGCACGAGGGCAAGCTGGCCGCTGAAGTGGCAGCCGGCCACAAGAAGGAGTGGGTCGCCCGCGTGATTCCGTCGGTGGCCTACACCAACCCGGAAATCGCCTGGGTCGGCGTGACCGAGACCGAAGCCAAGGCCAAGGGCCTGAAGGTCGGCGTGGCCAAGTTCCCGTGGGCCGCCAGTGGCCGCGCGATCGGCATCGGTCGCACCGAGGGCTTCACCAAGCTGATCTTCGACGAAGAGACCCACCGCATCATCGGTGGCGCGATCGTCGGCGTGCATGCCGGCGATCTGCTGGCCGAGATCGGCCTGGCGATCGAGATGGGTGCGGAAGCGGAAGACATCGGCCACACCATCCATGCGCATCCGACGCTGAGCGAGTCGGTGGCGATGGCCTCGGAAATCTACGACGGCACGATCACCGATCTGTACATGCCGAAGAAGAAGTAAGGCGTCCGCGCCGTTCCGAACGAAAAGCCCTGGCATCTGCCGGGGCTTTTTTTCTTCGATCAGTGCTGCAGCAAAGGGTGGGGCCACTGCACGGGTGGCAGGCATTTCGACAAATGTCCCCCGTCGCCCGCCTGCGGCGGTCGCCTCCTCCTTTACTTTGTCAAAATGCCTGCCACCCGCGCAGCGGCTCGGCTTGCGGATAGTCGAGAGCCACAGCCTGGCCCGCCTGGATGCCTGACACGCGGGGGAAGAGGGGCTTGTGTGCGAAGTAGAGGAGGAGGTGACGGCCGTAGGCCGGCGCCGGGGGACATTCGCACGCAAGCCCCTCTTCCCCCAGCGCTCGACCACGCATGCGTCTACGGCAACTGCCACCGCGAAGGTCTGGGCCGCTGCGCGGGTGGCAGGCGTCTGGACAAATGTCCCCCGTCGTCCGCCTTCGGCGGTCGCCTCCTCCTTTACTTTGTCCAAACGCCTGCCACCCGCGCAGCGGCTCGGCTTGCGGATAGTCGAGAGCCACAGCCTGGCCCGCCTGGATGCCTGACACGCGAGGGAAGAGGGGCTTGTGTGCGAAGTAAAGGAGGAGGCGCCGGCCGTAGGCCGGCGCCGGGGGACATTCGCACGCAAGCCCCTCTTCCCCCAGCGCTCGACCACGCCTGCGTCTACGGCAACTGCCACCGCGAAGGTCTGGGCCGCTGCGCGGGTGGCAGGCGTCTGGACAAATGTCCCCCGTCGTCCGCCTTTGGCGGTCGCCTCCTCCTTTACTTTGTCCAAACGCCTGCCACCCGCGCAGCGGCTCGGCTTGCGGATAGTCGAGAGCCACAGCCTGGCCCGCCTGGATGCCTGACACGCGGGGGAAGAGGGGCTTGTGTGCGAAGTAAAGGAGGAGGTGACGGCCGTAGGCCGGCGCCGGGGGACATTCGCACGCAAGCCCCTCTTCCCCCAGCGCTCGACCAGCCTGCTTTTCTGCTCGACGATGCAAAGAAAAAACGCGGCCCCGATGTTCCGGAGGCCGCGCCAGGAGAGAAGATGCCGTGGAAGGGGCAGGGGATCAGAACACGAAGCTGATACCGGCCACCGGGCCCTTGAATTCCTGCTTCAGGCCGACCGTGCCGTCGCTGCCCTTCTTGTCCACGTCCAGCTTGAACCAGTCGTAGCCGGCGAACACACCGAAGTTCTTGGTGAAGCGGTAATCGACGATCGCATTGGCGCGGCTCAGGTCGCCCTTGTAGTCATCGAAACTGCCCCAGCGCGTGTTCAGGTACTGGCCCTGCAGCGTGATCATCCAGCGCTCGGACGGAGTGAAGGTCATGCGCGCCCCCACCACCGGTGCCACGCCATCGGCCTTCTCGTTGAGGAACTGGCCTTCATACACCGTGCCCAGGTCCGCGTAGCCCTTGGTGCTGACCTTGGCGTACTCGCCACCGATCTGCAGGCCCAGGTCGAAGGTGTCGGTATCGACGACCGAGTAGTCATAGACCAGGCTGGCCACCTGGTACTTCAGCTCGCCCTTCACGAAGCTGCCGGCCGGCACGCTCTCACCGCCGAAGGAAATGCCCTGGTCAAGCGTCTCGCGACGGTCCTTGTCGTACTTGAAGTAGTTGAACAGCAGGCGCTGACGGTTGCTGATGCGGAACATGCCGTCGATGCGCGGCTCCCATTCCTTGCCACCCAGCTTGAAGTCCTGGTCCAGGGAGATGTCCTGGCCGGCCACGGTGGTGCTGCCACGCAGCGTGTTGTCCGAATCGATGTTCATCGCACCCAGACGGATGGCGAAGCGGTCGTCGCCTTCGGCGGCGTGGGCGGCATTGGCGAACGAGGCGCCGGCAGCGAGCAGGGAAAGGGCGAGCAGGGTGGGTACGGGGCGCATCGAAGAGTCCTTGCAGTGGTTCATCAGAATGAAGACCACTGTGCCGGACGCCGCCGTCCACCATCCGTGAACGTATGGTCCACGGAGTGTGCACGGTTCAGCCCTGTCGCGACGACGCAAAAAGATGGCCCCGGAGCCGGGCTTCGGGGCCATCGTGGGACCTGCGGGGCGGAGCGTCGACGAGGTTGCTGCAGGCAGGTCGAAAGATCGGACCGGCGCATCCGGCGAAAGTTCCGCGCCTGCGACCAAAGTTCAATACTGCAGTGCAGCATCACGCGGACGTCATTGTCCCCCGGGTGGCACGCAAAAATGTAACCGTTACCGCAACTTGCGGCTTCCAGGGATGAACAGGCAGCGGTTGTCTCGCAAATTGTCCCATTGCTATAATTTGGCGGCTCGATGAGGCCCCCCTGCTGTAGCCGCCTCAGCCCTCCACTTGCAACCACGCGGGACGTCCTGTGCTGAACTCCGTTGATGCGGGTCGGCGACTGATGCTGCGCGCCGCGGTCTACCCGCTGGCCGCGGTGGCTGTCCTGGCCCTGGCCTTCCTGCTGGTAGGTCCGAAGTATGCCCTCGGCGCGCTGGCGTCCGGTGTGGCCATTTCGGCCGGCGGCTGGGTTGCGGCACGGATGGCTCTGGGCGGTGGTGCGGTGGCCGCAGGATCGGCGATGGCTCGCCTGATCATTGCGATCGTGGCCAAGTGGGTCGTGGTTTTCGGCGTCCTGCTGGTGGGGTTCCTGGTCTTCAAGCTGCCTGCATTGGCGCTGTTGGCCGGTATCGCCGTCGGCTTGATGTTCCAGGTCCTGGCCATGGCCAGGCGTTGACAGAATTCAATTAACTGAAGGTTCCGGACACATGGCGGGCGAGGCTCTAACCCCTACCAGCTACATCCAGCATCACCTGCACAACCTGACCGCACCGGTCGGCAAGGGTGAGGGTATGTTCTGGCATATCCACGTCGATACCTTCCTCACCGCCGTCCTGATGGGCCTGGTGATCGTTGTCGCGTTCTGGCTGGGAACCCGCAAGGCCACCGCCGGCGTGCCGGGCAAGTGGCAGGCCTTCGTCGAGATCTGCCTGGAGTTCGTCGACCGCCAGGCCAAGGACACCTACCACGGCAAGAGCAAGCTGGTCACGCCGATCGCCATCACGATCTTCTTCTGGATCCTGTTGATGAATCTGCTGAAGATGATCCCGGCCGATTTCATCGCCAAGCCGCTGGAATGGGTGGGCGTGCACTACTGGAAGCCGGTGCCGACCGCTGACGTCAATGCCACCCTCGGCATGGCCATCAGCGTGTTCTTCCTGATGCTGTTCTTCGCGCTCAAGTCCAAGGGCCTGGTCGGCTTCGTCAAGGAATTCCTGACGGCGCCGTTCGGCAAGTGGATGATGCCGTTCAACCTGATCCTCAACATCGTCGAGTGGCTGAGCAAGCCGATCTCGCTGGCGATGCGACTGTTCGGCAACATGTTCGGCGGCGAAATCGTGTTCCTGCTGATCTGGGTGCTGGGTGGTGCCGGTTTCTTCGGTGCCATCGCGGGTGGTGTGTTCGGCCTCGGCTGGATGCTGTTCCACCTGCTGGTGATCCCGCTGCAGGCCTTCATCTTCATGATGCTGTCGATCGTGTACCTGAGCCTGTCGGAAGACGCTCACTGAGTTTCAAGCTTCAACGCGTTTCAACCTTCATCCGTTTCATCACCCTTAGCAACTTAAGTTCCTGGAGATAACCATGTACTTCGCCGTCCTGACCAACTTCGCGCAGATTCAGAGCTCCACCGCCCTTGCCGTCGGCATCATGATCGGCCTGGCCGCGCTGGGCGCCGGTCTGGGTCTGGCCATCATGGCTGGTAAGTTCCTGGAGTCGGCCGCGCGCCAGCCGGAACTGATCCCGGTCCTGCAGGTCCGCATGTTCATCACCGCCGGCCTGATCGACGCCGCGTTCATCATCTCGGTCGCCGTTGGCCTGCTGCTGGCCTTCGCCAACCCGCTGTCGGCTGCCTTTGCTGGCGCCGTCACCAAGGCTCTGGCCGGCTGATACAGCGGTTTGAGACGACCGGGTGCTGATGCACCCGGTTTCGGATGAAGGCCGGATGTGCCGCTTCGGCGGCACGTCCACCCCGAAACCAGCGATCGAGCTAACCATGAATATCAATTTCACCCTTCTTGCGCAGGCGCTGGCCTTCGCTGGTCTGATCTGGATCATCGCGACCAAGATCTGGCCGCCGCTGATGAACGCGATCGAAGAGCGCCAGCAGAAGATTGCTGAAGGCCTCGCTGCTGCCGACCGCAGCCAGAAAGATCTGGCCCAGGCGCAGGAGAAGGTCAACGAAGCGCTGAAGGAAGCCCGCACCAAGGCCAACGAGATCATCGATCAGGCCCACGCGCGTGCCAACCAGATCGTTGATGCAGCCCGTAACGAAGCGATCACCGAAGCCACCCGTCAGAAGGAACTGGCCCAGGCTGAAATCGACGCCGCCGCCAACCGTGCCCGTGAAGATCTGCGCAAGCAGGTGTCCGCGCTGGCCGTGACCGGTGCCGAAAAGCTGCTCAAGCGCGAAATCGACGCCAACGCCCACAAGGCGCTGCTCGACGAGCTGGCCTCGGAGATCTAAGGATGAGCCAGGCCCTCACGCTTGCCCGCCCGTACGCCCGCGCCGCGTTCGCGACCGCGCGCGACGAAGGTGCGTTCGCGCCGTGGTCGGACGCCCTGGCGTTCTCCGCCCACGTCGCCGCCGACCCGCGCGTGGCGGCCCTGCTCGCCAACCCGGAGCTGGGTCGTGACGACGCCGTCGCCCTGCTGGCGCCGGTGTCGCACGGCGAGACCTACTCGCGCTTCCTGGCCATCCTGGCCGAATCGCATCGTCTGCCGCTGCTGCCGGAAATCTCCGGCATGTTCGACGCCCTGCGCGCCGAAGCCGAGCACGTGGTCAAGGCCACGGTGACCTCGGCTTCCGAGCTGTCGGCCGGCGAGCTGGACGCGATCAAGGTCGCGCTGCGCAAGCGCTTCAACCGCGAGGTCGACGTGACCACCGCGGTCGATGCTTCGCTGATCGGCGGCGCCGTGATCGACGCCGGCGACGTGGTCATCGATGGTTCGCTGAAGGGCAAGCTGGCCCGTCTGCAGACCGCGCTCGCTAACTGAATTCATTTAACGTCCGGCCCCGCTGCCGGCACTAGGACTTGACGATGGCAACCACGCTCAACCCCTCCGAAATCAGCGAACTGATCAAGAACCGCATCGAGAAGGTCAAGCTGGCCGCGGAATCGCGCAACGAAGGCACCGTGACCAGCGTGTCCGACGGCATCGTGCGCATCTTCGGTCTGGCCGACGTGATGCAGGGCGAAATGATCGAACTGCCGAACAACACCTTCGCCCTGGCCCTGAACCTGGAGCGCGACTCGGTCGGCGCCGTGGTCCTGGGTGACTACGAGCACCTGCGCGAAGGCGACGTCGCCAAGACCACCGGCCGCATCCTGGAAGTGCCGGTCGGCCCGGAACTGCTGGGCCGCGTCGTGAACGCGCTGGGCGAGCCGATCGACGGCAAGGGCCCGCTGGGCACCGACCTGACCGCTCCGGTGGAACGCGTTGCTCCGGGCGTGATCTGGCGCAAGTCGGTCGACCAGCCGGTGCAGACCGGTTACAAGTCGGTCGACTCGATGATCCCGATCGGCCGTGGCCAGCGCGAGCTGATCATCGGTGACCGCCAGACCGGCAAGACCGCCATGGCGATCGATGCGGTGATCAACCAGAAGGGCACCGGCATCAAGTGCGTGTACGTTGCGATCGGCCAGAAGGCGTCGACCATCGCCAACATCGTGCGCAAGCTGGAAGAGAACGGCGCGCTGGCCCACACCATCGTGGTGGCCGCGACCGCTTCCGAATCGGCTGCCATGCAGTACATCAGCGCCTACTCGGGCTGCACCATGGGTGAGTACTTCATGGACCGCGGCGAAGACGCGCTGATCGTGTACGACGATCTGTCCAAGCAGGCCGTTGCCTACCGCCAGATCTCGCTGCTGCTGAAGCGTCCGCCGGGCCGTGAAGCCTACCCGGGTGACGTGTTCTACCTGCACTCCCGTCTGCTCGAGCGCGCTGCCCGCGTGTCCGAGGAATACGTCGAGAAGTTCACCGAAGGCAAGGTCACCGGCAAGACCGGTTCGCTGACCGCGCTGCCGATCATCGAAACCCAGGCCGGCGACGTGTCCGCTTTCGTTCCGACCAACGTGATCTCGATCACCGACGGCCAGATCTTCCTGGAAACCGACCTGTTCAACGCCGGCATCCGTCCGGCCGTGAACGCCGGTATCTCGGTGTCGCGCGTCGGTGGCTCGGCCCAGACCAAGATCATCAAGAAGCTGTCGGGCGGCATCCGTATCTCGCTGGCCCAGTACCGCGAGCTGGCTGCGTTCGCGCAGTTCGCCTCGGACCTGGACGAAGCGACCCGCAAGCAGCTGGAGCGTGGCCAGCGCGTCACCGAGCTGATGAAGCAGAAGCAGTACGCGCCGATGTCGATCGCCAACCAGGCGCTGTCGATCTACGCCGTCAACGAGGGTTACCTCGACGACGTGCCGGTCAACAAGCTGCTGGCGTTCGAAGAAGGCCTGCACGCCCACTTCGCCAACACCCAGGGCGAGCTGATCAGCAAGGTCAACGCCACCGGCGGTTGGGACAACGACATCGAAGGTGCCTTCAAGAAGGGCATCGCCGAGTTCAAGACCACCGGCAGCTGGTAATCGCGGTCCTGTAGAGCGGAGCCGCTGGCTCCGCTGGACCAGATGACAAACGGTTGAACAACGCGGGGCATCAGCCCCGCGCCACGGGAAACAAGAGATGGCAAGCGGACGCGAAATCAAAACCAAGATCAAGAGCGTGCAGAACACCCGCAAGGTGACGCGCGCCCTGGAAATGGTCTCGGCCTCCAAGATCCGCAAGGCGCAGGATCGGATGAAGACCTCGCGTCCGTACGCGCAGGCGATGAAGCAGGTGATCGGTCATCTGGCCCAGGCCAGCACCGACTACCAGCATCCGTTCCTGGTCGAGCGCGAGCAGGTCAAGCGGGTCGGTTTCATCGTGATCTCCTCCGATCGCGGTCTGGCCGGCGGCCTGAACAACAACCTGTTCCGCAAGATGCTGGGCGAAGCCAAGGCATGGCAGGACAAGGGTGCCGAAGTGGACCTGGTGACCATCGGCCAGAAGGCTTCGACCTTCTTCCGCCGCGTGAAGGTCAACATGGTCGGCAGCGTGACCCACATCGGCGACGTGCCGAAGCTGGAATCGCTGATCGGTGTGATCAAGGTCATGCTCGACGCCTTCACCGAAGGCAGGATCGACCGCGTGTACCTGGTCTACAACCGCTTCGTGAACACCATGGTGCAGAAGGCCAGCTTCGATCAGCTGCTGCCGCTCCCGCCGGCTGAGAAGCAGGTCGCTCACCACGACTGGGATTACCTGTACGAACCCGATGCCGCGACCGTGCTCGAGCACGTGATGACGCGTTACATCGAGTCGCTGGTGTACCAGGCACTGCTGGAAAACGTCGCCTCCGAGCATGCGGCACGCATGGTTGCGATGAAGGCGGCGAGCGACAACGCCAACAAGCTGATCGGCACCCTGCAGCTCGTCTACAACAAGGCGCGCCAGGCAGCGATCACCCAGGAAATCTCCGAAATCGTCGGCGGCGCGGCAGCAGTCTGACCGCGTTCGTTCAAAGCACACATTAGAGGATGCAGCAATGAGTCAGGGCAAGATCGTTCAGATCATCGGCGCGGTCGTCGACGTCGAATTCCCGCGTGAATCGGTGCCGAAGGTGTACGACGCACTGAAGGTGGAAAACACCGAGATCACCCTCGAAGTCCAGCAGCAGCTGGGCGACGGCGTGGTGCGTACCATCGCCCTCGGTTCCACCGACGGCCTGAAGCGCAACCTGGTTGCCGTCAACACCGGCCGTGGCATCTCGGTGCCGGTCGGCGCCGGCACCCTGGGCCGCATCATGGACGTGCTTGGCCGTCCGATCGACGAAGCCGGCCCGGTCGCTGCCAGCGACAACTGGGAAATCCACCGCGCTGCGCCGTCGTATGAAGACCAGTCCCCGGCCACCGAGCTGCTGGAAACCGGCATCAAGGTCATCGACCTGATGTGCCCGTTCGCCAAGGGCGGCAAGGTCGGCCTGTTCGGCGGCGCCGGCGTCGGCAAGACCGTCAACATGATGGAACTGATCAACAACATCGCCAAGGCGCACAGCGGTCTGTCCGTGTTCGCCGGCGTGGGTGAGCGTACCCGTGAGGGCAACGACTTCTACCACGAAATGAAGGACTCCAACGTCCTGGACAAGGTGGCGATGGTGTACGGCCAGATGAACGAGCCGCCGGGCAACCGTCTGCGCGTCGCCCTGACCGGCCTGACCATGGCCGAGTACTTCCGCGACGAGAAGGACGAAAACGGCAAGGGTAAGGACGTCCTGCTGTTCGTCGACAACATCTACCGTTACACCCTGGCCGGTACCGAAGTGTCGGCACTGCTGGGCCGCATGCCGTCCGCCGTGGGTTACCAGCCGACCCTGGCCGAGGAAATGGGCGTCCTGCAGGAGCGCATCACCTCGACCAAGAACGGTTCGATCACCTCGATCCAGGCCGTCTACGTTCCCGCGGACGACCTGACCGACCCGTCGCCGGCGACCACCTTCGCCCACCTGGACTCGACCGTGACCCTGTCGCGTTCGATCGCCTCGCTGGGTATCTACCCGGCCGTCGATCCGCTGGACTCCACCAGCCGCCAGATGGATCCGCTGGTCATCGGCCACGAGCACTACGACACCGCCCAGCGCGTCCAGCAGACCCTGCAGAAGTACAAGGAACTGAAGGACATCATCGCCATCCTGGGCATGGACGAACTGTCCGAAGAAGACAAGCAGGCCGTGTCGCGCGCCCGCAAGATCGAGCGCTTCTTCAGCCAGCCGTTCCACGTGGCCGAAGTGTTCACCGGTTCGCCGGGCAAGTACGTGCCGCTGAAGGACACCATCCGTGGCTTCAAGGCCATCGTCGATGGCGAGTACGACCACCTGCCGGAGCAGGCGTTCTACATGGTCGGCGGCATCGAAGAAGCGGTCGAGAAGGCCAAGAAGATGGCCGAGAAGGCCTGATCCGGGACGGGCGGGAGCGATCCTGCCCGACCTGACGCCCGCGCCGGGCAACCGCCCGCGCCGGTGGACCCCCACGGCGGCATTGCGCCGCCGCGAACAGCGAAGAGATTTGCATGAGCACGATCCGTTGCGACATCGTCAGCGCCGAGCAGGAAATCTTCCGTGGCGAAGCGACCCTGGTCGTGGCCACCGGTGAGCTGGGCGAACTGGGCATCGCGCCCAAGCACGCGCCGCTGATCACCCGCCTGAAGCCGGGCAAGGTGGTGGTGACCACGCCGAACGGCGAGCAGCTGGATTTCGCCATTTCCGGCGGCATCCTGGAAGTGCAGCCGCAGGTGGTGACCGTGCTGGCCGACACCGCGATCCGCGCGCAGGACATCGACGAAGCCTCGGTCCGCAAGGCCAAGGAAGAAGCCGAGCGCATCCTGGCCAACCGCGGCGAAGCGATGGAAGTGGCTGAAGCCCAGCAGAAGCTGGCCGAAGCCGTCGTCCAGCTGCAGGCGCTGGAGCGCCTGCGCAAGAATCTCAAGCACTGAGGTTCGCGCGTCATCAAGCACAAGCGCCGGCTAGCTGCCGGCGTTTTTGTTTGTTCGCCACAGGAGCAGGGAATGCAGCACTACTCGACAGCGATTGAAGGCGGCAGCTGGCAGCGGCCGTGGCGCACACCGGCAGGCGTGTTCCTGATTGCGTGGATCGTTCTGTGCCTGCCATGGCTCAGTGGCATCAAGACCATTCCCTTTGATGCCGTGCAGCAGTTCTTCCCGGCGGTCAGTTTCAGTGCCGAGCAGTTGCGTCACCTGCAGGCCCCCTGGTGGAATCCGTATCTTTACGGTGGCTACCCGCAGGTGGCCGATCCGCAGATGATGACGCTGCAGCCGACGATGCTGCTGCCGATGCTGCTGGCGCCGGGCTCCCTGCACCTGTTCACGGTGGTGGTGCTGCTGCATGTGCTGGCAGGCGGCCTGGGTGCACTGCGGTTGAGCCGCGTGCAGGGCATGCCGCCGCCGGCGCAGCTGCTGTTCGCACTCACGCTGATGTTTGGTGGCGTGGCCGCGTCGCGCCTGCAGCACACGCCGATGGTCATCAGCTACTGCCTGCTGCCCTGGCTGTGGCTGGGCCTGGAGCAGGTCCGCCGGCGGGGACGGATGCGCGACATCCTGCTGGCCGGTGTGGCCGGCGGGATGTGTGCGCTTCAACTGACCCAGGTCACCTATTTCATCATCCTCGCGTGCGTGATCTACGCCGTGGCTGCTGTCGTGCTGGCACAGGGGCAGCGCATGCGCCTGCTGTGGCAGCTGGGCGTGGTGGCCATTCTCGCCGGTGGTGTCAGTGCGCCGCAGTGGCTGTCCACGCTGGCCTGGCTGGACCAGACCAATCGCAATGGCCTGACGCTGGAAGCCGCGCTGCCGGGTGCCATCCACTGGCAGACACTGGTGACACTGCTGTCGGGCAACGTGTTCTCGCAGGGGCGCGGCGACAGCTGGGCCTTCGGTGATATCAGCGCCGATTACCTCTATGTGGGGGCAGTGCCGCTGGCGCTGTGGCTGCTCTGGGGCGGTGAGGTGCTGCGGCGCAAGCCGGCGGCGACGCGCGTCGCGCTGTGTGCGCTGACGCTGGCGATCATGGTCGCGGTGGGTGGCGCCACGCCGCTGTTCCCCTGGTTGTTCGGCTGGCTTCCGGGGCTGGACCTGTTCCGGCGCCCGTCCGATGCGCTGTTCCTTACCGTGCCTGCGGCGGCGTGGCTGGGTGCCAGTGCCCTGCAGGTTGCCCTGCAGCGGCAGCCATTGCGATTGCATCGGGTGTCCGTGGCGGTCGTCGCAGTGCTGGGCGCGTGCGCTGCGTGGCTGGCGATCGATCATGGTCATCCGCTCGCTTTCGCCTGGCTTGCGGTCAGCGCCGCGCTGGGCGTAGCCGCTGTGTGGGTGCTGCGCCGCCACCAGTCACCTGCGCGCTGGGTGCTGGCGCTGGTGCTGTTGGACCTGCTGCTGTTCAACGTCGGCACCAGGTTCAACGCGGGCAGCGGCACAAAGTCGGTGCTCACCGCCGATCGTGCGGGTCCTGCGCAGCGCGCCTATGCGCTGCTGGCGGCAGAGCGGCATATCGGCATACCCGAGCGCGCGGTGGTCTTCGGCATCGGCGGACTCACCAACGGCGCGGCGGTGCATGCCATTGCGCTGGCAAACGGCTACAACCCGCTGCTGGCAAGCGACTATCTGCAGATGACCGGGATGCCGGGCGAGCCGGTGGATACCTTCCAGCAGAAGGTCCCCACTGCCTGGATGCCAGACACCGCTGCTCCCCTGTACGACCTGCTGGGCGTGCGTTGGCTGCTAGCCCAGGAGCCGTTCCCGGGCTCCAGCGCGCAGGGCGACCAGGTGGAACTTGCGCGGCGTGACAGCGTGCTGCCACGGGTGCTGAATCCGCGGCAGGTGCGCCGCCATGAGGAGCGTCTACCGCCTGCGCCGCTGTTCAACCAGACCGATTTCAACCGGCAGCTATGGCTGCCGGCAGCCGCCAGCAGCCACTGTGCCGAACAGGATGCCGGCGAGGCCACGGTACAGGTGCTGCACTACCAGCCGGGACGCATCGAGCTGACGGTGGTGGCCGACGATGCAGCATGGGTGGTGATCAACGAAACCACCGGTCGTGGCTGGCAGGCGCAGCTCGAGGATGGCCAGGTACTGCCGCTGCTGCGCGGCAATGGCCTCTTCCATGCGTTGTGCGTGCCGGCCGGGCAGCATCAGGTGCGGTTGCGCTACAGCGCGCTGCAGCTGTGGCGTGAGGGACTGGGAGCGCGCCTGCGCCGTGACGGTGATCGCTGACCGCTGACCGCGATCAGCGGTACACCACATGGCGCATCAACAGGAACGACACGCACGCCAGCCCGCCTTCCACCAGTGGCTTGGCCAGCCAGGTGTACTGCAGGCCCAGCGCGTGGTCGACCAGGCTCACCAGCAACGTGCTTGCCGCGGTCAGCAGCAGCCACAGCCCGAAGAAGCGTACAAAGCGCCTCCAGCCCAGCTTGTGGGTGCCGGCCTCGGCAAAGGTGTAGCGGCCGTTGAGCCAGAAGCCCAGCAGCATGCCGGCCAGGCGTCCGGCGACGTTGGCCGGTGCGACCGGCATGCCAAGCGCGGTGGCGACCACGAACACCAGCCAATCGACCAGCAGCTGCACGAGCCCGATCACGAGGTAGGCGCTTCCCTGGCGGACAAGGCTCATCGGCATGGTGAAGGAGGAGGGATGCCCATGTTAACGGCGTACGCTCTAGAATCGTCGGCAACGAACCACGGACTGCCGTTCCCATGACCCAAGCCCTGCACGTCATCATCCTCGCCGCCGGCGCCGGCAAGCGCATGAGGTCGGTGCTGCCGAAGGTGCTGCAGCCGGTCGCCGGCCAACCGATGCTGGCGCACGTGATCGATGCGGCCCGCGAACTGCAACCGGCGGCCATCCATGTGGTCTACGGCCATGGCGGTGAGGCGGTGCGGCAACAGTTTGCCGACCAGCCCGACCTGCAGTGGGCTGAACAGGCGCAGCAGCTGGGTACGGGCCACGCGGTGGCGCAGGCGATGCCGCAGGTGCCGGATGCCGTGCAGGTGCTGGTGCTGTACGGCGATGTACCGCTGATCCGCGCGCAGACCCTGCGCGATCTGCTGGCGCAGCCAGGGCGGTTGGCGGTACTGGTCGCCGAGGTTGATGACCCGACCGGTTACGGCCGCGTGCTGCGCGATGCCGAAGGCAAGGTGGGAGCGATCGTCGAGCAGAAGGACGCGACCGACGACCAGCTGCGCGTGCGCACGATCAACACCGGCATCATCGCCGCGGAGTCGACCGCGCTGCGCCGCTGGCTGTCGCAGCTGTCCAACCGCAATGCACAGGGCGAGTACTACCTGACCGACGTGTTCGCGTTTGCCGCGCATGAGTACACCCCGGCCGAAATGGCGCTGGTGGCCGACGCGCAGGAAGCCGAGGGGGCAAACGATCCCTGGCAGCTGTCGCAGCTGGAGCGTGCCTGGCAGCATCGCGCCGTGCGTGCGCTGTGCGCACAGGGTGCACGCGTGCGCGACCCGGCACGACTCGACATCCGTGGCACCGTCACCGTGGGCAGTGACGTGCTGATCGATGTCGATGTCGTTCTCGAAGGCAACATCGTGCTCGGCGACGGCGTTACCATCGGTCCGTTCAACCGCCTGAAGGACGTTACTCTCGGCCCCGGTACCGAAGTACGCGCGCACTGTGATCTGGAGGGTGTGGTCACCGAAGGCGCGGCGCTGGTCGGTCCGTTCGCGCGCCTCCGCCCAGGTACCGTGCTGGCCGATGGCGTGCACGTCGGCAACTTCGTCGAAACCAAGAAGGTCACCCTCGGCGTCGGCAGCAAGGCCAACCACCTCACCTATCTGGGTGATGCGGTGATCGGCAGCAAGGTGAACATCGGTGCCGGCACCATCACCTGCAACTACGACGGCGTGAACAAGTCGACCACCACCATCGGCGACAACGCGTTCATCGGTTCCAACAGTTCGCTGGTGGCGCCGCTGACGATCGGCGAGGGCGCGACCATCGCTGCCGGTTCGGTCATCACCCGCACCGCCCCGGACGGCAAGCTGACACTGGCCCGCGCACGACAGGAAACCATCGATGGCTGGAAGCGCCCGGTCAAGAAGTCCTGAGCCACGTATTCCGCATGCCGACGAGCTCGGCGTGCTGCTGGCAATTGAACAGCGTGCCGGCGAACTGCTGAAGGATCACGAAGCCCATCCGGTATTTGCCGGCCACGGCCTGGATCTGCCGACGCTGCAGGACGGCCTTCAGCGGGGCCAGCTGTGGGTTGTGGATGGCCCCGGCGGCGACATTGCCGGCTACCTGCTGGGCGGCGAGCTGTGTGGCGAGTTCCATGTCCTGCAGATGGATGTGGACCCGGCGCACGCGCGTCGTGGCCATGGCCGCGCATTGCTGCGGCACGCCTTGGCGCAGGCCAGGGCCACCGGCTTTGCTGCAGCGGTGCTGACCACCTTGAGCGATGTGCCATGGAATGCAGCCTTCTATGCCAGCGAAGGGTTCGACGTAGTGCCTGAGGCTGAGTGGAACGACGGCCTGCGCGCCGTCATGGCCGAAGAGGCTGCGCTCGGGTTTCCGATGCACCTGCGGGTGGCGATGCGGCGGACCTGGTAGGTGCCGGCCCTGGTCGGCACATCCGCGCATGGCGTGGAGCTACCCGATCGGCCCGCTCAACCCACCGGCAACAGGATCGACACGCACAACCCGCCATCGCCGCGGTTCTGCAGCGACACGCGGCCACCGTGCGCTTCCACGATCTCGCGCGTCAGTGCCAACCCCAAGCCGGTGCCGTTGCGCTTGGTCGAATAGAACGGCATCAAGGCGTTCTGCAGCACCTGCTCGTTCATGCCCTTGCCGCGATCCAGTACGTCCAGGCGCAGCCATTGCGGCAGCCGCGTGAGTTGCACCTGTACGTCATCGTTGGGCGGATCGGCCTCGGCGCAGGCTTCATGCGCGTTCTTCAGAAGATTCAGCAATGCCTGCCCGAACTGCGCGATGTCGATGCGGCTGCTCAGGTCCTCGTCCGGCTCGCGTTCCATGGTGAACGGGATCTGCTGGCGCAGGCTGGACAGGAACGGCGCCCAGTGCACGGTCTGCAGTTGCGGCTGCGGCAGCTTTGCGAAGCGTGCATAGCCACGGATGAAGCCTTCCAGGTGGCGTGCGCGGTCCTCGATGGTGGTGAAGATCTCCGGCAACCGGTCGAAGCGTTCGCGCTGCACCAGCACGCCACCGGAGTGGGCCAGCGAGGCGATCGGTGCCAGTGAGTTGTTGAGCTCGTGGCTGATCACCCGGATCACCTTCTTCCACGTCTGCACTTCCTGGCGGCGCAGTTCGGCGGTGAGCAGGCGTACCAGCAGCAGGTCGTGCGGACGGCCGTTGAGCTGGAAGGCGCGGCGCGACAGGTGGTAGACCTGCTCGTCATCCTCGTCGCCGTCCTCGCCCTCGGCATGCACCGCGAACAGGCTGTCGCCGCCACGGGCGATGGCATCGCGCAGCTCTACCGGCACCTGTTCCAGCACCTCTTCCAGACGCTGGCCTTCCAGCTTCCAGCCGCCATGCAGCAGCTTGCGCGCAGCCAGGTTGGAGAACACCACGCGGGCGATGCCATCGCCGCCGGAGGCAATCAGCAGCATGGCCACCGGCGTGTTCTGCACCATGGTGTCCAGCAGCAGTTCGCGCTGCACCAGGCCCTGCCGCTGTTCGCGCAGCACATCGCCCAGCTCGCGGTGCGCCTGCACCAGGTCGCCCAGTTCGTCGTTGCCCGGCCAGTACACGCCGAAGTTGTACTCGCCGTCGCGGTAGCTGCTGGTGGTGCCGGACAGTGCACGCATCAGCGAGCGCACCGGTGCGGTGGCACGGCGCAGGGTCCACCACATCAACGCCAGCAGGATCACGGCCGACGCCGTGGTCACCACCCAGCCATGGTTCATCCAGTACGCCAGCAGCCACGGCAGCGCAGCGGCCAGCGCCAGCACCGGCAGCAGGCGCAGGAACAGGCGGAAGGTGAACGAGCGCCGCTTCATTCGCGTGGGATGCCGTGGCGGTCCATGCGCCGGTACAGGGCCTGGCGGCTCAGGCCGAGTTCGGCAGCCGCCTGGGCGATGACGCCGTGGTTGCGTGCCAGCACGTCCTCGATGCGCTCGCGGTCGGGATCGTTGCCAGCGCTCGGTGCGGGTCGTGGTGCCGGTGCGGTGCGCGGCAGGTTCAGGTCGGCCACCTCGATGCGGTTGCCGGTCGCCAGCAGTTCGGCACGCTGGATCACGTTGCGCAGTTCGCGCACGTTGCCCGGCCACGGGTGCCGTTGCAGGGCGGCACTGGCGGCACTGGACAGCGGCTTGCCGGCCGTCAGGAAACGCTCGGCCAGTGGCACGATGTCGCCCGCGCGCTCGGCCAACGGCGGTAGTACCAGTTCCACTGTATTGAGGCGGTAGTAGAGATCTTCGCGGAACGTGCCGTCGCGGATCATCGCCGGCAGGTCGGCATTGGTCGCGCTGACCACGCGGACTTTGACCTGGCGTTCGCGATTGGAACCCAGGCGCTCGAAGCGGCCGGTTTCCAGCACGCGCAACAGCTTCATCTGCCCGCCCAGCGACAGGTTGCCGATCTCATCCAGGAACAGCGTGCCTCCGTCGGCGGCTTCGAACTTGCCCTCGCGTGCCTTGTTGGCGCCGGTGTAGGCGCCGGCCTCGGCACCGAACAGTTCGGCCTCGATCAGCTCCGACGGCAACGCGCCGCAGTTGACCGTGATGAACGGACCCTTGGCCACCAGTGAATTGGCCTGGATGATCTGCGCGATCTTCTCCTTGCCGGCACCATTGGGACCGGTGATCAACACCGGCAGCTCGGAGCGCGCGACCTGGCAGGCCAGGGCGATGACGCGCTCGCTGGCCGGATCGGCGAAGACCGCACCGCACAGGTCGTACTTTTCTTCCAGCGCATTGCGCTGGCGCAGCTCACGGCTGCGGCGGCGGTCCAGTTCGCGCCGCGCCTCGGACAGCTCCAGCAGGTTGTTGACCGTGGTCAGCAGCTTGCGGTCGTCCCAGGGCTTGGCCAGGTAGTCGGCGGCGCCGGCCTTGACCAGGTCCACCGCGCTGCTCAGGTGGGTCCAGGCCGTCAGCAGGATCACCGGCAGGTCCGGGTGGCGTGCGCGGATCTGTGCGAACAGCGCTTCGCCCTCCTCGCCGGAGGTGGTGTCCTCGCTGAAGTTCATGTCCTGGATCACCAGGTCGACCGGCTGCGACTCGAGCAGGGCCAGCCCCTCGGCCGGGCTCTGCGCCTGCAGGGTGTCGATGTCGTGCAGGGAGAACAGCACGTCCAGTGCAGTGCCCACACTGGCGTTGTCGTCGATGATCAGGATCGAAGGCATCAAGCGGTTCTGCAGAAAGGGATGGGCGGCGCCGATGGAGCCGTGTTCGTGTCCATACGCCGGGAGAGCCCGGCGCCACCCATCAAGCATAGCCAAACCCGTAGCCGTCGGGGCGGCGGGCTCAGCGTCGGGGCGGCGGCGGTGGTGGTGCTGGCGGAGGCGGGGCGACCAGCGCCCTGCGCCAGGCAGCGGCGTCCACCGCGACCGTCAGTTCCTGCCTGTCGCGCTGCAGCAGGAGATAGGCCCTGGCGGCGCTTGAACGCCGCAGGGCCTCGGCAAGATGCTCGATCCTGCGTACGGTGGTGTCATCCACCCGCAGGATGCGATCGCCGCTGCGCACGCCGAAGCGGGCTTCCGGGCCGGCGGCTTCCACGCGCACCTGGCCTTCGCTCGAACGCAATGCCAGGCGCGCATCGTCCTGGCGCCACTCCAGTGTCTGCGAGCTGCCACCGCCGGCCAGTGCCGGCAGTGGCAGGAGCATCATCATCAGCATCCAGCGGATACGCATCTCATGCGCCCCGCGTGGCAACCGCAGGCGGTACCGCTGCCGCGCGCCGGGCCGGCCCGAACACCGCGATCTGGCCAAGCACCCACAGCAGCAGTGCGCCCAGCGGCAGGTAGTGCAGCGGCATGCGCGGCAGCTCGTACATGTTCATCAGTGCCAGGTTGATCGCATAGGCGGCCAGCATGCCCAGCACGATGCCCAGCGTGGCCAGCAGGAAGTTCTCGGTCTGGAAGTAGCGCAGGATCTGCCCACGCGTCGCGCCGAGCGCGCGACGGATACCAATCTGCTTGCTGCGCTGCTGCACCCAGAAGCTGGCCAGGCCGATGATGCCCAGTGCGGTGACCACCAGCAGCGAGATGCACACCGTGATCAGCAGCCCGACCATGGCCCTGTCGTTCTTGAAGTAGTCATTGCGCTGCGCCTCATAGGTCAGCTTCTCGCGCACCAGCCGGTTGGGGTCGTTGCGTTCAAGCGCGGCGATCGCGCCCTTGAGTACTTCCTCGCGCCGTTCCGGAGCGGTGCGCAGGACGTACGGGCCCTGGGTGAAATCGGTCCGCACAGGCAGCACCATCGACAGCGTGGTGTTGTTGTTGTAATCGGTGGGCGTGGCCAATGACGCGACAATACCCACCACGTGCAGTGGCTGCTTGCCCATGTAGAACGTCTTGCCCAGTGCGTTCTCGCCGGGGTACAGCCTGTCGGCGAGCGTGCGGCTGATGATCACCGAGGAGGCGGTATTGGTGGAGGCGTTCTTCTGTGCATCCTCGACGTTGCTGTATTCACTGGGCTGGAAGTCGCGGCCGGCGGTCAGCTGCAGTCCAAGCGTGGACAGTCCACCTTCGCCGAACATGTACATGGTGACGAAGGCGGTCGGACGTTCCTGCTCCTGCTTCAGCGAAACGCTGGTATTGGAGGAGTTCGGGCGGAACGGCAGCTGGTTGACCTTCGCGGCGGCGGTGACCCCGGGAACGGCGCGCAGGGCGGACAGGTCCTCCTGGGTGCGGGCCTGGCCATTGGTCTGCTTGCCGATGCCGCTGACCCGGACGAACACCAGCTCGTTCTCGGCCAGGCCGCTGGTCTGGCTGATCCGTTCAACGCGCTGGGTGACCAGGAACAGGGCATTGCAGACGATGGCGCAGGTCAGGGCGACTTCCAGCACGATCAGGGCGGCGGCTGTCTTGTGCCGGCGCAGGGTGCTGAGGATGGGGCGGATATCCATGGGAGGTCCTCGTACTCGTGCTTACTGCGACTTGAGCTGGATGGCCGGGGTAACCTGCATCGCGCGCCAGGCGGGCAGGAAACCAGCGGCGAGGCTGGCGAACAGGGTCAGGCCAATGGCCAGCAGCAGCATGCTGCCGTCCAGGTGGGCCAGGCTCGCGTAGTCCACGGGTTGCTGGCGCACCGCATACAGGCCGAGCAGGGCCAGGCCGATGCCGAGCACGCCGCCGGCAACGCCGATCGCACCGGCTTCAACCAGGCATTGCAGGAAGATCTGCCCACGGCTGGCACCGAGGGCGCGGCGCACGCCGATCTCGCCGCTGCGGCGCAGGAACTTCGCCAGCAGCAGGCCCACCGTGTTGACCAGGCAGACGCCGAGAAAGCCCAATGCCAGCCACATCTGCAGGCGCACGTCGCTGGGCACGGCATTCTTGAACGTCAACCACTCCATCACCGGGCGCAGGCGCACGTTGGTGGGGCGCTCGAAACGGCCCGCTGCGCGCTGCTGGTCCGAGTAGTTGGCCAGGTAGCTGCGGTAGTCCTCGACCTTGGCCGGATCCAGCTCCACCCAGTACTGGATCCAGCTGCAGGGCGCGTTGATCGAGTTGCTGCTGCCATCCGGATTCTCGCCGAAGCAGTTCATGTTGCCGTTGCTGCCGAACTCCAGGTCCATCGCAGTGGAAAACGGCACCAGCAGGTCTTCATCCTTGCCGTAGTTGCCGGTGGTCAGATCGAAGAAGTGGGGTTCGGGATTCCACTTCTTCATCACGCCGATCACCCGCAGTGAATGGCCACTCAGGCGGATCTCGCGACCGGTGCTGTCGGCACCCTGGAACAGCTTGTCGTTGATCGCTTTCGACAGCACCACCACCCGGCTGCGATTGTCATCATCGCTGCTGTTCCAGGCACGCCCGTACTGCATCGGCACGTCGAACATCGGGAAGAAATCGGCCGACGTCCAGCGCGTATCCACCGAGAACGGCTTGAGCGTGCTGAGCTCCGGTTCCACCGTGCCGCCGCCCGCGCTCATCATCGCCTGGCGGATGCCGCGCTTCTCGCGCAGCAGGGTCTCGGCGTCGCGCCGTGTCATCTGTTCCTCAGGCTCCTCACCCGGGGTATAGCCGCCGCGCGGGCGCGGATCGACCTGCACGTAGAACAGCTGGTCGCTCTTGCCGGGAATCGGGTCGCCGGACAGCACGTGGAACACCGTCAGCGTGGTCATCGAGGCACCGATGCCGAGCGCGATGGCGACCACCATCAGTGCGGTCAGGATCTTGTTGCGGCGGAAGCTGCGTACCGCCAATCGGGTGTAGTAGGCGAACATGGGAGTGCCCTCACTCGTTGACGGCAACGATGTGGCGCGGCGGGGTAGCCAGCACCGGTTCGCGCACCAGGTCGGTCACCTGGCCATCGACGATGTGCACGTTGCGCTGCGCGCGCGCGGCCAGTTCCGGGTCGTGGGTGACCATCACGATGGTGGTGCCGGCGGCATTGATCTCCTCCAGCAGTTCCATCACGCCGCGGGCCATCTGCGTATCCAGGTTGCCGGTCGGTTCGTCGGCCAGCAGCAGGCGCGGGCTGCCGGCCAGCGCACGCGCGATCGCCGCACGCTGCTGCTGGCCGCCGGACAGTTCGTTCGGGTAATGCTTCATGCGTGAGCCCAGGCCGACCTGGGTGAGCGCCTTCTCGATGCGTTCGCGGCGCTCGTTGGCACTCATCTTCCGGTAGCGCAGCGGCACGTCGACGTTGTCGAACAGGTTCAGGTCGGGAATCAGGTTGAAGCCCTGGAAGATGAAGCCGATCTTCTGGTTGCGCAGGCGGCTGCGGGCGTCATCGCCCAGCGTGCTCACGTCCTGGCCGTCAAGCAGGTAGGTGCCGCTGGTGAAGGTTTCCAGCAGGCCGGCGATGTTGAGGAAGGTGGTCTTGCCGGAGCCGGACGGGCCGGTGACCGCGACGAACTCGCCTTCCTTGACCTGCAGTTCCAGCGAGCGCAACGCGTGGGTTTCCACCTGTTCGGTGCGGAAGACCTTGGCGACCGAACGCATTTCGAGCATGTACATGGGGTGTCCTCTCTCCAGGATTCAGGTATCGGGTATCAGTTGACGGAGACGCGTTCGGCGTCCTTGAACAGGTCGCTGCCGGAGACCACGATGCGGTCGCCCGGCTGCACACCCGACTTGATTTCCACTTCGCCCAGGCTGCTGACGCCCAGTTCCACCGGACGCCGCACCGCGGTGCGGCCATCCATCACGTAGGCCACGCCATTGCCCTGTTCGACGAACGGGCCGCGCTCGACCTTCAGCACGTCCTTGCGGGTATCGAGCAGCACGCGCACCGACATCCGCTGGCTCTGGCGCAGGCCTTCCGGCTGCGCGCTGGCGAAGCGCACGCGGGCGTTGACCTCGCCGTTGACCACTTCCGGCGACACCGCGCTGATCTCGCCCGGGAACGGCTTGCCATTGCCGCCGGTCAGCTGCGCCGGCATGCCGATCGCCAGGTCGCGGGCGAAGCTCTCCGGCACCTTGATCTCGACCTCGAACTTGGACAGGTCGACCACGCCCAGCACCGGCGCGTTGGCAGCCAGGTTGGTGGACTGGACCGCCTGCACCTGGCCGACCTGGCCGTCAAACGGTGCGCGCAGGGTCAGTGCGTCGACCTGGCGCTGCACTTCGGCCACCACGGCCTTCTGGCGGTCGGCCAGCAGGCGCTTGTTGCGGGCATCCAGGTCGGCGCCCTGGCTCTGCAGGCGCGCATCGGTGGTGGCGTTGGCCAGGGTGATGTCGGCCTTCTTCAGCGAGTCCTTGGCCTTGGCCAGGTCGATCTGTGGCACCGCACCGCCGTCGTAGCCGCGCTGGAAGCGCTGCAGGTCGCGGTCGGCGGCCTGGCGCTCGATGGTGGCCTGGTCGGTTTCCTTGCGCGACTTGGCGCGGGCCAGGGTGGCGTCCAGCGCGGCACGGCTGGCCTCGGCTTCCAGGCCGGCCAGGGTGGCCTGTTCCTGGGCCAGCTTGCTGCGCAGTTCCGGGCTGTCGATGACCGCCAGTTCCTGGCCCTTCTTGACCACGTCACCGGCGACCACTTTCAGGTCCACGGTGCCGGCCGAGATGGCGTACAGGATCGGGCTGTTGGCGGCGATCACCCGACCGTCGGCGGCGATGTCGCGGACCAGGTCGCCGCGCTTCACTTCGGCGATGCGCACCCGGCTGCTGTCGAAGGAGCGGCTGGCATTGGACCAGGCATGCACGGCCCAGCCGATGCCGGCCAGCAGCACGATGGCGCCCAGCGCCGGCCAGCGGTAGCGCTGCCAGTTGACGCGGGTGGCGCCGGCGGGGGCGGAGGAAACGATCTGGTCCTGTGCGGAAGTGTCGCGGATCATCGGGTGCGTGCCTGACGGTGGTAGCCAGTACCAAGCACGTAGCGTGCCAACTTTATTTCCTTTCAGTTCAACAGGTTGGGCGGGCCGCTGGAGTGTCCGGGTGTCCGCGGACACCTTTCCGGACACTTTCATTAAGCGGACAGGAGGGGGAAGCCGGGCACGCGGGCTAGAATGCGCCGATCGTCTTCAAGGAAACGCGTGACATGTGTGGAATCGTGGGTGCAATCGCCGATCGCGACGTGGTGCCGGTGCTGATCGAAGGCCTGAAGCGGCTTGAGTACCGTGGTTACGACTCCTCGGGCATCGCGGTGATCGATCACGCCGAGCGCCCCGAAGTACGTCGTGTCCGCCGCACCGGTCGCGTGTCGGAAATGGCCACGGCGGCCGAGGCCGAAGGGTTCAATGCGGTGCTGGGTATCGGCCACACCCGCTGGGCCACCCACGGCGGCGTCACCGAGGCCAACGCGCATCCGCACATCAGCCACGGCGTGGCGCTGGTGCACAACGGCATCATCGAGAACCACGAAGAGCAGCGCGAGAAGCTGCGCGCGCTGGGCTATACCTTCGAGTCGCAGACCGACACCGAAGTCATCGCGCACCTGATCCATCATCACCTGAAGGGCGGCGATGACCTGCTGGTGGCGCTGCAGCACACGGTGAAGGAGCTGACCGGCGCCTACGCGCTGGCCGTGGTCAGCCGCGCCGAGCCGGAGCGCTTCGTCTGCGCGCGCATGGGCTGCCCGCTGCTGGTGGGCCTGGGCGAGGGCGAGAACTTCGTCGCCTCCGACGTCTCGGCGGTGATCTCGGCCACCCGCAAGGTGATCTTCCTGGAAGAGGGCGACACCGCCGAGATCCGTCGCGATGGCGTGCGCATCTTCGATGAGCATGACCGGCCGGTCGAGCGCGATGTGCACCTGTCCGACGTGTCGCTGGCATCGCTGGAGCTTGGCCCGTACCGCCACTTCATGCAGAAGGAAATCCACGAGCAGCCGCGCGCGCTGGGCGACACCATCGAGGCGGCGATCGACGCCGGTGGTTTCCCGGCCGAGCTGTTCGGCAAGAATGCCGAAGCGGTGCTGTCGGGCATCGAGGGCGTGCAGATCATTGCCTGCGGCACCAGCTACTACGCCGGCCTGACCGCGCGCTACTGGATCGAGGCCATCGCCGGCCTGCCGTGCAGCGTGGAGATTGCCAGCGAGTACCGCTACCGCGCCGCGTATGCCAACCCGAAGCACCTGATCGTCACCATCTCCCAGTCCGGCGAAACGCTGGATACGATGGAGGCGCTGAAGTACGCCAAGGCGCTTGGCCACAAGCACACGCTGTCGATCTGCAACGTGCCGGAAAGCGCGATTCCGCGCGCCAGCGAGCTGGTCTGCTACACCCGCGCGGGCGCGGAGATCGGCGTGGCTTCGACCAAGGCCTTCACCACCCAGCTGGCCGCGCTGTTCCAGTTGACCGTGGTGCTGGGCAAGCTGCATGGCCGCATCGACGCGGCGCAGGAAGCGGATTACCTGGAACAGTTGCGCTTCCTGCCGGGCAGCGTGCAGCACGCGCTGAACCTGGAACCGCAGATCGCGGCGTGGGCCGAACGCTTCGCGCGCAAGTCCAATGCGCTGTTCCTGGGCCGTGGCCTGCATTACCCGATCGCGCTGGAAGGCTCGCTCAAGCTCAAGGAGATTTCCTACATCCACGCCGAGGCCTACCCGGCGGGCGAGCTGAAGCATGGCCCGCTGGCGCTGGTGGACGAGGACATGCCGGTGGTGGTGATCGCCCCCAATGACAGCCTGCTGGAGAAGGTGAAGTCGAACATGCAGGAAGTGCGCGCCCGTGGTGGCGAGCTGTTCGTGTTCGCCGACCAGGACAGCAACTTCAATGAGTCCGAAGGCGTGCACGTGATCCGCACGCCGCGCCATGCCGGCGTGCTCAGCCCGATCGTGCACACCATTCCGGTGCAGCTGCTGGCCTACCACACCGCGCTGGCACGCGGCACCGACGTGGACAAGCCGCGCAACCTGGCCAAGAGCGTGACGGTGGAGTAACACTCCCGGATCCGTTGAATGCTGCATGCGAAAGGGGCCGGCGTGGCCCCTTTCGTTTGCGTCGGTAGCGGTGCCAAGTGGGACAGCCGCCGGGTGTTCTGTCCGCCGTCGGCAGCAGGCAATCATTCTTTAATGCGTGGCATTGGCTGTATTCAGCGGCGGTTTCAGCCGCGGTGCCATTCTCTGGATCGTCGGTTGGTTCCCACGACGAACTGTCCTATCGATGCCGGTAGTGACCGATGGTCGCAGTCGTAGAATCGATTTGACCGAGGTCCGGGTTGAGCGGTTGAGCCCACCTCGTTCGCGTTGCAGCACATCGCCTGCCGATCCATTCCACGCGGCGGGCGGGTGCGCCAGACGTGCGCTGAAAGGTCTGTTCCCGGGGAGGGGGCGTATCGGAAGAGCACACTTTTTTGACTTCAGTGACCTGCACCAGGAAACAAGAATGAACGTCCGCGAACTCCTGCAATCCAAGAAAGAAGCTGTCATCACCATCGACGCCGAGGACACCATCGGTGCCGCCGCCCACAAGATGAGCGCGAACAGGATCGCTGCGCTGGTGGTGATGAAGGACGATGCCCCGGTCGGCATCATTTCCGAGAAGGACATCGTGCGTACCCTGGCCGACGACGGCCCGCAGGCCGGCCGCCGGGTGATCTCCAGCCTGCCGTCCACCGGCCTGGAAGGCATTGCGCCGGACGCGACGCTGAAGCAGGCCATGTCGTTGATGACGTACTCGCGGCGCCGTCATCTGATGGTGACCGACGGCAACCAGCTGGTCGGCATCCTCAGCCTGGGCGATATCGTGAAGAACCTGCTGGGCGAGCTGGAACTGGAAAAGGCCGTGCTTCAGGACATCTACATGGCCGCCCACTGAGGGCTGCAGCGCTGGAAGCAGGGAAGCCGGGCATTGCCCGGCTTCTTCGTTCACGGCTTCGGTGATATCAGAACGTGACCTTCACCGAGTCGGCGCTGTAGTTCGCAGGACCGTGATAGACCACTTCGATGTTGTTGCCGTCCGGGTCGAGCACGAAGGCGCCGTAGTAGCCCGGGTGGTAGGGGCGTTCGCCCGGCGCGCCGTTATCGGTGCCGCCGGCGGCGATCGCGGCGGTATGGAAGGCATCGACGGTGGCGCTGTCGCGGGCCTGGAAGGCCAGATGGTGGCGGCCGGTCAGCTGGCCGGCGGCGGCCTCGCTGCTGGCGCTGGAAATGAACAGCTCATCGGCCCAGAAGTAATCATCGCCTTCGCCGGCGATCGGGATGCCGATGGTGTCGAACACCGCCTGGTAGAAGCGGCGGCTGGCGGCCAGGTCACGCACCACCAACTGGATGTGGTCGATCAGGCGGCCGCGGTGCAGTTCCATCGTTTCCATACGAACCTCGCAAAAAAGGGGACGGAGGGGATTAAGTCGCTTCCGGCCAATAGTGCCAGAAATGACTTAATCCCCTCCGTCCCCTTTTTCTCAGTTGGCGATGATTTCGACCCAGTAGCCGTCCGGGTCCTTGATGAAGGCCAGGTTCTTCATGCGGCCGTCGGTCAGGCGTTTCTGGAAGGTCACGCCGAGGTCCTCGAAGCGCTGACAGGCGGCCTCGATGTCCGGCACCGACACGCAGATGTGGCCGAAGCCGCGCGGGTCGCTGTTGCCGTCGTGGTACACCGCACCGGCCTGGGTTTCGGTACCGTGGTTGTGGGTCAGTTCCAGCACGCCCGGCAGGCCGGCCATCCACAGGCGGCGCTGGCTGTCGTCTTCTGGCACCACTGCGCCGGCCGGCACGTAGGCCAGGAAGTACAGGCTGAACTGGGCGTCCGGGAAGTCGCGCTTGTCGATCAGCTGGTAACCCAGCACGCGGGTGTAGAAGTCCAGCGAGGCGGTGATGTCCTTCACCCGCAGCATGGTGTGGTTGAACACGAAGCCGCTGGTTTCGGCCGGGGCCTGGGCGGCGACGCCGGGGACATCGCGCAGGGCGGGAATGGTCATGGGGGAGGTCCTTCAGACGGGGCCGTTGCCGGCCGGATGGCGCCATTCTACCGGCCCGCACCTGACGGCACCGCGACGTACAATGGCCGGATCGCACCGTTCCGTCCTGATGACGATTGCCCGCCATGTCGCAGCGTGAATGGGTGGCCGCCGCCATCCGCAAGATCGAAGCCGATTTCAACCGTTCCGCCGATACCCATCTGATCCCGCTGGCGCTGCCCGGGTTCGAGGGCATCGACCTGTACCTGAAGGACGAGTCGAGCCATCCCACCGGCAGCCTCAAGCACCGGCTGGCGCGCTCGCTGTTCCTGTACGCGCTGGCCAACGGTTGGTTGCGCGAGGGCCGGCCAGTGATCGAGGCCTCCAGTGGCTCGACCGCCGTGTCCGAAGCCTATTTCGCGCGCCTGCTGGGCCTGCCGTTCATTGCGGTGATCCCGGCCACCACCTCGCCGGAAAAGATCGCGGCGATCGAGTTCCATGGGGGCCGCTGCCACCTGGTCGAGCGCGCCTGCGACCTCAACTGCGATTCGGAAAAGCTGGCCCGCGAAACCGGCGGCCACTTCATGGACCAGTTCACCTATGCCGAGCGGGCGACCGACTGGCGTGCCAACAACAACATCGCCGAATCCATCTTCAAGCAGATGGCCGAAGAGCCCAGCCCGGTTCCGGAATGGATCGTGTGCAGCCCGGGTACCGGCGGTACCGCCGCCACGCTGGGCCGTTATGTCAGCTACCGCCGGCATGACACCCGCATCCTGTGCGCGGACCCGGAAGTGTCGGTGTTCTTCGACGGCTACAAGGCTGCCGTGGCCGGTGAACAGGACTGGCGTGGACTGACCTGTAGCGGTGGCTCGCGCGTGGAAGGCATCGGCCGGCCACGGGTGGAGCCGAGTTTCATCCCGACCAGTGTCGATGCGATGGTGAAGGTGCCCGATGCGCTGAGCCTGGCCGCAATGCGCCATGTCAGCCGCCAGCTCGGCCGCCGTGTCGGTGGCTCCACCGGCACCAACTTCATCGGCGTGCTGCAGGCCGCGCAATGGATGCGTGAGGCGGGCCACCAGGGCAGCATCGTCAGCATCCTGTGCGACAGTGGCGAGCGCTATGCGCAGAGCTATTACGACCCGGCGTGGTATGGGCGACAAGGAATCGATGTCGACGGCGCCGATGCGCAGCTGGCGGCGGCGGTGGCCGGGCAGGGGTTGCCCGAACTGCCGTGGTGCAGCCTGGAAGCGTTGTAACGCGGCAACGCACGGCCGGCTGTGCATCGGCTGGGTAGCGTCTACTGTTGGTCGACCGCTCCACGTTCAGGTCGCCAGAATCCCGCGCTGCGCGCGAAAGTCGACCCACAGTCGACTCCACCCGGTCGCCGGGGCGTCTCAATACCCCGCTGCGGTGAACGCATCCAGCACCGCATCGCGCAGCGCATCAGGCAACGCCTCGATGTCCATCGCGCGGTCATCCAGGTGCAGGCTGGGGTCCAGGATGCTGGCGCGTCCCTGGGCCAATGCCTGCAGCCACAGCAGCACGCAGATCACGAACTCGCGCTCGTGGCCCAGCTGCAACTGGCTGGCGCCGCGCTCGATCACCTCGAACGGGTACCACTCCTGGGCATCGTTGAACGTGCCGCCCTGCTGCAATACCGCCTGCAGCTGCTCCAAATGGCGGGGGGCGTCGTCGCCGGCATCGCACAGCGCGGCGATCCAGGCCAGTTCTGCCGGGCTGGCGGACAGCGCCAGCGAGCGCGCCGGTGAGATGGATGCCACTGCAGCCAGACCTTCCATGTAGGGCCTCGTTCGGTAAGTACCGCTGCGGACTCCCCCGCAGCCAGAGCTTCGGTGCGCGGCCGTCAGGCCGACGTGAACGCCGGCGCATGCCCCCTTGTCAGCCGCGCCTGTCAGCGCCATATCTGGGAAGCTGCCCGCCCGCCGGGCCCGTTCCCTGGAGATCTGCCGTGACCGTTGCCAACCCCCTGCTCGATTTTTCCGGACTGCCGCGCTTTGACGCGATCCGCCCCGAGCACGTCGCGCCGGCGCTGGATGTGCTGCTGGCCGAGGCCGAAGCTGCCGTCAGCGCAGCCGAGCGGGTGCAGCCGGTGCGTTGGGACACCTTCGTCACCCCGCTGGATGACGCCACCGAGCGCCTGTGGCGTGCCTGGGGCCTGGTCGGCCACCTGCAGGGGGTGGTCAACACCCCGGAACTGCGTGAGGCCTACAACGGCAACCTGCCGCGGGTGACCCGTTTCGCCAGCGCGCTGGGCCAGAACCTGGCGCTGTATCGCCAGTACCAGGCACTGGCGGCCAGCCCGGAGGCGGCGCATTTCAATGAAGCCCAGCGCAAGGTGCTGGACAACACGCTGCGTGACTTCCGCCTGGGCGGTGCCGAGCTGGCACCTGAGGCGCAGCAGCGCTTTGCGGCGATCAAGGAGGAACTGTCGGCGCTGTCGGCGAAGTTCTCGCAGAACGTGCTCGACGCCACCGATGCATGGACGCTGTACATCGAGGACGAAGCGCGACTGCTGGGCCTGCCGGAAGACGTGAAGGCTGCCGCGCGCGCTGCGGCAGAGAAGGACGGCAGGACCGGCTGGAAACTGACCCTGCAGATGCCGTGCTACCTGCCGGTGCAGACCTGGGCTGAAGACCGCGACCTGCGCGAGATCCTGTACCGTGCCAGCGCGCAGCGTGCATCGGAGTTCGGCGATGACGCGCTGGACAACAGTGGCAACATCGACCGTATCCTTGCCCTGCGCGCCGAACTGGCCGCGTTGCTCGGCTTCGATTCGTACGGCCATTACTCGGTGGCGACCAAGATGGCGCAGGACCCGGCCGAAGTGCTGGGTTTCCTGCGTGACCTTGCCGCGCGAGCCAAGCCGTTCGCGGCCAAGGACCGCGCCGAGCTGGAGCAGTTCGCACGCGAGCAGCTGGGCATCGATGCCCTGCAGGCCTGGGACCTGGCGTTCGCCGCCGACCGCCTGAAGCAGGCGCGTTACAGCTATTCCGAGCAGGAAGTGAAGCAGTATTTCACCGAACCGAAGGTACTGGGCGGCCTGTTCTCGGTGATCGAGCAGCTGTATGGCCTGCATGTGCAGGAAGACAGCGCACCGGTGTGGCACGAAGACGTGCGCTTCTTCCGCCTGGTCGATGCGCAGGGCGCGCTGGTCGGCCAGTTCTACCTGGACCTGTACGCGCGCGAGGGCAAGCGCGGCGGTGCGTGGATGGACGATTGCCGCAACCGTCGCGTGCGTGGCGACGGCAGCGTGCAGACGCCACTGGTCTACCTGGTGTGCAACTTTGGCCGGGGCGCCAACGGCAGGCCGGCGACCTTCAGCCACAATGAAGTGACCACGCTGTTCCATGAGATGGGCCACGGGCTGCACCAGCTGCTGACCTGCATCGGCGAACTGGGCGTGGCCGGCATCAACGGCGTGGAATGGGACGCGGTGGAGCTGCCCAGCCAGTTCATGGAGAACTTCTGCTGGGAATGGGACCACCTGCAGGGCATGACCGCGCACGTGGACAGTGGCGAGCCGCTGCCGCGCGCGCTGTACGAGCGCATGCTGGCTGCGCGCAATTTCCATAGCGGCATGGCCACGGTGCGCCAGCTGGAGTTCGGCCTGTTCGACATGCTGCTGCACAGCCAGTTCGAACCGGCGCAGGACAGCGTGCTGGCACTGCTGGACCGCGTGCGCGCGGAAGTGGCGGTGAACCACCCGCCGGTCTGGAACCGCTTCCCGCACCAGTTCAGCCACATCTTCGCCGGTGGTTACGCCGCGGGTTACTACAGCTACAAGTGGGCCGAAGTGCTCAGCGCCGATGCCTACGCCGCGTTCGAGGAAGCGCCGCAGGCACTGGCTGAAACCGGTGCACGCTTCCGCGATGAGATCCTGTCGCGTGGTGGCAGCCGCCCGGCGGCGGAGAACTTCAAGGCCTTCCGCGGCCGCGCGCCGCAGATCGACGCGCTGCTGCGGCACTCGGGCATGGCGTAAGCGAAAAAAAGGGGACGGAGGGGATTAAGTCGTTTGTGCACAAACGACTTAATCCCCTCCGTCCCCTTTTTCTATTCGGCGTAGATCATCTTCCGGGTCATGCCGCCGTCGACGATGAAGTCCTGGCCGGTGCTGAAGCCGGACAGCGACGACAGCAGGTACACCGCCAGCGCGCCGATGTCCTCGGGGCGGCCGACCCGGCCGACCGGGTGCTGTGCCTGGTCGATGGCGGAGTACTCCGGTGCGTGTCGCCGCGAGGGGGCCTGCCAGGCCGTGGTGCCGATCCAGCCCGGACTGATGCTGTTGACCCGCACCGTTGGGCCGGCACTGATCGCCAGCGCATGGGTGAACGCCACCAGCCCGCCTTTGGCCGCAGCATAGGCCTCGCTGTGCGCTTCGGATTGCCAGGCGCGGGTCGAGGCGATGTTGATGATTGCGCCGGCGGCGCTGGCCGTCAGCGCCGGTAGTGCGTGCTTGCTGCACAGGAAGGCACCGTGCAGCGAGGACAGGCGGCGCTGCCACTCGTCCCAGTCCATGTCCTGCAGCTGCGTGCCATGCGGTCCGGCGATGCCCGCGTTGTTGACCAGCCCGTCGATACGGCTGAAACGCCGCAGGGCCACGGCGATGAAGTCGCGCACGCTGGCTTCGTCGGTGATGTCCAGCCGCTGGAATGCGGCCTCGCCACTACGCTGCCATTCCGCCAGGCACGCCTCGCCGGCCTCCACGTCCAGGTCGCCGATCAGCACGCGTCCGCCGGCACCGAGCACGGCCTGTGCGATGCCACGGCCGATGCCGTTGGCGCCGCCGGTGACCAGCACCACCTTGCCCGACAGCGGCGCGGCCGGCCATGCGGCAATCGGCGGCACCGTGCTCACGTCAGGTCTTCGCCACGCAGGCGGCGATGCCAGCCGTCCACGCCGATGCGGTCCAGGGTCTGGATGTTACGCTCGACGATCACGTCCGGGTCCGGATAGACATCCACTGCGCGCGCCACGCTGTCTTCGCGCAGCAGGTGCAGGGTGGGGAAGGGCGCGCGATTGGTGTAGTTGCTGGCGTCGTCCGCTGCCACGCCGTCGAACTGGTAGTCCGGGTGGAAGCTGGCCACCTGCAGGATGCCCTGCAGGTCCAGTGCCTCGATCGCGGCGTCGGCGTTGTCGAGGAAATCGTTGTAGTCGAGGAAGTCCGTCAGCACCTGCGGATGCACGATCAGCGTGGTATCGATCTGCTCGGCCGGCGTATCGCGCAACAGCACCAGTTCCTCGGCCAGCTGCTCAACCAGCGCTTCCGGCGTGGTCGCATCACTGAGCACGATGCGGACCTGGTCCTTCACATACACCGCCTTGGCGAACGGGCACAGATTCAGGCCGATGACGATGCGCTCCAGCCACAGGCGGGTGGCAGCGATCGGGTCATCGGTGGGCAGGGGGGAATCGGTCATGGCGGGCACGTCGGCTGGCGGGGCCGCCATTGTAGGCGCGTCGCTGGCAACGCGCCGTCGTGCGGATGCCTCAGTCGCGGAAGTTGTTGAACTGCAGCGGCAGCTCGAACTTGCCGGCCTTGAGCACGGCGATGGCGTCCTGCAGGTCGTCGCGCTTCTTGCCCTGCACGCGCAGCTTGTCGCCGTTGATCTGGCTTTCCACCTTCAGCTTGGCATCCTTCAGCGCCGCCGCGATCTTCTTGGCGATCTTCTGCTCGATGCCCTGCTTGACGGTGATCTTCTGCCGGGCCTGGGCCAGGTTGGTCTCGATGTCGCCGAACTCCAGGCTGAGCACGTCGATGCCGCGTGCGGCCAGGCGAGCACGCAGAATGTCGTTCATCTGCTTGAGCTGGAATTCGGTCGGCGCGGTCTGGTTGATGACATCGCCGTCGCGCTCGAACTTTGCGTCCACGCCCTTGAAGTCGAAGCGGGTGGCCAGTTCGCGGTTGGCCTGGTCGATGGCGTTGGTCAGCTCGTGGGTGTCGACTTCGGACACGACGTCGAAGGAAGGCATGGGCGGTGCTCCGCAGGTTTCAGTGGTGATCATTCTATCGCGAGGGCCCGCATGCCCGCCCTTTGTAGCGCCGAGCCCACGCTCGGCGGCTTTGTGAAGGGCAGCCGAGCGTGGGCTCGGCTCTACAGAAAGCGACGACCGGGCGATAATGGGCCATGAACGTGCAACGCTCCCCTTCGCGTGCGGTGGCCTGGATGGTCGCTGCGGTCGCCTGTTTCTCGCTGATGGACGCTGGCATGAAGCAGCTGTCGGCCAGCTATCCGACCCTGGAAGTGACCTTCCTGCGCGGCGCGGCCTCGTTGCCGTTCGTGCTGGTCTGGGTGTTGGCCAGCGCCGGCCCGCGCTCGCTGGTGCCGCGTCGCTGGGGCCTGCACCTGCTGCGTGGCGCGCTGGGCATGGCGATGATTGGCTGCTTCGTGTTCGCCCTGCGCGACCTGCCGCTGTCCACCGCCTACACCATCTATTTCGTCGCCCCGCTGCTGATCGCCGCCTTGTCGGTACCGCTGCTGGGCGAGCGGGTCGGGCCACGGCGCTGGGTCGCCATCGGCATCGGCCTGGTCGGCGTGCTGGTGGTGCTGCGGCCGGGCGTGGACGGTTTCATCTCGGTGCCCGGCCTGATGGTGCTGGCTGCGGCCACCGCCTATGCCGTGGCGGCGATCACGGTCAGCCTGCTGACCCGCACCGATACCTCGCAGTCGATGGTGGTCTGGTTCCTGGTGATCATGGCCATCGGTGCCGGCCTGCTGTCCCTTCCCGGCTGGGTGCCGCTGCAGCTGGCGCATGCGCCGCTGATCGCCGGCATGGGCCTGGCCGGGGCGCTGGGCCAGATCGCCCTGACCAAGGCGTTCCAGCTGGGCGAGGCCTCGATGATCGCGCCCTTGGAATACAGTGGCCTGGTCTGGGTGATCGGTTGGGATCTGGCCTTCTGGGGCCAGCTGCCTGATGGCTATACCTGGGTGGGCGCCGCGATCATCGTGGCTTCGGGGCTGTACCTGCTGCATCGTGAGCGCCTGAACCGGGTGCAGCCACCTAAGCCGCTGGACCATCCCTGAGCCGGTTGGGCCTGGGAATGGGGTCAGAGCCCCTGCGGGGATCCGACCCCGGGGTCGGATCCCCGCAGGGGCTCTGGCCCCAGCCAACACGTCGGCGCGGGCGGCTTAGAACCAAAAGGAATAACATTCTGGCCCATGGCGCGGGCGCGCGACCGCCTGCGCTGGTAGGCTGCACGCCCCCTTCCGTCACCCAGCCGGTGAGCCACGCCCGTGATCGAGTTCCAGCGCCTGCACAAATCCTATGCCGTTGCCGGCCGCGAAGTCAGCGCGCTGCAACCGCTGGACCTGACCATCGAGGCCGGTGAGGTATTCGGCATCATCGGCCATTCCGGCGCCGGCAAGTCGACCCTGATCCGCATGATCAACCGCCTGGAAGAACCCAGCGGTGGCCGGCTGCTGATCGGTGGCGAGGATGTCACCGCACTGGACGCGGACGGCCTGCGCACGCTGCGCCGGCGCATCGGCATGATCTTCCAGCACTTCAACCTGCTGTCGTCGCGCACGGTGGCTGGCAATGTCGCCTTCCCGCTGGAGCTGGCCGGCACGCCGCAGGCGGAGATCGACGCGCGCGTGGCCGAGCTGCTGCAGACCGTGGGCCTGGAAGCGCATGCGCAGAAGTATCCGGCGCAGCTGTCCGGCGGCCAGAAGCAGCGCGTCGGCATCGCCCGTGCGCTGGCGACCCGCCCGCAGATCCTGCTGTGCGACGAGGCCACCAGCGCGCTGGATCCGCAGACCACCGCCTCGGTGCTGTCGCTGTTGTCGAAGATCAACCGCGAGCTGGGCCTGACCATCGTGCTGATCACCCACGAGATGGACGTGATCCGCCGTGTCTGCGACCGCGTGGCCGTGCTCGATGCTGGCCAGATGGTCGAGACCGGCCCGGTTACCCGGGTGTTCCTGCATCCGCAGCACCCGACCACGCGGCGGTTCGTCAGCGAATCGGAGCACGTGGACGAAGGGACGTTGCACCGCGATTTCGACGTGGTCGGCGGGCGCATCGTGCGCCTGACCTTCCTCGGCGGTGACACCTACGAACCCCTGCTGGGCAGCGTCGCGCGCCAGACCGGGGTCGACTACAACATCCTGTCCGGCCGTATCGACCGGATCAAGGACACCCCCTATGGCCAGCTGGTGGTCGCCCTGGTGGGCGGTGACCAGTCCGCCGCGCAGGCGGCCTTCGTGGCTGCCGGCGTGCATGTCGAGGAGCTGCGTCGATGATCATCGCCACTGCCGGCGGTTTCTTCCGTCACCTGGATGCGGGCAAGTGGGCCGACATCGGCCAGGCCACTATCGACACCCTGCTGATGCTGCTCGGTTCGCTGCCGCTGACCCTGGCCATCGGCCTGCCGCTGGGCGTGCTGCTGTACCTGTTCGGGGCGCCGCAGATGAAGCGCCGGCCGTTTGCCTATGGCGTGCTGGCTCTGGTGGTGAACCTGCTGCGCTCGGTGCCTTTCATCATCCTGATGATCGTGCTGATCCCGGTCACGCTGTTCCTGATGGGTACCTCGCTGGGCGTGCGCGGCGCGATCGTGCCACTGGTGATCGGCGCGGCGCCGTTCTACGCGCGCCTTGTCGAGACCGCGCTGCGCGAAGTGGATCGTGGCGTGATCGAGGCGACCCAGGCGATGGGCGCCACCACCTGGCAGCTGGTCACCCGGGTGCTGCTGCCGGAAGCACGACCGGGGCTGATCGCCGGGGCGACGGTCACCACCGTGGCCCTGATCGGCTTCACCGCGATGGGCGGTGCGATCGGTTCCGGTGGCCTCGGCGACCTGGCGTTCCGCGATGGTTACCAGCGTTCGCACACCGACGTGGCGCTGGTCACCGTGGTCCTGTTGCTGGTCCTGGTGCAACTGCTGCAGATGCTCGGCGACCGCTTGGTCGCGCATTACAGCCGCAAGTAACAGAATGCCGGGCGGCAGCCGGCCAGCGGCCGGCTCTACCCGATTGCCGGGAAAAAAACGGTAGTGCCGGCCGCTGGCCGGCAACTCCACGTGCGGTCAACGCGCGTTCGGTACTTCGTAGCCCAGCTTGCCGACCTGTTCCGGATGCTGAGGCACGCGCTTGAGCTTGTCGGTGTTCACGCCGTACTCGTCGCGCAGGCGCTCGGCCAGCTCCTTGTACAGGGCTTTGTCCATGTCCGGCTTGCGCGCGAAGATCCAGGCCATTTCGCGGCCCGGATAACCGATCAGTGCCCATGAATAGTCCGGGGCCACTTCCAGTACCCGCGAATGGGTCGGCACCACGCGATAGAACCAGGTTCGCCAGCCATGGTTGCCGCTGTCCGGATCGACGCTGGCACGTGCGCGAATTTCCTGCAGTGGTTCGCCGAAGCCATCACGGTAGCGGTAGGTGATGGCGACCTTGTGCTCGTCGCGCAGCTCGTACTCGTTGACGCTGGCGACATGCCCGCGTTCGATGAAGTTCGGCACGCGGCCGATCACATACCAGGTGCCCATGAAGCGCTTCAGGTCGATCGGCGCCCCCGGGTCGGCCGCGTCGGTGGCGCTGGCGCGGGGCGACGGCGGCTCACTGGCGGCCATGGCAGGACCTGCCAGGGACAGAGCCAGCAGCACGGCGCAGAACGGGCGGATCGAAGTCATGCGGGAGCGGGCTCCAGTGGGCTTGCACGCGCATGGTCGACTGTGTGCACGCGATCCGTCAATGGTGTCGCATCCTGTGAGAAGGGGCTTGCCCAAGCTGTGTTGCATTGTCTACCGGAGAAGCCCCCATGAACGCTCGTTCCGTCCGTCGCCCTGCAACTGAACGCGTCATCGAACGCGCCGACCCGCGCCTGCTGCGCGGCGTGCGGCAGCTGACCCTGGCTGGGCTGGCGCTGGTACTGGTCTGGCCGGCGGCGCGTGGCAGCAGCGCATGGCTGGGCTGGCTGCCGATGTGGCTGGTGGGCATGCCGCTCGCGGCCTGGTGGGCGCTGCTGCGCTTTCCGCTGCCGCACCCGTCATGGCGATGGCGGGCGCGGCGTACCGGTGGACAGGCGCGCCGTCGACCGACTACCGCCGCACGCGGGCGGCGCGGTCCGGCGGCCACGGCCTGACCTTCGACACGGGGGAGGCCGCGACATTCCGTGCTAGCGTTCCCCGGCTTATGACTGCCTGGAGCTGCAATGTCACGACTCGCTTCCGCCTGCCTGCTGGCCGGCATGATGACCGCTGCCTCGGTGGGGACCGCCGTGGCCGCTGAAGACACCGATCGCTACGCCTGGCTGGAGGACGTCACCGGCGACAAGCCACTGTCCTGGGTCAAGGAACAGAATGCCAAGTCCGAGGCGCGCCTGGCGCAGACCCCGGCCTTCAAGCAGATGGAGACCAGCATCCGCGAGGTGCTCGACTCCGACGCCAAGATTCCCGGCGTGCAGAAGATCGGCGATTACTACTACAACTTCTGGAAGGACCAGCAGCACGAGCGCGGCCTGTGGCGCCGCACCACCCTGGCCGAGTACCGCAAGGCCTCGCCGCAGTGGGAGACCGTGCTCGACCTGGATGCACTGAACAAGGCCGAGGGCGAGAACTGGGTCTGGCACGGCGCCGATTGCCTGCGCCCGGATTACAGCCGCTGCCTGATCGCGCTGTCGCGCGGCGGCGCCGACGCCGACGTCACCCGCGAGTTCGATCTGGCCAACAAGACCTGGATCAAGGACGGCTTCTTCCGTCCGGAGTCGAAGGGCGGCCTCAACTGGGTCGATCGCGACACCGTGTTCGTCTACACCGACTTCGGTGCCGGCTCGATGACCACCTCCGGCTACCCGCGCGTGGCCAAGCTGTGGAAGCGCGGCACGCCGATGGCCTCGGCCACCGTGGTGTACGAAGGCAAGCCGGAGGACATGTACATCGCGGCGATGCACGATGACACCCCGGGCTTCGAACGCAACCTGGTCAGCCGCACCCTGGCGTTCTACAACAACGAGCTCTACCTGCGTGGCGACGACGGCACGCTGACCAAGATCGATGCGCCGAACTCGGCCGAGAAGGGTTTGCACAAGCAGTGGCTGACCCTGGAACTGCGCGATCCGTGGACCGTGGGCGGCAAGACCTACGCGTCCGGTTCGCTGCTGGCGACGAAGCTGGACGACTTCCTGGCCGGCAAGCGCGACTTCGACGTGCTGTTCACCCCAACCGCGACCACCTCGCTGGCCAGTGCCAGCTGGACCAAGAGCCACCTGGTGCTGAATGTGCTGGACGACGTCAAGAACCGCCTGTCGGTGCTGACCCCGGGCGCCGACGGCTGGCAGACCAGCCGCTTCGTCGGCGCCCCGGCCTTCGGCACGCTGGGCGTGGCTGCGGTGGACAGCAATGACAGCGACGCGGTGTGGCTGACCGCCACCGATTACCTGACGCCGACCACGCTGGCCCTGGCCGAGATCGGCCAGGCGCCGGAAACGCTGAAGACCATGCCGGCCTTCTTCGATGCCAAGGGCAAGGTGATCGAGCAGCACTTCGCCACCAGCAAGGACGGCACCCGCGTGCCGTATTTCGTGGTGCACGACAGGGCGATGAAGCTCGATGGCTCCAACCCGACCCTGCTGTATGGCTACGGTGGTTTCGAGATCTCGCTGACCCCGAGCTATTCCGGTGGCATGGGCCGCGCCTGGCTGGAGAAGGGCGGCGTGTACGTGGTCGCCAACATCCGCGGCGGCGGCGAGTACGGCCCGCGCTGGCACCAGGCGGCGCTGAAGCAGAACCGTCACAAGGCGTATGAAGACATGGCCGCGGTGGCGCGGGACCTGGTCAAGCGCAAGATCACCAGCGCCAAGCACCTGGGCGTGCAGGGCGGCAGCAACGGTGGCCTGCTGACCGGCAACATGCTGACCCAGTACCCGGAGCTGTTCGGTGCGGTGGTGGTGCAGGTGCCGCTGCTGGACATGAAGCGCTACAGCCACCTGTTGGCCGGCGCCTCGTGGATGGCCGAGTACGGCAACCCGGACACCAGCGACTGGGAATTCATCAAGACCTTCTCGCCGTATCACCTGTTCAACGCGAAGAAGAACTACCCGCCGGTGCTGTTCACGACCTCCACCCGCGATGACCGCGTGCACCCGGGCCACGCCCGCAAGATGGCGGCGAAGATGATCGACGCCGGCAAGGACGTGACCTACTACGAGAACATCGAAGGGGGCCACGGCGGCGCAGCCAACAACGCACAGGCCGCGCATATGTCCGCGCTGGCCTACAGCTTCCTGTGGGAGCGGTTGGGCGGCAAGTAAGCAGAACGGAAAACGCCGCCCCAGGGCGGCGTTTTTCTTTACCGGTAGTGCCGGCCGCTGGCCGGCAACCGCATCATTCAGGTATTCCCGGCTTGCCGGCCAGCGGCCGGCACTACCCTCAACGTGATCCCTGCCAACGCTTCAACCCGCGCGCGATCCGCGCCACCGCCTCCTGCAACCGCGGTACTTGCTGGGTATACGCCAGCCGCACATGCTGGTTGGCGCGATGGAAGCCGAAATCCAGGCCCGGGGTGAACGCCACGTGCTCGGTTTCCAGGAAGTGCGCGCAGAACGCCTGCGCGTCGTCGGTGAACGCGCTGACATCGGCGTACAGGTAGAACGCGCCCTGCGGCTCGACTTCAATGCGGAAGCCGAGCTCACGCAACGCGGGCAGCAGGAAGTCGCGGCGTTGGCGGAACGCTTCCCGGCGCTGTTCGAAGATCGCCATCGATTCCTCGCTGAAGCAGGCGAGCGCGGCGTGCTGGGCGATGCTGGAGGCGCTGATGTACAGGTTCTGCGCCAGCTTTTCCAGGTCCGGTACCGCTGCAGGCGGTGCCACCAGCCAGCCCAGCCGCCAGCCGGTCATGCCGAAGTACTTGGAAAAGCTGTTCAGCACGAACGCGCTGTCGTCCACCTGCAGCACGCTGGGCGCATCCAGGCCGTAGGTCAGGCCGTGGTAGATCTCGTCCACCACCAGGTGGCCGCCCCGCGCGTGCAGGGCCTGCGACAGTGCCGCCAGTTCGTCGGCGGACAGCACGGTGCCGGTCGGATTGGCCGGTGAGGCGACCAGCGCGCCGACGCTGTCGTCATTCCAGTGCTGTTCCACCAGCGAAGGGGTCAGCTGGTAGGCGGTGTCCGGGCCGACCGGCACCAGCTGCGCGCCGCCCTCGACGAGGCGCAGGAAGTGGCGGTTGCAGGGGTAGCCGGGGTCGGCCAGCAGCCAGTGGCGGCCGGGATCGACCAGCAGGCTGCTGGCCAGCAGCAGCGCACCGGACCCACCCGGGGTGACCAGGATGCGTTCGGGATCGACATCCAGCCCATAGTGGCTGCGGTAGAAACCGCTGATCGCCTGGCGCAGCGCCGGCAGGCCGCGCGCGGCGGTGTAGCGGGTGTGGCCGGCGGCCAGTGCGGCCTGGCCGGCACGCACGACGGGTTCGGCGGTAGTGAAGTCCGGTTCGCCGATTTCCAGGTGGATCACATCGTGGCCTGCCTGTTCCAGCGCCTGCGCGCGGGCCAGCAGGGACATCACGTGGAACGGAGCGATTTCATGGCTGCGCCGGCTGTAGCCCGGCGTGTGGGGCGGGGTGCTCATGTGCCCATGGTACGCCGGCCGGCGCAACCCATGACGTTCCGCAGGGTTGCCGCATTGCCGAGATTGGGGTCAGATCCCTTTTCGGGAAAAGGGATCTGACCCCGTCGAAGACCATTGCATTGATGCGCCAGGAGCCTTATCTCATGAAGTCCACCCTCTGCCTGTTGCTCGCCAGCCTGATGACCACGACTGCTACCGCCGCCACGCCGCCCGTTCCGCCGGATGCCGCCAAGCATCCGCACGTGGTCAAGGCGCCGTTCGGCGCGACCCGCAACGATGACTATTACTGGCTGCGCGACGACAAGCGCGAGAACAAGGACATGCTGGCCTACCTGCAGGCCGAGAATGCCTACGCCGACCAGCTGCTGGCGCCGCTGAAGCCACTGGAAGACACCCTGTACAAGGAGATCGTCGGCCGCATCAAGCAGGACGATTCCAGCGTGCCGGCGCGCGAGCGCGGCTACTGGTACTACAGCCGCTTCGAGACCGGCCAGGATTACCCCATCCACGCGCGCCGCAAGGGCAGCATGGAGGCGGCAGAGGAAATCCTGCTGGACGTCAACGCGATGGCCGCCGGCAAGGGCTACTTCAGCGTCGGTTCGATGGAAGTCAGCCAGGACAACCAGCTGCTGGCCTGGGCCGACGATGACGTCGGCCGCCGCCAGTACACGATCCGCTTCAAGGACCTGGCCACCGGCACGGTGCTGCCCGATGTGATCACCGGCAGCTCCGGCGACCTGGTCTGGGCCGACGACAACCGCACCGTGCTGTATGTCGAGAACGATCCGGAAACGCTGCTGACCGTGCGCGTGAAGAAGCACGTGCTGGGCACCCCGGCCAGCGCCGACACCGTCGTCTACGAAGAGAAGGACGACAGTTTCTACATGGGCATCGGCCGCACCCGCGACGATCGCTTCATCACCATCGGCGTGCACAGCACCGTGTCCTCGGAAGAGCGCTACGCGCCGGCCAGCGACCCGACCACCTTCACCGTGCTGGCCCCGCGCCAGCGCGATGTCGAGTACGACGCCGACCACCATGACGGCCGCTGGGTGATCCGCACCAATGATGGTGCCAAGAATTTCAAGCTGGTCACCGCACCGACCGATGCCACCTCGCGGGCGCAATGGAAGGATTGGATCGCGCACGACGATGCGGTGTTCATCGAAGGCTTCGAACTGTTCGACACGTACACCGCCATCGCCGAACGGTCCGAGGGCCTGGAGCGCATCCGCCTGCTGTTCAAGGACGGGCGCAGCGACTACGTGAAGGCCGACGAGCCGGCCTATTCGATGGGCCTGGGCGATAACACCGAGGCCGATACGCCGTGGCTGCGCTACGTCTACACCTCGATGACCACCCCGACCACCGTGTTCGAGCTGAACACCGCCACCGGCGAGCGTCGCCAGCTGAAGGTGCAGCCGGTGATCGGCTATGACGCCTCGAAGTACGAGACCGACCGCGTCTGGATCACCGCGCGCGATGGCGTGAAGGTGCCGGTGTCGCTGGTCTACCGCAAGGGCTACCAGAAGGACGGCAAGGGCGCGCTGTTCCAGTACGCCTACGGCAGCTACGGCATGTCGATGGATCCGTACTTCAACCAGACCGCGGTCAGCCTGCTTGATCGTGGCGTGGTGTATGCCATCGCCCACATCCGTGGCGGCCAGGAGATGGGACGCGACTGGTACGAGAACGGCAAGCTGCTGCACAAGCAGAACACCTTCAACGACTTCATCGACGTCACCCGTGGCCTGGTAGCACAGGGCTGGGCGGCGAAGGATCGCGTGGCCGCGTCCGGTGGCAGCGCCGGCGGCCTGCTGATGGGCGCGGTGGCCAACCAGGCGCCGCAGGATTACCGGGTGATGGTGGCGCAGGTGCCGTTCGTCGACGTGGTCACCACCATGCTCGACCCGACCATTCCGTTGACCACCAACGAATACGACGAGTGGGGCAACCCGGAGCAGAAGCCGTATTACGACTACATGCTGTCCTACTCGCCCTATGACAACGTGAAGCAGCAGGCGTACCCGGCGCTGTACGTGGGTACCGGCCTGTGGGATTCGCAGGTGCAGTACTGGGAGCCCGCCAAATGGGTGGCCAAGCTGCGTGATGACAACACCGGCCACTACCCGATCCTGTTCCGCACCAACATGGAAGCTGGCCACGGCGGCAAGTCGGGGCGCTTCCAGCGCTACCGTGAACTGTCCGAGTCGTACGCGTTCGTGCTGCAGCAGCTGGGCATCGCCCAGCCGTAACGGCGAAGGGGCGCCGGGCGCTGCCTGGCACCCCGAACCGGTATCCTTGCGGCCATGAGCCTGCCCGAGCCATCTGCACCCCGCGATAGCGCCACGCCGCCGCGCGTGGTGCGTTTCCGCTGGGCATGGTGGCTGCTGGCGTACGTCAGCCTGGGCACCGGCATCGTCGGCATTTTCGTTCCGGGGCTGCCGACCACCGTATTCATCCTGATCTCGGCCTGGGCCGCCTCGCGCGGTTCGGAGCGCCTGCATACCTGGCTGCTGCAGCATCCGCGTTTCGGCCCGGCCATCGTCAACTGGCAGGCACACGGGGCGGTCAGCCGCTACGGCAAGTGGATGGCCACGATCACCATGGCGGTATGCGCCGGCATCATGCTGTGGTGCGTGCCGATCGCCTGGGTGAAGTGGTTCTCGATCGGCAGCATGACCGTGGTCGCAATCTGGCTGTGGACGCGGCCGCTGCCACCGCCGCCCGCGGATTGAGCGCCGGCGGTAGTGCCGGCCGCTGGCCGGCAACCCGATTCCCTGCACCAACCGCTCAGCCGCCAATGGCTATACTCGGGGCATGAAGATCCCCCATCGAAACGCCATCCTGATTCCGCTGGCAGCGGCCTCGCTGCTGCTCCTCGCCGCCTGCGGCAACAAGGGCCCGCTGGTACTGCCGCAGAAGCCGGTGCCGGTGGAAGAAACTGTCGAACCCGCTGCCGAGCCCGCCACCGAGGCGACTGCGCCGCAGACCCAGGGCAGCGGCACCCCGGCCACGACCGTGGAGCCGGCCGCACCGGCCACCCAGCCGGCGCCCACGCCCGCGAAGAAGGCGGGCAGCGGGAATGAGTAAGGCCGGTTCCAGGGCCCTGCGTTTCAGCAAGATGCATGGCGCGGGCAATGATTTCGTAGTGATCGACCTGCGTGACGGCACCGCGCCGCCCACGCCCGAGCTGGCCGCGCGCCTGGCCGACCGCCACACCGGCGTTGGCTGCGACCAGATCCTGACCATCGAGGCACCGCGTGCGGACGGTTCGGTGGCCTCGTACCGCATCTGGAATGCCGACGGCTCCAATTCCGAGCAGTGCGGCAACGGCGCGCGCTGCATCGCCGCTTGGCTGGTGCGCGAGGGCAGTGCGCAGGGCGATGCATTCGTCATCGACAGCCCGCTGGCCAGCCATGAAGTGAAGGTGCTGGGCGAAGGGCAGTTTGCGGTGACGATGGGCGTGCCCGCCTTCGAGCCGGCCAACGTGCCGCTGATGGGCTTTGCGCACGCGCGCGAGGAATACCTGCTGCCGCTGCAGGGCGAGAGCGTACGCTTCGCCGCGGTGTCGATGGGCAACCCGCATGCGGTGATCGAAGTGGGCCTGGTCGATGCTGCACCGGTCGAGCGCGTCGGTGCGCTGCTGCAGCAGCATGCGTCGTTCCCGCGCTCGGTGAACGTGGGCTTCGCCCAGGTGATGAGCCCGGCCCACGCCCGCCTGCGCGTGTTCGAGCGCGGTGTCGGCGAGACCCTGGCCTGCGGCAGTGGTGCCTGTGCCGCCGCGGTGACCCTGATGCAGCGCGGTCGCCTGCAGCGCGATGCCCGCATCAGCCTGCCCGGTGGCGACCTGCGCATCCAGTGGCCGGGCGATGGCCAGCCGGTGGTGATGGCGGGCCCGACCGCATTCGTCTTCGAAGGGGAGTGGATCGCATGACCGAAACCGTCGACAAGCTCGGGGCCCATGAAGTCGCTGCCTGGTTGCGGCGTCATCCCGGCTTCCTCAAGCAGTTCCCGGACCTGGCCCTGACCCTGGTGGTGCCGCGTGACGACGGCCCGACCGCGTCGCTGGCCAGCTACCAGCTGGAAGTGCTGCGCGAGAAGAACCGCGAGCTGGCACGACGGTTGGCCGATCTGGGCGCGACCGCCCAGGTCAATGAGCGGCTGGCGGTGCGCACGCACCAGCTGACCCTGGCGCTGATGAAGCAGGACAACGCGGCTGACACCCTGCGCGCGATGGCCGCCTCGTTGCAGGAAGACTTCGCCGGCGACCTGGTGCGGCTGGTGGTGCACACGCCAGTGGCCGGGCTGGAACAGGCCGACTGGCTGCAGGTGATTGCCGCGGATGATCCGCAGCTGGGCCCGTTCCGCGATTGCCTGAACGATGGCGAGCCGATCTGCGGCCGCCTGCAGCCGGAAAAGAATGCCGTGCTGTACGGCGTGCGCAGCGAGGAAGTGCAGACCACCGCGCTGCTGCCGCTACCGGGCGTGGGCCTGATCGCGGTCGGCAGCCACGACCCGAACCGCTTCTACCCGGGCATGGGGACGTTGTTCCTGCGCATGATGGGCGACGCGCTGGTCACTGGCCTGAAGCGCTTCCCGGGCTGAGCAGGTTGCGACGACGATGAGCGCGGTACAGGCCTTCCTGCAGCACCTGCAGGTGGAGCGGCGGATGTCGGCGCATACGCTCGACGCCTACCGCCGCGACCTGGACGCGCTGTCGGCCTGGGCCGAGCCGCGTGGCGTGGCGGTGGAGGCACTGAATGCCGAGGCCGTGCGCCAGTTCGTTGCCGACGAGCACCGCCGTGGCCTGTCGGCCAAGAGCCTGCAGCGGCGCCTGTCGGCCTGCCGAAGCTTCTATGCCTGGCTGCTCAAGCACGGGCGCATCGAGGTCAGCCCGGCAGCGACGCTGAAGGCACCGCGCGCACCGCGCCGCTTGCCACAGGTCCTCGACGCCGATGAGGCGGTGCAGCTGGTCGAGCTGGAGCCGGAGGGTGAGCTCGGCCGCCGTGACCGCGCGTTGCTGGAACTGTTCTATTCCTCTGGCCTGCGCCTGAGCGAAGTCTGCGCGCTGACCTGGCGCGATCTGGATTTCGACAGCGGGTTGGTGAACGTGCTGGGCAAGGGCAACCGCCAGCGCCGGGTGCCGTTCGGCCGGCCGGCGCGCGAAGCGCTGCAGGCGTGGCGCGCGGAAAGTGGCGGCGGCCCGGCCTCGCCGGTGTTCCCCGGCCGCAACGGGCCGATCAGCCAGCGTGCAGTGCAGATCCGCATCCGCCAGCTGGCGCAGCGCCAGGGCCTGTTCAAGCACGTGCACCCGCACATGCTGCGGCACAGTTTCGCCAGCCACATCCTGGAATCGTCCGGCGACCTGCGCGGTGTGCAGGAGCTGCTGGGCCACGCCGACATCGCCACCACGCAGATCTATACCCACCTCGATTTCCAGCACCTGGCCAAGGTCTACGACGCCGCGCATCCGCGCGCGAAGCGTCGACGCAGCAACGAGGGCAGCGGAGAAAGCTGAACGTTGCCCCTGCGGCAGCCGGTCGCGGGTGGCTTGAAGGGCGCAGCGCAGTCCCCACCTCTGGTTCTGTCACCCCGGAGGCATCATGGACCCCAGTCAGAACCCCAACGTTTTCCACGCCACCACCATCGTCTGCGTCCGTCGCGGCGAGCACGTGGCCATTGCCGGCGACGGCCAGGTCACGCTGGGCCACACCGTGATGAAGGGCAACGCGCGCAAGGTGCGCCGCCTCGGCCGTGATGGCCAGGTGCTGGCCGGCTTCGCCGGTGCCGCCGCCGATGCCTTCACCCTGTTCGAGCTGTTCGAGGCCAAGCTGGAAAAGCACGGCCAGCTGCAGCGTGCTGCGGTCGAACTGGCCAAGGATTGGCGCACCGAGCGCCGCCTCGGCAAGCTGGAAGCCCTGCTGGCGGTGGCCGACAAGGAAACCTCGCTGATCATCAGCGGCACCGGCGATGTGATCGAGCCGGAGGACGGCATCATCGCCATCGGCTCGGGTGGCTCGTATGCACTGTCGGCCGCACGCGCCTTGATGGCGCACACCGAACTGGATGCGCGCACCATCGCCAGTGAAGCGATCGGCATCGCCGGCGACATCTGCATCTACACCAACCGCAACGTGGTGGTCGAGGAGCTGTGAGGGTAGCGTCGGCCGCTGGCCGGCAACCTCATGATCCCCCGCACGCGTGCCTGGTTGCCGGCCAGCGCCCGGCACTACCGACAGAGAATCCGTGAGCACATCCATGTCGAAGATCGAAGTTTCCTCTGCCACCATGACCCCGCGCGAGATCGTGCAGGAACTGGACCGGCACATCGTCGGCCAGCACGACGCCAAGCGCGCCGTGGCCATCGCCCTGCGCAACCGCTGGCGCCGCATGCAGCTGGTGCCCGAGCTGCGCAATGAAGTGATGCCGAAGAACATCCTGATGATCGGCCCGACCGGCGTCGGCAAGACCGAGATCGCGCGCCGCCTGGCCACGCTGGCCAACGCACCGTTCGTGAAGGTCGAAGCCACCCGCTTCACCGAAGTCGGCTACGTCGGCAAGGACGTCGAGCAGATCATCCGCGACCTGGCCGATACCGCGGTCAAGCTCTATCGCGAACAGGCCAAGGTGCGCGTACGCACCCAGGCCGAAGAGCGTGCCGAAGACCGCATCCTGGATGCGCTGCTGCCGCGCCGCAGCGGTGGCATCGGCTTCGATCCGGAAGTCGCCCGCAACGAGCCGTCGGCGCAGGACAACGAGACCCGCATCAAGTTCCGCAAGATGCTGCGCAACGGTGAGCTGGACGAGCGCGAGATCGAACTCGACCTTGCCGCCAACGTCAGCATGGACATCATGACCCCGCCGGGCATGGAGGAAATGGGCCAGCAGCTGAAGTCGATGTTCGCCAACCTCGGCGGCGGCGCCAAGGCGCACAAGCGCACGCTGACCATCAAGGCCGCGCGCCCGCTGCTGATCGAGGAAGAAGCGGGCAAGCTGGTCAACGAGGACGACATCCGCACCGCCGCGATCGAGGCCTGCGAGCAGCACGGCATCGTCTTCATCGACGAGATCGACAAGGTCGCCAAGCGTGGCGACAACGTGGGTGGTGGTGACGTGTCGCGCGAAGGCGTGCAGCGCGACCTGCTGCCGCTGGTGGAAGGCTCCAACGTGTCCACCAAGTACGGCACGATCAAGACCGACCACATCCTGTTCATCGCGTCGGGCGCGTTCCATCTGGCCAAGCCCAGCGACCTGATTCCGGAGCTGCAGGGCCGCTTCCCGATCCGCGTGGAGCTGGGTGCGCTGAGCAAGAACGATTTCGTGCGCATCCTGACCGAACCGAAGGCCGCGCTGACCAAGCAGTACGAAGCACTGCTGGCCACCGAAGGCGTCAAGGTCAGCTTCACTGCCGATGCCATTGATCGTCTGGCCGAGATCGCTTTCCAGGTGAACGAACGCCAGGAAAACATCGGCGCGCGTCGCCTGCATACGGTGCTGGAGCGCCTGCTGGATTCGCTCAGCTACGAGGCACCGGACCGCGACGGCGAAACCCTGGCCATCGACAGCGCCTACGTCGACAAGCACCTGGGTGAGCTGGTGCAGGACCCGGACCTGAGCCGCTACATCCTGTAATGCCTGGTGGGGTCGGATCCCTCGCCGTGGCGAGGGCGCTGACCCCGCCCACTGCAGCAGAAAAGGCCGCCGCAGGGCGGCCATTTTCCTGTGCGGTCAGTGCGATTGCCGGGTGCGGTAGTCCCGCAGCACCTGGTCGATCACTGCACTGGTGCGGGCGGCGCTGATGCCGTTCGAGGGCGAACGGCCGTTGCCGCGCAGCTCGTCCACGAGGGAGGCGATCAATGGCTGCTGGACCGATGGCGGGTTCGGGACGTCGAATGCCTGCATGCCCGCTTCGGTCTCCAGAACCACTGGAACGTCCTCGAAGGTGGCAAAGCGCAGCTGCCCGCGGTCGCCGGTGATCTCGACCTCATCCTGGCGGCGGAACGCGCAGAAGCTCCATTGCGCGATGCCGTGCGCTCCGCTGCCGGTACGGAAGCACATCGAGACACTGTCCTCGGCGGCGTAGGCGCCGGTCAGCGAACTGGCCAGGCCACGCACGTCGCCCAGCGGCCCCAATAGATGGTCGAGCAGGTCCAGGGTATGCGAGCCCAGATCGACGAACAGCCCGCCGCCGGCGATCGACGGATTGGTCCGCCAGAAGTCGGGCGATGCGGCATTCGCCGAATGCGGCCGATGCAGGGTGGCGCGCACGCTGCGCGGCGTTCCGATCGCGCCGTTGTCCAGCAGCTGCTTCACCTGTGCGAAGCGGGGCAGGGCACGGCGGTAGTAGGCCACGAACACGGGCACGCCGCTGCGGGCGCTGGCCGCGATGATGCGCTGGCACTCGTCGTGGTCCATGGCCATCGGCTTTTCGATTTAGACCGGCTTGCCCGCGGCGATCGCCTGCAGCGCGTATTGCATGTGCGTCGAGGGCGGCGTTGCGACGTACACCGCGTTCACTTCCGGATCAGCGATGAGTGCGTCGGCGTCCGCGTACCAGCGCGGAATCGCGTGGCGCCGCGCATAATCCTCGGCCAATGCCGCATTGCGGCGCATGACCGCTGCCACCCGTGAGCCGGGTGTGCTGGCCAGGGCGGGGCCGCTCTTCTTCTCGGTGACGCTGCCACAGCCGATGAAGCCCCACACCACGTTGTCCAGGATCATCGATCTGCCCTTGCAGGGGGGGCCGCAGTGATGGGAGCAGCCTCGTTCACGCCTCGGGCAGCGGCTCGGGGACGGTGCCGGGAACGAACACACCATCCTTCACGTAGGCGGCCAGGGTCATGTCCAGCGCGAGCATGCCATCGCGCTTGAGGTCCATCAGTTCCGGTTCGACCATCGCGCCGTGCAGCACGCCCAGCACGGTGGCGTGCAGCATGCGCGCGGCGATTTTCGGGTCGGCGCCCTCGCGCAGCTGGCCCAGATCGCGGGCGCGGCGCAGGGCACGCTCCATCCGGTCCAGCGCATCGCGGAATCCGGCCTGCTGCATTTCGGTCAGCACCCTGGTGTCCGCCGACGCATCGCTGCGCAGCATGATCTCCATGGTCTTGCGCAGGCGCTCGTCCTCGGACAGCTCGATGAACGAGTGGATCATCACCGCGCGCAGGTCGTGCACCGGGGTGTCGCGCTGGTCGGTGGAGGTGCGCTCCAGTTCCTGCATGAAGGGCAGGTGCACGCGCTCGACGATGGCGGCCAGCACCTCGCTCTTGTTCTTGAAGTGCCAGTAGACCGCGCCACGGGTGTAGCCGGCGCGGGCACCGATCATCTCCAGCGTGGTACGGGCCACGCCGTGTTCATGGAAGCAGGCTTCGGCGGCGTCAAGGATGCCTTCCCGGGTTGCCTGGGTGTCCTCTTTGGTCTTGCGGGCCATGGGTGTGGGTACGAGTGCGGGTGAAACGTGGCTGAATTGTACCGGTTTACAAACAAACAAGCATGTATGTATATTTCGCACCCATCATTCCCGTCGTGTGCGTGGCAGGCCGGTCCGGCTCCCACTCCACCCGGGTGGGCGCGATCTGCGGGCTTTCACCGGAAGGGGAACGTCCATCGATATCAGCTCCCTCTGAGATTCCTTCCTCCAAGAGCCTTTCCGTCATGTTGCTGAGCCGAATCCGACCCTTTGCACTGTCGCTGGCAATCGCCGCGACCGTGGCTGCCTGCGGCGGCCAACCCCAGGCCCCCGAGCAGGGCCCGGGTGACGTCACCGTGGTCACGCTGAAGTCCGAGACCGTGGGCCTGACCCGCGAACTGCCGGGCCGTACCAATGCCTTCCTGGTCGCCGAAGTGCGCCCGCAGGTCAATGGCATCGTGGCCAAGCGCCTGTTTACCGAGGGCGGCATGGTCAAGGCCGGCGAGCCGCTGTACCAGCTCGACGATGCCAGCTACCGGGCCCAGGCCAACAACGCCCGCGCCCAGCTGGCCCGCGCCGAAGCCACCGCCAATGCCGCGCGCCTGAGCGCCAAGCGCATCACCGAGCTGGCCAAGGTCGATGCGGTCAGCCAGCAGGACCTGGAGAACGCCGTCGCCGCGCAGAAGCAGGCCGAGGCCGACGTCGGTGCCGCCAAGGCCTCGCTGGATGCGGCCAACGTCACCCTGGGCTACGCCCGCATCACCGCGCCGATCAGCGGCCGCATCGGCAAGTCCAGCGTCACCCAGGGTGCGCTGGTCAGCGCCGGCCAGGCCAACGCACTGGCCACCGTGCAGCAGCTGGACCCGATCTATGTCGACCTGACCCAGTCCTCGGCCGAGCTGCTGCAGCTGCGCCGCGAACTGGCCGCCGGCCGCCTGCAGGACAACCAGACCCTGCCGGTCAGCATCCTGATGGAAGACGGCAGCACCTTCGAGCACAAGGGCACGCTGGAGTTCTCCGAAGTCAGCGTCGATCCGACCACCGGCAGCTTCGGCCTGCGCGTGAAGGTGGACAACCCGGACGGCCTGCTGATGCCGGGCATGTACGTGCGTGCGGTGATCGGCGGCGGCGTGCGCAGCGACGCGGTGCTGGTGCCGATGCAGGGCATCGCGCGCGATCCGAAGGGCGACACCACCGCGATGGTGGTCGGCAAGGACAACAAGGTCGAAGTGCGCCCGGTCAAGGTCAGCCGCACGGTCGGCGACAAGTGGCTGGTCGAGGACGGCCTGAAGGCCGGTGACAAGGTCATCGTCGAAGGCCTGCAGAAGATCGGCCCCGGCATGCCTGTCAAGGCCACCGAGAAGGGCGACGCACCGGCCAAGCCGGCGGCAGCCGCCCAGCCTGCCGCCCCGGCCGGCGACGCGAAGTAAGCGGAGAACCCCATGGCACGCTTTTTCATCGATCGACCCATCTTTGCGTGGGTGATCGCCATCATCATCATGCTCGCCGGCGGCCTGGCCCTGTTCAAGCTGCCGGTCTCGATGTACCCCAACGTCGCACCGCCGGCGGTGGAAATCAGTGCCACCTACCCGGGTGCATCGGCCAAGGTGGTCGAGGACTCGGTGACGCAGATCATCGAGCAGAACATGAAGGGCCTTGATGGCCTGATCTACTTCTCCTCCAACAGCTCGTCCAACGGCCAGGCCACCATCACCCTGACCTTCGAGAGCGGCACCAACCCGGATATCGCCCAGGTGCAGGTGCAGAACAAGCTGCAGCTGGCCATGCCGCTGCTGCCGCAGGAAGTGCAGCGGCAGGGCATCAACGTGGCCAAGTCCAGCTCGGGCTTCCTGAACGTCATCGCGTTCGTGTCCGAGAACGGCAGCATGGACGCCAACGACATCGCCGACTACGTCGGTTCCAATGTCGTCGACCGCCTGAGCCGCGTGCCGGGCGTGGGCAACATCCAGGTGTTCGGTGGCAAGTACGCCATGCGCATCTGGCTGGACCCGAACAAGCTGCATACCTATGGCCTGTCGGTGCCGGAAGTGACCGCCGCGATCAAGGCGCAGAACGCCCAGGTGGCGATCGGCCAGCTTGGCGGTGCGCCGTCGGTGAAGGGCCAGCAGCTCAACGCCACCATCAACGCGCAGTCGCGCCTGCAGACCCCGGAACAGTTCCGAAACATCATCGTGCGCGGTGCGCAGGACGGTGCCGAGCTGCGCCTGGGTGATGTCGCCCGCGTCGAGCTGGGTGCCGAGTCCTACGACTTCGTCACCCGCTACAACGGCCAGCCGGCCAGTGGCCTGGCGGTCACCCTGGCCACCGGCGCCAACGCGCTGGATACCGCGGCCGGTGTGGATGCCGCGCTGGAAGACATGAAGGGCTTCTTCCCGGCCGGCCTGAAGGCCGAGATCCCGTACGACACCACCCCGTTCGTGCGCGTGTCGATCAAGGGCGTGGTGCAGACCCTGATCGAAGCGATCGTGCTGGTGTTCGTGGTGATGTACCTGTTCCTGCAGAACTTCCGCGCCACCCTGATCCCGACCATCGCCGTGCCGGTGGTGCTGCTGGGTACCTTCGGCGTGCTGGCGATGCTGGGCTTCTCGGTGAACATGCTGACCATGTTCGCGATGGTGCTGGCGATCGGCCTGCTGGTGGACGATGCCATCGTGGTGGTGGAGAACGTCGAGCGCATCATGTCCGAGGAAGGGCTGTCGCCGCTCGAAGCGACCCGCAAGTCGATGGGCCAGATCACCGGTGCGCTGGTGGGTATCGGCCTGGTGCTGTCGGCGGTGTTCGTGCCGATGGCCTTCATGAGCGGCTCCACCGGCGTGATCTATCGCCAGTTCTCGGCCACGATTGTCTCTGCGATGGCGTTGTCGGTGCTGGTGGCGATCGTGCTGACCCCGGCACTGTGCGCGACCATGCTCAAGCCGCTGAAGAAGGGTGAGCACCACGTCGCCCACCGTGGCCTGGCCGGTCGCTTCTTCAATGGCTTCAACCGTGGCTTCGACCGCACCAGCGAAAGCTACCAGCGCGGCGTGCGCGGCATCATCCACCGTCCGTGGCGCTTCATGGGCATCGTGGCGGCGCTGTTCGTGCTGATGGGCGTGCTGTTCGTGCGCCTGCCCAGCTCGTTCCTGCCCAATGAAGACCAGGGCGTGCTGATGGCGCTGGTGCAGGCGCCGGTCGGTGCCACCCAGGAACGCACGCTGGAATCGATCGCGGCACTGGAAAACCACTTCCTGCAGAACGAGAAGGATGCGGTGGACTCGGTGTTCTCCGTGCAGGGCTTCAGCTTCGCCGGCATGGGCCAGAACGCGGGCATGGCGTTCGTCAAGCTGAAGGACTGGAGCGAGCGTGACGCCGACAATGGCGTGATGCCGATCACCGGCCGTGCGATGGCGGCCCTGGGCCAGATCAAGGATGCCTTCATCTTCGCCTTCCCGCCGCCGGCCATTCCGGAGCTGGGGACCGCCTCGGGCTACACCTTCTTCCTGAAGGACAACAGCGGCCAGGGCCACGAGGCACTGGTGGCCGCGCGCAACCAGCTGCTCGGCCTGGCCGCAGGCAGCAAGAAGCTGGCCAACGTACGCCCGAACGGCCAGGAAGACACGCCGCAGTTCCGCATCGACATCGACGCGGCCAAGGCGACCTCGCTGGGGCTGTCGATCGATCAGATCAACGGCACGCTGGCCGCGGCGTGGGGCAGCTCGTACATAGATGACTTCGTCGATCGTGGCCGCGTCAAGCGCGTGTTCGTGCAGGCCGACCAGGCGTTCCGCATGGTGCCGGAGGACTTCGATCTCTGGTCCGTGAAGAACGACAAGGGTGAGATGGTGCCGTTCAGCGCCTTCGCTACCAAGCACTGGGATTACGGTTCGCCGCGCCTGGAACGCTACAACGGTGTGTCGGCAATGGAAATCCAGGGCGAACCGGCCCCGGGTGTCGCCTCCGGTGATGCCATGGCCGAGATCGAACAGCTGGCCAAGCAGCTGCCGGCGGGTTTCGGCATCGAATGGACGGCGATGTCCTACCAGGAACGCCAGGCCGGCTCGCAGACGCCGCTGCTGTACACGCTGTCGCTGATGATCGTGTTCCTGTGCCTGGCCGCGATGTATGAAAGCTGGAGCGTACCGACCGCGGTGCTGCTGGCGGCCCCGCTGGGTATCCTCGGCGCGGTGCTGGCCAACACCTTCAAGGGCCTGGAGCGCGACATCTACTTCCAGGTGGCGATGCTGACCACGGTGGGCCTGACCAGCAAGAACGCGATCCTGATCGTCGAGTTCGCCAAGGAAAACCTGGAAAAGGGCGCCAGCCTGATCGAGGCGATCATGCACGCCGTGCGCGACCGCCTGCGCCCGATCGTGATGACCTCGCTCGCCTTCGGCATGGGCGTGGTACCGCTGGCGATCTCCACCGGTGCCGGCTCCGGCGCCAAGCAGGCGATCGGCACCGGCGTGCTCGGCGGCATGATCGTCGGCACCGTGCTCGGCGTGTTCTTCGTGCCGTTGTTCTTCGTGGTGGTGCAGCGCGTGTTCAAGCGCAGATCCACGACGTGACCTGTAGCGGTCATGCCGGCCTCAGGCTGGCGTTATCGAAACGGTAGTGCCGGCCGCTGGCCGGCACTGCCTCCTGCCATCCGGCAGTACCGATGGAAGTGATCCCCATGAAAAGTGCATCCCTGTTCCTCTCCATTGCCGCCACGCTCGCGCTGGCCGGCTGCTCCACCCTGGCGCCGAAGAACACCGCCGTCGCTCCGGCGATTCCTGCGCAGTGGCCGGCCGAGGCCGCGCAGGGCGAGGTGGCCGATGTCGCCGCTGTCGGCTGGCGCGATTTCTTCACCGATGCGCGCCTGCAGCAGGTGATCGAGCAGTCGCTGCAGAACAACCGCGACCTGCGCGTGGCCGTGCTCAATGTCGAGCGCGCGCGTGGCCAGTACCGCGTGCAGCGCGCCGATCGCGTGCCCGGCGTGGCCGTGACCGGCCAGATGGACCGCCGTGGTACCGATGCCGGTGTCACCGAGCAGTTCAGCGCGGGCGTGGGTGTGGCCGAGTTCGAGCTGGACCTGTTCGGTCGCGTGCGCAACCTCAGCGAGGCGGCGCTGCAGCAGTACTTCGCCGTGGCTGCCAACCGCCGCAACGCGCAGCTGAGCCTGGTGGCCGAGACCGCCACCGCGTGGCTGACCTATGGGGCTGATGCGCAGCGGCTGAAGATCGCCGATGCCACGCTGAAGACCTACGAGGATTCGCTGCGCCTGGCCGAGGCCCGCCACGAACGCGGCGGCAGTTCGGCGCTGGAGCTGACCCAGACCCGTACCCTGGTCGAGACCGCACGCACCGATGCCGCGCGCCTGCGCGGCCAGCTGGCCCAGGACCGCAACGCACTGGCGCTGCTGGCCGGTGGCCAGCTCGATCCGGCACTGCTGCCGGACAGCATCGAACCGCAGCTGCTGGCGCTGGCCCCGCCGCCGGCCGGCCTGCCCAGCGACGTGCTGCTGCAGCGCCCGGACATCATGGCCGCCGAACACCAGCTGCTGGCCGCCAATGCCAACATCGGTGCGGCACGCGCAGCGTTCTTCCCGAGCATCTCGCTGACCGGCAGCATCGGCAGCGGCTCCAGCGAACTGTCCAACCTGTTCGACAGCGGCACCCGTGTGTGGAGCTTCCTGCCGAAGATCACCCTGCCGATCTTCCAGGGCGGCAGGCTGCGCGCCAACCTGGCCATCGCCAACGCGGATCGTGATATCGCACTGGCGCAGTACGAGAAGTCGATCCAGGTGGGATTCCGCGAAACGGCCGATGCGCTGGCGTTGAATGTCAGCCTGGATGAGCAGGTGAGTTCACAGCAGCGCCTGGTGGAAGCGGCCGAACAGGCCAATCGCCTGTCGCAGGCACGCTACGACGCGGGGCTGGACAGCTTTGTCACCCTGCTTGACGCGCGGCGTACCGCCTACAACGCGCAGCAGACCCAGCTGCAGGCGCAGTTGGCGCAGCAGGCCAACCGCATCACCCTGTACAAGGTGCTGGGCGGCGGCTGGCACGAGCGCGGGTAAGCAGTGCTTCTGGTAGGTGCCAACCTTGGTTGGCACGGATGCGTCAGCGCAGGCGGCTGGCCCTGTGCCAACCAAGGTTGGCACCTACCTGGAGATCGAGGGTAGTGCCGGCCGTTGGCCGGCATTGTCATTCGGGGGCCTGCTACACCGCTTCATCGTCGCGCCGCGCCGCATGGCAGGCGCGAACGCGCGCCAGCGCATCGCCGGCTTCGCGCGCCATCTGCTCGTACTCGGCGCGGATCTCTTCCAGGCGCGCTTCATCCAGTTCTTCCAGATCCAACAGTTCGTTGTTGGCTTCGGCCGTCGCCCGGATCAGCTCGTCCAGCTTGATCTGCATCGCGGCAGTATCCGCGTTCTGCGTGTGCTGGATCAGGAACACCATCAGGAAGGTGATGATGGTGGTGCCGGTGTTGATCACCAGCTGCCAGGTGTCGTTGAAACCGAACACCGGGCCACTGATGCCCCAGATCACCACGATCGCTACTGCAGCCAGGAAGGTCCACGGCGAGCCGGTGGCGGCCGCGGCCTTCTTGGCGATCGTATTGAACAGGTTGCGTGCTTTCATCGTCGTCGTCCCACTCAGGTGACGAGGATGATCGGCAGTGGCCCGTGCAGGGGTTGTGCAGCGGCGGTCAGGCGCGCATGCGCTGCAGTCGTGGCGCCTGCAGGCTGCGCACCGGGCTGCTCTGGTAGACGTGCTGCCAGCAACGGTCGACGAACTCACGGGCCTGGGCTTCGCTCAGCCGCGGCATGATCTGCAGGGCGTATTGGGTCTGGAACATCTCGTCACGTTCGGCCTCGCTGGCGCGCGGCTGGGTGATCAGCGAATCACAGGCGAACTTGATCCACGGCACGTACGAGCCGAACGAGTTGTGCGGCAGTGCGCCTTCGGCATGTTGGCGGCGCCAGTGGTCAAGCTCGGCGTCAACGTTGATGACCGGAGGAATGGTGGGGACTTCAGCGTGCATGACAATCCAGTTCGGTTGAGTGGAAAGGGAGTGGGGGTTCATCCGAGTGTGGCGTATGTGGCGGTGCATGCCGCGTCAGCGGGATGTGGAGCCTGCGTTGGCATGGCCGATCAACTGCGCATGTTCGACCGCACCGAGGTCTTCGGCCAGAGTGGCCATCGCATTGCACAGGCGTTCGTGGTCGAGCGGGTGGCGGCGGACCAGCTCCAGTTGCATGTGCTGATAGGCAGTCCAGAACGGCGCGCCGCGCCGGTGCAGCGCATATTGCTGCTGCAAGCGTTCGCGGATCGGATCGAGGATCGGGTCTGTCGTAGGGCGTACGGCGTGCGCGCACATGGCTGGCTCCGCCGGGGAAAGGGTGCCCCGGTGAACCCACCGTAGGCGTGTCAGCCGCGTGGGGTGTTACCGCAATGTGTGCGCGTGACCTGGCTGACTGTGCGCGCGGTCACGCCGATGCCCGCAAAGGCCGCCGGCACAAGGGCGCACCGGCGCTGAAGCGTTCATTAAATGTGTTGCAGGGACGAGCGCGCGTGGCTCATTCGCCGATGTCCTCGTTCCAGATGTCGGGATGACGGCTGATGAAATCGCCCAGCAGGTCCACGCATTCCTGGTTGTCCAGGTCGATCACGTTGACGCCGTTTTCGCGCAGCCAGTCGATGCCGCCCTGGAAGGTGCGCGATTCGCCCACCACCACGGTGCCGATGTTGAACTGGCGCACCAGCCCCGAGCAGTACCAGCACGGGGCCAGGGTGGTGACCATGATGGTGTCCTGGTAACGGCGCTGGCGGCCGGCCTTGCGGAAGGCGTCGGTTTCCCCATGCACCGACGGGTCGCCTTCCTGCACGCGGCGGTTGTGGCCGCAGCCGAGCAGGCGGCCGTCGTTGTGGTACAGCGCCGCGCCGATCGGCACGCCGCCCTCGGCCAGGCCCTGGCGGGCTTCGGCGATGGCGGTCTGCAGCAGGGCCTGGTAGTCGGGCGTGGTGATCATGCGGGGCTCCGGTAAGTCGTGGCCCGCCATCATACGGGCAGGGGGTGCCGCTGGCCCCCGGCGGTGCGATAATCGGGGCCATGAGCGAATCCCCCTACAAAGCCGGTACCACCCATTTCGGGTTCCGCGACGTCGCCGCCAAGGACAAGCAGAAGCTGGTCGGCCAGGTGTTCACCTCGGTCGCGCGCAACTACGACCTGATGAACGACCTGATGAGCCTGGGCGTGCACCGGGCGTGGAAGCGCTACTACGTGGCCACCGCGCAGGTGAAGCCGGGCGACCGCGTGCTCGACCTGGCCGGCGGCACCGGCGACATCGCCGCCCTGCTGAAGGAGCGCGTCGGCGCCGAGGGCTCGGTGGTGCTGGGCGACATCAACGCCGGCATGCTGTCGGTCGGCCGTGACCGCCTGACCAACCGCGGCCTCGTGCTCGGCCTGGACTACGTGCAGTGCAACGCCGAAGCCCTGCCGTTCCCGGACAACAGCTTCGATCTGGTCACCATTGCCTTCGGCCTGCGCAACGTGACCGACAAGGACGCTGGCCTGCGCGAGATGTACCGCGTGCTGAAGGTGGGCGGCCAGGCCCGCGTGCTGGAATTCTCCGAAGTCACCGCGGACTGGTTCAAGCCGATCTACGACTTCCACTCGTTCAAGATCCTGCCCAAGCTGGGCAAGCTGTTCGCCAACGATTCGGACAGCTACCAGTACCTGGCCGAGAGCATCCGCAAGCACCCGCCGCAGGACGAACTGAAGGCGATGATGGGGCAGGCCGGCTTCGAGCGCTGCCACTACAAGAACCTGACCGGCGGCATCGTCTCGATCCACTCCGGCTACAAGCTGTAAGCCCTGCTCTGGTGGGTGCCAACTTGGTTGGCACTCGCCCGCTGCGGTCATCCGCTCTGGTAGGTGCCGACCTTGGTCGGCACGGGCCTGCCGCGTGCGTTGATGGATCCGTGCCAACCAAGGTGGGCACCTGCCTGTAGATGCCAACCAAGGTTGGCACCTGCCTGTAGATGCCAACCTTGGTTGGCATGCGCCGGAGGCGCAGGAACGGCCCCGGCCTGCATTACCCCGCACCGCGCAACGCCTGCGCGGCCGGAGGGAGGTACCATTGGGGTTTGATCCCCGTAACGGTCCCGATTCATGCGTAATCCGCTGATGCTCCTTCCGCTGGCCGTGGCCCTGGCCGCCGGCTGCTCCCAGGAGGCGGCCGCGCCCGCCGCCGCCCCGACTGCCGCAAAGGCCCCCGCCGCCCCCGTGAACGCCGAGAACCGCAGCCACGACGAAAGCTCGTATGCCGAGCCGGACAAGGTCGTCATCAAGGACATCGCGCTGGATCTGAAGCTGGACTTCGACCAGAAGCAGATCGGCGGAACCGCCACCTACACCCTGGAATGGAAGCAGAAGGACGCCAGGCAGCTGGTGCTCGACACCCGCGAGCTGACCGTGTCCAAGGTCGAGGCCGTCGGTGCCGATGGCGCGCGCAGCCCGCTGCAGTTCGCGCTGGCCCCGGTCGACAAGGTGTTCGGCAGCAAGCTGACCATCGAGACCCCGGAACAGCCGGCCAAGGTGGAAGTGACCTACCACACCGCACCGACCGCCTCGGGCCTGCAGTGGCTGGCGCCGTCGATGACCGAAGGCAAGAAGCTGCCCTTCATGTTCAGCCAGTCGCAGGCCATCCACGCCCGCTCCTGGGTGCCGCTGCAGGACACCCCGAGCGTGCGTTTCACCTACAGCGCGCACGTGGTCTCGCGCCCGGACGTGATGGTGCTGATGAGCGCCGACAACGATCCGAAGGCCGCGCGTGACGGTGACTACACCTTCAAGATGCCGCAGCCGATTCCGTCCTACCTGCTGGCCATCGCCGCCGGCGACCTGGTGTTCGAGCCGATCTCCGGCCGCTCCGGCGTCTGGGCCGAGCCGACCATGGTCAACAAGGCGGCCAAGGAATTCGAAGACACCGAGAAGATGATCGGTGCCGCCGAGAAGCTCTACGGCGAATACCGCTGGGGTCGCTACGACATGCTGGTGCTGCCGCCGTCGTTCCCGTTCGGCGGCATGGAGAATCCGCGCCTGACCTTCGCCACCCCGACCGTGATCGTCGGTGACAAGTCGCTGGTCTCGCTGGTCGCCCATGAACTGGCGCACAGCTGGTCGGGCAACCTGGTGACCAACGCCAGCTGGAAGGACATCTGGCTCAATGAAGGCTTCACCACCTACGTCCAGGGCCGCATCACCGAAGCCCTGTACGGCAAGGAGATGGCCGAGATGGAGAAGCAGATCGACCAGACCGACCTGCTGGCCGAAGTGAAGGACATGAGCCCGGCCGACCAGGCGCTGGCGCTGCCGCCGCTGAACGAGCGTGACCCCGACGAAGCCCTCAGCCAGGTCGCCTACGTCAAGGGTTCGTGGTTCCTGGAATTCCTGGAGCAGCGCTTCGGCCGCGAGACCTTCGATCCGTTCCTGCGCGGCTGGTTCGATGACCATGCCTTCCAGAGCGCGAACACCGACCAGTTCGTCGCGTACATGAAGAAGAACCTGCTGCCGAAGAATCCGTCGGCCGTGACCGAGGCCGAACTGAAGGCGTGGCTGGACGAGCCGGGCATTCCGGCGTTCGCGGCCAAGGCGCAGTCGCGCAACTTCAGCAGCGTCGATACCGCGCGCATTGCCTTCGCCAGCGCCGGCACCGTGCCGAGCAGCCAGGTCATCGCCGACTGGAGCACGCAGGAATGGGTGCGCTTCATCGACGGCCTGGGTGCGACCCAGCCGCTGGACAAGCTGGCCACGCTGGACAAGGCGTTCCACTTCACCGGCACCCCGAATGGCGAGATCGCCATGCGCTGGTACCCGCTGGCGATCCGCAGCGGCTACGAGCAGGCCAATGAAGGTGCTGCCGCGTTCATCGAGCGCGTCGGCCGTCGCAAGCTGATCCTGCCGATCTACGCCGAACTGGTGAAGACCCCGAAGGGGCTGGAGCTGGCCAAGCAGGCCTTTGAAAAGGCCAAGCCGGGCTACCACCCGATCACCACGGCCTCGGTCCAAGACATGCTGGCCAAGGCTGAAGCCAAGTAACCGGTGGTGCCGGCCGCTGGCCGGCAACCGGTCACTGCTTCACCAGCTACGGCGGGGAAACCCGCCGTTGCTGTATCCGCTTTTCGCTGCCGATAGAATCGGGATGCACTCGCATAGGACCTCCGCCATGAAACGACTGATCCTGCTCACCGCCTGCACCCTGGCCCTGGCCGCCTGCAGCAACCCCGAGGAAGAGCGCAAGGCGCAGGAAGCCGCCGCGGCCGCCGTGCAGGCGCAGAAGGAAGCCAAGGCCGAGGACGTAGCCAAGCAGTACGACATGGCCGTGGCCGCGCAGGACTGGGAACGCGCGCGCCTGCATGGCGCCTCGCTGCTGGACCAGTACAAGGACACCGCCGCCGCCGAGCGCATCGCCGCGGGCTTCGACGAGGTCAAGGCCAAGGGCGATGCCGCGCGCGACCTGCGCCGCATGCAGGCGCTGTGGCAGTACAACCAGATCCCGGTGGGCAACAAGGGCAACCAGGTTTCGGCGCAGATCTACAGCAAGGAACGGGTGGACGTGGATGGCAGCGGCGCCAAGCCGGTGCAGCTGGTGTTCCGCGATCACCCGGAGTGGAAGCGGCACGCTTACCTGGTGCTGCAGGCCGGCGATTTCCGCTGCCCGCAGTGCACGGTGAAGGTGACCGTGGACGATGGCAAGCCGGTGTCGATGGCGGCCTGGCGCCCGAAGACCGATGAAGCCATCGCCCTGTTCATCACCGACCAGAAGGCGTTGTGGAAGCTGGCGCGCAAGGGCAAGTCGATCAGCATCGAGTTCCCGGTCAAGGCTGGCGGCACGCGTACGGCCGTGTTCGAGACCGGCGGTGTCGACGCCAGTCGCATGCCGCAGTGGTGGCAGTGATGATCGCGACGGGCAGCGCAGTGCACGCGTTGTCCGCGATCCGGCACTGGGTCTTCGACATGGATGGCACGCTGACCGTCGCCGTGCATGATTTCGCCGCGATCCGCCGTGCGCTGCAGATCGCGGCCGAGGAGGACATCCTGGACCATATCGCAGCGTTGCCGGATGCGCCGGCGCAGGCCAAGCGTGAGTGGCTGCTGGATCACGAACGTGTGCTGGCCGAGGAGGCGCTGCCGGCGCCGGGTGCGGTGACGCTGCTGCGTGCGCTGGCAGCCGACGGTTGCCGGCTGGGCATCCTGACCCGCAACGATCATGCGCTGGCGAAGCTGACGCTGGACGCGATCGGGGTCGGGGAACTGTTCGATGATGCCGACATCGTCGGCCGTGATGAAGCGGTGCCCAAGCCCTCGCCGGATGGCCTGCAGCAGCACCTGCGGCGCTGGGGCATTGCAGCGAGGGAGGCGGTGATGGTCGGCGACCACGCCTACGACCTGGAGTGCGGCCGCGCCGCGGGCGCCCATACCGTACTGGTCAACCTGCCGGAAAACCCGTGGCCCGGCCGTGCCGACTGGCATTTCGCCGATTGCCGCGCGCTGTTGGCGGCCTGGCAGGCCGCATGACCGTGTAGAGCCGAGCCCACGCTCGGCTGCTCTGCGGTCAGATCGCGCAGGCGCGCGCAAGCCGAGCATGGGCTCGGCTCTACAGAGCAGGCAACGTGTCGGTCGGAAGTTCCGGTAGTGCCGGCCGCCGGCCGGCAGTGTCGACCCAGGTCGACACCCACCGAGCGATGCGCGGGCAGTTCGGTTTACGCGCCCAGCGCGTAACCGAACTGCTGCTTGAACTGCTCGTTGAACTCGTCGAAGGTGAAGCGCTGGTTCTGCGTGCCTGGGTGCTCGACCTTCAGTGCGCCCATCAGGTTGCCCATGCGGCCGATGGTCAGCCAGTCGTAGCCCTTCTGGATGCCGTAGATCAGGCCGGCGCGGAAGGCGTCGCCACAGCCGGTCGGGTCGACCACGCGGCGCTCGTGCGCCGGCGGGATGTCGTAGCTCTTTTCCGGGGTGTGGATGACCGCGCCCTTCGGGCCGCGGGTGGTGATGTAGGCCTTGACCCGGCTGACGATCTCCTTTTCGTCCCAGCCGGTGCGCTCCTGCAGCAGGTTCGACTCGTAGTCGTTGACCACCACGTAGTCGGCCTGGTCGATGAAGGCGCGCAGTTCCGGGCCGTTGAACAGCGGCATGGCCTGGCCCGGGTCGAAGATGAACGGGATGCCGTCCTCGTGGAATTCCTGTGCGTTCTGGATCATGCCTTCGCGGCCGTCCGGGCCGACCAGGCCCAGGGTCACGCCCGGCACGCCGCGCACATGGTTCTCGTAGGAACGCATCATCGCGCCCGGGTGGAAAGCGGTGATCTGGTTGTTGTCGTGGTCGGTGGTGATGAACGCCTGCGGGGTGAACAGCTCATCGATAACGCGCACGCGCGACAGGTCGATGCCCAGGCCTTCGAAATACTCGCGGTACGGGCCGAAGTCCGAACCCACGGTGCCCATCGGGATCGGCTGGCCGCCCAGCAGGTGCAGGTTGTAGGCGATGTTGCCGGCGCAGCCGCCGAACTCGCGGCGCATGCGCGGCACCAGGAAGGACACGTTCAGGATGTGCACCTTGTCCGGCAGGATGTGATTCTTGAACTGGTCCGGAAACACCATGATGGTGTCGAAGGCAAGAGAACCACAGATCAGAGCGGACATCGATGTAAGCCTATGCGGTGAATTTTGGGGTGGGCCAGCCCGGTTCAGCGGGCAAGCAAACGGCGCCCTTGGGCGCCCGACGGCGCAAAGGTTACCCGCTGGTGCCGCTCAGGGCCAGAACCGGGTGATGCCCGATCAGGCCGAAAGCCTGTGAAGACGCGGGTTCAGCTAGTTTTTTCCTTGCTCGGCGGCAGGCGGGTTGCTAGGCTTGTCGGCCTCGATTTCTGCCCATTTTTTCGCCATCCCGCGGCGGGCACGACACCCCTCAGGACTCCTTCCTCAGATGTTCAAGAAACTCCGTGGCATGTTCTCCAACGACCTGTCCATCGACCTGGGCACGGCCAACACCCTCATCTACGTGCGCGGGCAGGGGATCGTGCTGAACGAGCCGTCGGTCGTGGCCGTGCGCCAGGACCGTGCCATCGGTGGCACCCGCTCGGTGGCAGCCGTGGGCGCCGAAGCCAAGCAGATGCTGGGCCGTACCCCGGGTCACATCACCACCATCCGCCCGATGAAGGACGGCGTCATCGCCGACTTCACCTACACCGAGGCGATGCTCAAGCACTTCATCAAGAAGGTGCACAAATCGCGCGTGCTGCGCCCGAGCCCGCGCGTGCTGGTCTGCGTGCCGGCCGGCTCGACCCAGGTCGAGCGCCGCGCGATCAAGGAATCGGCCGAGGAAGCCGGTGCCCGTGACGTGTTCCTGATCGAAGAACCGATGGCGGCCGCGATCGGCGCCGGCATGCCGGTCACCGAGGCCCGTGGCTCGATGGTCATCGACATCGGCGGCGGCACCACCGAAGTGGCGGTGATCTCGCTCAACGGCATCGTCTATTCGGCCTCGGTCCGCATCGGCGGCGACCGCTTCGACGAGTCGATCACCAACTACGTGCGCCGCAACCACGGCATGCTGATCGGTGAAGCCACCGCCGAGCGCATCAAGGTCGAGCTGGGCTGCGCCTACCCGCAGGCGGAAGTGATCGAGATGGAAATCTCCGGCCGCAACCTCGCCGAGGGCGTGCCGAAGATGATCAAGATCAGCTCCAACGAGGTGCTCGAGGCCCTGCACGAGCCGCTGTCGGGCATCGTCAGCGCGGTCAAGCTGGCGCTGGAGCAGACCCCGCCGGAACTGTGCGCCGACGTCGCCGAGCGCGGCATCGTGCTGACCGGTGGTGGCGCCCTGCTGCGCGACCTGGACCGCCTGATCTCCGAGGAAACCGGCCTGCACGTGCAGGTGGCCGACGATCCGCTGACCTGCGTGGCCCGCGGTGGCGGCCGTGCGCTGGAGCTGGTGGACATGCACGGCAACGAGTTCTTTGCGCCGGAATAAGCCGTCCCGGCCGTTCCTGCCTGCCGCGCCCTTCCGGGGTGCGGCCCGCCGTGATGGCGGGCCGGCACCGGCGGGGCGCCCGCGTGTTTCCCTTTCGCCTTCTGCCAGTTGAATCGTTGCCGTGCCGCCCTACGCCGGTCCTCCCGTTGCCTCCCGATCCGGTGATGCCGCCAGCCCCCTGCGGTTGCTGGCCTATCTCGCGTTGGCCATCACCCTGATCGTCCTCGATGACCAGGCCGGCTGGCTGGCGCGCCTGCGCGAGCAGGCCAACAGCCTGGTGCAGCCGGTGTGGGCGCTGGCCGGCCTGCCCGGCAAGCTCGGCAACCAGGTCAAGGATTCCGCCGCCAGCCATACCCAGCTGGTGACCGAGAATCGCGAGCTGCGCAACCAGCTGCTGCTGGCCAACGCGCGCCTGACCCGCCTGCAGACCGCCGCGCTGGACAATGCCCAGCTGCGCGAACTGCTGAACGTGGCCGAGCGCAGCGGCCTGGACGTGCAGCTGGCGCCGATCCTGGACATCGACCTGGACCCGGTGAAGCAGCGCCTGGTGCTCGACGCCGGCACCCGCGAAGGCGTGCACGTCGGCCAGGCGGTGATCGATGCCGGCGGCTTGATGGGGCAGGTGATCAGTGTCACCGGCGGCACTTCCACCGTGCTGCTGCTGACCGACCCCGACCACGCGGTGCCCGTTACCGTGGCCCGCAACGGCGTGCGCCTGATCGTCTACGGCCGCGGCGATACGCTGGAGCTGCGCGACATTCCGCTCAGCGCGGGCGTGGAAGTGGGCGATGAGATCGTTACCTCCGGCCTCGGCGGGCGTTTCCCGGCCGGCTTCCCGGTCGGCACCATCACCGGCCTGCGCCCGGACGACACCCATGCCTTCCTGGTCGGCGAACTGAAGCCGGCGGCCCAGCTCGACCGCGGCCGCGACGTGCTGCTGCTGCGCCCGGGGGCGGCGATCCGCATTCCGCCGGGACTGCGCCTGCAGCTGGAAGAAACCGCCCCGGGGGGGCCGGCCACCGGCGCCAGCGTGCCTGCGGGAGCCGCGCCAGCGGCAACGACGCCGGCTCCGGCCAGCTCCCCGGTAGTGCCGGCCGCTGGCCGGCAACAGCCCTCGTCGCAAACGAGGACTGTTGCCCCCGCATCCTCCCTTACCCCCGCGCCGTTGGCGCGCCCCCCTCAACAAGAGGGGGGCTCCACTCCAGCCGGGTCCACGGTAGTGCCGGCCGCTGGCCGGCAACCGACCACGCCGGAGGCCCAGCGATGAGCCGCCTGCGCGACAACCCGTGGGTGCTGCCGGCCAGCCTGGTGGTGGCGCTGCTGCTGGGCCTGCTGCCGTTGCCGGCGCTGCTGCAGCCGCTGCGCCCGTACTGGCTGGCGCTGGTGCTGGCGTACTGGGTCATCGAAGCCCCCGAACGCGTCGGCCTGGGCATCGCCTTCGCCAGCGGCGTGGTTGCCGACCTGCTGTACGGCGGCGTGCTGGGCGAACAGGCGCTGCGGCTGGTGATGCTGGCCTTCATCCTGCAGCGCTTCCGCGCCCGCATCCGCTTCTTCCCGATGTCCCAGCAGATGCTGGCCATCGGCGGCCTGCTGTTCAACGACCGCATCGTCAGCGCGCTGGTCCACATCGTGGTGGATGAGCCGACCCTGCCGTGGTCGTACTGGTGGGCACCGCTGCTGGGCATGGGCCTGTGGCCGCTGGTGTTCGTGCTGCTGGACGCAGTGCGCTTCGGCAAGCGCGGGCGCTGAGCCATGATCCCGCGCCGCCAGGTCAAGAACCCGCACGCCGAAGCCGAACAGTTCCGCCGCCGCGCGGCGCTGGGCTTCCTGGGCGTGCTGGTCTGCCTGCTGGGCCTGGGCGGCTGGTACTTCAAGCTGCAGGTGCTGGACCACGACGTCTATGCCACGCGCTCGGAAGCCAACCGCATCAAGCCGCGGCCGGTGGTGCCCGGGCGCGGCATGATCTACGACCGCAATGGCCGCCTGCTGGCCGAGAACGTGCCGGCCTTCCGCCTGGACGTGACCCCGGACAAGGTCAAGGACATGGACGCCACCCTGGAAGGGCTGGCGAAGATCATCAACATCAGCCCGGAAGAGCTGGAAGCGTTCAACAAGTCGCGCAAGGCGCGCCGCAAGTTCCTGCCGGTCACGCTGAAGCTGCGCATGAGCGACGAGGAGATGGCGCGCTTCGCGGTCGACCGCTGGCGCTTCCCCGGCGTCGAGCTGGAGCCCTACCTGACCCGCCGCTACCCCTACGGCGATCTGTTCGCGCACATCATCGGCTACGTTGGCCGCGTTGATGACAAGGATCTGGAGATCCTCGGCGAAGGCAATGCCGCGCTGACCCACATCGGCAAGTCCGGCCTGGAGCGTTACTACGAGCAGCAGCTGCGCGGCAAGGTCGGCTACGAGCAGGTCGAGACCAACGTGCAGGGGCGCGCGATCCGCACCATCGGCCGCGTCGCCGCGCAGTCCGGCGCCGACCTGCGGCTGTCGATCGACGCCGACCTGCAGCGCGCCATGGTGGCCGCCTTCGGCGACCAGGAAGGCTCGGCGGTGGCGATGGACCCGCGCACCGGCGAAGTGCTGGCGATGGTCAGCCTGCCGTCCTACGACCCCAACCTGTTCGTCAACGGCATCTCGCATGCCGACTTCAAGGCGCTGAACGAAAACCCGTCGCGGCCGCAGTTCAACCGCCTGGTGCTCGGTGGCGTCGCCCCCGGTTCCACGCTGAAGCCGCTGATCGGCCTGGCCGGCCTGGATTCGGGCGTTCGACGCCCGGAGGACAAGGTGCTGTCCACCGGCATGTTCTATCTGCCGGGCACCTCGCGCGGCTGGGGTGACGCCCACCGTGGCGGCCATGGCTGGACCGACCTGCGCAAGTCCATCGCCGAATCGGTCAACACCTACTACTACAAGCTGGCGCTGGACCTGGGCATCGAGCGCTTCGACCATTACATGGAGTACTACGGCTTCGGCCAGCCGACCGGCATCGACCTCACCGGCGAAATTGGCGGCATCCTGCCGTCGCCGGCCTACAAGCGGAAGAGCCGCAAGGAAGCCTGGTACCCCGGTGATACGGTCAACATCAGCATCGGCCAGGGTGACTGGAAGGTCACCCCGCTGCAGCTGGCGCGCGGCGTCAGCGGTCTGGCCGACGGCCAGCTGCGCACCCCGCACCTGGTGATCCAGCAGCGCGACGGTTTCGACAGCGACTGGTCGGCGATGCCGGCTGGCGAGAGCAAGCCGGTCAGCCCCAACCCCGCCAACGTGCAGGCCGTGCGCGAGGGCATGATGGCGACCATGCGGCCCGGCGGCAGCGGCTGGCGCGTGGCGGTGGGTGCGCCGTACGTGATGGCCGGCAAGACCGGTACCGCGCAGGTCATCAGCCGAAAGGGCACGGCGGCGGTGAATCCGAAGAGCCTGCCGATGCACCTGCGCCACCGCGCGCTGTTCGTCGGCTTCGCACCGGTGGACAACCCGGTGATCGCGATCGCGGTGGCCGTGGAAGGCGGCGGCTATGGTGGTTCGGCCGCCGCGCCGATCGCACGCAAGGTGTTCGACGCCTACCTGCTGGGCAAGATGCCCGAAGGCATGCAGCCACTGGACAGCGAGCGCGGCACCACCGCCATCGGCGCCACCGCGTTCGACAACGAAGATGCCGGCGCGCGCCAGGCTGGCGACCTCGCCGCGGCGCAGCTGGGTGAACATCCGGTGCTGGTCGGCGTGCCGGCGCCGGAACCTGTACCCGCACCGCAGCCGGGTACGCCGCCCGCCGCCGCGTTGCCCGCCACGCCACGCCCGACCGTCGCGGAGCCCGTACGATGAGAGTGTTCCTGCGCTGGGCCGGCGACATGCTGCGCCGCTTCTTCAGCACGCTGGACTGGGTGCTGTGCCTGGCCCTGGGGACGCTGATGGTGATCGGCCTGGCCACCCTGAAGAGCGCCGGTGGCGACAGCCTAGTGATGGCCCAGGGCGCGCGCTTCGCCGTGGGCATGGCCGCGCTGTGGGGCATCTCGCGGGTGCCGATCCTGCGCATCCGCTCGGCTACGCCGATGATCTACGCGATCTCGATGATCCCGTTGCTGGCGGTGTTCGTGCTGGGCACCGGCAAGTACGGCCGGCAGTGGCTGGACCTGAAGTTCTTCTACCTGCAGCCGGCCGAGCTGCTGAAGGTCAGCCTGCCGATGATGGTGGCCTGGTACCTGCACAAGATGCCGCTGCCGCCGCGCTTCAACACCGTGCTCGTGGCCCTGGTCATCATCGGCGTGCCCACCGGCCTGGTGATGCTGCAGCCGGACTTCGGTACTGGTGTGCTGATCGCTGCCAGTGGCGTGTTCGTGCTGTTGTTGGCCGGCCTGCCGTGGTGGTGGGTCGGCCTGGGTGTGGGTGGCGTGGCCGCGGTCGCGCCGGTGGCCTGGTTCTGGTTGCTGCGGCCGTACCAGAAGGACCGCATCATGATGTTCCTGGACCCGGAGATGGATGCGCTGGGGGCCGGGTGGAACATCATCCAGTCGAAGATCGCGATCGGTTCCGGCGGCTTCGATGGCAAGGGCTGGGGCGAGGGCTCGCAGTCGCACCTGAACTTCATTCCCGAACAGACCACCGACTTCGCGTTCTCGGTGCTGAGCGAGGAGTTCGGCTGGATCGGCGTGGCCACCGTGCTGGCGCTGTACCTGGTGGTGATCGGGCGCTGCCTGTGGATCGCCAGCCAGTCGCGCGATTCGTATTCGCGCCTGCTGGCCGGCGCCACCGGCCTGGCGTTCTTCGTCTATGTGCTGGTGAACGGCGGGATGATTTCCGGTCTGCTGCCGGTGGTGGGCGTGCCGATGCCGCTGATCAGCTACGGCGGTACCTCGGCGGTGTCACTGCTGGCCGGCTTCGGATTGGTGATGGCGGTGCGCAGTCACAACCCGGTGCACGGCGGCTACGGCTGAGTACGGCGTCGGGGTCAGATCCCTTTTTCCACAGGGAAAAGGGATCTGACCCCACAGCCCGGCTACGGAGATCAGAAGCACCCTGACAGCTTCACGCAAGCGCCCGTTGCTAGCGTGCTGTGCGTGGAATGGAAACGACTGTTTGGCGGCTGCCGTGAGGCAGTGCGCACGATCGATCTGCCGTTGCTGGTCGCATTGCTGATCCTGATGGGCGCGGGCCTGGCGGTGCTGCACAGTGTGTCCGGGCCGGTGGCCGGGCAGGCGGCGCGCTTTGCGGGTGGACTGCTGGCGATGTGGCTGCTGTCACGTGTTTCGCTGCTGCGCCTGCGCGCGTGGACACCAGCGTTGTACGCGCTGTCGATGCTGCCGCTGATGGCGGTGTATGTGATCGGCACCGGCAAATATGGGCAGCGCTGGCTCAACCTCGGCGTGTTCTACCTGCAACCGTCGGAGCTGCTCAAGCTCAGCCTGCCGTTGATGATGGCCTGGTACCTGCACCGGCAACCGCTGCCGCCGTCGCCGCGCACGGTACTGACCGCCGCGGTGCTGATCGGCGCGCCGGCGGTGTTGATCCTGATGCAGCCCAACCTCGGCACCGCCACGCTGGTCACCGCCAGCGGCGTGTTCGCGTTGTTGCTGGCGGGCCTGCACTGGGGCTGGGTGGCGACCGGCGCGGCGGGGCTGGCAGTGGCCGCGCCGCTGGCGTGGTTCGGTCTGCTGCGTCAGTACCAGAAGGATCGTGTGTTGACCTTCCTCGACCCGGCGGCCGACCCCCTGGGCACCGGCTGGAACATCCTGCAGTCACGCATCGCGATCGGCTCCGGGGGATGGCAGGGACGCGGCTGGGGGCAGGGCACCCAGGCCACGCTGGATTTCCTCCCCGAATACACCACCGACTTCGCGTTTTCGGTGCTGGCCGAAGAGTTCGGCTGGATCGGCGTGGCGACGCTGTTCGCGCTGTACCTGTTCGTGGTCGGGCGTTGCCTGTGGATTGCCGTGCACGCGCGCGACACGCATGCACGGTTGCTGGCCGGCAGCCTGGGGCTGGCGTTCTTCGTCTACGTGCTGGTGAACGGCGGAATGATTTCCGGCCTGCTGCCGGTGGTGGGCATTCCGATGCCGCTGATCAGCTACGGCGGGACATCGGCGGTTTCGCTGTTGGCCGGCATCGGGTTGGTGATGGCGGTACGCGGGCACCGGCCCGTGCACGGGGGATAGGGTTTCCGGCCAACGGCGCAGCCCCTCGTGGGTGGTCGCGAAAAGCAGTTAACGGGTGAGGCCAGGTAGATGGGCTGCGCAGGGGCCGCTGCAAGTACGTCCATGTAAGCTCGGTCGCCGCATCCATGCGGCTCACGCCCCTGCGCAGCCCATCTACCCGGCCACGGACAGGTTCCGTGCGCGTCTACCCACGGAGAAGAAAGAGAAGATCAAAAGCAAAAGCGGCCTGGCGGGTCGCTTCATTGCCTTGCGTGGAGCCGAGCCATGCTCGGCTCACAAGCAAGCGCAGCGCCGCGACCCGCTTTTGATTTTCTCTTTCTTCTCCGTGAGTGGCAGACCGCCAAAATCTGTCAGAGGCCGGTCGGGTTGGGTACGCGGGGGTGTCAGCCGCATGGATGCGGCTGCCAAGCCTCCAGGGACGGATTCACGGCGTCCCCCGCGTACCCAACCCGACCGGCCCACCCGCGGCTTCTGCTTTCCGCGACCACCCAGACACCACCCACGAGGGGCTGCGCCGTTGGCTGGAAACTTCCTGACTGCGCAACGCCCGTTGTGTAAGCGTTCTCACACCGATGCACGACAGCACGCCCGCTGACGAAAGTCCGCAAAAAACGTTAGCTGGTTCACACTTTTACACCGCGTTGATCTTGATCAATGGACTTGTCGTAATCGGCCTGCACAATGGCGGCCCGTTCGGCACGGCGCGCCGTCAATCGTTGCAGCGCGAGGGGGCGTCGGGCGGGAAGCAGTACTGATCCAACGGGTACAGGGAGCGCGGGGTACTGCCACTGGGGAGCGGCAGCCGCGCAGGTACCGACCGGATCCGGTCGCCGGTTGCGTCTGCGGGGATGGGGACGCAACCGGCAACCTCTATCTGAATGGGGAAGGGCGATCACGATGTCTTCACATTTCCCGCTGGTCGCAGGCAAATCGTTGTGATTCATGGTGTTAGGGGTTTTAATTCATCCATGACCTGCTAACCTGCGACGATGATTCGACGCACTCTGGCCTGCATGCTCACCCTCGGCCTGGTCGCCTGCGCGACCCAGCCGAAGTCCCCACCGTCTTCGCCCCAGGCCAGCAGTACGCCGCGCCAGCCCGCCGCCAAGGCCCATGGCCCGGCCGAGGCCGCGCCTGAAGCCACCGCCGCCACCGCGGCGCCTGTCGATCTCACCCCGGTGCCGTTCGAGGTCGCACGGGCCCGCTTCATTGCCGATACCGCCAAGCGCTATGGCCTGAAGCCGGAGCAGATCAGCAGCGTGCTCGACCAGGCGCAGGTGCGCCAGCCGATCATCGCCGCGATGTCGCGCCCGGCCGAACGGGTCAAGCCGTGGAATGAGTACCGGCCGATGTTCATCAGCAAGGCGCGCATCGATGGCGGCCGCGCGTTCCTGGCCGAACACCGCGCCGAACTGGATCGCGTGCAGCAGCGCACCGGCGTGCCGGCCGAAGTGATCGTCGCGATCATCGGTGTGGAAACCAGCTACGGCAGGAATGCTGGCAGCCATCGCGTGCTCGATGCGCTGTACACGCTGGCGTTCTATTACCCGCGCAGCGGCGACCCGACCAAGCTGGAACGCGAAGTGCGCCGCGAGCTGTTCTTCCGCGATGAGCTGGCCAAGCTGTTCGAGTTGGGCCACGAAGAGAAACTGGATATCACCACGCTCAAGGGCAGTTATGCCGGTGCGATGGGCATGGGCCAGTTCATGCCGTCCAGCTATCTCGACTACGCCGTGGACGGAAACGGTGATGGCCGCCGCGACCTGTTCACCAGCTACGACGACGTGTTCTCGTCCATCGCCAACTACTTCGTGAAGAAGGGCGGCTGGGTGCGTGGCGGGCAGGTGGCCGTGCCGGCCACGCTGGCGCCGGGCCGCGAGGAGTTCAATCCGACCGAATGGATGCCGACCTGGACGATGGCCGACCTGGCGCAGCGCGGCTACCAGCCGGGCGCGCCGGTGCAGCCGGGCGCCACCGCCACGCCGATCACGCTTGAAGGCAGCACCGGCAAGCAGTACTGGCTGGGCTTCCAGAACTACTACGCGATCACCCGCTACAACCTCTCGAAGATGTACGCGATGGCCGTGTTCCAGTTGTCCCAGGCCATCGCCGGACAGGAGCTGCCCCCGGCATGAACATCAGATGGCTGGTCCCAGGCTTGATCGTCCTCGCGCTGGCTGCCTGCAGCAGCGCGCCGAAGAAGCCGGCCACGGCCGGCCATGGTGGCAAGTCCGGCGGCACGCTGGTGCAGGGGCGTGGCTCGCGCCCGGCACACTGCCCGGAAGGGTCACCGTACGCGGCGGCCAAGGAAGACCTGAGCACCCGCGGCAACTACACTGCCGGTGGCCTGTACAAGCCGGGCGTGCGTGACAGCACGCCGGATTACATTCCCAACGTGGCCTGCATTCCCGAGCCGGAAGTGACCGCCGAGGAGCGCTCGGCGATCGGCAACAAGTCGCCGTACGTGGTGCTGGGCAAGTCGTACAAGGTGCTCGACGATACCCACGACTATGTCGAGCGCGGTACCGCGTCGTACTACGGCGCCAAGTTCCATGGCCGCCTGACCTCCAACCGCGAGGTCTACGACATGTACCAGTTCACCGCCGCGCACAAGACGCTGCCGCTGCCCAGCTTCGCCCGCGTGACCAACCTCGACAATGGCGAGTCGGTGATCGTGCGCGTCAACGACCGCGGCCCGTTCCACGATGGTCGCGTGGTCGATCTCAGTTATGCCGCCGCCGTGCGCCTGGGCATCACCCAGCGCGGTACCGGCAACGTGGAAGTGCGCGCGCTGCAGCCGGGCGAGAGCAACCTGCTGGCGCAGAAGCCGTCCCGCCGCGAGCGTCGTGCCGCCGAAGCGGCAGCTGCGGTGGCCAGTGCACGCCCGGCAGCGACCGCGCGCGCCACTGCCGACAGCGATATCGATCGCCTGGTCAAGCGCCTGCCGGCCGATGGCATGCCGGCACGCGGCCAGCCGGCCACCACCCAGGGCGTGGCCAGCACCGTGCCGGACGTGGCGGTCAGCAGCCTGCCGCCGAGTGCACCGCTGCGCAACACCGCACCGGCGCCGGTTGCAGTCGCCAGCGCCGCGCCGCGCGCCGTCGCGCCGGCACCCGTGCGCACCGTCGCCGCCACGCCGGCGGCACCCAGCCTGTCGCAGCAGGTGGTGGGCGCGGTGATGGTGCAGGTCGCCAGCTTCTCCAGTCGCGACAACGCCAACCGCGCGATGGGCCAGCTCAACGCTGCCGGCATCGTCGGCGCGACCATCAGCGACATCGCCGCCGGTGGCCGCACCCTGTTCCGTCTGCGCGTTCCTGCCACCGACCATGCCAGTGCCGCGGAACTTGCCGGCCGCATCGCCGGTCTGGGCCTGGGTTCGCCGCAGATCGTCAAGGATTGATCCGCCCGGGCCGGTGCTGCCGGCCCAGGCTCCCCCGGCCTTACAATGGCCGTTACGTTCCACCCTCCATTCCCGGCCGTCCCCTGGAGCCTGCTGTCCAATGAATTTCCGTTCCGCCGCCACCGCCCTGGCCGCCACCCTGGTGGTGGGCCTGGCTTCCGCCCAGACGCCGCTGCCGACCCCGGCCACGCCGGCGCCTGCCGCCGCCGCTGCCGCCCCGGCCACCGTCGCGACCCCGCCGGCCCCGGCCCCGAGCGTGTCCAAGGCCTGGGTCCTGATGGACTACGCCACCGGCCAGGTGCTGGCCGGCGAGAACATCCACGAGCAGCTGGCCCCGGCCAGCATCACCAAGGTGATGACGTCGTACGTGGTTGCCGCCGAGGTCAAGAACGGCAAGGTCCGTGCAGATGACCAGGTGATGATGAGCGAGCGCGCCTGGCGCGAAGGTGGCGCCGGTACCGACGGCAGCTACAGCGGCTTCCCGGTCAACCAGACCGCACGCCTGGAAGACATGGAAAAGGGCATGGCGATCCAGTCCGGCAATGACGCCGCGATCGCCCTGGCCGAGCATGTGGCCGGCAGCGAAGAAGCCTTTGCGTCGCTGATGAACAGCTACGCCGCCAAGATCGGCATGAAGGACTCGCACTTCGTCAACGCCCACGGCCTGACCGCACAGGGCCACCACAGCACCGCCTACGACCTGGCGCTGCTGGGCCGCGCGATGGTGCGTGATTACCCGGAAACCTACGCGTACAACAAGATCAAGGAATTCCAGGTCGGCAACATCAAGCAGCCGAACCGCAACCTGCTGCTGTGGCGCGATGGCAGCGTGGATGGCATCAAGACCGGCCACACGTCCGAAGCCGGCTACTGCCTGATGAGCTCGGCCCAGCGTGGCGACCAGCGCCTGATCGCCGTAGTGCTGGGTGGTGCGTCGGAGAAGCAGCGTGCCGACGACAGCCTGGCCCTGCTGAACTGGGGCTTCCGCTTCTTCGAGACCCACCGCCTGTACGAACCGGGCAAGGCCGTGGCCGAGCACAAGGTCTGGAAGGGCACCACCGACAAGGTACAGCTGGGCGTGGCCCAGCCGATGCTGGTGAGCGTGCCGCGCGGCCGCTACAACGACCTGAAGCCGAGCATCGACGTGCCCAAGACCCTGGAAGCACCGTTCACCGCCGGCCAGCAGATCGGCACCGTGAAGGTCACGCTGGATGGCAAGGTCATCGCCGAGGCACCGCTGGTGGCCGTGGCCGCCGTCGAGCAGGCCGGCTTCTTCAAGCGCCTGTGGGACAGCTTCTGGATGTGGTGGGAATCGGAATGATCCACGCCTTGGCGTGGTGAACGAAAAGGCCGGCAAATGCCGGCCTTTTCTGTTTCGGAAGGCCGCTTCCCCCCGCACGCGGGGGCTAGAGCCGGCCGCTGGCCGGCTCCGCGTGAGCCCATCCGGATGCGGGTCGTGCCGGCCGCTGGCCGGCTCCCCATGAACCCACCCGGATGCGGGTAGAGCCGGCCGCTGGCCGGCTCCCCAGCAACTCATCCGGAACTGCCGGCAGCCGGCCAGCGGCCGGCACGACCTGCAGCGCCTGACTTGCAAGAGCGATGCGGTAACCGGTGTGCCGACCAACGGTCGGCACCTACCCGCTTCACCCTCAGCCCCTCGCCTACAGCGAGCGGCTGATGGTGAAACTGCCGAACACCGGCGATTGGCGCTGGCCGTTGAACTCCCGCGTGCTGTGGTAACGCGCAGCGGCGAACTTCCAGCGTCCGTACATCACGGCCACGCCATAGCCGCCGTAGGCCACCACATGGCGCTTGTCCACGCTGTGACTGTTGCGGAACGTGTTGCCATCCAGCGTGATGTCGCGGATCACCCAGGCCGCGTCCGAGGTCGCGAACAGGTGCCAGGACCAGCCATTGGGACGGCCGCTGCGGGTCGGTGCCGTGTTCTCACCGGCCGGGCGCAACGGCGTGCTGCCGAAGTCGTCCGGCAGCTTCCAGCCGAAGCGCACTTCACCGCCGAGGTTGGCCTTGGTTTCCAGGTTGCCGATCGAGCCGCCGTAGTGGCTGATCGCGTCCCAACCCCAGCCGTCGGCATTGATGCTGGCATCACCCGGCCAGCGGCGCATGCGCTCATGGGTCAGCATGAACAGCGGCTCGTTGTGCAGCTGGTTGTCCCAGCCCTTGAATTTCTCGTCGCCCAGCACTTCGTGCACGGCATTCTGCACCTGCTTGCCCTGTGCCCACGGGCCAACTACGCCCAACGTCAGCTGGGTGGTCTGCAGGCGGTCGCCGCTGCGCGCATTGAAACCGAAATTTGCGATCAGTACGCCCGCGTAAGGGCGGTCGTCTTCGATCAGGTCCCTGCGGCTGAAATCGGTCGGGGTGAAGATGCCCTGGCCGATGCTGAAGATCATGTTCTGCTGTTCGAACCTGCCCGGATGCAGGCCTTCCAGGTACTGGTTCACCCAGCGCGCCATGCGTGGAAGGCACGGGTCGTCGGTGTAATCGACCAGATTGGGCGAGACCAGGGTCAACAGCGCACCGTTGGTGTAGCCCTGGTCCTGGTGGCGGCCGCCGAACAGGTCGTTGTCGACGCGGAAATTGACCTGCGGCGGGTGATCGCGCATCGCGTCCGGGCCACATTGTTCGGCCGCCTGGGCGGCAAAGGGGAGGGCAGAGGCCAGCAGGCCGGCCAGCCCGAGGGCTGCGACACTACGCATGGATGGAATGCTCATGGGGAAGGGGGCGGTTTTCTGTCGTTTTCTGCAACGCTACGGTACTCGTGCCCGCGCGCCGGAACGAGCACGTTGGGATCACTTGTCTGTTCCGAAAACAACATTGTCCGGCGGACACAATTCGTTACCCGCGCACGCGCCGCAGGCCTGGCGTGAAGGCGACTGCAGGCCGCGCGCACGATGCCCCGGTCAGTGAGGGGCCGAAAGAACCAGTCAGCTGCCGTTGGGCTCTCCGCCCCCGCTTTTGGGCCAGCTGCAACGCAGCAGGCCGCCAGTGCTGTCTTTGACGTTGATGAATACTCTTGGGTTTGTTGCCCTGCGGCCCGATAATGGGGCCATGGAAATCAAGTCCGACAACCCCGACCACGGCTTCCAGTTCCCCGGCCAGTTCGAGCTCAGCGCCATGGGCCCGGCCAACCGCGGCCTGGAGCATGAGCTTCCCCGTCTGCTGCTGGCTGCCGGCATCGATGTGGTGAACGAACGCATCAGCTGGAAGCATTCGTCCAACGGCAAGTACGTGTCCGTCCGCATCGTGTTCAAGGCCGAGAGCCGCGAGCAGTACGACCTGGCGCACCAGGCGCTGCGCGACCACCCGGAAGTGAAGTGGACGCTGTAGCCGACAGCTGCCCGGCCGAAGCCGCCCCGGAAGACCGCGCGCCGCGTCCGGCGGTGGTCCGCGACCTCGGCCGCCAGGCGTACGAGCCGGTGTGGCGCGCCATGCAGCGCTTCACCGACCAGCGCAGCGACGCCGACGCCGACGAACTGTGGGTAGTCGAGCACGATCCGGTGTTCACCCTGGGCCAGGCCGGCAAGGATGAGCACGTGCTGGCGCCGGGTGACATCCCCGTGCTGCACGTGGACCGTGGCGGCCAGGTGACCTATCACGGGCCCGGCCAGATCGTGGTCTACCCGCTGTTGCGCCTGCCGCGGCTGGGCATCGGTGTGCGCGACTACGTGTGCCGCATCGAGCAGGCCCTCATCGATACCCTGGCCGAGTGGAACATCGGCGCCGAACGCCGCGAGGGCGCCCCGGGCGTCTACGTCGGTGGCGCCAAGATCGCTGCGCTTGGCATCCGCGTGCGCCGCGGCTGCACTTTCCATGGCCTGGCCTTCAACGTGGCCATGGACCTGGAACCCTTCCACCGCATCAACCCCTGTGGCTATCAGGGGTTGCAGGTGACCTCGGTGGTAGACTTGGGCGGCCCCTCCGGGCTGGATGCCGTCAAGCCGGTGCTGCTGGACCACCTGGCCCGCCAGTTCGGCCTGCTGCTGCAGCACACGCCGGAACTGCCCGATCTTTCTGCGGCCGCCTGACCGCCCCCCGGAACTGCCATGACTGAAACCACCGCCCGTTCCATTCCCCTGCAGATCGTGCAGGGCGACTCTCCGTCCGCCGCGCCGTTGCAGGCCGGGGTCAAGCAGCTGGGCGGTGACAAGATCAACCGTTCGCCGGTGCAGTTCGCCGACGCGCCGGTGCTGCGCAAGCCGTCCTGGATCCGCGTGCGCATTCCCTCGGGCAACGCCGTGCAGAACCTCAAGGCCAAGCTTCGCGAGAACCGCCTGGTGACGGTGTGCGAGGAAGCCAGCTGCCCGAACATCCACGAATGCTTCGGCCATGGCACCGCCACCTTCATGATCCTCGGCGAGGTCTGCACCCGCCGCTGCTCGTTCTGCGACGTGGCCCATGGCCGCCCGAAGCCGCCGGATGCCAACGAACCGGCCAGCCTCGGCCAGACCGTGGCCGACATGGGCCTGAAGTACGTGGTGGTGACCAGCGTCGACCGCGATGACCTGCGTGACGGCGGTGCCCAGCACTTCGTCGACTGCATCACCGCCATCCGCGAAAAGTCGCCGGGTACCCGCATCGAAGTGCTGACCCCGGACTTCCGTGGCAAGGGCCGCATGGAGCGCGCGCTGGAGATCCTGGCGCAGAACCCGCCGGATGTGTTCAACCACAACATCGAGACCGTGCCGGAACTGTACCGCAACGTGCGCCCGGGTGCGGACTACCAGTGGTCGCTGAACCTGCTGAAGAACTTCAAGGCGCAGCACCCGGACGTGCCGACCAAGAGCGGCATCATGCTGGGCCTGGGCGAAGACTTCGAACAGATCAAGGCCACGATGCGCGACCTGCGCGCGCACGATGTGGACATGATCACCATCGGCCAGTACCTGCAGCCGACCGCGCATCACCACCCGGTACTGAAGTACTGGACCCCCGAGGACTACAAGGCGCTGGAAGACTACGGCTACGCGCTGGGCTTCAGCCACGTGGCGTCCGGCCCGATGGTGCGCTCGTCGTACCATGCTGACGTGCAGGCCAAGGGCGCCGGCGTCTCCTGAGGTGGGTGCGGACCGTTGGTCCGCACGCCTCTGCCTGCCGTAGAGCCGAGCCCATGCTCGGCTGCTTGCTGCCGGCCAGCCGAGCATGGGCTCGGCTCTACCTGCATTCACAATTTGCTACACCGGCCCGGCTAGGCTGGTTTTCCACCGAGCGCGGCCGGATGACAAACCCGGCAACTTTCGGCACTGTCGTGGTGTCTGAACACCCTGCAGTCTCCCCCTTGGCAAGGCGCCTTCGAGCACGTCAATGAAATTCAAAGCCCCCGCATTCCTGATGGCCCTGGCGCTGGTCGCGCCGCTGGCGCTGGCGGCCAAGGCCGACTCGCCCGCATTGCCCGCGGCGGCCACCGCCGATCAGGTGACCACCTCCAAGCTGGTGTACGGCCTGTTGTCCGACAGCCGCTACGCCTACCGCCCGCGCGCGCTGGACGAGGCCACCTCCAAGGACGTGTTCAAGCGCTACCTGGAGACCCTGGACGGCGGCAAGCAGTACTTCACCCAGGCCGACGTGGCGCGCTTCGCGCCGTTCGAAGCCAACATCTCTTCGGCCATCCGTGGCGGCGAGCTGGAGCCGGCGTTCCAGGTGTTCGCGGTCTACAAGCAGCGCGTCGGCGAGCGCGTGGCCTATGCGCGCAAGCTGCTCAAGCAGGAGCCGGACTTCACCACCGACGAGCGCTTCGAATACGACCGCAAGAAGGTTCCGTGGGCGGCCAGCAGTGCCGAACTGGATGAGCTGTGGCGCAAGTCGGTGAAGAACGACTGGCTGCGCCTGAAGCTGGCCGGCAAGAAGCCGGACGACATCCGCAAGACGCTGGACAAGCGCTACGCGACGCTGGAGAAGTCGGTCAACGAGCTGAAGGGCGAAGACGTCTTCCAGTTCTTCATGAACGCCTACACCAGCGCTGTCGATCCGCACACCGACTACTTCACCCCGCGCACCGCCGAGAACTTCAACCAGGCGATGTCGCTGTCGCTGGAAGGCATCGGTGCGCAGCTGCAGCGGCAGGACGACATGGTGGTGATCCGCGAGATCATCGCCGGTGGTCCGGCCGCAGTGGACGGCACCCTGAAGCCGGGGGACCGCATCGTTGGCGTTGGCCAGGGCAAGTCCGGCCTGGTCGAGGATGTGATCGGCTGGCGCATCGACGACGTCGTGGCCAAGATCCGCGGTGCCAAGGATACCCAGGTCAAGCTGGAATTCATCCCGGCCGCCGAGGGCGTGGACGGCAAGCACCACACGCTGGTCCTGACCCGCCAGAAGGTGCGCCTGGCCGAACAGGCCGCCAAGGGCGAGACCATGAGCATCCCGGCCGCCAACGGCGAACCGGCGCGCAGGATCGGCGTGATCAAGCTGCCGACCTTCTACCAGGACTTCGAAGGCCGTCGCCGCAACGCCGCTGACTACGCCTCGGCCACCCGCGACGTCGCCAAGCTGCTGGCCGGCTTCAAGAACGACAAGCTGGATGGCGTGGTGCTGGACCTGCGCAACAACGGGGGGGGCTCGCTGGATGAAGCGATCGAACTGACCGGCCTGTTCATTGAACAGGGGCCGGTGGTGCAGGTGCGCGAGTCCGGTGGCCGCGTTACCGTCAACAGCGACCGCAACCAGGGCGTGGCGTGGGACGGCCCGCTGGCGGTGCTGATCAACCGCGGTTCGGCCTCGGCCTCGGAGATCTTCGCCGGTGCCATCCAGGACTACGGCCGTGGCCTGGTGATCGGTGAAACCAGCTTCGGCAAGGGCACCGTGCAGAACATCGTCGACCTCGATCGCTGGCCGAGCGGCGAAACCCAGCGCTTCGGCCAGGTCAAGCTGACCATCGCCCAGTTCTTCCGCATCAGCGGCAGCAGCACCCAGCACAAGGGTGTGGTGCCGGACCTGGCCTTCCCGGCCAGCGTCGATGCCACCGAATTCGGCGAAAGCACCTACGACAACGCCCTGCCGTGGACCCGCATCGCCGCCGTGCCGCACACCCAGTACGGCAACTTCGCGCCGCTGCTGCCGAAGCTGGAGACCCGCCACGACGCGCGCATCGCCACTGACAAGGAATTCCAGTGGTGGAACGAGGACGTGGAGCAGTTCCGCACCGAGGCCGCGAAGAAGTACATCTCGCTCAACGAGGCGACCCGTCGTGCCGAGCGCGAGCGGCAGGACGCCCAGCGCAAGGAGCGCCAGGTGCAGCGCAAGGAACTGGGCCTGGCCCTGGACCCGCTGGCCGACGACAGCAGCGACGATGGCCTGACCGGCAACGAGCGCGACATCGTCAAGGATGCCGCCCGTGAGAAGGCCGCTGAAAAGCGTCCGGACCCGCTGCTGCGCGAGTCGGCTTCGATCCTCGCTGACGCGGTCAATCTGCTGGCCAATGACCGCCCGCTGTCGGCCCAGGTGCTGCCGCAGTCCACCGGCGCGGGGCGCTGGGCGGACTGAGCCGGCCACGGAATATGACACCTCAGGGGCCGGCATTGCCGGCCCCTCGGCGTAAAAGGGGACGGAGGGAATTAAGTCGTTTGTGGCACAAACGACTTAATTCCCTCCGTCCCCTTTTTCGTGCATGAACCGGGAGCAACGTGGGAGGGTATGTCGACCTGCCGCACACGGGGGTGGGACTACCCTTGGTGCTTCCGTTCTCGCAGGAGTACCCATGCGGGCCTCCCGTCTTTCCAGCGCCGCCGCGGCGCTCACCAGTGCCCTGATCCTCTCGGCCTGCGGTGGCCGTGCCGCCGACAGCACCGTGTTGCGCGAGTCCTTCGATTCCGGCGATACCTTCTCGCGCACGGTCGATGGGCGCCCGGGCGAAGCCTGCGAAGCGGCGCGCCGCACGCTGCTCAGCCAGGGCTATGCCATCGCCCGTTCCGACGATGCACAGGTGGAAGGCAACAAGAACTTCCAGCCGCGCGAGGATGACCATGAGCAGCTGGTGCTGCGCATCTCCTGCGCCCCGCGTGGCGGCCAGACGCTGGTGTTCGTCAGCGCAGTGCAGGATCGCTATGCGCTGAAGAAGAGCCCGACCTCGGCCAGTGTCGGTGTGGGAGCGCTGGGTTCGGTATCGCTGCCCTTCGGCAGCAACGACGACTCGCTGGTGAAGGTGGCCAGCAGCACGGTCACCGATGCCGAGTTCTATCGTCGCTTCTTCCAGCGCCTGCAGCAGTACCTGCCGGCCGCGGCGGGCAAGCCGTCGCCATCGCCGGCCGCGGCACCGGAGCCCGCACCCGCACCGGCGGTCACGGACCAGGGCTGAGCGTGCGCGGCAGGTGGCTGATTGCAGCCCTGCTGCTGGCGCCCGCGTGGGTCGTCGCAGCGCCATCCCCGGACTGTACGCAGGGCCTGTTGCAGCGGTTGGGGTGGCGCTTCGAGGATGCCGAGCTGCGCACACCGCAGGTACACAAGGGCCCGGTGTGTACGCGTTCCTCGCTCGCCGCGGCACAGGCAGCGGGTGACCTGCGCGTACGCTGGCCGGCGGATCTGCCTGCAGGCGAACGACAGGCACTGCTGCAGCAGCTGCTGGAAGACCCTGCTACGGTCTGCGCCTATGCCTTCGAGCTGGGGGCGGCCACGCGGCGCGCGACCTCGGCATTGCAGGGCAATGCCACGTTCCGCTTCTCCGGCCCGCAACTGGGCTGGATCGGCTTTGGTCTGCGCGGCGCGCCCGCACAGGGCTGGCAGCGTACGCGCAGTTTCGGCCGTGGCTTCGTGCCCAGTGCGGGCAACAGCCATGCGCTGCAGGCGTTCTACAGCGGTGCCGTGCGCGCCGAGTGCGGTGTCGGCCGCCAGGTCGCGCAGCTGGCCACCCAGCGCGAGCTGTATGGCGATGCTGCGTTCGATACAGAGTTCGCAGCGGATGAACTGTCGATCGGCACCTTCCTCGCGCTGCGCGCCACCGACAGCATCCTGCTTGGCGCGCACGCGGGCGAGTTCTTCGCCGATGGCAAGGCGGTGCGCACCTCGGCGATGGGGCGGCAGGCGTTCGTGGGTGTGCCCGGCTTCATCGAACATGTGTACGACAACGGTACGCTGGATGACCTGAGCAACCAGGCCGAGAACTTCGTGGTCGTCACTGTGGGCGAGGGCGCTGCGCAGGCCCTGGCGCAGCACGGCGGCCTGGCCTGGTACGACCAGCGCAATGCCGAACTCTGGAAACTGGCGCAGGACATCCCGCGCATCGGCCAGCGCTACTTCGAGCGCCTGCTGTTCGAGCGCGATCCGCAGTTGCGCGCACGGCTGGCGCCGCGCTACCACGACACGCTCGCGCGCATGGACCAGCTGCTGGACGATCCGTTCTACCAGCAGTTCGTGATCTATGTGCATCCACGCGGTATACGTCCCATCGGCTACCACGTCGCCCGCCTGCTCGATCGCAACCCGCGAACCCCGTTTTCGATCGACCTGGCGGTGCACAATCTGCATACCACGCTCTACCGGCGTTGGCGCGAGGCGCAGCTGCGCCACTGCGCGGCTACCGGCAGGCCAGGCAGCCTGACCCTAGACCCCAACTGAAGGTGAAACAATGGATATTGCAATGATCGGCCTCGGCCGCATGGGCGCCAACATGGCCCAGCGCCTGCATCGCGGCGGCCACCGCGTGGTCGGCTACGACCCGGGCGAAAGCGCCCGCCAGCGCGCCGCCGAGGCCGGCCTGGAGGTGGTCGATTCGCTGGCCGCCGCCGTGGCCGCGCTGCCGGTGCCGCGCGTGGTGTGGCTGATGGTACCGGCCGGCGAAACCGTCGATCAGACGCTGGGCCAGCTGACCCCGCACCTGGCCGAGGGTGACATCGTCATCGACGGTGGCAACTCCAACTACCAGGACTCGATCCGCCGCGCCAAGGCGCTGGCCGAGGACGACCTCGGCTACGTCGACTGCGGCACCAGCGGTGGCGTGTGGGGCCTGCAGGAGGGCTACAGCCTGATGGTCGGTGGCGAAGCGTCGGTGGTGGAGCAGATCGCACCGTTGCTGCGCACGCTGGCCCCGGCCGAAGATCGTGGCTGGGGGCGCGTCGGCCCGTCCGGTGCCGGCCACTTCACCAAGATGGTCCACAACGGCATCGAGTACGGAATGATGCAGGCCTATGCCGAAGGCTTCGCGCTGATGGAGCGCAAGCAGGAGATGGAACTGGACCTGGCGCAGGTGGCCGAGGTGTGGCGCCACGGCAGCGTGGTGCGTTCGTGGCTGCTGGACCTGAGCACCGAAGCCCTCAAGCGCAATCCTTCGCTGGATGGCATTGCCCCGTACGTGGAGGATTCCGGCGAAGGCCGCTGGACCGTGGCCGAAGCCATCGCGCTGGATGTGCCGGCGCCGGTGATTACGCTGTCGCTGCTGGAACGCCTGCGCTCGCGCGAATCGAATTCGTTCACCGATCGCCTGCTGTCGGCGATGCGCAATGAATTCGGCGGCCACGCCATCAAGAAGTCGTAAGCACGAAGCCGGGGTCGGAGCCCTTTCCGCAGGAAAGGGCTCCGACCCCATCAGGAAAGCTGTCTCCGATCGTTTCCACGTCATTCACGCATGGCGTCGATGTGTCGACCAAGGTCGACACCTACCAACAGCCGCAGGAATCTGTCGAAGGCGGGGTGGGGCCGGTTGCGGGGGCGTGAGCCGCATGGATGCGGCGACCGAGCCTACAGGGACGTATTCACGGCGTCCCTCGCAACCGGCCCCACCACGTCATTCACGGAATGCCCGCTTTAGACGTTGACGTTGCCGTTGATTCGGCAGGTGCAGGGCGCAGCCCTGCCGATCACCCCAACGCGATTCGCCGCCCTTCGCGCGCGCTGTCCATGCCGGCCTGCAGCAACCGCATCAGCTGCAGCGCCTGCACCGGGCTGACCGTGGCTTCGCCCTCGCCGTGCATCGCCGCCGCGAACTGCGCATACAACCGGCGATAGTCGCCGGGCAGGTTGTCGACGGTGCTGCGTTGCACGTTGTCTTCGGTATCGCAGCGCACCAGCTCGCCATGCCGCGGATCGAGGCCCCAGCCTGGTGCGCCCGGCGCGACGCCGCGGCGCAGCTGCGCCTCCTGCACGTCCAGCCCGTGCTTGATCCAGCTGGCGGCGCTGCCATGCACACTGAAGTGCGGCGTCTGCGCTGCCACCAGGGAACCGGCGTGGACGATCGCCCGATGCCGTGGGTAGTGCAGTATCGCGTGGAAGTAATCGATGCCGCCGCCACCTTCGCGCTGCACGGCCAGGTCGGCATCGATTGCCTCGGGCCAGCCGAACAGCACCAGCATCTGGTCCAGCAGGTGCGGACCGAGGTCGTACCACAGGCCACTGCCGGGCCCGTCCTGTTCGCGCCAGCGGTCGCGCACCCGCGGACGGTAACGGTCGAAGTGCGCGTGGCACTCGGCCACGTCGCCCAAGCTGCCTTCGGCCAGCAGCGACTGCAGGGTGAGGAAGTCGGCATCGAAACGCCGGTTCTGGAACACGGTGGCGATGCGCCCGGCATCGCGTGCCGCAGCCAGCACCGTTTCCGCTTCGGCCACATCCAGCGCGAACGGCTTGTCGACCAGCACATGCTTGCCTGCCGCCAGCGCCGCGATGGCCAGTGGCGCGTGCTGTTCGTTCGGCGTGGCGATCACTACGGCATCCACGGCCGGATCATCGAATACCTGCTGCGGCGTGGCACGCACGTGCACATCGCTGAACGTCCGCAGCAGGGTGTCGCGTTGTGAACTGACGATGCTGTGCAGCGCCAGCCCGGGGGTGTGCTGGATCAGCGGTGCATGGAAGACGCGGCCGGCGAGGCCGTAGCCGATCAGGGCCAGTTGCAGGTCGGGGCGCATGGCAGGGCTCCGGCAGTGGGAAGGGCAGGGTAAACGACGGGTGCTGGCAGTCCAAAACTGAACGGTTGCCATTGGAAACGTTTCGATTCACGGCGGCATGACCGCAACGCCACGCCTGCTCTACGGTGGGTTGTCCAGACTGGCAGCACATTCCGAAGGAGTACGACACGATGAGCAATACCACCCGCACGCTGATTGCTTCCGCCCTGACCCTGGGCCTGGCGCTGTCCTCCTCGGCCGCATTCGCCAAGGACCCGGCCGCGAAGAGCCCGCCGACCAGCACCCATCCGACGACCCATGCTGATCGTCACGACTCCAACGAGCCGGTGACCGATACCTGGATCACCACCAAGGTGAAGGCCGATCTGCTGGCCAGCAGCAACGTTCCGGGCACCGAGATCAAGGTGGAAACCGTGAACGGCGTGGTCAGCCTGAGCGGTGCCGTCGCTACGCAGGCGGAGAAGGACAAGGCGGTCAACACCGCCAAGGGCATCAAGGGCGTGACCCGCGTCGATGCCGCCGCACTCAAGGTCAGCGCCGCTGCCAAGCGCTGAGCATCCACCGACCGTTGAACAGGGTGGGCGCCCCGCAGGGGGCGCCCACTCGCGTATGGGGCCGGCTGCGGGGGCCCGTTCAGCCTGCCGCGCTTTGGGCTCCAGAGTTGTGATTGCCTGCGCTATATTGCCGGTTCCGCCGCAGCCGGGCTCGTCCCGGGTCCCGCTCCGCGGCCGTGCTGACGAGGAACTATGGCGCTGGTTTTCAGTGACGACATCTGGGACCGCTGGCGGTTGCCGGCCCTGGCGCTGGCGGCTGCCGCGATCATCGTGGTGCCGTGGTTGACCCTGCGCAAACTGCAGCAGGACAGCGAAGAGGCGATGGCCTGGGTCAACCATACCCAGTCCGTTGGCGTGGCGCTGCAACAGCTGCAGGCCGATGTGCGCGACGTCGAATCCGCCGCCCTGACCCTGTCCAAGGGCGTGGATGCGCCCGGCCTGCGCGAGCGGATGGCCAAGGCCAACGAGATCCCCGGGCGCCTGGCCGAACTGGGCCGGATGACCCGTGACAATCCCGATCAGCTGATCCGCATTGGTCGGATCGAATCGATGCTCGAAGGCCGCATGGCGCTTGCCCGCGAGCTGGCCCGGTCCGAACCGAACTCTGACCAGCGTGAGCTGGTGCAGGACCTGAGCACGCGTTATCCGATCCGTGGCCTGGTGGAGGAGCTGCAGGCCAGCGAGCAGAATCTGCTGGCACTGCGCGCTCAGCAGGCCGCGCGCCAGCGCAAGCAGACCGAACTGGTGTCGTGGAGTTCGCTGGCGATCCAGCTGGCCCTGCTCGGCCTGGTGCTGTGGCTGCTGCAGCGGCAGATCGGCCGCCGCCTGCATGCGGAACGGCAATCGCTGCGCTCGGCCGCACGCGCGGCATCGGTGCTGCAGACCGTGCGCGAACCGATCGTGCTGCTCGACCGCGACCTGCGCGTGCAGCTGCACAACCCGGCGTTCGCCGAACTGTATGACCTGCAGGACGAGCGCGCCGATGGCCTGCTGCTGGAAAACATCGGCGACGGCGCCTGGCGGGATCCGGTGGTGCGCCAGCGCCTGGCCGATGTGCTGTCGCGTGGCCGCGAACTCTGGGACTTCGAGCATGAGCAGCGTACCGCCGATGGCATGGTGCGCTACATGCTGCTCAACGCACGGCGCATGCCGCTGCCCGACACCGATGACGAAGTGGTGCTGCTGACCATCAGCGACGTCACCATGCAGCGCGCAGTGCAGCTGCGCGTGGAGGAGCTGAACCGCCAGCTGGAGGGCAAGGTCGCGCAGGTGTCCGAGGTCAACCGCGAGCTGGAAGCCTTCAGCTACTCGGTTTCGCATGACCTGCGTGCGCCGCTTCGCCACGTGGCCGGATTCTCCGACAAGCTGTCGCGCCACCTCGGCGACGCCGCCGATGACAAGAGCCGGCATTACCTGGAGGTGATCTCCAGTTCGGCCCGGCGCATGGCGGCGCTGATCGACGACCTGCTGGTCTATTCGCGGCTGGGCCGCGCGGCGATGCGCCAGCAGGCGGTGGACATGCAGTCGCTGGTGGCCGATACCCGCGCCATGCTCGATGCCAACCTGCAGGCCGAGGCCGAGAACAGCGGCCATGCGCACCACGTGGAGTGGAGCATCGCGCCGCTGCCGATCGTGGTGGGCGACGAGAACATGATCCGCCAGGTCTGGCTGAACCTGCTCGGCAACGCGGTGAAGTACTCGGGCAACCGCGAGCCGGCGAAGATCCGCGTGGACTACCAGCCGCAGCCCGATGGCGGCCATCAGTTCACGGTCAGCGACAATGGTGCAGGCTTTGACATGGCCTACGCCGGCAAGCTGTTTGGTGTATTCCAGCGCCTGCACAAGGCCAGCGACTACCCGGGTACCGGCATCGGCCTGGCCAGCGTGCGCCGCGTGCTGACCCGCCATGGCGGCCGTATCTGGGCCGAGGCCGAACCGGACGTCGGCGCCACCTTCCACTTCTACCTGCCTCCCGCGATCGACGCGGACAAACAAGGGCCTTCTGCATGACCACTCTGCGCACCATTCTTCTCGCCGAAGACAGCCCGGCGGATGCCGAAATGGCGATCGATGCCCTGGAAGAGGCGCGTCTGGCCAATCCCATCGTGCACGTCGAAGACGGCGTGGAAGTGATGGACTACCTGCTGCGCCGCGGCGCCTTCGCCAATCGCGAGGAAGGCCTGCCGGCGGTGCTGCTGCTGGACATCAAGATGCCGCGCATGGATGGCCTGGAAGTGCTTCGGCAGATCCGCGAGCATGAAGAACTCAAGCGCCTGCCGGTGGTGATCCTGTCGTCCTCGCGCGAGGAAAGCGATCTGGCCCGCAGCTGGGACATGGGCGTGAACGCCTACGTGGTCAAGCCGGTGGACGTGGACCAGTTCTTCGGCGCGGTGCAGACCCTGGGCAAGTTCTGGGCGTTGATCAACCAGGCACCGGAACTCGAGTGAGCCCATGCCCCTGACCGGTCCCGCCCTGGGGGCGCTGCGCATCCTGCTGGTGGAAGACTCACCAGAGGATGCCGAGCTGATGTCCGAACAGATGCTCGACGCGGGCCTGGACGCCCGCTTCGAGCGTGTCGAGAGCGAGGCGGAACTGCGCCAGGCACTGGCTGCGTTCCAGCCGGACATCGTGCTGTCCGACCTGAGCATGCCGGGGTTCTCCGGTGATGACGCGCTGCGCATCGTGCGCGAGACCTCGCCGGACGTGCCCTTCATCTTCGTCTCCGGCACGATGGGTGAGGAGAACGCGGTGGCGGCGCTGCAGAAGGGCGCCAATGACTACATCATCAAGCATCTGCCGGCGCGCCTGCCGTCGGCGGTGGCGCGTGCGATCCGCGATGCACGCAGCGCGGTGGAGCGTGCACGGGTGGAAACCGAGCTGATGCGCGCGCAGCGCCTGGAAAGCCTGTCGCTGCTTGCTGCCGGCCTCAGCCATGACCTGCGCAACATCCTGCAGCCATTGCTGATCATGCCGGACCTGCTGAAGGCGCGCACCGAGGATCCGCAGCTGCACCACCTGGCCGATGTCATCGCCGAGTGCGGTCGCCGTGGCCATGAGATGGCCGAATCGATGCTGTCGTTCGTGCGCGGTTCGCGCAAGCCGAGCGAGCGCATCGAGATCGATGGCCTGTTCGACGCGGTTGCACTGCTGTTGCGCAGCAACGTGCCCGATGCCGTGCGCCTGGAACTGCAGGTGCAGGACGAAGGCCTGGTGGTCGATGCCAACTACACCGAGCTGCAGCAGGTGATGTTGAACCTGGCGCTCAACGCGATCCAGGCGATGCCCAACGGCGGTCGCCTGAGCCTGACCGCCAGCCATGCCGGCCAGCGCGATGGCGTGGACTGGATGCGGATCTGCGTGGCCGATGAAGGCATCGGCATGGATGCAGACACGCTGTCGCACCTGTTCAATCCGTTCTTCACCACCAAGGCCGACGGCACCGGCCTGGGCCTGATTTCCTGCAAGCGCATCGTCGAAGGTGCCGGCGGCAGCATCCATGTCAGCAGCCAGCCGGGGCAGGGCACCTGCTTCGAACTGCACTTGCCGATGCACGAAGCCAGCGACGGTAGTGAGCCGATCGAGCAGCTGGTGGCCCTGGGCAGTGGCCAGTCGATCCTGGTGGTCGATGGCGAGGCCACGCGCCTGTCGTTGCTCGGCAATGCGCTGTCAAGCCAGGGATATCAGCTGCAGCTGGCCTCCGATGGCCCGGCGGCGCTGCGCTGGATGCAGCAGGAGGCAATGCCGGCGCTGGTGATTGCCGACGCCGGCTCGAAGTTGTTGCCGGCCAGCCAGCTGCTGGGCGAGATGGCCACGCTGGGCTATCGCGGCCCGGCGCTGGTGCTGGAAGACGCAGCGGTGGAGGTGGCGGCCGATGCATTTCCCGCTGGCGTGCAGGTGCACGTGCTGCGCAAGCCGCTGCAGATGCAGCAGGTGTTCCGCGCGGTGTCCGAAGCGCTGGGCTGATGTCGCGGTAGTGCCGGCCGCTGGCCGGCATCCCTGTGTGGTGGGATCAACGCGGTTGTCGGCCAGCGGCCGGCACTACCGTTCGGCAGGTTCCCAGGGGAAGCGTGGCAGGGCGTCCACTGCCTGTTCCAGCCGCTGCAGATGCAGCTGGTGTTCCGCGCGGTAGCCGAAGCGCTGGGCTGATGCCACGGTAGTGCCGGCCGCTGGCCGGCATCCCTGTGTGGTGGGATCAACGCGGTTGCCGGCCAGCGGCCGGCACTACCGTTCGGCAGGTTCCCAGGGGAAGCGTGGCAGGGCGTCCACTGCCTGTTCCAGCCGCCGCGACCAGTTCTGGTGAATGTCCGCATACAGCGTGGAATCCGCACCCAGCCGCAGCTGCTGGCCGATGCGCAGTTCGCCGTCGCGCAGCAGCGCCAGGTCGATCGGCAGGCCCACCGACAGGTTGGAACGGATGGTGGAGTCCAACGAGACGATCGCCGTGCGTGCGGCATCCTCCAGGCGCGTGGCCGGGCTGAGGATGCGGTCGAGGATCGGCTTGCCGTACTTGGATTCACCGATCTGCAGGTAGGGCGTCTCCGGCGAGGCGGCGATGGCGTTGCCGAGCGGATAGATCATGTACAGCCCGGGGCGCTCGCCGGCGATCTGCCCGCCGAAGATCAGCGTGGCCTGGGTATTGACCCCATCGTGGCCATGTTCGCTGTGGTTGCTGTGCACCTGGCTGTCCACCAGCAGCTGGCCGACGTACTCGGCGGCTTCGAACAGGTGGGTCATGTCGCGCAGGTTGGGCGCGCGCCGTTCGTCGGCATCGCGCCCCAGGCGCGACACCAGCAGCTGGGTGGTGGCCAGGTTGCCAGCCGCCATCAGCACGTAGGCTGCCTGGCCGGGATACTCGAACACGTGCAGCTTGCGGTGCACGCGCACATCGTCCAGCGAGGCATTGGTCCGGGTGTCGGCAGCGAAGACCAGGCCCTCGTCCACCTCGATTCCAACGCAATAGGTCATGTCGGTGCCCTATCATGTGCATCCCGGATTGTAGGCAGGCCGCCGTGACGACGGCATGTCCACGCCCCCATTGCTGCCACCTGAACCGCATGACGACCGTGCTCCTGAGCCTGGGCAGCAATGTCCAGCCCCGCCGCTACCTCCACGCCGCGGTGGCGGCCCTGCGCGAGCGCTTCGGCGCGCTGCAGGTATCGCCGGCCTACCGTACCGCCGCGGTCGGCTTCGATGGCCCGGCCTTCCTCAACAATGCGGTGGCGATCGAGACCGATCTGCCGCTGCAGGAGCTGGACGACTGGCTGCACGCGCTGGAAGACGCGCACGGTCGCGACCGCAGCGGGCCGCGCTTCTCCGACCGGACCCTGGACATCGACGTGGTGTTCTATGGCGACCTGGTGCTGGAAGGCCCGGGGCACCTGCGCATCCCGCGGCCGGAGCTGAAGCACGCGTTCGTGCTGAAGCCGCTGGCCGACATCGCGCCGGGCTTCATCGACCCGGTCAGCGGGCAGGACCTGGCCACGCTGTGGCGCGCGCACCCGCAGTTTGGCGAGGCGTTCGAGGTGGTGGATCTGGAGTGACGGGGTCAGATCCCTTTTCCCGCCGGGGAAAGGGATCTGACCCCGTTGTGGACCCCGGCAACCTTTCAGCTGACCGTACGCCCGCCATCCACGCGCAGGGTGTGGCCGGTGACGAAGCTGGCCTCGGCCACCAGCCAGTACACCGCCTCGGCGATCTCCTCGACGGTGCCGATCCGCGCCAAAGGCGTGCGTGCCAGCAGCGCCTCGCGGGCGAAATCATCCTTGCCCTGTTCCGGCCACAGGATCGCACCCGGCGCTACTGCATTGACCCGCACCTTTGGCGCCAGCTCCAGCGCCAGCGCGCGCGTTGCCATCTCCAGCGCGGCCTTGGCCATGGTGTAGGCGATGTGGTCACGCATCGGGTCGGTGCCGTGCAGGTCGGTGAGGTTGATGATGCAGCCCTGCTGGCGGCGCAGGTAGGGCGCTGCCGCCTGTGACAGCAGCAGCGGCGCGCGTGCATTGACCGCATACAGCGCGTCCATCGCCTCGGCGGTGACCTGGCCGAGCGGGGTGGGGAAGAAGTTGGAGGCGTTGTTGACCAGCGCGTCCAGGCGGCCGAAGTGGGTGACGGCCTGTTCGACCAGATCGGCCAGGGCGTCGGCGTCACGCAGGTCGGCCTGCAGGGCCAGCACGCTGCCCGGGCGCACGTTGTCGAAATCGAACGCAGCCTGCTGCAGCTCGGCGCTGGAGGTGTTGGCGTGCAGCACCACCGACCAGCCACAGGCGTGGAACTGGCGGGCGATGGCCGCACCGATCCGGCGCGCGCTGCCGGTGATCAGGACCACGGGGTGGGTATCGCTCATCGAGGGTCCTCCAAGGCTCGGCTATCCTGTGCACCATTGTCACCGCATTCGAAGACGCCATGCAGCCCACCTTCCCCCTGCCCGAAGCCGATGCCCTGGCCCACAGCGACCAGCTGGCCGCTGCCCTGCGCGCCGAAATCCTTGCGCAGGGCGGGGCAATGCCGTTCTCCCGCTTCATGGAGCTGTGCCTGTACACCCCCGGCTGGGGCTATTACAGCGCCGGCGCCAGCAAATTCGGCGGCAGTGGCGACTTCACCACCGCGCCCGAGCTCGGCAGCCTGTTCGCCGGCAGCGTGGCCAACGCGCTGGCGCCGGTGTTCGCCCAGCTGGGTACGCAGGCGCGGATGCTGGAACTGGGCGGTGGTACCGGCGCCTTCGCCGAAGCGGTGCTGCTGCGCCTGGCCGAGCTGGACGCGCTGCCGTCGCGCTACGCCATCCTCGAACCCAGCGCCGACCTGCGCGAGCGCCAGCAACAGCGCCTGCAGCAGAACCTGCCGGCCGAGCTGGCCGCACGCGTGGACTGGGTCGATCGCCCGTTCGAAGAGGACTGGGAGGGCGTGGTGTTTGCCAACGAAGTGATCGACGCGCTGCCGACGCCGCGCTTCCTGATCCGGGATGGCGAGGTCTACGAGGAAACCGTGGAACTGGACGCCGAAGGCAACTTCATCCGTGGTGCGCAGCCGGCCGACATCCTGCTCAACGGTGCGGTGCGCCACATCGAGCGCTACCTGGAGCGCCCCTTCGCCGAGGGCTACCGTTCCGAGGTGCTGCCGCAGCTGCCGTACTGGTTGCAGGCGGTGGCGGGCGGCCTGCAGCGCGGCGCGATGCTGTTCATCGACTACGGTTACAACCGTGGCGAGTTCTACCAGCACGACCGCGATGAGGGCACCGTACGCGCGTTCTACCGCCACCACGTGCACAACGACGTGCACCGCTGGCCGGGCCTGCAGGACATCACCGCGTCGGTGGATTTCACCGCGATGGCCGAGGCCGGCATGCACGGCGGTTTCGAGCTGGCGGGCTACTGCAGCCAGGCCAGCTTCCTGCTCGGCAACGGCCTGGACCAGGTGCTGTCGCTGGCCGAGGAGCGCACCGATGAAGTCGGTCGTATCCAGCTGCGCGACCAGGTGAAGAAGCTGACCCTGCCGACCGAGATGGGGGAGCGCTTCCAGGCGATCGGCCTTCAGCGCGGCGTCGACTTCGAGCCCGCCTTCGAGCTGGGTGACCTGAGCTGGCGCCTGTGAGCGATGCGCTGCCGCTGATCAAGCCGCTGCGGCGGCCGCGGCTGTGGACCGCGCTGTGGTTCAGCGCGGTGCTGCTGGTGATCGTGGTCTGCCTGATCCCACCGCCACCGATTCCGTTGCCGGAAAACGGCGACAAGGGTGAGCACTTCCTCGCCTATTTCATCCTGGCTGGCAGCGCGGTACAGCTGTTCCGGCGCGGACGTCCGCTGCTGTGGGTGGGCGTGGGCCTGGTGCTGATGGGGATCGGCATCGAGTTCGCGCAGGGCGCATTGACCGATGACCGCATGGCCGATCCGATGGACGCGCTGGCCAACACGATCGGCGTGCTGGCCGGCCTGGCTACGGCACTGACCCCGCTGCGCGATCTGCTGCTGCGCTGGCGCGGGTAAAGTTCCTGTAGAGCCGAGCCCATGCTCGGCTTCCTCCCAAAGGCAGCCGAGCATGGGCTCGGCTCTACAGTAGATCCACGCCATGCGTGGATGAAGTGCCCGAGGTGCCGACCAAGGTCGGCACCCACCAGGATAGGCCTGCCGTTACTTCCCCAGCGTGACCTCATCCAGCACCCACATCGCCGGGCGCGTGTCGCCGGTGAAGTTGATGCACAGGTCACCGGTGCCCTGGGAGCCCTTCGGCAGCGTCGCACGCAGCGTCACGAAGCCATCGGCATCCGGCGTGGCCGGCAGCGGCACTTCGGCCAGCACCTTGCCGCTGCAGTCGCCGCGACGCACCAGCATCTCGCCATGCGCACGCTTGGCCTTCTCGAAGCGACGCTTGGGCTCGTCGTGGGCCAGCTGGAAGTAGTACGGAATACGCCCCGCGCGGACTTCCACGCTGCCGATGCCGTCCAGCGGTGCCTGTGGCCAGCGCCAGCATGGCTGGAAGATGTCCACGTTGAACACCGCGCGGTTTCCTTCGCGCGGGCCATCGTCCTCCAGGCGCAGCACCAGCCCCTTCTTGCCCACGCAGCTGAGCAGTTCGTCACTGCGGCGGCTGAGCAGCGATTGCGCACTGAAGTCCGCGACCGTCGGCTTCGCCGCCAGCATCTGGCCCTGGTAGAACGCGGCGGCCTGCACCGTGGTCGGCAGCGTACTGGTCAGCGGCTGCTGGTACAGCGGCGACTGCGCCGTCACCGGCTGGCCATCGGTGCTGTAGCGCACCTCATAGCCCAGCGGGTTGGCCAGCGACACGGTCACCGTGTTGGCGGCGCGGTTGTCGGTGTAGTCCACGCCCACTTCGAACGGGGTCTGCGCGTAGGCCAGGCCCCAGGCGCGGTAGCGTTGCAGCTGCGCGGGCAGGCGCGCGAGGAAATCGCGGAAGTCGCGATGCTCCGGCGTGCTCCAGCCGGTCTCGGCCACCGCGGCCAGGCGCGGGAACAGGTTGTGCTGCAGGCGCGCATAGGTGCGCGTGTGTTCGGTGAACATGTTGGCCTGCAGGCCGAGGATGTGCCCGCGCTTGTCAGCGGCCAGCTCGGCCGGCACGGGCTCGAAGTTGTACAGCTTGCCGAGGTTGACCTGGGCCGGGCGGCCCGGCGGTTCGTTCGGCGAGGCCGTCTGCAGGTAATCCAGATAGAGGTAGCCCACGGGCGACATGACCACGTCATGGCCAGCACTGGCCGCGGCCAGGCCACCTTCGGTGCCCTGCCAGGACATCACCGTGGCCTGCGGCGGCAGCCCGCCTTCAAGGATTTCATCCCAGCCGATCAGGCGCCGGTCGTGCTCCTCCAGAAAGGTCTCCAGGCGCTTGATGATGTGGCTCTGCATGGCCATTTCATCCTTGATGCCCAGCGCACGCATGCGCTGCTGGACCTGCCTGGAGGCTTCCCACTGGTCCTTGACCGCCTCGTCGCCGCCGACGTGCACGTACTTGGCCGGGAACAGTTCGATCACTTCCTCCAGTACGTTCTCGAGGAAGGTGACAGTACTGTCTTCCACGTTGAACAGGTTCGGGAACACGCCCCATTCGCTGATCGGCTTCAGCGGGGTATTGATCGAACCCACTTCCGGGTATGCGGCAATCGCTGCGGTCGCGTGCCCCGGCACATCGATTTCCGGAATCACCTGGATATGCAGCTTCGCGGCATAGGCAATCACTTCGCGGATCTGGTCCTGCGTGTAGAAGCCGCAATACGGATGCTCCTTGCCAGTGACCGGATCGATGCCACCGTCGCCGGCCGGCAGGCGGCAGCTGCCCACTCCGGTCAGCTTCGGATAGCGCTTGATCTCCATGCGCCAACCCTGGTCATCGGTCAGGTGCCAATGGAAGGTGTTGAGCTTGTGCGCGGCCATTGCGTCGAGCACGCGCTTGATCTCGTCCAGGCTCTGGAAATGCCGCGCCGAGTCGAGCATGAAACCGCGCCAGCTGAAGCGTGGCGCGTCCTGGATCTGCACCGCTGGCAGCACGCCGTTGCTGCCGCCGGTGGCGAGCTGGGCGAGGGTGGTTGCGCCATAGAACAGGCCGGTTTCGTTACCGGCCTGTACCACTACGCCCTGTGCGGTGCTTTCCAGCGTGTAGCCCTCGCCGCTGTCGCGGAAGGTGGGCACGATCTGGAAGCGGATGCCACCGGTCCTGGCCGCCGCCTTGCCCTTGGCCAGCCCCAGGCGCGGGCCGCCACTGCGCGCCAGCAGGTCGGCGAACTGGCTGGCGACGCGCTGTGCGGCCTCGCCTTCGGCCTGCAGCACGGTATCGGCGCGCACGGTGATGCCGCTGCCCTGGCCAGGCTGCACATTGCTGGGGGCGGGAATCAGCATCAGGCTGCCGGCACGCAGCTGCGGGCCGGGTGCCTCAGCGGCCGGCATGGGGGCGGCGGCAAGTGCCGGCAGTGCCGGCAACAGGGCGAGCAGGCTGCCCAGCAGCACTGCGCTGCGCATCCGGGCGCGGGAAGGCTTGACCATCGGTACGACTCCTTGGAACGGTGCGATGAACGCTATACATGAAAAACGCCGGGCCCGGAATGACCCAGGCCCGGCGTGCGTGCACGACTCGGCGATGTTGCCGCCGCTGGATCAGTACTTGAAGCGGAAGTTGAGGTAGTACTGGCGACCGTTGCTGTAGAACGAGGTCGGGATGGCCGCAGTCTGGTAGTACTTGTAGGTCGGGTTGTTGAGGTTCAGGCCATCCAGGGTGATGCTCAGCCAGTCGGTGGCCTTGTAGCTCAGCGACGCCGACAGCGTGCCGAAGTCATCCTGGTAGTACGGATTGGTGCCCGACAGGCTGATCAGGAACGAGGAACGGCGGGTATAGCTGACGCGGGCGCCAAAGCGCTCGTTCTCGAAGTAGGCACCCACGTTGTAGGTGTTCTTCGAGGTGCCCAGCAGGTTGTGCGAGCCGTCCGACCAGGTGTGCGAGGTGGTGCCGTTGGCGTAGGTGTAATTGGCATTGACGCCGAAGTACTCGCCGATCGGCTGTTCGTAGGCCACTTCCACGCCGGTGACCTTGCCGTCGGCATTGATCGGGGTGGAGATCTGGTAGGTCTCAAGCTGGTTGGTCAGTTCGCTGTACAGCTGGCGCGAGACCACGTCGAAGGCGATGTAGTCCTTCAGGTTCATGTGGTACGCGCCCACCGACAGCAGGCCGCGCGGCATGAAGTACCACTCCAGGTTGGCGTCCAGGTTGGTCGACAGGGTCGGCTTGAGGTTCGGATTGCCACCGCCGCCGGTGCGGTTCAGGTCCGAACCGTACGAGGAGGCACCCAGTGCCGAGTAGTCCGGCAGGGTCTGGGTCTGCGAGGCGGCGACGCGCAGCACCAGCGAGTCGTCCAGGTCGAACTTGATGTTGGCGCTGGGCAATACGCGGTTGCGCTTGTTCTGGAAGGCCAGGCGCTCCCACATGCCGAACAGGCTGCTGACATCGGCATCGGCGGCCTTGCTGACGGCGTTGTAGGTGTCGATGTCCTGCTTGATGTTGACGTAGCGCAGGCCGACGTTGCCGCTCCACCAGTCGCCGCGGAAGTTGGCCTGCACGTAGCCGGCGAAGTTCTTTTCCTTCACCTTCCACTCGGCGCCATAGTTGTGGCGACCGGTCGGGCCATCATTGCCGGCCAGCCAGGTGGAGTTGTTGGTCACCGCGTCCTTCAGCGCGCCCGGGGTGAAGTACCAGAGGTTGCGCGGGAAGGTGCCGCCGATGTCACCGGCAAAGCCGCTGGGATAGTTGGCCGTCGCACCGTTCTTCAGCGCGCTCCAGATGTCACCCGGGGTTGCACCTTCCGGCGACAGCGCTTCGCGCTTGTGGTCGGCGAAACGCAGGCCGAAGTCGATCGAGCTCAGCACGCCGCCATCGTTGAAGTACTGGTTGAAGTCGAGCGTGGCCCACTTCTCCTTGTCTTCAGCGGTGACCTGCTGGTTGCCCCAGGTGCCGAAGCTGGTCACGCCGTTGGGCGAGATGTCGCCGCCGACGTTCCAGTCGATCGGCGAGCCATTGCCGTGGGTAGCCCAGCTGGCGCCGCCGCCGTTGGCCAGGGTGACCTCGGCGATGTACTGGCGCGGCGTCTCGCCGGTACCCTTGGTGCTGCCGGCCTGGAATTTGGCGGTCAGGCTGTCGCTGATCTGCCAGTCGGCATCGAAGGTGACATAGCTCGACTTGGCCTTCGACTCGCGGTAGATCATGTCGTACACCGCATAGTCGGTGCCGGGCACGCCCTTGTAGTTGGCGTTGGTCAGCACGCCGTCCTTGACCACATAGCCCGGATCCGGCGCCTGCGACTTGGCGAAGCTGTTGCCGAACATCATGAAGTTGCGGTTGTAGTTGTTCGCCTTCAGCTCGGAGCTGAAACCATTGAGGCCGAGGGTGAGGCTGTCGCTCGGCTTGAACTGCAGCGAGACCAGGCCGCCCTTGCGCTCGCGGGTCTGTTCGAACAGGGTCGAACCCAGCAGGCCCGGAACGTTGACGCCGATCAGGTCCGGATTGGTCCTGGCGACCGGATCGTTTGCGCCGATCTTGAAGAAGCCACCCGGGATTTCCTGCGCTTCACGGCGCAGTTCGCGCTTCTGGCTGAAGCCCTGCACCATCACGCCGAAGGTGCCTTCGTCGTTCTTGTAGTTGAACAGCGCCGAATATTGCGGGTCGTTCGACTTGGCCTGGTCCGAGCGCACCAGGCCGATCGAGCCTTCCGCGGTGAACGGCTTGGAGAATTCCAGTGGCTTGCGGGTGATGATGTTGACGGTACCGGTGGTGCCGCCGTCCTGCAGCTTGGCCTGCGAGGACTTGTTCACTTCCACCGAGCTGACCAGTTCGGACGGCAGCAGCGAGTAGCTGACGCTGCGGCCGACGTTGTTGCCCTGGCTGAGCACGAACCAGTCGGCCGAACCGACGGTGTGGCCGTTGATCAGGGTCTGGGTCAGGCTCGGGCTGGTGCCGCGCAGGCTGACACGGTCGGCTTCGTCGAAACCGCCTTCATCGGCGCTGGACGAGCTGATGTTGACGCCCGGCAGGCGCTGCAGGGTGTCGGCGACGTTGTGCGCCGGCAGCTTGCCCACGTCCTCGGCGGTGACCACTTCCACGCGCGCATTGGCTTCGCGCTTGGTGTCCAGCGATTTTTCCATCGAACCACGGATGCCGGTAACGGTCACGGTGTCCAGGTCGGTGGCGGTCGGGGCAGCCTGCTGCGCGTGCGCACTGAAGGCGATGCAGCTGACGATGGCGGCCGAAAGCAGGGTCTTGCGGGTATTCATGATGTCTCTCCTCATCACTCGATTGGATGCCGGCGGCGGTGTTCGATAACGGTTGCGATGACATGCGCGGGGCGGCGGCGAAGTCCCGTGCGTTGGCGTGCCACGTACTGCGTGCTGCGATTGCGTTGAAGCCTGTTGCGGTGTCAGGCGGCCGACTGCTGCAGGTACCAGCTGGCAGCGCCGACCACGCCCAGCTGGCCGTGCTCGACGACCTTTACCGGGATGCGTGCCAGCGCTTCGCCCATCGGCCCCTTCTGCAGGTAGCGTTCGACAAAGGTGCTGGCGTGCAGGTATTCGCGGATCTGCGGAAGGATGCCGCCGGCCAGGTAGACACCACCGTGGGCGCCGTAGAACAGCGCCATGTCGCCGATCGTGCTGCCGAGCAGGCCGCAGAACACATCCAGCGCCTGGCGCGCATGCGCATCGGTGTCGGCCATGGCAGCGGCGGTGACCGCATCGGGGCTGGCCAGCGTCGGCGCCTGCCCCTGCAGCGCGCAGACCGCGCGGTACAGGTTCATCAGGCCGGGGCCGGAGATCGCGTGTTCGATCGACACGTGGGCGCGGTCGCGCTGCATGTGGCGGACGATGGCCATTTCCAGTTCGGTGCTTGCCGCCAGGGTCGGCTGGCCGGCTTCGGTCGGCAGGACCACCGGACCATGCGCAGTGGGGATCCACAGCGCGGCGCCGAGGCCGGTGCCGGGGCCGACCACCAGGGTCGGGCCACGCGTGCCGGTGTCCGGCCCGCACAGGTGCAGCACGCCACTGGCGTCCACCTGCGCAGCGGCATAGGCCACCGCTTCGAAGTCGTTGACGATGTAGACCCGCTGCAGGCCGACATCGGCCTCCACCTGGCGCGCCGACAGTGGCCACGGCAGGTTGGCGGTGATCACCGTGCCGTCCTCGCGGGCGTAGCCGGCGCTGGCAACCACGCAGTGCGTGGGGCGCGGGCCTTCGCCGAGGAAGTCGGACAGGATCGCGCTGAGGCCGGCATGGTCGGCGTTGCGGTACTTGCGGTATTCCAGCACCTGCACCGGATGGGCGGCATCGCCGCTGGCCTGGACCCGGGCCACGCGCACATGGGTGCCACCGACGTCGGCGGCCAGGAACGAGGGCGCGACGCGGGACAGGACATGGGCCGGGGCGGGGTGGCTGGCGGTCACGCGGGCTCCTGCTGCAGGTGGGGCCGGCCCCGGGAACGGGAGCGGCGATTGGGCCGGAGTCTGTAACCGCGCTGACAACGATGTCAACGAGTTCGTGACACTTTCGTTGCTGCGCCGCAACGAATGCGCTGCTTGGTAAACGTTTACATGGCGTGAATGCGGGATTCACGTGGGAACCGTTGTGCCATGGGGCTCAAGCCGCGCAGCGCATTCAGCGAGATGCACGGCGACCGCCTTGCGCAGTGCAACATGAGGCGCAGGGGGCGTCGGACGGAAGTTGACAAACCGCCGTTGTCCATCGAAAGAATGTGACAACGTTGTTCCCAGCCACTCTCCGACGCCGCGTTCTGCGGCCGTCGCCGCAGGAGCCCTCCTGATGTCCGCCGTCCCCGCTGCAAGCGCGCGCCCGAACGTGGCCACCTCCATCGCCATCGTCGGCGTGCTGTTCTTCCTGATCGGCTTCTTCACCTGGCTCAACGGCCCGTTGATCACCTTCGTCAAGCTGGCCTTCGAACTCAGCGAGGTCGGCGCCTTCCTGGTTCTGATGGTGTTCTACCTGTCCTACTTCTTCCTGGCCCTGCCGGCGTCGTGGATCCTGCGCCGCACCGGCATGAAGAAGGGCCTGAGCCTGAGCCTGCTGGTGATGGCCGGTGGTGCCGCCCTGTTCGGCGAATTCGCCACCCAGCGCTGGTACCCGGGTGCGCTCGGCGGCCTGTTCGTGATCGGCAGCGGCCTGGCCCTGCTGCAGACGGCCATCAACCCGTACATCTCGATCCTTGGGCCGATTGAAACTGCGGCACGCCGCATCGCGCTGATGGGCATCTGCAACAAGATCGCCGGCATGCTGGCGCCGGTGCTGATCGGCACCCTGGTGCTGCATGGCATCGGCGACCTGGACAAGCAGGTGCAGGCCGCCGACGCGGTCACCAAGGTCGCGCTGCTCAACGAATTCGCCGCCAAGATCCATGCGCCGTACCTGGCGATGGCCGCGCTGCTGGTGGTGCTGGCGGTGGCCGTGCTGTTCTCGCCTCTGCCGGAGATCAAGTCCTCCGAAGCCAATGCAACGCCGTCAGGTGCACCAGGAACCGCCGAGCGCCGCAGCATCTTCCAGTTCCCGCATCTGTGGCTGGGCGTGCTGTGCCTGTTCGTGTACGTAGGCGTGGAGGTCATGGCTGGTGATGCGATCGGCACCTACGGCCACGGTTTCGGCTTGCCGCTGGACCAGACCAAGATGTTCACCTCGCTGACGCTGGGTGCGATGTTGGCCGGCTACGTGGTCGGCCTGCTGGCGATCCCCGGCCTGGTCTCGCAGTCGCGCTACCTGACCATTTCGGCAGTGATGGGCGTGGTGTTCTGCCTGGGCGCCTGGGCTACGCACGGCTACGTCTCGGTGGGCTTCGTGGCGCTGCTGGGCTTTGCCAACGCCATGATGTGGCCGGCCATCTTCCCGCTGGCGATCCGCGGCCTGGGCCGCTTCACCGAGACCGGCTCGGCCCTGCTGGTGATGGGCATCGCCGGCGGCGCGATCATTCCGCAGCTGTTCGCCGTGCTCAAGCAGCACATCGACTTCCAGCTGGTGTTCGTGCTGCTGATGGTGCCGTGCTACCTGTACATCCTGTTCTATTCGGTGGTCGGCCACCGCGCCGGCCTTCCGCAGGACAAGGTCTGATCGGCGATGATGGACGGCAGCCAACCCCAGGGAAAACCCATGCGCAGAGCGACCATCAAGGACGTTGCGGAGAAGGCCAAGGTCTCGCTGAAGACGGTCTCGCGGGTGATCAACAACGAGCCCTCGGTGATGCAGGCCACCCGCGCGCGGGTGCTGCGTGCCATCGCCGAGCTCGACTACGAACCCGATCCGTCCGCGCGCAACCTGCGCAGCGGCACCACCTTCGTGATCGGGCTGGTCTACGACAACCCGAACCCGTACCACATCATCGGCGTGCAGAACGGCGTGCTCGCCGCCTGCCGCGAGACCGGGTTCGGCCTGCAGATCCATCCCTGCGATTCCAGTTCGCCGCTGCTGGCCGATGAACTGGCTGACTGGGTGCAGCGTTCGCGCCTGGCCGGGCTGGTGCTGACCGCACCGATGTCCGAGCGCCGCGACCTGATCCAGGCGCTGACCGCGCGTGGCATCAAGCTGGTGCGCATCATTGCGGCCACCGAAGATCCGGCCGACGGTGCCTGCGTGTTCGTCGACGACCGCGAGGCCGCCTACGAGATCACCGAACACCTGATCCAGCTGGGGCACCAGCGCATCGGCTTCCTCTGGGGCGGCAGCTCGCACCGCTCCTCGGGCGAACGCTATGCCGGTTATGAGGCCGCGTTGAAGGACTACGGCATGACCGTGGACAAGCACCTGGTGGTGCAGGGCGACTACACCTTCGACGACGGTTTCCGTGGCGCGCGCCGCCTGCTGGCGCTGCGCGAACCGCCTACCGCCATCTTCGGTTCCAACGACGAAATCGCTGCCGGCGTGCTGGCCGCCGCCAAGTCGGCCGGCATGAACGTGCCCTACGACCTGTCCATTGCCGGTTTCGAGGACAGCCCGTTCTCGCGCCAGTCGTGGCCGCCGCTGACCACCGCCAAGCAGGCCACCGAAGACATCGCCCGCCATGCCGCGCGCCTGCTGATCGCGCAGCTGCGCAGCGACGCCTACGACGATGCGCCGGCACCGCTGCACAACCAGGGCTTCGTGCCGCAGCTGGTGGTGCGCGGTTCGACCGCGCCGATGCGCCCGGCCGGCGCACGCCCCCTTCCTTCCGATCCTGCCTGAGCCTGCCATGTCGCTGTCAGACCCCACCGCTACCCTGATGTTCGCCGAGGCCGCTGAAGCGGCCGACGTGGTTGCCCGCCAGTTCTCGCGAAACCACGCCACCCTGGAAACCCTGGCCGCCAGCCTGCGTGCCGCGCCGCCGCCGTTCGTGGTCACCTGTGCACGCGGCAGCTCAGACCACGCCGCCACCTATGGCAAGTACCTGCTGGAAACCCAGCTGGGGCTGGTGGTCGCGTCGGCCTCGCCATCAGTGGGCTCGGTCTACGCCGCACCATTGCAGCTGCGCGGCGCACTGTTCATCGTCATCTCGCAGTCGGGCAAGAGCCCGGACCTGCTGCGCAACGCCGAGGCGGCCAAGGCCGCCGGCGCGCGCGTGATCGCGCTGGTCAACGTCGAGGATTCACCGCTGGCGCAGTTGGCCGACACGGTCATCCCGCTGCATGCCGGCCCCGAGAAGAGCGTTGCAGCGACCAAGAGCTACCTGGCCTCGCTGGCCGCATTGCTGCAGCTGGCCGCGTACTGGAAGCAGGACAGCAGCCTGCGTGCGGCGCTGGACCTGCTGCCGGACGCGATGCGTGAAGCCTGGCAGTGCGACTGGAGCGCGGTGACCGAGGGCCTGGTCGAGGCCACCAACCTGTTCGTGCTCGGCCGCGGCCTGGGCCTGGGTGCGGCGCAGGAAGCGGCGCTGAAGTTCAAGGAAACCTGCAGCCTGCACGCCGAAGCCTACAGCTCGGCCGAGGTCAAGCACGGCCCGATGGCGCTGGTCGGCCGTGGCTTCCCGGTGCTGGCCTTCGCCCAGCCGGACGAGACCGGCGCCGGTACCCGTGCGGTGGTCGATGAATTCACCGCACGTGGTGCGCAGGTGTGGATGGCCGGTGCCGGCGGCAACCTGCCGGTGGCCGCCGCGCCGCATCCGCTGTGCGCACCGCTATTGACCGTGCAGAGCTTCTATCGCGCCATCAATGCGCTGGCGCTGCGCCGTGGCTTCAACCCGGACCTGCCGCCGCATCTGAACAAGGTTACGGAGACGGTGTGATGGCGACGGTGCTGCGCAATGCCCGCATCCTGGCCGGCGATGAGTTCCGCGACGACCTGGCGGTGGTGATCGAGGACGGTCGCATCAGCGTGCTGCTGCCCGATGCCGCGCCGCAGCTGGGCCACGCGGCCGAGCAGGTGGACCTGGGGGGCGGCTGGCTGCTGCCCGGCTTCATCGATGTGCAGGTCAATGGCGGCGGCGGCGCGCTGTTCAACAACACGCCGGACGTGGCGGCACTGCGCACCATCGCGCAGGCGCACCGCCGCTTCGGTACCACCGCGATGCTGCCGACGCTGATCAGCGATGACGTGGCGGTGATGCGCGAAGCCATCGGTGCAATGCGCGAGGCCATCACGCAGGGCGTGCCGGGCGTGATCGGCATCCATCTGGAGGGGCCGTACATCGCGCCGGCGCGCAAGGGCACGCACGATGCCAGCAAGTTCCGCGTGCCGGACGAAGCGGAGATTGCGCTGGCCGCATCGCTGGATAACGGCGTGACCCTGCTGACGCTGGCGCCGGAGCGCGTGCCGCTGGAGACCATCCGTGCGCTGGTCGAGCGTGGCGTGATCGTCGCTGCTGGGCACACTGCAGGCACCTACGAAGAGATCCGCGCCGGCCTGGATGCTGGTGTGCGCGGTTTTACCCACCTGTACAACGCGATGTCGCCGCTGCAGGGCCGCGAGCCCGGCGCGGTGGGCGCCGCGCTGGAAGACCGCGACAGCTGGATCGGCATCATCGTCGATGGCGTTCACGTGCACCCGGCCAGCCTGCGCGTGGCACTGGCGGCCAAGCCGCGAGGCCGCCTGCTGCTGGTGACCGATGCGATGCCGCCGGTTGGAGCCGACGATCCCAGCTACGTGCTGTATGGCGAAACCATCACCGCCATCGATGGCGTGGTGCGCAATGCCGCCGGTTCGTTGGCCGGCTCGGCGCTGGACATGGCCACCGCCGTGCGCAATACCGTGCAGCTGCTCGGCCAACCGCTGGCCGAAGCGGCGCGCATGGCGTCGACCTATCCGGCGCAGTTCCTCAACGTCGACGACCGCCTTGGCCACATCGCCGAGGGCTACCAGGCCGACCTGGTGCTGCTGGACGACGCCCTGCAGGTCCGTGGTACCTGGATTGCCGGACAGTACGAGGCCGCCTGATGAACATTACGCCGCCACGCCGTCTGGGCTCGATCGATGCCCTGCGCGGCATCACCGTGGCGGCGATGCTGCTGGTCAACAATCCGGGCGACTGGAGTGCGGTGTTCGCGCCGCTGCGTCACTCGGAATGGCATGGCTGCACGCCCACCGACCTGGTGTTCCCGTTCTTCCTGTTCCTGGTGGGTGTGTCGATGGCCTTCAGCGTGGCACCGCGCGCGCTGGATGCCGCTGCACGGCCAGCATTGGCGCGCGGGGTGCTGGAGCGTGCACTGCGCATCCTGCTCGCCGGCGCGTTGCTGCACCTGTTGGTCTGGTGGGCGCTGCATACCCATCACTTCCGCATCTGGGGCGTGCTGCAGCGGATTGCGGTATGCGCAGCGTTGGTGGGTGTTCTGGCGGTGTATGCGCGGCCGCGCGTGCAGGCTGGCGTGCTGGTCACGCTGCTGGTGGGCTACACCGTGCTGCTGCTGGGCATCGGTGATCTGGCGCCATGGACCAACCCGGCCAGCCGCCTGGACACCACGCTGTTCGCACCGTGGATCTACCAGTGGCACGCCGATACCGGACTGGGCCATGACCCGGAAGGATTGCTGAGCACGCTGGGTGCGCTGGCCAGTACCGTGCTCGGCCTGATTGCCGGTGGCCTGCTGCGCAACGGTCGTGCGGCGGCATTGGCTGGCCTGGGTGTGGCAACCGCCGTGCTGGGGCTGCTGCTGGCCACGGTGCTGCCGTTGAACAAGCAGCTGTGGACGCCCAGCTATGTGCTGTGGACCGGCGGCCTGGCCGCGCTGGCGCTGTGGCTGGGCCATGTGTTGATCGACCAGAAGCGATGGCCGCCGCTGGGCCGCCGTTTCGGGGTCAACGCAATTACCGCCTATCTTGGCGCATCGGTGATGTCGGTGGCGCTGATGGCGACCGGCGCGTGGGGCTGGATCTGGCAGCAACTGGCCGCCGCGATGCCGCACGCGCTCGAGCTGGCGTCGATGCTGCAGGCGCTGGCGTTCGTCGCGCTGTGGTGGGGCGTGGGGTGGTGGCTGGACCGGCGGAAGATCTATCTGAAGATCTGACGGCTCCGGGTCGGATCCCTTTCCGCAGGAAAGGGCTCTGACCCAACCCGGGAGGCCGCCTCATCCAGGCATGGGCATGACTCCGCAAAGGTGAACGATTTCAGGCACGTAGAGGTGGGGTGATGCCCGATCAGGTTCGCATCTGAACTGTGATGATCGGCACGCAAATTCACCTGTCGAAACCGTTCACCATGGCGCAGACTTCGCTCGCAGTACCGCATATCCGCAGTTCCTGATCCCCTGTCCAGGAGTGCTGTATGTCCCGTGCCGTCCCGCGCGCCGTGCGTCCGCGCCGCCTCACTGTCTCCGTACTGCAGGCCCTGGCTGTTCCGTCCGTCATGCTGTTGACCGCCAGCGTTGCCTGGGCCGGCTGTGACAGCGCCGCCCCCCTCGCCGGCCAGACGGTCACCTGCGATGCCAACGCGCCGAACCCGCAGACCGTTCCCGTCACCGCCAATGGCGCGGCCGGCATCACCGTCACTGTCGCCAGCACGGCGCAGCTGCAGCAAAGCGGTGGCAGCAGCGCGATTTCGCTTGTCGGGGCCGGTGGGCACCTGTTGTCCAACCTGGGCACGATCAGTTCGGTGGGCGGCGTGGCGGTCCAGCTCGGTGGCGGCAGCCGCGTCGAGAACTCGGGCAGCATCAGCACCGGCAACAACACCGCCCTGCAGTTCGTCGGCGCGGGCGACAGCGTGCTGGTCAACCGCGGAACGATCAGCGGGCGCACCGGCGTGCAGTTCGGTGCCGGCAATGATCGCCTGGACATGCAGGCTGGCAGCATCAGCGGCAGTGTGCTGCAGGGCGATGGCAATGATGCGCTGCTGCTGGACAACGGTACGATCGACAGCGTCGACCAGGGCAGTGGCGATGACCAGATGACCGTCACCGGCGGCACCGTCACCGGCGTGGTGGCGCAGGGCAGTGGCCGCGATGATTTCGTCATGAGTGGCGGCACGGTCGGCGCGCTGCAGCAGGGCGACAACATCGATACCTTCCGCATGAGCGGTGGCCGCATCATCGGTGCGTTCGAGGATGGTGACCAGGCGTGGATGACCGCTGGCCGCATCGGCCGGGTCAACATGAAGCTGGACAAGAACCTGTGGGACCAGTCCGGCGGCACCGTGGACGGCAACGTGGTGACCGGCTTCGATACCGACACCATCATCATCTCGGGTACCGCCTACATCGGCGGCAACATCAGCGTCAGCGGCGGCAACGACAGCGTGACCATCACCGACGGCACCGTGCGCGGGCAGGTACTGCTCAGTACCGGCAACGACACCTTCAACTGGAATGGCGGCGGCATCGTCTACGGCGCGATCGACATGGGGCCGGACAACGACGTCGCCGACCTCGGCAACCTCAACCAGGGCAACCTGGGGGCGGTGCCGCTGGTCGACGGTGGCGGTGGCATCGACCAGCTCAACTTTCACAACGTCAAGACTGCCGGCGTGGGCCGCTTCCAGAACTGGGAGGCGATCAGCCTGGCTAACAGCACCGAGCTGACCTTTGATGGCGACCTGGTGCTGGGCGACAGCGGAACCGGCACCGGCACGCTCACCGTGGACGACACCAGCACCGTCTACGCGGGCAGTGGCGGCCATGCAGTCCGTCCGTTCAACAGTGGTGCACTGGTGGAGATGGTCAATGCCGGGCGCATCGACCTGACCGGCACCGGCGCAGGCGACGTGTTCACCGTGCGTGGCAACTACCGTGGTGACGGCGGTGGCCTGTACCTGCGTACCGTGCTGGGTGCGGACAATTCCAGCAGCGACCGCCTGGTGATCGATGGCGGAACCGCCACCGGTACCACCGGCATCGGCGTGCTCAATGCCGGCGGCAGCGGCGCCGCCACGCTGGCCGATGGCATCCTGGTGGTGCAGGCCTTGAATGGTGGCCGCACTGCGCCGGGCGCGTTCTCGCTGTTCGCACCGGTTGCAGCCGGTGCCTACGAGTACTTCCTGTTCAAGGGTGGTGTCAGCGCCGGCACCAGCGAGAACTGGTACCTGCGATCGACGCTGGTGACCGGACCAACGCCGGCACCCAACGGCGGCGGCACTGCCACGCCACCGCCCCTGACGCCGCCGGTCGCACCGCCGCCGGCGATCACCCCGGCACCGCCGCCGCCGCCTGAAGGCGCTACCGATCCGAACCTGACCGTCGGCGAGGCCGCGCCGCCACCGCCGCCACCGGAACCGGCGCCGGTGGCGCCGCCCAGCGACCCGGCGGTGCCGGACGTGCCGGTGGCCGGCGGTGCGTTGCCCGGTACCGGCACCCCACCAACGCCGGGTGCACGCCCGGCCGAAGGCGCGGTGGTGCCGCTGTACCGCGTGGAGACCGCCGCCTACGCCGTGGTGCCACCGCTGCTGCGCGAGACCTCGCTGGCCAGCCTCGGTACCTTCCACGAGCGGCAGGGCGAACAGCGCCTGCTGTACAACCAGGGCATATTCCGCACCGCCTGGGGCCGGTTGGTGGGGCAGAGCAGCGAGATCCACTGGAAGGGTGATGCGCAGCCGGGCTTCGATGGCGATGTGATGGGCCTGCAGGCCGGTCTCGACGTGTGGGCTGCGGCGTCTGACAACCACCGCAACCAGATCGGCGTATTCGTTGGCCGCACCCGCGCGCAGGGCAAGACCACGGGTCTGGCACTGGGCTGGGAGAACGTGCAGATAGGCCAGAACCGCCTGGATGACAAGCACGTGGGCCTGTACTGGACCTTCACCGACAGCAGTGGGGGTTACATCGACGCCGTGGCGATGCAGAGCCGCTACGACGGCCGCGTGCGTTCCTCGCGTGGGCTCGGCTTCGGCCTGAGCGGCGACGGTACCAGCGTGTCGGTGGAGGCGGGCAAGCCGCTGCTGCACTTGGGGCAGTCCGCATGGTGGCTGGAACCGCAGGTGCAGGTGATCTGGCAGCGCACTTCGCTGGATGACCGTCGCGATGAAATATCGAGCGTGCGCTTCGACAACGACAACGCCTGGACCGGCCGCATCGGCCTGCGCTTGGCGGGCGATTACCAGTTGGCCGACAACGGCTGGCAGCCGTATTTCAAGCTCAATTACTGGCATGGCCGTTCTGGTGAAGACCGCATCCGTTTCGACGACGACGTGATCATCAATTCGCAGCGCTCACGCGCGCTGGAAGCCGGCGTGGGTGTGGTCGGGCGTTTCAACCGAACGATCAGCGCCTATGCCGTGGCCGACTACACGCGCGAACTGGGCGGCGACCGCAACGAGAAGCGCCGCGTCATTGAAGGCAACATCGGCCTGCGTGCGGACTGGTAGCGCCTAGTGCAGATGGCTGACCCGCTCTGGCAGGTGCCGACCTTGGTCGGCACGAATCGCACCCGCGCCATGACGCTGCTCTGGTAGGTGCCGACCTTGGTCGGCGCGAATCCCACCGACGCCATGACGCCGCTCTGGTAGGTGCCGACCTTGGTCGGCACGAATCCCACCGGCGCCATGACGTTGCTCAGGTAGGTGCCGACCTTGGTCGGCGCGAATCCCACCGACGCCATGACGCCGCCCTGGCAGGTGCCGACCTTGGTCGGCACGAAGCCCACCGGCGCCATGACGCCGCTCTGGTAGGTGCCGACCTTGGTCGGCACGAATCCCACCGACGCCATGACACTGCTCTGGTAGGTGCCGACCTTGGTCGGCACGAATCCCACCGACGCCATGACGCCGCTCTGTTAGGTGCCGACCTTGGTCGGCACGAATCCCACCGGCGCCATGACACTGCTCCGGTAGGTGCCGACCTTGGTCGGCACGAATCCCACCGGCGCCATGACACCGCTCTGGTAGGTGCCGACCTTGGTCGGCACGAATCCCACCGGCGCCATGACGCCGTTCTGGTAGGTGCCGACCTTGGTCGGCACGAATCCCACCGGCGCCACGACGCTGCTCTGGTAGGTGCCGACCTTGGTCGGCACGAATCCCACCGGCGCCATGACGTTGCTCTGGCAGGTGCCGACCTTGGTCGGCACGAATCCCACCGACGCCATGACCTCCGCGCAGCCGAGCATAGGCTCGGCTCTACAACAGCGGTGCGCATGCATCCGGTTCCACCAACGCCCCGGCATGATCGGCCAACACGACCACCGCATGTAGCAGCCCTTCCTCCACCTGCGGCGGACACTGCGCCTGCGCATCATCCATCTCGCGTGCCGACTGCGCCGCCAACAAGATGCCCCCACACGCAGACACTGCCGCCAGGCAGCGCGTTGCCTCGGCCAAGTCCCGGCCGCGCGCCTCGCTGAGTTGCTGCTCGCGCCACGCCTGGCCGTCGGCTGCGTGGTTGTGAGCGATGCCGCGCAACCGGGTGAAGAACGCCGATGGCGGCGCTTGTTCGTTGACTTCGGCGAGCGCACCTTCCAACGCTTCGGCTGCGGCGTTGGACAGCTGCAGGCCGGGCAGTGCACCGCCGAGCAGTGCATGCAGGCGTGGATAGGTGGGGTGGGGCGTGTTCATGGCGGCAACCTCACGAGGCGAGGCCACCTGCGGGATGCAAGGTGGCGGGCGGTGCGGGTTGGCGTGCCGGTGAAGCTCTTCACGAGGAATGACGCCGGCGGATCCGGGGATCCCCTCGCACCGCCCGCCGCAGAACGACGGACGGTGCATTGTTCGGGCCGGCAACGACGTTGCAAGCCTGCTCGTGAAAAACTTCATTCAGGACGCCAATCCCGACCAGCGCAGGAGGCGCCGGCAAAGCCACCTTGGCGTGTTGTACGCCGCGATGACATGGGCAAAGTTGTAATGTTGTGATCGCAGTGAGCGTGTCTGCCTGCAATCTGCGGAGGAGGCAAATACGACAGTTCGCGCGTGGCGCAAGCGATCATGCCCCGGTTATGCTGCGGTCCTGATTCAACGACAAGGAAGCGTCGCATGCAGGTTCGCAAGGGAGTGCGTCGCATCGGCGCGCTGATGCTCGTGTTGCTGGCGACCGTCGCCATGGCCGATACGCCAGGCGCGGTCGAGGTGCCCTCGCCGGAGGCCCAGGCCGAGATCCTCAATCTGCTTGAACGCCAGGCGCTGTATCGCGATCGGGTGGACTGGCCCGCCATCCGCATCCGCCTGCAATCGGCGCAGGGGGATCCCGCGCAACGGCTGGCCGTTCTGCGCGAAGCCATTGCGCTCAGCACCGGCCACCATGGTGCGTGGACCACGACCCAGCGTCAGCGCGAATCCCTCGCGCGTGCGCAGCAGGCCGGTGCCGCCGCCGTGGACCGGGCCAAGGCCGCTGATGCGGTGGATGCGCGCATCGGCTGGGTGGTCATCGAGGGCTATGCCTCCTCGCCGGGCGCGACGCCGCAGGAAAAATTCCGCCAGGACATCCAGCGTGCCGCGCGGTGGCAGCAGGTCATCCGCAGCAAGGACGACGGCGCGCGCTGTGGCTGGATCGTTGACCTGCGGGACAACGGTGGCGGCTCCATGTGGCCGATGCTGCTGGGCATGGCACCGCTGCTGCGCACCTCGGTGGTGAACAATGAGGACGTCGGCGCGTTCGAAACCGCGCAAGGGCCGCAGCGCTGGACGTTGACGGCGACTGCGGTGCAGCTGGCGGGCAGGCCGCTGCTGGACTTCGGCCAGTCCGGCCATGTAGTGCGGCAGCCCGGCGCGCCGGTGGCGGTGCTGTTCGGGCCCCGCACCGGCAGTTCGGGCGAGGCCTCGGTGCTGGCGTGGCGTGGCCGCCCGCAGGCGCGGAGTTTCGGCCAGCCGACCGCGGGCGTCTCCACCGGCAATGTCGTGCACACGCTTGCCGATGGCAGTCGCCTGCTGCTGACTACCAGCGTGATGCGGGACCGCAATGATCGTGGCGATGGCCTGAAGATCGAACCCGACCAGCGCGTCGAGGGTGACGCGGCCACTGTGGCCGCCGCCCAGGCCTGGCTGCTGGCCCAGCCCGCCTGCCAGGTCAACCGGACATGATCCTGATCGGCCAACAGGAACGGGTGCTGATCGTCGGCCCCACCGAAGCGCACCACTGCCTGCGCTGCCAGACGGAAACCGAGTTCGCTCCGCAGCTGCGCTACAAGATGGCGCGCATCGACCTGCTGTTCGGGTTCACCTACCAGCGGCGCTACGAGCTGGCCTGTACCCGGTGCGAGCACGGCTGGGTGCTGGATACCGAGACCATGGACCAGCAGCTGGGCGGGGTGCCGATCCCGTGGCGGCACCGCTTCGGCCTGCCGTTGATGCTGGTGGGGGTCGCCGCGCTGGCGGTGGCCGGTTGGATGTGGCGGCACGGATACATCGGTTGAGGACCGGGCCTGTTAAAGTCTGCCCTGCAACCACGTACCGGAACCGACCATGGACCACGATACCCCGTTCGAACCCCTCAACGATCTCGAGGTGCGCCTGCTGCAGGCCCAGGACGGCACGCTGACCGCAGCGCAGTTCCTCGACGGCCTGCTGACCTCGACGGCGTTCGTGCTGCTGGACAAGGCCATTGGTGAGGATGGCGCCTGGGACGAGAGCATCTCGCCGCTGGTGCTGACCAGCGAGAGCGGCGAGCCGATGTTCGCGGTGTTCACCGCGCCCGAGCGAGCGGGCCTGTGGCACGAGCAGCTGCCGCAGTTTGCCCATGCCATGCCGATCGCGGTGCACGCGCTGCTGGCCGGTATCGGCGACGGCGTCGGCCTGGTGCTGAACCCGGGCCTGGACGTGGGCATGGAGATGATTCCCGATGCCGTGGCCCAGCTGAAGCAGCGTGCGGGGGCGATTACCCGTGGGATGGCGCACTGAAGCCAGTGATATAGGGGTGCCGGCCAGCGGCCGGCACTGCCCATAGCAGTGCGCGCGGACGTTGCGGATCAGCGGGCGGCGGCGATGGCTTTCACCCGCGCCTTGGCCAGCGCTTCGCCGATGGCCGGGCCCTTCAGATGCGTGGTATCCAGATCCCGCGCCTGCACTGACAGCGCCGCTTGGTGCAGGCGCTTGAGCGTTTCGCCCTGGGGGTAGTCGGCGTCCTCGAAGCCGAGCCGGCCGCGCTTGTCGGCCTCGCAGCACAGTGCGATGCGGGCCACGCGTTCCGGCCGGCGCAGCGCATCACAGCGGCCCAGCAGTTCCAGCACGGTGGCATCGCGCAGTTCGTCGATGCGGTGCACGTTCAAGTGCTCGCGACACACCGCTTCGGCCAGCTGCTGGTGTTCGGCGGGAATCTTCAATCGTGCGCACAAGGCCTTCAGCGGCTTGATGCCGCGTTGCTCGTGCATGATGTGGCGCGGCCATTCCTCCGGCGGGGTCAGGCCCTTGCCCAGGTCATGGGTAAGCGCGGCAAAGCCGACCAGGTCATCGCCCGGCGCCAGCCTGGCAGCCATGTCGCTGACCATTTCCTGGTGGATGCCGGTATCGACTTCAGGGTGGAACTCGGCACGTTGCGGCACGCCATACAGCGCTTCCAGCTCGGGCAGGATCGGGCCCAGTGCCTGCGCATCGTGCAGCGTGCGCAGGAAGGCGGAGGGCCGTTCACTGACCAGCGCCTTGCGCAGCTCCTGCCAGACGCGCTCGGGCACCAGCGCGTCCAGCTCGCCGCTGGCGGCGACCTCGCGCATCAGCGCCATGGTCTCTTCGGCGACGGTGAAGCCCAGTGGTGCGAAGCGCGCCATGAACCGGGCCGCGCGCAGCACGCGCAATGGATCTTCCACGAACGCGGGGCCGACATGGCGCAGCACGCGTTGCTCGATATCGCGCACACCGCCGTAGGGATCGACCAGCGTGCCGGTGTCTTCGTCGCAGGCAATCGCGTTGATGGTGAAGTCGCGGCGCTGCAGGTCTTCTTCCAGCGTCACTGCCGGGTCGGCATCGACCACGAAGCCGCGGTAGCCACGGCCGGATTTGCGCTCGGTGCGCGCCAGCGCGTATTCCTCAGCGGTCTTCGGGTGCAGGAACACCGGGAAATCGCGGCCGACGGCGGTGAAGCCCTGCGCTTCCATCTGCGCGGGCGTGGCGCCGACCACCACCCAGTCATGGTCGCCGGCAGGTCGCTGTAGCAGGCGGTCACGCACGGCGCCGCCGACAAGATAGATCTTCATGGCTGGAATCATCGCATGCCCGGCGCAGACGCACCGGTAGTGCCGGCCGCTGGCCGGCAACCGCAGTCACCCCGAAGCTGCCGGCCAGCGGCCTGCACTACCGATACACCGTCCAGCCCGATCCAGGCCAGCAGGCTCATCGTTTCCCTCCCCAGGGAGTGGATGCCGGGGAATGCCGGCCAGCGGCCGGCAGTACTGTGTTGCGATCAATCGCCGCCCTGGTCGGCGTTGGCGGCGCAGCTGAAGCGCTTGCGCTTGTCCACCAGGCGGCCCAGCAGGCGATCGCTCAGCGGCAGCGCATCACCATTGAGGCGCCAGTCGTAGATCACGCTGAAGGCCAGCACGCGGGCCACGTACTCGCGGGTTTCCTTGTAGCTGATGGTCTCGATCCACAGGTCCGGATCAAAGCCCGGGCGCTGGCTCTGCCAGCGTGCGGTCGGGGTCGGGCCGGCGTTGTACGCGGCGATAGTCACGTAGGGCAGGCCGTCGTACTTGTTCATCAGCTGGCGCAGGTAGGCGGTGCCGATGGCGATGTTGGTGTCCGGGTCGTACAGGCTGTCGGCGCCGCCGTAGCCGGTCAGGCCGATCGACTTGGCCACGCCGGCACCGGTGGCTGGCAGCACCTGCATCAGGCCCATGGCGTTGGCAGGCGAGCGCGCACGCGGGGTGAAGGTGCTCTCGGCGCGGATCTCCGCCGCCACCCAGGCCGGGTCGATTGCGTTGCGTGCCGATTCGCGGCGGATGGTGGCGTCGTGGTGCAGCGGGAAGCGCAGGTCGTACAGGCGCTGCTCCTGCGGCTGCTTGCCGAGCGCGAACACGGCGCGGTCGAACCAGCCGTTGTCCTGCGCCACGCGCACGGCGAGGCGACGCTGGGTGTCATCGAAGCGCGACAGTGCACTGTTCCATTCGGCCACGGCCCAGCCAGCGCGATCGATCTGGTACAACGCCATTGCGCGCTGGATGGCCGGGTCGCGCGCGATCACCGCCTGAGCCTGCGCGCTGTCGTTGGGCTGCCACGGGCACAGCGTGTAGCCCTGCTGCAGCTTGTCGGCGGCGAGGAAGCCGTGGAAGGTCGATGCACGCGCGGCCTCGCGGAACAGCGGCTGCGCCTGCTGGGCCTGGCCGGTCTTCTCCAGCATGCGGCCTTCGAAGTAGCGCCAGCGCGGGTCGCTGCGCTGCTTGCTGCCCATCTTGCGGATGGCGGTCAGCGCCGCGGTCCAGTCGCCGCGGGACATCGCTTCGCGCACGCGCCACTCGTGCAGGCGTTCGTCATAGGCCGACTCCGGCACCGCGTTGAGGCGGCGTGCCGAATCGGGCAGGTAGGACGCCACCGTCCACAGCGCGATCTGGTACAGCACCTGGCCCTGCTGGGCGGCACTCAGCCCCAGTGCCTGCGCGTACTGCGGCAGCTGCTGTTCGGTGGCGGCCGGGTCGGCCTTGGCCAGCTTGGCCAGGCCATCGGTGGCGATGCGCCGGCTGCGCTCGTTGCGGGGCCAGTTCAGGGCGCTGGCGTTGGGCTTGTCGACGAAGGCGGCGTAAGTGTTGGCCAGTGCCAGGTCAGTGGCAGGCAGGCCGCGGGCCGCGCTGCGCATCACGGCGGGCTGCTGCGCGTCGGCGGCAGCATCGATCCGTTCCCAGCGCAGGGCGTCGCTCAGGCCGCCTTGTGCCTGCAGCACGGTGAACACCGCATCGCAGCTGTCCGGCAGCGGCTTGCCGTTCTTGCGCCACAGCTCCTGTGCTTCGCTGATCCACTGCGGATCGACCTTGCCGGTCACCTGGCGCGCGGTCAGCTGCGCACAGCGCAGGCCGGCGTTGTCGGTGGGCGCCCAGTTGGCCAGCAGGGTCGGCCAGTCCTGGCGGCGGGCGAGCGAGGGCAGCCACACGCTGCGGAACGTGCTGGCCACGGCCTGGCCCTCATAGCGCTTGAGGAAGGCCTGTGCCTGCGCGGTATCGACGGTGTCGATGTTGCGGCGCAGGTTGGCGTACTCCAGCCAGCCATACGCCGGATGGCGGCTGAGCGCAGCGGCCTGGCCAGGATCGAACTGGCCGCGTTCGGCGGCCGCGATCGCGGCTTTCAACTGCGCGTTCTGGGCATCGAGGGACTGGGCATTGGCGCAGCCGATCAGCAGCGTGGTGGCCAAGGGCAGCAGGGACAGGGCGGTCGAAGAGCGTCGGGTCATGGCATGCAGCATAGCGGGCAGTGGCTGAATTCAGTTTCGCATTGCGTGCACGCAATGCGTGGGCAACGATAGCTGAATGACTCCGCACAGGCCCCTGCCGCAGGCGGGCGCAGGCGTCGTAACGTCGGCCTTGGGCGAACCGCCCGGCTGCAGGGAGCGGCACATGGCGTTCAGTAGCGCAGGAAGAAGCGGCCCGCTGGCGGACATCAATGTCACGCCACTGGTGGATGTGATGCTGGTGCTGTTGATCATCTTCATCGTAACCGCGCCGATCGTGGCCCGGCCGATTCCCGTGCAGTTGCCACAGGCCACCGATCGCACGATCGATCGCCCCGAACCGCCGCCGCCGATCGAGCTGCGACTGGATGCGTCGAACCAGCTGAGCTGGGATGGCCAGCCGATGGCGATCGGCGATCTGCAGGGGCGCCTGCAGGCGCAGGCCGGCGAGCATGCCGGCAACCTGCCGGAGCTGCGCATCGCCACCGATCCGGCGGCCGAGTACGAAGGCATGGCGCGGATCCTGGCCGCCGCCGAGGCCACCGGCATGGAGCGCATTGCGTTCGTGCGGTGAGTCCGGCAACGGGCGGCCTGCCATCGGCAGGCCGCTCTTCCTGCGAGGGAACGTGGCATGCGATACGGGACACAGCACGCGGCCTCACTGATGGCCACCCCCAATCTGGCACCGCTGGTGGATGTGTTACTGGTGCTGCTGGCGCTGGTGATCACCACGCTGCCGATGGCGCAGGCGACCGGCCTCCTGGCGTTCCAGCAGCGCACCTCGTGCCCACCCTGGCCGGCGTCCTCACCCCAGCCGATCCACCTGCGCATCGACGCGGCGGGAGCGATGTTCTGGAATGGCCAGCCGCTCGACGCTGTCGCGTTGCAGCGGCACCTGGTGCAGGCGCAGCAGATGCCGCAGCAGCATCGCCCCTGGGTGCACCTGGCGACCGCCGACGACACCGACTACGAAGACATGGCACGCGTGCTGCTGGCCGTGAGCCAGCATGGGCTGCGCGTCGACGCGCCCGGTCACTAGCGCCTGCACCGACAAGTCCCCTTGATGAGCTGTGGCGGATCTCGGCGCGCGCTGACGCAGCCGGCATCAAAGTGGAGGGCGGTGAACAGTACCGTCCGGTTCTAAACGGTCCTCATCTGACGTAAATGGCTGTCAATTGCGTCAATTCCGCGTGAAAGAGTGTCGATCATCACGTCGTGATTTTTACCGCTTGTTTACAAAGGAGACGCTGCCGCCATGCAGGGGGAGCGCGGCAGTCCATGTCCCGACATTCCTTTGGAGAGAGAGCGAATGAAGCACCTGCACCACCGCCCGTTGGCGGTTGCCGTCACGCTGTGCGTGATGGCCTTGGCACCCCTGGGTGCCGCTGCACAATCCACCACCAACCTCGACGCGGTGGAAGTCACCGGTACCCGCATCAAGCGCGCTGAAGTAGAGGGCCAGGTCCCGATCCAGACCCTGACCCGTGGCGACATCGAACGCACCGGCCTGACCTCGATCGGCGAAGTGCTGCAGCAGCTCACCGGTTCCGGCTCTGCGCTCAACGCCAAGTTCAACTCGTCCGGCAACTTCGGTTTCCCGCCCGATGGCAGTGGCGTGGGTGCCGGCTCGGCGCAGGTCGATCTGCGCCACCTGGGTGCCAAGCGCGTGCTGGTGCTGGTCGACGGCATCCGCTGGGTCAATGAATCGTCGGCGTCCGGTGTGGGCTCGGCCACCGACCTCAACACCATTCCGCTGGCCATCGTCGAGCGCATCGAGGTGCTGGAGGACGGTGCTTCGTCGCTGTACGGCTCCGATGCCATCGCCGGCGTGGTCAACATCATCACCCGCCGCGATTTCGATGGTGGGCAGGTGACGCTGAACTACGGCGAGTACAGCAAGGGCGACGGCACGCAGAAGGGCGTGGACCTGGCCTGGGGCAAGAGTGGCGATCGCTTCAGCCTGTTCCTGGGCGCCAGCTGGACCAAGCAGGACCCGGTATTCGCCAAGGATCGCGAGCAGTCGCGCTTCCCCATTCCCGGTACCGGCCTGGCGTTCGGCAGCGGTGGTATTCCGCAGGGCCGTTTCATGTTTACCGACCCGAACACCGGTGCGGTGCAGAACATCGTGCCCAATACCGGCGTGAGCAATCCGCGGTACGACGGCAGTGCCGGCTGCAGCCGCACGGATGACTATCACTGCTTCACCACCGCCGACCGCTTCAACTTCGCCGAGTACAACATGGTGCTGACGCCGTCGGAGCGCAAAGGCCTGTTCGGCCAGTTCCGCTTTGACATCACCGACAACGTGCAGTGGTACATCAAGGCGCTGGGCAACCGCCGCGAGTCGACCAACCAGGCCGGCCCCGAGCCGCTGTTCTTCGGCCCCGATGGCGCCACCGGCAATCCGTTGGCCGACAACATCGTGGTCTCGCGCCTGAACCCGTACAACCCGTTCGGCTTCGATCTCGTCTCCGGCGACAACATGAGCCTGATCGGTCGTCGCCCGGTGGAGGGCGGTGCGCGCGTGTTCAAGCAGAAGGTGGACACCACCTACTTCGCCACCGGCCTGGTCGGTGACTTCCATGCCGCCGACCGCAGCTGGTACTGGGACGTCAACGGCATGTACAGCAAGAACAAGGCCGAGCAGACCAACTACGGCAGCTATGACATCTACAAGGTGAACATGGCGCTGGGCGATCCCGCGGTGTGCGCGGCCACGCCTGGCTGCGTGCCGTTGAACATCTTCGGTGGCGCCGGTTCGATCACCCCGGACATGCTGAAGTGGATCCAGCCGGTGGTGCGCGACCGCAGCCAGAACGAACTGAGCCTGTTCACCGCCAACCTGTCCAGCGAGCTGTTCTCGCTGCCGGCCGGTCCGGTGTCCTTCGCCACCGGCTTCGAGTACCGCAAGTACAAGGGCGCCTACCAGCCCGATCCGCTGACGGTGATCGGCCACTACAACGGCGTGCCGTCGCAACCGACCTCCGGTTCCTACGACGTCAACGAGGCCTACCTGGAGTTGAGCGTGCCGATCTTCGCCGACTCCTCGTTCGGCAAGAAGCTGGACCTGAGCCTGGCCGGCCGCTATTCGGACTACTCCACCTTCGGCGGCGAGTTCACGCCCAAGTACGGCCTGCGCTGGCAGGTGACCGATGACTTCGTGCTGCGCACCACGTACGCCGAGGGTTTCCGCGCACCGTCCATCGGTGAGCTGTACGGCTCTGCCGCACGTGCCGACCTGCAGCTGTTCGATCCGTGCTCGGTGGGCCTGGGCGGCACGCCGCCGCGTGGCAGCGCGGCCAACTGTGCTGCACTGGGCGTCCCGGCCGGCTTCCAGCAGGCCAACTCGCAGATCTCGGTGACCACCGGCGGCAACCGCGAGCTGGACCCGGAACGCTCGCGCAGCTTCAGCGCCGGCTTCGTGTGGAGCCCGTGGTTCGGCAACAACGCCTCGTGGTCGGAGCGCTTCGATGTGGAAGTCACTTTCTACCGCCATGCCATCGATGGTGCGATCCAGGCCATCAACGCGCAGACCCAGCTGGACCTGTGCGTGGATACACTGGACCCGATCTACTGCAACGGCATCACCCGTGCCAGCACCGGTGCGGTCAGCAGCTTCAACAACCGCCTGACCAACCTGGGTTCGATCAAGACCGACGGTTGGGACGTGGATCTGTTCTGGACGCTGCCGCAGACCTCCATCGGCCAGTTCAAGCTGGGGTGGAAGAACACCTTCGTCGGCCGTTACGAGGCCACTGGCGCGGCCGGGCAGAAGCAGCCGCAGAAGCCGGGCGTGGAAGTGGCCGACAGTTCGATCCCGGAGTGGACCAGCAATGCCAGCCTCGGCTGGACGATGGATCGCTGGAGTGCCAACTGGACGGTGCGCCACATCTCCGAGCTGACCGAGAACTGCGGCGATGCGGCGGCCTTCCCGGTGTGCAGCAACCAGGCTGCGGGCACCAACACGCTGTCGGCCACCACCTTCCACGACATGCAGGTGGGCTACAAGATCGACTGGATGAAGGGGCTGCAGCTGACCGCGGGCCTGAACAACGTGTTCGACAAGGATCCGCCGATCTGCCTGTCGTGCTCGTTGAACGGCTACGACGCTTCGACCTACGACATCCCGCGTGGCCGTTACTGGTACCTGCGCGCGGACCTGCGCTTCTGATGTGACGGTGGCAGCGCCGGTCAGTTCCGGCGCTGCCTTGCGGGTGTAGAGCCGAGCCCGCGCTCGGCTGATTCTCTGAGCCGAGCATGGGCCCGGCTCTACAGGTGCGGGGCGTGCGAACCCCGCGTCTGATCAGAACGCCCAGGTGAACGTCAGCGAGCCATTGCGGCCATCGCCGTACGCACCGTAGCCGGTGATCTGCGAGTAGTACTTCTTGTCCAGCAGGTTGTTGAGGTTGGCCTGCACGCTGAACTCCGGCGAGATGCGGTAACGCACGAAGGCGCTGACCAGCGCGTAACCTTCCTGCTCGAAGCGACCCACCACCGGCGCGGTGTAATAGATGCGGTTCTGCCAGTTGGCACCGCCACCGATGGTCAGTTCCTGCAGCGACTGCGGGGTGTAGCTGGTGAACAGCTTCAATGCGGTCTGCGGCAGGTTGGTGCTGATGTCGGCGCCGTTGATGTCCTTGGCCACATAGCGCGAAGCACCGAAGGTCGCGTTCCAGCCCGGTGCCAGTTCGCCGTTCACTTCGAATTCGAAGCCACGGCTGACGGTGCCGCGTGCGGCGATCGAGGCGAACTCACCCGGACGGCCGATGATCGGCTCGCTGGTGACCTGGGCGACGTTGTCCTGCTCGATGCGGAACACCGCCAGCGAGGCGTTCAGCCGGTTGTCGAACCAGGCACCCTTGACGCCCACCTCGTAGCTCTTGCCGTCGACCGGGTCGAGATAACGGTCGTTGCGGTCACGTGCGGTCTGCGGCTGGAAGATCTCGGTGTAGCTGGCGTACGCGGAGTAGGTATCGTTGATGTCATACACCAGGCCGGCGTACGGGGTGGTCACCTTGTGTTCGCGGTCGTCGTTCTCGCCTTCGCTCTTCCAGTTGGTGTAGCGCGCACCGAGGATCAGCTTCAGCGGATCAGCCAGCGACAGACGGGTGGCGGCATAGCCGGCCTTCTGGGTGATGGTGCCCTGGCTGGCCAGCGCCAGCGGGTTCCAGTTCGGCTGGGCGATGTTGCCGGTCCAGTCGAGATAGGAGCTGAAGGGATTCCAGCCGGTGCCGGGGCCACCCATCTGGAAGTCACCGTAGTTGGCGAATTCGCGCTTGTTGTAGCTCAGGCCGGCCATGAACTGGTGCTCGCGGCCGAACAGCTGGAACGGGCCGTCGATGTAGCCATCGATGCCATCGACCTTGCGCTCGGTGTTGTAGTAGCCGGCCATCGGCGTGACGCCGGTGCCGGTGGCCTTGTCGAACGCGGTGTAGGACGGATAGAACAGCTTGTCGTCGGCGTTGGTGCGGTCGTGGGTGGCGCCGATCCTGAACTTCCAGCCGTTGCTGAAGGCGTGCTGCAGGGTGGCAAACGCGCGCTTGCTGGTGGTGTCCCAGTAGGTCCAGTCCGGCGACGGATTGAACGAGGTCGGGTAGTTGGTCGGGCTGCCATCGGCGTACCACATCGGGAAGCCGCCCCAGGTCGCACCATTGGCGCGCTTCTGCTGGTAGTCGTAGCCCACGCTCAGCTGGGTGTCCGGGGTCAGGTCGGCATCGATGACGGCGTAGCCCAGCGTCTTGCGCTGGTTGTAGCGGTCCATCTGGCCGTCGGTATCCAGATAGCTGCCGATCACGCGCCCGCGCACGCTGCCGCTGGCGTTGAGCGCGCTGCCCACATTCACCGTGGTGCGGGTGCGGCCCCAACTGCCCACGTTCACCGAGACGCTGCCGGTCAACTCGGCGCTGTCGGCATGCTTGCGGATCAGGTTCACCGACGCCGACGGATTGCCGGCGCCGCTGAGCAGGCCGGTGGCGCCGCGCACCACTTCCACGCGGTCGTACAGCGCCAGATCCAGGCCGGAGTCACCGTAGCTCCAGTTCTGCACCATCTGCGTTGGCAGGCCGTCGAACTGGTAGGCGTCGATGTAGAACCCACGCGCGTAGAACTCGGTGCGCTCGCTGTCGGACTGGGTGCTGGTCACGCCGGTGGTGTTGGCCAGCACGTCGATGATGTCGTCGAGCTTCTGATCTTCGATGCGCTGGTGGCTGATGATGCTGACCGACTGCGGGATCTCGCGCGGAGCCAGGTCGAAGCGGGTACCGGCCGAGGTGCGGCGCACCGAATAGCCTTCGGCGCGTTCGCCCTTGACCACGACCTTGTCCAGCGTGGTCGGGTCGGCGGCGGTGTCGGCGAAGGCGGCCGGGGCCACGGCGCTGAGAATGGCGAGCACGGCAACGGACAGCCGCTGCGGCTGCGGGATACGGAAGGCGGAACGGGTCATGGGGGTCCTGGACGAGCACGCGCGCTCGACCGGCATCCAGAAGGCGAGGCGCTACGGGTGGGAAACGGGCGGGCAGGCCGTCCTGGCACCACCGGAAACGAAATAAATGGTAATACGAACTATTCCTATTTACAAATCATGAACGAGGAAGACGCTCGCGCAGGGCGCGACGCAGTAGATGGGATTCAGCGCAGCAGCGGCAGTGGATCGCGCGCGCCATCGGCGCCGTAGATGCCCCAGTGCAGGTGGGGCGGCGTGCCCTTGGCGTTGCCGCTGTCGCCTACATGCCCGATCAGGTCGCCGGCCTGGACCACCTGGCCGCGCGACAGGCCCTCGGCCCAGTCGTCCAGATGCGCGTAGTAGTAACGTTCGCGCCCGGGCCCGATCACCCAGACCTGGCGGCCACCGAGGCCGCGCTCGCTGACGTCCGCGATGACGCCGGCAGTGACGCTGCGCACCGCGGTGCCGCGCTTGGCGAAGATGTCGATGCCGGCGTGGGAGCGGTCACGGCCACGTGGTGCGCCGAAGGTGTCGGCGATCTGGCGTGGCCGCACGCCGTCCACCGGCACCGCCAGTTGCGTGGCCGGCGGCATACGAGAGAGTGTCCACAGCAGCTTCGGCGCAGCGGCCCATGGGCTGTTCCACAGCGCCATCGCGGCAATGAGGGCGATGGCCAGCCACAGGCCGCGCAGCAACCAGCGGCGCAGGCGACGGGCGGGGGAGGGCGATGTGTTCATGGTCTCCGACTGTAGCGCCGGGCCATCCTCGGCGGCTGTTGCTGTGCGGTCAAAGCGCAGTCGAGCATGGCTCAGCGCTACAGAACCGGGGCCAACGGCACCTCGAAACTGCGCTTCAACGTGCCCAGCGCCACCGATGTGCGGAAGCGCTCGATGTTGTCATCTGCGCCGAACAGCCGCTCGGTGATTGCCTCGTACTCTTCCATTGACGCGGCCGAGACCAGCAGCAGGAAATCGCCATCGCCGGTGATCGAGTAGCACTGCTGCACCGCCGGGTCGTCCTGCACGCGGCGCTTGAACGGTGCCACGCGGTCGCGCTGCTCGCTGACCACGCGCACCTCGACGATGATGGTCAGCGGTCGCCCGACCCTGGCCGCGTCGACCACCGCCACGTTGGCGGCGATCACGCCGCTGTCCTGCAGGCGCTTGATGCGGCGCTGCACGGCCGGCGTGGACAGGTGCACGGCCTCGGCGATTTCGCGCTGCGGCAGGGTGTTGTCCCGCTGCAGCAGGTCGAGGATGGCGCGGTCGAAGCTGTCGAGCACGGGGGCGGTGGCCATGGCGAGCAGAAGTTGCACGAACGGGCTGTCAATTGAGCCAAGTGCTCGGCGCTGGCGCAATAGACTTTGCCCATGCAGACCTCACGACTCGCGCCGATGTTGCCGGCGCTGGCGGTGCTCGGCTCGGTCACCTCGCTGGCCATCGGCACCTCCTACGCAAAACACCTGTTCCCGCTGATCGGCGCGCAGGGCACCAGCGCGCTGCGCGTGGGCTTCTCGGCGCTGTTGCTGCTGCTGTTCTGGCGGCCGTGGCGCTGGAAGACCAGCCGCCCGGATGCCATCACCATCCTGCGCTACGGCCTCACCCTGGGCCTGATGAACCTGCTGTTCTACATGGCCCTGCGCACCATTCCCTTCGGCATCGCGGTGGCCATCGAATTCACCGGGCCGCTGACGGTGGCGATGCTGTCGTCGCGGCGGCCGATCGATTTCCTCTGGGTGGGCTGTGCAGCGGTGGGGCTGCTGTTGCTGCTGCCGATCGGCGGTGGTCCGGCGCTGGATCCCGCTGGCGTGCTGTATGCGATGGGGGCTGCGGCGTGCTGGGGCCTGTACATCGTGTTCGGCAAGCGTGCCGGCCACCTGCACGCCGGGCATTCGGTGTCGCTGGGGCTGCTGGCGGCATCCCTGGTGGTGGTGCCGGTGGGCGTGGCGCATGCCGGTGCCGCGCTGCTCGACCCGAAGATCCTGGCCGCCGGGCTGCTGGTGGCGCTGGTGTCCAGCGCGATCCCGATGTCACTGGAGATGATGGCGCTCAAGCGCCTGCCGAAGGAGACCTTCGGCATCCTGATCAGCATGGAACCGGCGGTGGCCGCGCTGTGGGCCATGCTTCTGCTGCACGAGCACTTGCATGGGCTGCAGTGGCTGGCGATCGGCTGCACGGTGCTGGCCTCGGTGGGCAGCACGATGACCGCGCGGCGCCTGAAGGCACCCGTCACCGCCTGAAAAAAAGGGGACGGAGGGGATTAAGTCGTTTATGCCCCGATTTAGGGGGCGCCGGGCGGCGCCCGGCGCAGAGCGTGCGGACCAACGGTCCGCACCTACCGTAACGGCGAGTCAGCGCAGGGCGTCGGCCGGGACGTCGATCTGCATCGCCAGGGCGAGGTGATCGGAGAACGCGGCTGGTACGGCTTCCACGGTACGAGTCTGCAGGCCACTGCTGACCAGGATGTGGTCGATGGCGCGGTCGGGGCGCCAGCTGGGGAAGGTCGGCACGATGCAGCCCGGGGGCTGCAGCCGGGTCTTCTGGTACAGCACCTGCATTTCCGGGCGTTCGGCCAGGCAGTTGAAGTCGCCCATCAGCACCGCGTTGGGGTGGTCGGACAGCAGCTCGGCGATGAAGCCCAGCTGCGACATCCGCGAGCCCGCGCCCAATGACAGATGCGCCACCGCCACCGCCAGGCCATCTGTACCGTCGCCGAACTTGGCCAGCAGCACGCCGCGCCCGCCGATGCGGCCGGGCAGGGCATGGTCCTGCACTTCCACCGGTTCCAGCTTGCTCAGCAGGCCATTGGCACTGGACGCCACGCCGCCCATGCGCCGGTTCGGCTGGTGGCTCCAGTAGTTGAAGCCGGCGCGCTGGGCCAGGTAGTGGGTCTGGTTGGTGAAGCCCGAGCGCAGGCTGCCCGGGTCGGCCTCCTGCAGGCCGACGATGTCATGGTCGCGCGCCAGGGTGGCGATCGCGTCCAGGCTGCTGCGCTTGCGCCCCGCCGGCAGCGCATGTGACCAGCTGCGGGTCACATAGTCGCTGTAGCGGCGGGTACTTGAGCCGGCCTGGATGTTGGCCGTCAGCAAGCGCAGGGTCCGTGTACGGGGGGAATTCACGGCCGGGAAATGCTTCTCTTGGATCAGTGAGCCTGGGCCGCACCGCGTTCGCGGGCGATCAGGTGGTCGGCGATGCGCAGCATGTCCGGGAAGCTCTTGCCCTTCACCAGATACTTGCCGTTGACGATGATCGACGGGGTGCCGCTGATCTGGCTGCGCTGGGCGAACTGCTTGGCCGAGTTGGTCTTGGCGTTCACCGCGAAGCTGCCCATGGTGGCGGCGAACTGCTTCGGATCCACGCCATAGGCGGCGTAGAACTTGGCGATGTCTTCCACCGAGTCACGGCCGCGCTCGCCCTTCAGGGTCTTCTGCGAGTGGATGGCGGCGTACAGCGCTTCGTGGGTCTTTTCCTGCACGCCCAGGGTCTGCGCGGCGTAGAAGGCACGGGCGTAGTCATCCCAGGTGCCGCCGAACATGGCCGGCACGTAGACGAAGTTCACGTCGCTGGGCAGGCCGGCCTTCCACGGGCCGACCAGCGGCTGGAATGCGGCGCAGGCCGGGCAGACGTAGCCGAAGATCTCGGTCACTTCGATCTTGCCGGCAGCCGGCTGGAACGGCTGGCCGTTCGGGATCACCTGGTAATCGGCGCCTTCCACCGGGGCCGGGCCGGTCAGCGCGGCGGTGGTCGGGGCCGGCGCCGCGGCGGGGGCGGCTTCGGCCGGGGCCTTTTCGCCTTCGGCGGCAGCCGGAGCGGTGCCTTCGCTGCCCGTGGCCGGCGCAGCGGCCGGTTCGGTGGTGGCCGGGGCGGCTGCCGGTGCGGCCGGGGCCGCGGTGGTGTTGGTGCTGCCGTCATCAGCCTTGCAGGCAGCCAGGATCGGCAGCAGCGCTGCGAGGGCGAGGGCGTAACGGATCTTCATGGAAACGTCTCCAGCATCTGGAAAGGTGGGGGCCGGCGCCAGGCGCCAGCCAGGGGGAAATGATGACATGCGGCGGCGACAGCGCCGTGTCGAGGGTGGGCGTTGGTTCAGCGGCCGCGGGCGGCGCGGGCCTGCGCGATCAGCGCCGAGGCGATGCGTAGCTGGTCGTCGAAGCTGTTGCCCCGCACCAGGTACTGGCCGTTGATGATGATGGCCGGAGTGCCCGGGATCTTGGTGCGCTGGGCGAACGCGCGCGCGGCCTCGACCTTCTTCTGCACGGCATCGCCGCGCAGCGCCTGGAGGTAGCGGTCCGGGGTCACGCCGTAGGCCTTGTAGAACGTGGCGAGCTCATCGGCCGAGACGTTCTGCATCGGCAGCGATCCCTGCTCGTGCAGGGCCTTGAACACGGCAGCGTGGCTGCGCTTGGCCACGCCGACTTCGTCGGCGGCGTAGTAGGCCAGTGCCCAGGCATCCCAGGCGCCACCGAAGGCCGCCGGCACCGGGGTGAAACGCACGTCGGCCGGCAGCTTGGCCGCCCAGGCTTCCAGCTGCGGTTCGAAATGGGCGCAGTGCGGGCAGGTATAGCCGAAGACCTCGACCACTTCGATCTTGCCGGCCAGCGGCTGGAACGGGCCTGGCTGGGCGATGCGCTCGTAGTCTTTGCCCTCGACCAGCGGGGCATTGGCGGGGGTGGCGGCGCAGGCTGCCAGCGGCAGCAGCACCAGCACGGACAACAGCAGGCGGGAAATCAACCTCATCGACACGCATCTCCGTTGAAAAAAGCAACGCCGGCGCGGTCGCCGGCGTGAAGGAAACATACCGCAGCCGTGGGCCGGCGTCGCGGCCCGGGCCGACCAATGGTGGTCAGGGGGCGGCAGCCGGTTGCGTCGGCGTGGCCGCAGCGGCCACATCGTCGGCCTTGTTGTGCAGGCCCTGCAGGTAGCTCGACAGCGCCTGCACCTCCTGCTCGCTGAGCTTCTGCGCGACCGTGGCCATGATCTGGAAGTGCGCCTTGTCGGTCTCGTTGGTCTGGCCGGCCTGGTACTCCTGCAGGCGGCGCGCGACATAGCTGGCGTGCTGCCCACCGAGGTGCGGATAGGCCGGGCCGGGATTGCCGGCACCGCTGGGGCCGTGGCAGGCCATGCAGGCCGGCAGGCCGCGCTTGGCATCGCCACCGCGGTAGAGCTGCTGGCCGATCTCGTAGAACTTCATGCCCTTGTAGGGGCCGTCGGTGACCGCCGTGTCATCGGCGATGCCCGCGTTGGCCTTCTGCGTGGCGAAGTAGGCGCCGATATCACGCATGTCCTGCGGGGTGAGGTTCTGCACGAACGGCACCATCGCCACCGCGGCGCCGGAACTGCGCTGGCCATTGGCGATCAGGGCCATCTGCTGGGCCACGTAGCGTTCGCTCTGGCCAGCGATGGACGGATACATCTCCACCGTGGAATTGCCGTCGGCGCCATGGCAGGCCGCACAGGCCGTCGCCTTGGTCTGGCCGGCCTTGGCATCGCCCCAGTGGGTCTTGCTGAAGTCCACCTCCAGCGAGGCGGTATTGATCGGCCCGTTGTCGGGCAGCGGGGTCAACGTGGTCTGCGCGAACGCAGCAGCGGCAACGACTACAGCAGTGGCAAGGGCGGATACGGCAAGAACGCGAGCGTGGCGCATGCTGAAGCTCCGTATGGACCGGGCCGGACGGTGGCCGCCGGCATCGCCCGGATTATCAACGCCGTTTCCGCGCACGGTCAACGCAGCAGTGCAGCAAAATGGCCGCAGCGGCCGCCGGCACGGGCGCGCGGCGCCGCAACATGCGATCCTAGGCACATGTCATTGCTCATCGAACGCGCCCGTTACCACCTTTCGGCCCACAACGTGCGGCAGCTGCCGCCCGACGAAGGGGCTGAAGTGGCCTTCGCCGGCCGCTCCAACGCCGGCAAGTCCAGTGCGCTCAACGCGCTGACCCGCCAGAACGCCCTGGCCCGTGTCTCCAAGACCCCCGGCCGCACCCAGCAGCTGGTGTTCTTCCAGGTCACCCCGGAAGCGCATCTGGTCGACCTGCCCGGTTACGGCTACGCCAAGGTGCCGCTGGACCTGCAGGCGCACTGGCAGGCCTTCATTGACAAGTATTTCCGCACCCGCGAGGCCCTCAAGGGCCTGGTGGTGGTGATGGACATCCGCCACCCCCTGAAGGACTACGACCGGCAGATGCTGTCCTATGCCGTGCAGCGTGGCCTGCCGGCGCACGCGTTGCTGACCAAGGCCGACAAGCTCAGCCGCAGCCAGCAGATGCAGTCCCTGCAGAAGGTGCGCAAGGAGCTGCAATCGGCTTACGGTGACAGCGTCAGCGTGCAGGTGTTCTCCGGCGAGGACCGTACCGGCGTGGACGAAGCCCGCGGCGTGATCGGCGGCTGGCTGGGGCTGGAATAAGGCATTTACGGTCGCCCGGCTGGCAGCCGGGCGCTACCGGGCAGCCGGCCGCTACCCGATCGGGTGGGTGCCGACCTTGGTCGGCACACCCTCACAACGGCGAATACTCCGCCGGCACCCACGCATAGGCCTGGCCCTCGCCACGCACATGGCCCAGGCCCGGGAACGGCAGGTGCGCACCGGCCACCCACCAACCGTTGGCGGTGGCCTGCTGCAGCAGCCCGCGACGGCTGGCGATGGCCGCCTTGCGGTCCGAATCGGCCTCGAATGCCGCTTCCGGGTGCGCGAACTGCACCGCATGGAAGTGCAGCACATCACCCCACACCAGCAGTGACTGGCCCTGGCTGTCGAACCGGTAGGAGACATGGCCGGGGGTATGGCCGTGGGTGTCCATCGCCACCGCGCCACCGGGCAGGGCATCGCCGGGGCTGAACGTGCGCAGGTGGCCGCTGGCCTGGTAGGGCGCGACCGCGTTGCGTGCCAGCGGGAAGGCGAAGCGCACGCCCTTCGGCGCCGTGGCCTCGCTGGCCGGGCTGAGCCAGTAATCGGCATCGGCCTTGGACAACCACACCGTGGCATTCGGGTAGGCCGGCTTGCCCTGCGCGTCGAGCACGCCGCACAGATGGTCCGGGTGGGCGTGGGTCAGCAGCACCTCGTCCACCTCGGCCGGGTCCACGCCGGAGGCGCGCAGGTTGCCCAGCACCTGGCCCAGGCCGGGGCCGAAGCACTGCGCGGTTCCGGTATCGACCAGGGTCAGGTGGTTGCCCTGGCGCACCAGGAAGGCGTTGATCGCGGTCTGCAGGCCCTTCTTGTCTTCCGGTACGTAGCGGCCTTCCAACAGGCGGCTGACCAGTGTCGGCGGCACGTCGACCACTTCCTGCCGGCCCAGCGCGACCACGCCGTCGAACAGGGCGGTGACCTGCAGCGCACCAACGCGCTGGTGGTAGACGCCGGGCACCTGCTGGGTGGGAGCGGGCGAGGTGGCTTCGGCCAGTGCAGCCAGCGGCAGGGACGACAGGGCCAGCAGCAGGGCGCCGCGCAGCGGCAGGGGACGCAGGATCATGGCGGTTCTCGGTGGATGACGGGCGGTTCCGTTGTGCCCAGCGTGCCGTGGCCGGCGTGTGCGCGGCGCTCAAACCACTGCGCGGAATGCTCAGGGAGGGGGTGTTGTCTGCAGGGCTGCGCCCTGCACCTGCTACGAGCCAGGGCAACGGCCGAAGCAACAGCAACAGCGACAGCGGGCTATCCGTGGGATGGCGGGGTGGGTCCGGTTGCGGGAGACGCCGTAAACCCCGCTCCGCGGTCCGGCCCAGTCGCTGGCGGCTGGGCGTTCGGGCGCTTGCGAAGCAGTGCTTCGCAAGCAAAGCGCCCTCACCCATGGGGGCTTGGCCGCGGCTTGCTCGTGTGCGCTGTCCTGCGCACACGGCAAGACCGGGGCGGGGCATCCTGCCCAACCCGCCCGAGGTATACCTCGGGCCCATGCCGCGGACACTCCCGCAACCGGACCCACCCCGCCTTCGACAGTTTTCCGCGATCTGTCAGCTCGCGGGGTCAGATCCGTTTTCCGCAGGAAAACGGATCTGACCCCAGATCGATTTCGATATCTGACAGATGTGTCGACCAAGGTCGACACCTACCAACAGCCGCCGGAATCTGTCGAAGGCGGGGCACTGTGGGTTGGCGGGGTGTGAGCCGCATGGATGCGGCGACCAAGCCCCCATGGACGGGTTTACGGCGTCCCCGCAAACCCACAGTGCCCCGCCATCCCACGGGATGCACGCTATTGCTGTTGCTCTTGCTCTTGCTTCGGCAGGTGCAGGGCGCAGCCCTGCCGAACCCCCTCAAATGTCTGTCGGAGCCAGCCCGTACTGCTCGGCGAAGCGCTTGCTGAAACTGGCCGCAGACCGGTAGCCCGCGCGCGCGGCCACGGTCTTCAACGGCAGGTCGGTGGTGTAGAGCAGCTGCATGCCATGCGCCAGCCGGGCCTCGGTGAGCAGCTGGCGCAGGCTGGTGTCCTCGGCCGCCAGGCGACGGCGCAGGGTCGCGCCGCTCAGCGCGAACTGTTCTTCCACATCACGCGATTGCCAGTCGCGAGCCGGTTCGGCGGCGATGCGGTCGCGGATCTGTTCGCCCAGGCTCGGCGCCTGCGGCAGCAGCAGGTTGCCGTGGCCCTGTCGGCACAGGGTCAGCACCAGCGAGGCCAGGGCCAGCCGCGCGTCGCTGTAACGGCCGTCCTGCAGCGATTGCCGCCACTGGCGCAGCACCGCGCCATGGTCGATCAACGGCAGTCGCGCCATCGCCTGGCCGGGGGCGGGAAGCTCTTCATTCCAGAGCGTACGCGCCGCCGCCAGCACTTCGGTGCAGAGCGGCACCATGGCACTGAGGTAGCGGCCGCTGCAGGGATCGGGGGTGTTGACCACGTCGATGCGGCACCGCTGGGTCAGCAGCAGGATGTCGCCGGGAACGAACGTCAGCGACTGGTGTGCGGTACGTACCTGCTTGCGGCCTTCCAGCAGGATCGCGAACTGCGGTTGCGGAACCTCCACCGAGCTGGCGCCATGCTCGCGGCGTGCGGTGATGCAGGCATAGCCCTCGGCGCGCCCGCAGCCGGCCAGGCTGGCCATCTCGGCCAGCAACGCAGTGGCCGCTGGCAGCATGCCGGTCATGACACCTGGGCACCGAACAGGCGACCGACGCCGGCCGCCGCAGCCATCGCCAGCGCGCCCCAGAACATCACCCGGACCGCGCCGCGTACAGGCGGTGCGCCCCCGGCCTGGGCCGCCACCGCGCCGGTCAGGCACAGGCCGAGCAGGGTGCTGGCCGTGGTCATCAACGCAACCTTGTCGGTCGGCGCGAGCAGGGCGGTCAGCACCGGCAGCGCCGCACCGCAGGTGAACGCACCGGCCGAGGCCAGCGCCGCCTGCAGCGGGCGCGCGCGCAGGGTGTCAGTGATGCCCAGCTCATCGCGGGCGTGGGCACCCAGTGCATCGTGGGCGGTAAGCTGTTCGGCCACCTGCCGGGCCAATGCAGGCTCCAGGCCGCGGTGGCGGTAGATCGCGGCCAGCTCCTCCAGTTCGCTGTGCGGGTCTTCGCGCAGCTCGCGCTTTTCCATTGCCAGGTCGGCCGCTTCGGTGTCGGCCTGGGTCTGCACCGATACATACTCGCCGGCGGCCATCGACATCGCGCCGGCCACGGTGCCGGCCACGCCGGTGGCAAGGATAGTGGTGGCGGAGGCGCCGCTGGCCGCCACGCCGACCACCAGGCCGGCCACCGAGACGATGCCATCGTTGGCCCCCAGCACGGCGGCACGCAACCAGCCGACGCGCTCGGAGCGGTGCAGTTCGGGGTGTCGCGAATGACGGTTCATGACGCCGAGTGTACGAGGGTCAAGAGGGCGTCGGTAGGATGCTGAAACCCGTCACCGTCGCATGACGCAACGGGGTGCCACGCTATAGTGCGCCCTTGCGATGGAAGGCCGCGAGCCCCACATCCCCCGCCACCGTCCAGCGAGCCTTCCCCTTGTCGAGCCCCAGCCACGTCGCCGATACCCCCATTACCGACCGCTCGCAGCTGGTGGAGGTGATCGCCTCCGGCGAGAAGCCCCGCGCGCAGTGGCGCATCGGCACCGAGCACGAGAAGTTCGGGTTCCGCCTGGATGACCTGCGCCCGCCGACCTTCGAGGGCGAGCGCGGCATCGAAGCGTTGCTCAACGGGTTGGTCCGCTTCGGCTGGGAGCCGGTGCAGGAAAACGGCAACACGATCGCGCTGCTGCGCGACGGTGCCTCGGTGACGCTGGAACCGGCTGGACAGCTGGAACTGTCCGGCGCGGCGCTGGAGACCATCCACCAGACCTGCGTGGAGACCGGCACCCACCTCAACGAAGTGGCACAGGTGGCCGGCGAACTGCAGCTGGGTTTCCTCGGCATGGGCTTCCAGCCGAAGTGGAAGCGCGATGAAATGCCCTGGATGCCGAAGGGGCGCTACAAGATCATGCGCTCGTACATGCCCAAGGTCGGTTCGCTGGGCCTGGACATGATGACCCGCACCTGCACGGTGCAGGTGAACCTGGACTACGCCACCGAAGCGGACATGGTGAAGAAGTTCCGCGTGTCGCTGGCGCTGCAGCCGATCGCCACCGCGCTGTTCGCCGATTCGCCGTTCACCGAAGGCAAGCCGAACGGCTACCTGAGCTACCGCTCGCACATCTGGACCGACACCGACGCCGACCGCACCGGCATGCTCGACTTCGTGTTCGAGGATGGTTTTGGTTACGAGCGCTATGTCGACTACCTGCTCGACGTGCCGATGTATTTCTCCTACCGCGATGGCATCTACCACGACGCCAGCGGGCAGAGCTTCCGCGATTTCATGCAGGCCAGGCTGCCGGTGCTGCCGGGTGCGCTGCCGACGCTGCGCGACTGGTCGGACCACATGACCACCGCGTTCCCGGAAGTGCGCCTGAAGAAGTACCTGGAAATGCGCGGTGCCGATGGTGGCCCGTGGAGCCGCCTGTGTGCGCTGCCGGCATTCTGGGTGGGCCTGTTGTATGACGACACCGCACTGGATGCCGCCTGGGACCTGGTACGCGATTTCACCCTGGCCGAGCGCCATGCACTGCGCGACGGCGTGCCGAAGCATGCGATGAACCTGCCGTTCCGCAATGGCACGGTGCGCGACCTGGCCCGCGAAGCGGTGAAGATTTCCGTCGAAGGCCTCAGGCGCCGTGCGGCGCGCAATGCCGACGGCCAGGACGAGAGCAAGTTCCTGGACGTGCTGCAGGAGATCGTCGAATCCGGCCTGACCCCGGCCGAGCGCAAGCTGGCGCTGTTCCATGGCCGCTGGCACGGCGACGTCGATCCGGTGTTCCGCGAGTTCGCGTACTGAGTGGATTGCGGTAGTGTCGGGCGCTGGCCGGCAGATGTATGGGGTTGCCGGCCAGCGGCCGGCACTACCAGAAGAAAAACCCCGGCATTGCCGGGGTTTTTCTTTTTCGCATCTGCCCTGGATCAGGCGGCGTTCTGCATCGTCGCCATGTCGATCACGAAGCGGTAGCGCACATCGTTCTTCGCCATGCGTTCCCAGGCTTCGTTGACGTTCTTGATGTCGATGATCTCGACGTCGCTGACGATGCCGTGCTCGGCACAGAAGTCCATCATTTCCTGGGTTTCGGCCATGCCGCCGATTGCCGAGCCGGTCAGGTGCTTGCGGCCGAAGATCACGCTGCCGCCGGTCAGCGGCGGGTCCAGTTCGGTCAGCACGCCGACCAGGCACATGGTGGCCTCGCGCTTGAGCAGGCCCATGTACGGGTTGGTGTCATGGCCGACCGGGATGGTGTTGAGCAGGAAGTCGAAGCTGCCGGCGTGCGCCTTCATCTGCGCGGCATCGCGCGAGACCAGTACCTCATCGGCGCCCAGGCGCTTGGCATCGGCACCCTTTTCCGGCGTGGTGGTGATCATCACGACGTGCGCGCCCAGTGCCTTGGCGAACTTCACGCCCATGTGGCCAAGGCCACCGAGACCGATCACGCCCACCTTCTGCCCCGGGCCGACCTTCCAGTGGCGTAGCGGCGACCAGGTGGTGATGCCGGCGCACAACAGCGGGGCGGCCGCCTTCAGGTCGAGGGTGTCGGACACCTTCACCACGAAGCGCTGCTCGACCACCACGTGGTCGGAATAGCCGCCGTAGGTCGGCGCGCCGGTTTCGCGTTCACGGCCGTTGTAGGTCCAGGTCGCGCCTTCGGCGCAATATTGCTCCAGATCGTGCTCACAGGCGTCGCAGTGGCGGCACGAGTCGACCATGCAGCCGACGCCGGCGTGGTCGCCAACCTTGAAGCGGGTGACGTTGCTGCCGACTTCGGTCACCCGGCCGATGATCTCGTGGCCCGGCACCATCGGGTAGATCGAGCCACCCCAGTCATCGCGGGCCTGGTGCAGGTCGGAATGGCAGATGCCGCTGTAGAGGATCTCGATGCGCACGTCGTCCGGGCCGACCGCGCGGCGTTCGAACTCGTACGGGACCAGCGGGTCGGTATGGGAATGGGCGGCGTAACCACGGGCGAGGGACATGGGGAATCCTTGGCAGGGTTTATCGAAAGGCGTTTTACAATACGCCCCGCAACCAGCAGCAAGAAGCGCGGATATCGGCATGATTCATCAAGTGAAACTGCACAATGGCCACTGACAACCTGACCCATCTGGCCGCGTTTGCCGCAGTCGCCCGCCACCGCAGCTTCCGCCGCGCCGGTGCCGAACTGGCATTGTCGACCTCGGCGGTGAGCTATGCGATCCGCGCGCTGGAAGAACGGCTGGGCGTGGGCCTGTTCCATCGCACCACCCGCAGCGTGGCCCTGACCGAGGCCGGGCAGCGCCTGCTGGAGCGCCTGCAGCCGGCGTTGGGGCAGGTGCACGACGCACTGGAAGAAATGAACCACTTCCGCGCAGCCCCGGCCGGCCTGCTGCGCATCAACGCCACCCGCGCGGCGGTACCGACCCAGTTGGGGCCGAGGCTGGCGCGCTTCCTGCACGCCCATCCCGACGTGCGGGTGGAGCTGACCGAAAATGACGGCCTGGTCGACATCGTCGCCGAGGGCTACGACGCCGGCGTGCGCCTGCATGAGTTCGTGCCGGAGGACATGGTGGCGGTGCCGATGGGGCCGCCACTGCGCGGGCTGATCGTCGGCTCGCCGGACTACCTGCGGCGTCGGCCGGCACCGCAGCATCCGCGCGACCTGGCCGCGCACGAATGCATCCGCTTCCGCTTCGCCAGTGGGCACCTGTACAAGTGGCAGTTCGAGCGCGATGGGCAGGCGCTGGAGATCGACGTGCCCGGGCGGTTGACCCTGTGCGAGCAGGGCACGATCGTGCGCGCCGTTCTGGATGGCATCGGCCTGGCGTACGTGCTGGAAGACACGGCAAGGTCGTACATCGAATCGGGGCAGATGGTGGCGGTGCTGGAAGACTGGAGCGAGCCGTTTGCCGGCTTCGCGCTGTACTACCCGAAGCAGCGGCAGATGCCGGGCGCGCTGCGTGCGTTCGTGGATATGTTGCGCGAGTGAGTCGCGATGGATGACGTGGTGCCGACCAACGGTCGGCACCCACCGGGGCAGGCCATTGCCGACCAACGAATCGACATCGGCCGGTAGATCCACGCCATGCGTGGATGGCACCACGCTACGGCCCTTGCAACACCGGCGCCAACAACGCCACGCACTCACGCAGATGCATCTCCACCGGCGCATCCTCGGCCACCACGCCGATCACACGTTCACGCAGCGGCTCGGCCACGGCCATCGCCAGGATCAGCCGCGCCATGCATGCGGAATCTCCCTCGCGCAGCAGTCCACGCTGCTGCTGACGTGCCAGCCAGTCGGCCAGCAGCGCACGGCCGCGTTCGATGCCGTTGTCGAGGTAGGCCTGCAGCAGCGCGTCCTTGCCGGGGAAATCGGTGGCCAGCAGGCGAAACACCTGCACCGCCTGCGCCGATAGCGCCTGCGTGCACACCGCGTGCAGGATGTCCTGCAGCAACGGCACGACCTCTTGGGCATTGCGCGCATCACGCTGCAGCTGTGGCGCGAAGCCGTCGGTCCACTCGCGCACCGCCAACCCGACCAGTTCCTCGCGGTTGCTGGCATGGCGGTACACGGTTTTCTTCGCTACCCCGGCATGCGCCGCCACCGCTTCGATGGTGGTGGCCTCGTAACCCTGTGCCAGCAGCAGCTCCAGCGTCGCCTGCAGCACCGCGTGGCGGACTTCGGCTTCCGGTCGCGCAGGGCGGCCACGGCGGCGGGTCGGTGATGTGGTCGCGGGCAGGGTGGTGCTGTTCATTGCGCCCATCTTACCGCATCCGGTTAATTGCGAAACGGTATACGTTTCCGTATTGTCGGGTCTCCCAACCTGTAGAAGACCCCAATGGATACCGCTGTGAACGCTCGCCCCTGGCTGGACCACCACGATCTGCTGGACCCGGCGCCGATGCATCTGGAAACCGGCATCCAGCGCAGCGAAGACGGCACGCTGCTGGTGGCGGTGCGCACCGATCTGCACGGCTGCAAGGGCCGCATGCTGGACTGGTGGTTCACCTTCTTCGAGACCACCCAGCACATCCGCTGGTGGCATCCGGTCGATCATGTCGAGCATCGCGGCTGGGACGCGGCCTGGCAGCGCGGGCGCAGCTACCACGGCGCCAGCATCCATGCGGTGGAATCGCTCGCTGACATTCCGCCGGTGGCGGCGCGCCTGAAGTTCCATGACCCGCGCACCTTGCTGGTGCCCGAACGCCTGCAGGCGGCACAGGATGCACGCCATGTATCGGCGGTGATCGCCGCGCGCATCGGCTTCAGTGATCACGTGCGTCTGGATGTACAGGGCGATCCCTGCGATGGGCAGATGCTGCATGTGGCGCGCGATACGCCGTTTGGCTGCGTGCTGCGCAGCCGCTTCGTGCTCGGCCTGGATAGCGCCGATCCGCGTCGCGATGCCGGCGACGCGGTCGGCCTGGGCCTGCTCAGGCACTGCTATACGGAGTTCAGTTTCCTGTCGCGGCTGCTGCCTTCGCTGTACTACGGCGAGCGCGCCAACGGCGAAGCAGTGCCGTTGCCGTGGTGAACGGCGCGCCGGTCATTCAACCAGCGCATCGTAGCCTTCGCCACTGAACTGGATCAGGCAGAAGCCATGCCCGAACGGATCAGCCAGTACGGCGATGCGTCCCCAGCGACGCTCGCGCACGGACTGCTCGAGTGTCGCCCCGGCCGCAACTGCACGTGCCAGCGCGGCTTCAATGTCATCCACCACCCAGTCCAGGTGCAGCGGCGTCCAATGACGCTCGTAGTCGCGCACGTCGCCGTCTTCCGTGGCGGCGCTGCCGGCGTCGTTGTGCAGCAGGTAGAGCGGCGTTGGCCCACCGAGCAGCTCCACGGCGCCCGGGCCGAGACGGCGGCCGATGCGCAGGCCGAAGGCCCGGATGTAGAAGTCTTCGGCGGCGGCCAGGTCGGGCACGTCCATGTTGACGATGAAGCTGTGGGCAGTGGCGTTCATGGTAGCGATGGGCGGCATCCGGTGGTCGCAGTCTAGTCCTGCCGCGTGGTGCCGCCGGTTCATCTCCTGCGCGGATTCGGACAAGCTGGGCGGTCTCCATCGACAAGGACATCCATGAGCGCGCTATCCGGCATCGAACAGGCCACCGGCCAGACCTTCCCGCCCCTGTTCAAGCAGTTGCATGCAGCGGGTCGGTTGAGCTGGGGTGCTCCCCATCCGGAATGGTCCGAGGTGGTATTCCCGGCGCTGCAGGCAGAACCGCCGGTGCTGCTGTACGCCCAGGACTATGAGCCGTTGGAGGACGATGAACTGCTCGAGGCGTGGCAGGAGCTGACCGCGGAGGATCATTACAATCCCCTGCGCACTGACCTGCAGTTGCTGCCCTTTGCGCGGACCGGCGCGGGTGACAGTTACTGTTTCTGGAGCAACGCGCCCGGTTTCAGCGAACCGCCGGTGGTGATGGTGTGGCATGACGACGACCGTGCCGACGTGCTGGCCGCCAGCTACCAGGATTTCGTGTTCCGCAAGATGGTCGAAGCGGTTGCCGACTACCAGCGGCCGTACACACTGCTGTCGCACGGCGAGCTGGCCGGGAATCTGCAGCGCTGGCTGCAGACTCACCATTCCTTCCTGCGCGGCGACCAGTACGCGGCATTGCAGCGGCTGTTCGCCCGCGTTGACGATATTGAAGAAGGCAACTTCAGCGAAGACGAGGCACAGGCCATCGTCGCTGAAGTGATCGGCTTCGAGCGGTTGGACGAGTCGTTCGCCTACGTGCGCGAGGACGCCTGAGGGCTGGGGTCGGATCCGGGCGCAGCGTGGCTCTGACTCCTTGTTCGCCGAACAGGGGTCAGAGCCCTTTCCGTTGGAAGGGGATCCGACCCCGTGCGGGCCCCGTGCGGGATCAGCCTGCGGCCGGGTAATCGAGATAGCCCGCCTCGCCGCCCCCGTAATAGGTGCTGCGGTCGGGCGTGGCCAGCGCGATGTTGCGCTGCAGGCGTTCGACCAGATCCGGGTTGGCGATGAACGGCTGGCCGAACGCGGCCAGGTCGATGGTGCCGGCCTCGACCAGCTGCAGGGCGCGTTCGCGGGTCATGCCGCCGGCCAGGATCACGGTGCCACCGTAGGCCTGCTTGAACTGCTGCAGGAAGGCCTCGCCCAGCACCGACTGGCCCGCCTGCTGGTTGTCGTTGAGATGCACATAGGCCAGGCCGCGCTTGCCCAGTTCCTCGGCCAGGTACAGATAGGTGGCCTCGTTGTCGGGGTAGAACGGCATGTCGAAGGTGAGATTGTTCGGTGCCAGGCGCACGCCGATGCGCTGCGCACCGATGCGCTGGGCCATCGCATCGACGGTGTCCAGGATCAAGCGCGCGCGGTTGGGCAGCGAGCCGCCGTAGTGATCTTCGCGCTGGTTGATGACCGGGTTGAGGAACTGTTCGAACAGGTAGCCGTTGGCGGCATGCAGTTCGATGCCGTCGAATCCGGCGGCAATGGCGTTCTCTGCGCCGCGCACGAAGTCGTCGACGATGCCGGGGATCTCTGCGGTCTCCAGTGCACGTGCCGGGGTGGGATCGGCGTGGCCGCGGCTGCCATCGTCCAGGTACACGAACGAGGTGTTCTTCGGTGCGCTGGCCACCGGGCGGGTACCGGCGCTGACCGGTTGCCCACCGTCGGGCTGCAGCGAGGAATGCGACATGCGGCCGACGTGCCAGAGCTGGGCGAAGATCGTGCCCTGTGCGGCATGCACCGCCTCGGTGACGAGCTTCCACCCGGCCACCTGCTCGGCCGACCAGATACCCGGGACGTCGATGTAGCCCTGGCCCTGCGGCGAGACCGGGGTGCCTTCACTGATGATCAGGCCGGCGCTGGCGCGCTGCCGGTAGTACTGCGCGGTGAGTTCGTTGGCGACCGCACCGGGGTTGCGGGCGCGGGTCATCGGGGCCATCGCGATGCGGTTGCGCAGGGCGGTGCCTGCCAGATCGAAGGGGCGGAACAGGGCGGCGATCATGTCGGTCATCTCGGTGTGGGGGAAGGCGCCAGCGGCGCGATGCACACAGGATGGAGTTGACATGCGGACGCATAAAGCGCTTCGATCTCCCTGGGCGCGGGACTATTTGTCCCCAATGGAGCGTGATAGATGCTGCCGCTGGAATCGTTGAATGGCCTGGTGACCTTCGTTACCACGGCCCGCTCAGGCAGCTTCACCGAGGCTGCCGACGCGCTGGGCATCTCGCGCTCGGCAGTGGGCAAGGCCATCGCCCGGCTGGAAGCGCGGCTGGGCGTGCGCCTGTTCCACCGCACCACGCGGCGCATCGCGCTGACCACCGACGGCGAGGCGTACTACGCATCGTGCGCGGCGGCGCTGGAAGAAATCTCCGCCGCCGAAGCCTGCCTGGGGTCGGCCGGCCTGCCCAGCGGACGGCTGCGCATCGACATGCCGTCCTCGTTCGGGCGGCTGGTGGTGCTGCCCGTGCTGCTGCGCCTGTGCCGGCAGTACCCGGACCTGCAACTGACGATGACCTTCACCGATCATTTCGTCGATCCCGTCGAAGAGGGCATCGACCTGCTGATCCGCTTCGGCGGGTTGCACCAGGCCGAGCACCTGGTCGTGCGCCGGCTGGGTCGCCAGCGCCTGGTCACCTGCGCATCGCCGGAGTACCTGCAGGCGCATGGCGTGCCTGCGACCGTGGAGGAACTGGCGCAGCATCGCAGCATCGTTGGCTTCCGCCATGGGCAACCGGTGGCGTGGCGGATTGGCAGTGATGATGCCGAGGGAACATTCATCCCGAACGCGGCCTACCAGCTCAACGATGGTGACGCGGTGATCGATGCGGCCATCGCAGGACTGGGCATCTGCCAGATGCCCATTTCACTGGTACGCCGACATCTGGAATCCGGCGCGCTGCACTCGGTGCTGGATGCGCACATGCAACGGCATATCGACATCCATGCGCTGTGGCCACCGACCCGGCACCTGCGGCCGAAGGTGCGCTATGTGGTGGATGAGCTGGCGCGGCTGGCGGCTCAGGGCCTGTTTGACTGAGCGTAGGGCGTCAGTAGTCGACGATCCGGGCGGACGTGTCTTCGCCTTCCTGAAGTGCTTCAAACACCTCAGCCAGAAGCGCGATCAGATCGCGCCCATGTGAGGTGACGAAGTAGGTCGCCAGGCTGTCGATGTCGCCAGCGATATCGTTTCCCCACGGTGGACGCTGGGTTCGATCCTCGAACGACCATATGACACGGGCTGGCGGAAGCTCGGCCAGCTCGCGGCGGACCCTATGCAGTTCGGCCAGCGCGTCGGCAGCATCTGATTGCTGCAGTCCGCCGGCGTACAGTTGCCTCATGAGGATAGGGAATCGGCTTCCCCATCCATCCGGTTCCAGATTGCCGGTGATCGTCGAGAAGAACGCGTACAGAAAGTCGCCGCTGCCGATCTCATCGGTGATGCGCCCGAGCTGGATACCAACGCCCATTACCTGTTCCTGATTCTGCAGTTCCCAGAGCATGCCTCATGTGTTGATGGTAGAAGCTGGGTTTCTGTAAGTGATTGATCTTGATGAATTCAAGGGCGCCGTTGCGGAGCCCGGAGATGCCATTCCCGTCACCTTAAAAACATCCGTGTATACTATCCCCCAGTATAGTTCCGAGGTGGCGCCGCCATGCCGCACTCCCCCGAAGAGAAGAAGAAGGTCCTGGCCCGCGTGCGCCGCATCCGTGGCCAGTGCGATGCGCTGGACCGCGCGCTGGAAGCTGGCGCCGACTGCGGGCCGGTGCTGCAGCAGATCGCCGCCATCCGTGGCGCGGTCAACGGCCTGATGTCCGAGGTGATGGAGGCCCATCTGCGCGAGGAGTTCGGGCAACCCGCCGCCTCCGATGAACAACGCGCTGAACGCGTGCGCGACATGAGCGCGTTGATCCGCTCGTACCTGAAATAAACGACGGCGCAACATGGCGCCGCCCATCCTGTCATTGCCTGTCTCTGGAGAGTCCACCATGAAGTCCCGTGCCGCCGTCGCCTTTGGTCCCGGCCAGCCGCTGCAGATCGTCGAGATCGACGTCGCCCCGCCGAAGAAGGGCGAAGTGCTGGTGAAGATCACCCACACCGGTGTCTGCCACACCGATGCGTTCACGCTGTCCGGCGATGATCCGGAAGGCCTGTTCCCGGTGGTGCTGGGCCATGAAGGCGCCGGCATCGTGGTTGAAGTGGGCGAGGGCGTGACCAGCGTCAAGCCGGGCGACCACGTGATTCCGCTGTACACCGCCGAGTGCGGCGAGTGCCTGTTCTGCAAGAGCGGCAAGACCAACCTGTGCGTGGCCGTGCGCGCGACCCAGGGCAAGGGCGTGATGCCCGATGGCACCAGCCGCTTCAGCTACAACGGTGAGCCGCTGTACCACTACATGGGTTGCTCGACCTTCAGCGAGTACACCGTGGTGGCCGAAGTGTCGCTGGCGAAGATCAATCCGGAAGCAAACCCGGAACACGTCTGCCTGCTCGGCTGCGGCGTCACCACCGGCATCGGCGCGGTGCACAACACCGCCAAGGTGCAGGAAGGCGACAGCGTGGCGGTGTTCGGCCTCGGCGGCATCGGCCTGGCGGTGATCCAGGGCGCGCGCCAGGCCAAGGCCGGCCGCATCATCGCGGTGGACACCAATCCGTCCAAGTTCGAACTGGCGCGCGAATTCGGCGCCACCGACTGCATCAACCCGAAGGATTTCGATAAGCCGATCCAGCAGGTCATCGTCGAGATGACGACCTGGGGCGTGGACCACAGCTTCGAGTGCATCGGCAACGTCAACGTGATGCGCGCGGCGCTGGAATGCGCGCACCGTGGCTGGGGCCAGAGCGTGGTGATCGGCGTGGCCGGTTCGGGCCAGGAGATCTCCACCCGTCCGTTCCAGCTGGTGACCGGCCGCAAGTGGATGGGCACCGCCTTCGGTGGCGTGAAGGGCCGCAGCCAGCTGCCGGGCATGGTCGAGGATGCGATGAAGGGCGATATCGAACTGGCCCCGTTCGTCACCCACACCATGGACCTGGACAAGATCAACGACGCCTTCGACCTGATGCATGAAGGCAAGTCGATCCGTTCGGTGGTCCACTACTGAGCCGCGGCGTGGGCTGGTTCGACGCCCTGCGCAGGCCGCGTGCGAAGGATCCGCGCGCGGCCCTGGTCGACCCGATCGAGCAGGCGCTGCGCGCGCTGGGCTGGGTCGAGGGCGGCGTGGGTCCACCGCGCGTGGTGGACTCGCCCTTCGGCATTGATGAAATGCCGTTCGAGCACTGGCTGGCACAGGTATTCCTGCCGCGCCTGCACGAAGCCCGCGCCGACGGCCTGTGGCCACCGCGCAGCGACGTGGCGGTCGCGGCGTATCGCAACCTGGACGGCCAGCCTGGCGTCGAATCGTTGCTGCGCCTGCTGGCACAGCTGGATGAACTGATCAACCAAGGCGTCCACGCCGGGCGTGGATAAGCCGACCAAGGTCGGCATCTACCAGAAGCACGCGTGCGCTGACGCGCCGCGCAGGAGAGCACCATGGAACGCATTGAACACCGCGCCTGTTTTGGCGGTTGGCAGGATGTCTACCGCCATCATTCGACCACGCTGGGCTGCGACATGCAGTTCGCCGTGTACCTGCCGCCGCAGGCGGAAACGCAGACGCTGCCGGTGCTGTACTGGCTGAGCGGACTGACCTGCACCGAGCAGAATTTCATCACCAAGGCGGGCGCGCAGCGCTATGCGGCCGAACACGGCGTGATCATTGTCGCGCCTGATACCAGCCCGCGCGGTGATGACGTGGCCGATGCCGAAGGCTACGACCTGGGCAAGGGCGCAGGGTTCTACCTCAACGCCACCCGTGCACCGTGGGCGAAGCACTTCCGCATGCATGACTATGTAGTGCAGGAGTTGCCGGCGCTGATCGAAGCGGAGTTCCCGGCGACCGGCGCACGCGCCATCAGCGGGCACTCGATGGGCGGCCACGGTGCGCTGGTGATCGCGCTGCGCAATCCGGGGCGCTACCGCAGCGTGTCGGCGTTCTCGCCGATCGTCGCGCCCAGCCATGTTCCGTGGGGGCAGAAGGCCTTCCACGCCTACCTTGGCGACAACCCGGCCGACTGGGCGCAATGGGACGCCTGCGCATTGATTGCCGCGGCCAGCGAGCGCCTGCCGTTGCTGATCGACCAGGGCGAGGCGGACGAGTTCCTGCAGACCCAGCTGCAGCCGCAGCGCCTGCAGGAGGCCTGCGCCGCTGCCGGCCATCCGCTGACCCTGCGCCTGCAGCCCGGCTACGACCACAGCTACTACTTCATTGGCAGCTTCATCGGCGAGCACATCGCCCACCACGCCCGCGCCCTGCACGGCTGAGCCCCCGGGAAAAAGGGGACGGAGGGGATTAAGTCGCATTTGCCGCTGTGCCGCAAACGACTTAATCCCCTCCGTCCCCTTTTTCAGCGATGGATCACACCCTCGTGGCGCCGCCCCGCGCTATCGTGCGCGTAGACGGCCTTGCGGATCGGGGGATGCATGCCGGTAGTGCTGGCGCTGCTGTATGTGCTGTGCCATGGCCTGGTGCTGGCCTTGTGGCCTGGTCCGGCCGGGGTAGGCTCCTTCGTTTTCCTGACCGGTGCCCCGTTGCTGGCGGCGGCCGCCTGCCTGTGGCGGGCCCGCCGCGACCGCGCGGCACTGGGGTGGCGCGCCACGGCATTGGCGCTGCTGCTGTGGGCCGGCGGCATGGCGTTCAACATGATCGACGCCCTGGGCGCCGGGCGTGCCGATTTCACCCCGCGCGCAAGCCTGTTCCTTTACGTGCTCTACGGTGTGCCCCTGGTGTTCATCCTGGCCAGGGCGCGCCGGGAACGGGTCAGCATCAGCCTGATCGATGCGGCCATGGCGGCGCTGCTGGGCGTGCTGTTCTTCGTGCACGCGCAGTCGTTCGCCGCCCGCGTTGACATCGACGACCACGCGTTGTCCAACATGCAACGCATGTTCGATATCCAGAACCTGTGCATCGCCGTGTTCGCGGTGGTGCGCTGGCTGGCCGGCGACGTTCCCGAGCGGCGTACCTTTTTCCGCGCGCTGGCAATGTATGCGGCGACCTACCTGTTGGTGGCGTATTACATCAACCACTACACCTCCGGTGATGCGTTCGGTGCCTATGCCGATCTGCTGATCGATCTGCCGTTCCTGCTGCTGGCGCTGCTCGCACTCAGCCAGGCACCGGCGCGGGTCCTGACGCCGCATCCGCGGATGGCGCGCACGGTGCAGGCGGCGGGCCCGATGATCCTGCCGCTGCTGCTGCTGGTGGTGGGCACCCTGGTGGTCGACCATGCCCGGCCCCTGGCCGTGAGCGGTTTCGTGGTGGCGACGCTGGGGTTCGGCCTGCGCAGCATCCTGCTGCAGGTGGACCTGATGGAACGGCAGGCCTCGCTGGACCAGTTGGCGCGCCAGGATGGCCTGACAGGCGTGGCCAACCGGCGCGAGTTCGACGCGCTGCTGCTGGCCGAGTGGAACCGCGCACGGCGCAGTGGCACCGAGCTGGGCCTGCTGCTGTTGGATATCGATCATTTCAAGGCCTTCAACGACCGCCACGGCCATCCCGCCGGCGACCGCTGCCTGCAGGCCGTGGCAGCGGTACTGAAGGCGAGCGCCGGTCGCGCCGGTGACAGCGTCGCACGTTATGGCGGCGAGGAATTTGCGGTGATCGTGCCCGGAAGCGCGCTGTCGGGCGTTCTGGCGCTGGCCGAGCGCCTGCGCCAGGCGGTGGAAGCGCTGCCGTTGCCGGAAGGATCGGTCAGTATCAGCATCGGCGTGGGTTACCTGCATCCGCCGGCTCTGGCCAGTGCCGATCAGTTGCTGGCAGACGCCGATGCCGGCCTGTATGCCGCCAAGCGGGCTGGCCGCAACCAGGTGATCCTGCATGCGCACGTGCTGGATGACGAGGGCAGCACGCACGGAACGATGGACTGCTGAGCAGCTCTCTGCATGCGATCACACGGGGGGCGCGACGGCTTATCGCTGCCGCAACCAGCCGGTCGGTTCGAGCAGCCTCAGCCCGACCGGGGACAATGAGCGCTGCCGCAACGGCAGGTTTGCCGCCTGCACGGCCATTGCACAGCGCGCCAGCTGCCGGCGCAACGGTGCCAGCGTGTCGTCTTCGCGGGGCCGCGCATGCCGCCATTGTGCGATGCGCAGCAGGCAGACCAGCAGGTCCAGTTCACTGGCGGCAATGAAGGGGGAGCCGGCGGGCAACAGGTCGATCGGTGCCGCCGGCGCGGCCAGCAGCGGCAGCAGGCCGATGAAGGCGTCGCAGCCCTCCTGGCCAAGCCCGAGTCCGCTCAGCTGGGCAAGGCCATCGGCCTGCAGATCGGGGTCGCGCAATTGCCGTATCGCGCCCAGCAGCGCCTGTTCGCCCCGGCCGAACTGTCGACCGAAGGCGCGGTAGTTAACCCGGGTGGGAAACAAGGGGGAACGGGAGGCCATGGTGGCTAGGGCTGTGGGTCGCGGGTTTCCACCAGCACCGGACAGGGCGCGTGGTCGATGGTCCATTGCCCGATCGAGGGTTCGAACAGGCGTTCCAGCCGGGACAGGTGGCGATGGCCGATCACGATCAGGTCGCACTTCAGGCGCCGGGCCTGCTCGCTGATCACTTCGCCGGGATCGCCGGAGGGGATCTGCGCGATGGCATCGACGCCGCGCTCGCGCAGTTCGGCCAGGGCTTCGGCCAATACTGCCTCGGCGCGGGAGCGCTGGCGGGCGGCTTCCGGATACTCGGTGCGATCGGCTTCGCTGGCATCGGCCGCCAGCGCGAATTCGGGGTCGAGCACGCACAGCAGGTGCAGGCGGCTGTGGGGGCCGGCGATGGCGGCGGCCAGGTCCAGCACGCGTGCGTGCTGGGGGCCACCATCCAGGGCGACCAGCAGGGTAGTGAACATGGATGTCTCCTTGGCAGGACGGGGATGGTCGCCGATGTCACCGCGCGCACCCATGCCGTGCGCGGCAGTCAATGAATGCGTCGAACGCAACCCACGGTGGTTGCAAGTGCCGTAGAGTCATCTGATTTACTGGAGACTGTCATGCCCCTGCCGGACCTGAACCTGTTGCTGGCACTGGACGTGCTGATTGACGAATGCAGCGTGGCCGCCGCCGCGCGCCGCATGAACCTGAGCGCGCCGGCGATGAGCCGCACCCTGGGCCGGATCCGCACTGCGCTGGGTGACCCGGTGCTGGTGCGTGCCGGCCGCGGTCTGGCGCCCACGCCCCGCGCGCTGCAGCTGCGCGAGCAGGTCCGCGATGTGATCGAGCAGGCCCACCGCGTCTTCAACGCTGGTCGTGAAGTGGACATGCGCGTGCTCGAGCGAACCTTCAGCGTGCGCGCCAATGATGTCTTCATCGGTGGATTTGGCGGTCGCCTGCGCGAGATCTTCCGCCAGCAGGCACCGCGCGCGGTGCTGCGCTTCGTGCCCGAGGGCGATACCGACGATGATGCGATGGCGCAGGGCCGGATCGACCTGTACATCAGCACCGCCGGCAAGCATGCGCCCGATACCAAGGTGCAGAACCTGTTCAGTACCTCGTTCATGGGCGCCGCGCGCGAGGACCATCCACTGTTCGACGAGGAGATCAGTGCAGAGCGCTTTGCCGCGTGCGACCACATCGCGGTGTCGCGCCGTGGCCTGCCGCGTGGGCCGATCGATGATGACCTGGCCACGCTCGGCCTGCAGCGCCGCGTGGCGCTGATCAGCCCGACCTTCCACGGTGCGATCTTCGCGGCGGCCGAATCAGACCTGATCCTGCCGCAGATGCCAAGCGTGATGCTGGAGCGGATCGTCAGCATGCGCCTGCCGCTGCGCCTGTTCCCGCTGCCGATCCCGGTGCGTACCGCGGCCATCGTGCAGGCCTGGCATCCGCGGCTGGACAACGATGCCGCGCACCAGTGGCTTCGCCGTTCGATCAAGACCATGTGCGAGCGCGTCGAGGACGCCCACCGCTGAGACCCGCAGGCGTGCGCTGGACGCACGCCTGGGATGCCGGCGACGCCATTTTTCACAGGGTACCGGCTCCCTAGACTGCGCTCCCCGGAGTTTCACTGAGCGCATTCCAATGACCCTCAACATGCCGTGCACTGCACGGATCGGCGCCTGGCGATGAGTGCGCCGGCCGCCGCTGTCCCGGCCGCCGCGGCGCCCCGTCCTGCCGCCGCCCCCGGGCTCGATCGCCGCATTCTGGTCGGCCTGTGTGGCGTGCTGCTGGCGGTGCTGGTGTCCGGCTTCAACGAGAACATCACCAAGGTCGCGCTGGCCGACATCCGTGGCGCGATGGGTTTCAGCGTCGACGACGGCAGCTGGATCGTCGCCCTCTACAGCGCGATGTCGGTCAGCGCGATGGCCTTCGCACCGTGGTGTGCCGCCACCTTCTCGCTGCGCCGCTTCGCATTGGCGATGATCGGTGGCTTCATGGTGCTGGGCGTGCTGTGCCCGCTTGCCCCGAACCTGCAGGTGTTCCTGCTGTTGCGCGCGCTGCAGGGTCTGTGCGGTGGCGCGCTGCCGCCGCTGCTGATGAGCGTGGCCCTGCGCTTCCTGCCCCCGGGCATCAAGCTGTATGGCCTGGCCGGCTACGCGCTGACGGCGACGTTCGGCCCAAGCATGGGCACGCCGCTGGCCGCGTTCTGGGTCGAGCAGGTGGGCTGGCACTGGGCGTTCTGGCAGATCGTGCCGTACTGCCTGGCCGCCATGGCGATGGTCGGCTGGGGCCTGCCGCAGGACCCGCTGCGGCTGGAACGCTTCGCCCAGTTCGATGGCGTCGGCCTGCTGCTGGGCCTGCCGGCGCTGGTGCTGCTGGTGCTGGGCCTGGTGCAGGGCCCGCGGCTGAACTGGTTCGACTCGCCGATGATCACGCTGATGATCGGTGGCGGTGCCGGCCTGATGGTGCTGTTCATGATCAATGAATGGTTCCACCCCTTGCCGTTCTTCAAGCTGCAGCTGCTGGCCAACCGCAATCTCAGCTACTCGCTGGTGACGCTGGGCGGCGTGCTGTTCGTGCTGCTGGCGGTGATCTCGATCCCGTCCGGGTTCCTGGCCAGCGTGCAGGGCTACCGGCCGCTGCAGACCGCACCGATGCTGCTGTGGGTGGCGCTGCCGCAGGTGATCGCGCTGCCGCTGGTGGCGGCGCTGCTGAACATTCGCGCGGTGGACTGCCGCTGGGTGCAGGCCACGGGCCTGGCGATGCTGGCGCTGGCCTGCTGGCTGGGCTCGCACCTGGACGTGGCCTGGATCCGCGACAACTTCCTGTGGGTGCAGCTGCTGCAGGTGTTCGCGCAACCGATGGCGGTGCTGCCGCTGCTGATGCTGGCCACCGGCGGCCTGGCGCCGCAGGACGGCCCGTTCGCCTCGGCCTGGTTCAACACGGTCAAGGGCTTCGCTGCGGTGCTCGCCGGTGGCGTACTGGATGCCATCGCCCAAGGCCGCCGTCATTTCCATTCCACCGTGCTGGTCGACCGCCTTGGCGAGCAACCGTGGCTGGCCGATGGCCCGCAGCTGGGCGCGCGCCTGCATGCACAGGTACAGGCGCTGACTTCTGCCGACCTGTACTGGGTGGTCGCACTGGTGGCGCTGGCCTTCATTCCCCTCATTGCCTGGATGCCCACCCGCATCCATCCGCCACGCGCCGTGGCCTGAACCTTTCGCAGGAACCCCTCATGACGATCAATCGAACCACTCTCAACACCGGCCTGGGCCTGGGCGTGCTGGCCCTGGCCATCGGCGCGTGGCTGCTGCTGCGCGATGGCGGTCACCAGACCACCAACAATGCGTACGTGGTGGCCGACTACACCCTGGTAGCGCCGAAGATTGCCGGCTTCGTCAGTGCCGTGGAGGTAGAGGACAACCAGTCGGTGAAGGCCGGCGACGTGCTTGCCCGCATCGACGACCGCGACTACCAGGTGGCATTGCAGGCTGCGCGTGCCGACCTTGCCAATGCCCGTGCACAGCTGGCCAATGCGCAGGCCGCACTGGCCCAGCAGGACTCGCTGATCGCGCAGGCCAGGGCCAGCGTCGATGTCAGCCGTTCCGAACTGACCCTGGCCAGTGCCGACCAGCAGCGTTACCGCGAACTGGCCCGTGATGGCGCCGGTACAGTGCAGAACGCGCAGCAGGCGCAGTCGAAGCAGGCCGTGGCCAGTGCGCATCTGCAGCAGGGCCAGGCCGCACTGTCGACCGCACGCCAGCGCACCGACATCCTCAGCGCGGGCGTGCAGGCTGCACAGGCGGCGGTGCAGCGTGCAGAAGCGGCACAGGCACGCGCCGAACTGGATCTGTCGCACACCGTGCTGCGCGCGCCGATCGATGGCATGGTCGGTCGCCGCGCAGTGCGCGTCGGTGCCTACCTGACCCCGGGTACGCCGGTGGCTGCGGTGGTCCCGCTGAAGCGCGCCTTCGTGGTCGCCAACTTCCAGGAAACGCAGATGACCCGCATGCAGGCCGGCCAGCAGGTCGAACTGAAGGTGGACGTATTCCCGGGCACGCCGCTGCGCGGGCACATCGACAGCATTGCACCAGCCACCGGCGTCACCTTTGCTGCAGTCGCACCAGAGAACGCCACCGGCAACTTCACCAAGGTGGTGCAGCGCATTCCGGTGAAGATCGTGCTGGAGCCGGGCCAGCCGCTGCTGGACCAGCTGCGTGCCGGCATGTCGGTGGAAGCCAGCGTTGACCTGGGCAGCCGCGCGCGTGCGCAGAGCGTGCAGCACGGACCGGGCCACAAGCGCGGGGAGGGCGCATGAGCGCCATTACCGTTTTCCGCACCTTCGTTGCGGCCACCCTGTGCACGGCCCTGGCTGCCTGCGCGATGGGCCCGGACTTCGTACGCCCGCAGGCGGAACTGCCCGGCCACTGGCGGGGTGGGGCTGTCGCCGGCAACGCCATCGATCAGGACGCCGCCTGGTGGGCCGGCTTCGACGATCCGCTGCTGGGGCAGCTGGCCCACCAGGTGCTGGCGGCCAACCTGGACCTGCAGCTGGCCGCCAACCGCGTGCAGCAGAGCCGCACCGCGCGCGGCATCACCGCCGCCGATCACCTGCCCAGCGTCAGCGCGAGCGCCAGTGGCGTGCGTGCACGCAACAGCGAAGTGGGCCTGAATGATCCGTCCGGCAACGGCGGCCGTGATGACTACGGGCTGTTCCACGCCGGTATCGGCCTGGGCTGGGAACTGGACCTGTGGGGCCGCGTGCGGCGCCAGGTGGAAGCGGCCGACGCGCGCGTGCAGATGGCCGAGGAGGATGCACACGCCGTGCGCATCGCGCTGCTGGCGGAAACCGCGCGTGATTACCTGCAGCTGCGTGCGACGCGGCAGCTGCTGGCGATCACCGAGGACAACCTCAGCATCGCGCATGACATCAAACGGCTGACCGAGGCGCGCCAGAAGCAGGGCGTGGCCAGCACGCTGCAGGTGTCCAGCGCGGCCGCGCAGGTGGCTTCGCTGCAGGCGCGCATCGCGCCGCTGCGGCATCGCGAATCGCAGCTGCGCAATGCGCTGGCGTTCCTGCTGGCACAGCCGCCGCAGGCACTGGACGCGCAGCTGCAGGATGTACGCCGTGACTGGCCGGCGTTGCCAGCGGTGGCGGTGGGTCTGCCGAGTGAACTGGCCGAGCGTCGCCCGGACATCCGTCGTGCCGAGGCGGCACTGCATGCGGCAACGGCCGGCATCGGCGTGGCCGAGGCCAGTTTCCTGCCGCGCATCACCTTGAATGGTGACGCAGGCTTCCAGGCCAAGCAGCTGGATGACCTGGATGGCTGGAACGCGCACCGTTTCAGCATCGGGCCGTCGATCAGCCTGCCGATCTTCCAGGGCGGGCGGCTGAAGGCGAACCTCGCGCTGAGCAGGCTGCAGCAGCAACAGTCGGCCCTGCAGTTCCGCCGTACCGTGTTGCAGGCCTGGCATGAGGTGGACGACGCCATGGATGGCTACAGTGCCGAGCAGCAGCGCACGGTGCAGCTGCACGTGGCGGTGGATGAGAGCGAGACGGCACTGGGGGCGGCGCGCCGGCAGTACCAGGCCGGCGTGGTCGACATGCTGGACGTGCTGACCACCCAGCGCATCGCGCTGGACAACCAGGCCGCGCTGGCCAACAGCCAGGCCGCCGCCGCGATCGCGCGGGTGGAGCTGTACCGCGCGCTGGGTGGTGGCTGGTAGCGATAGGGAAACGCCGGGCCATGCCCGGCGGTTCGTCGGTAGTTGCCAACCTTGGTTGGCAGCTTTTTTGGAGCGCCAACCAAGGGTGGCGTCTACCAGAGCCCGTCGTGCGCCGGGCCACGTGCTGTGGACCCGGTGGACGCATCAACGCCGGTCCGCTACCTCGCCGTAAAACCAGTATTCCTGTTCCAGACCGTCATCGTGGTCGGTGGGAGGAATGCTGACCTGCACACCTCGCTCCTCAACGCCTTGGGGTAGGACGAGCTGCCATTCGGCGGAAAGACTGCGCGAGGTGATGGCGGTGACCTGGCCATCCGCTGTCGAGGCGACGTGGCCCTGGAAGTACGCTTCGTCCAGGTAAAGGCAAATCTCGCTGGAGAACATCCCTGGCTGGGCGATGCAGCAGGTTACCCGCACAGTAGCTTGTGAAGCGGGCCGCGACTGGATCAGATTTGCGCAGGCGCTGATGAGCGATTGGGCGCAGGCACGCTGGATTCTCAGGGTGGTGGCCGGCCAGGGTTGGCATCTACCGGAGCAGCCCTCGGAAGCGCCGGGCCATGCCCGGCGGCGCGTCAGTAGTGGCCAACCTTGGTTGGCAGCCGTTTGTGCAAGCGCCAACCAAGGTTGGCGTCTACCAGAGCATGGTCATCGGCACCGGGTCGATCACGACACGGGCACGGTAGCGCCGGGCCATGCCCGGCGGGCGGGTGCCTCAACGCACGTCGCGCAGTTCCCAGTGGCTGCCGGCCAGCAGGCGCAGGCGCTGCTTGAACACGTCACTGTCGATGCGGGTGGTGGCGACCAGGTTGATGCGCAGGTCCTTCTGCTCGCCGGTCACGGTGGCCTCCGGGTCGGTCACGCCCCACTGCGGTTCCACCGCATCCGGGTCGGGCTGCTTGGCCTTCCAGCGTTCGAACAGCGTGCCGCTGCGCAGGGCATCCTGCAGCTCTTCGGCGAAACCGGCGGCGCCCTGCGAATGGAAGGACAGGTCAGGGTCGTTGCCGCGGGCCTTGGACGGATCGGGCAGGCTGATGTGGTACTGCGCAGGCATGGAGTTCTCCTTGAAGTGCGGCAAGGCTGGCACAGTCGGGGTGGAATCGATGTGCAGATTCCTGCCGTGGCCAGCGCTCATTCGAACCGATGCGGCCCATCGGCAAATCCCACGGTGACCGCGCCCTTGCCGACGTTGACCATGCCGGTCAGGCTCATCACCGATTCGTACACGGTCACGCCATGGCCGGCGCAGACCTCTTTCATCTGTGCATAGCCGGGCAGGCTGCGCAGCTCGTCCAGTTCGCCGCCGTAGCTGACGCACACCGTCGGCGTCATCAGCCCGGCACGCACGCGCTGGCCGACCACCGCGAACAGCTTCTGCACGGCGCTGTCGAAGCCCTTGATCTTGGCCACCGGCCCGGTCTCGCCACGGTAGCCGTGCAGCACCGGCTTGATGTCCAGTGCACTGCCCAGTGCCGCGCTGAGCAGGCCGACACTGCGGTCGCCCTTGTGCCGCGCGCGTGCGCGCATGTAGTACAGGTCGCGGGTGATCATGTAGCCGTGCACGTTGCCGGCCAGTTCTTCCAGCCGTTCGCGGATCTGCTGCACGCTGGCGCCACTGTCACGCAGGCGGACAGCCTCCACCGCGGTCACGGCCTGCGCGGCGAACAGGTTCTGGGTATCAAGTACGCGCAGCGCGAACGGCGAGTTGTAGCCCGCTGCCTGCCGCACCGGCTTGTAATCGTTGAGGATGGCGAAGCTGGCCTGCAGCGCGTTGTCGTGGATCGGGCTGCGGGTCTTGGTGATGGTCATGCAGAACACGTGGTCGTAATCGATCACCAGCTGCTGCAGGAACAGGTCGCGGATCTGGTTGACGCTGAAGGGGATGGTTTCCGCTTCAGCGCCATGTTCGGCCACATGCGCGTGCAGGAAGCTCAGGGTGGCCTGCTCATCGCGATGATCGGCCAGCACGGCTTCGCCGATCCGTACGGTGATCGGCAGCAGCACGATGTTGTGCTCGGCAATGAAGTCCTGCGGCAGGTCGCAGGCCGAGTCGACGACGATTCCGATGCGCATCCGCGGCTCCCCCTCCAGGGCGGTTGTAGGTTCGGAAATGTGAAATCTATCTCAAATTCTGGCGTGGCGCGCGAGGGAAACGCGGCACGCCCTGTTCAGCGACTGCGCTGCACGGCCACCGGAAGCTCGGCCAGGCGCTGCCATTCGGGCTGCCGCAGCAGATCCGGGTCGGCCAGCACCGCCGCCATCAGTGGGTGGGCGTCGTTGCCCCAGAACAGTTCGCCATCGATGGCCAGGGTCGGCACGCCGAACACGCCGGTTGCAATGGCGGCCTCGGTGTTCCTCCGCAGCTGCTCCTTGACCGCGGGAGTCGCGATGGCGCTGGCGACATCCTCGATCCCCAGCCGCGCGGCTGGTTCGCGCAGGGCCTCGGCGCTGTCGGCGGCATTGCCGTCGCGCCAGATCCAGTCGAACAGCACGTCCACCGCCTGTGCGCTGCCACCCGCGGCCAGGCACAGGCGCAGGGCAGACAGCGGATTGAACGGGTGGCCCGGCGGGAACCGCAGCGGTGTGCCTTCGGCCTGCGCGGTCCACAGCAGCTGGCGGTAGATGAAGCGGCGCTTGGCCGGAATCTCGGCCGGCCCGAGGTTGCCCAGGTGATGCAGCACGGCACCAAAGGCGATCGGCACCGGCTGGATCCGCGGGAACTCGGGCAGCTGCTTCAGCTTCTGCCAATGCAGGTAGGAGTACGGCGAAACGAAGTCGAAATACCAGCGCAGGGTGGCCATGGTGGTGTCCTTCAATGCGGTCAGGGCTGCGCGTTGCGCAGCAGGTAGCGATCGCGCAGCTCGGTCTGGCGCGAGCGCATCGGCATCGCCCGGCCGCCCAGCCAGACCTGTTCGGCATAGTGCGCCACGTCCAGCGGGTCGCCCTCCCACAGCACCAGGTCGGCACGCTTGCCCGGCTCGATGCTGCCGATCTGGTCGGCCACACCGAACGCCTGCGCCGGCACCCGGGTCAGGCCGGCCAGGCCGTCGGCCCAGGGCAGTCCATTGGCCACGGCATTGCCGGCCAGCTGGCGCATCTTGCGGGCGTTGTGCGAGGCGTCGCCACGCTGCACGAACGAGACCGCCACGCCGGCCCGTTGCAGGCGTGCCGCATTTTCCAGGGTTGCACCGATCTGGTCGAAGCTGGCCGGCAGGTTGGACAGCACGTCGACGAACACCGGCACCTGCGCGGCGGCCAGCTCCGGTGCCAGCTGCCAGGCTTCGCTGCCACCGGCAATGGCGATCTTCACCTTCTCGCGGGCGGCCCAGCGCAGCAGCTGGCGGATGTCCGCCGCACGGTCCACCTCCACCACGATGCGGCCCTGGCCGGCCAGGTAGCGGCCCAGCGTGCGGCGCCCGGCCGGGGTCAGCAGCGCATGCGGTGAGTCCGCGGCGACCTGGCCACGCGCCTCGTCCACCATCTGCTGCAGCAGCATCCATTGCGCCGCACGCGAATGCCCGGTCAGTTCCACTGCGGCCGACCCCAGGCGCAGGAACAGCGCGCGCGGCCCGAGGGGATCGGCGCTGCCGTCCAGCCGCATCACACCGCCCTGGCCAGCGACGAAGCCGCCACCGGTGGCGGCCCCCAGGGCGGTGAAGCCGATGCCGTCCAGGCGCGCCACCGGGATCAGCACCGAGGCCGGGTTGTAGGCCAGGGTGACATCGAATTCGGGGCGCAACGGTTGTTCGCCGATCTTCAGCGTGCTGTCGACCGTGCTCGCTTCACCGGAGACTTCTTCGATGCCGATCTCGGTGATGCCCCCGAACAGCGCGGGTGTCAGCGGGCGGCCATCGGCCTCGACGACGTTGGCCCCGGCCGGTGCGGACAGCCCGTTGCCGACTGCGCGGATGATGCCGCCCTGCACCAGTACATCGGCGTGCTGCAGGCTGCCGCGCGCGCTGGCCGTATGTACGGTGGCGTTGCGGACCAGCAGGTCCTGCGCCTGCGCAGCTGCGGAGAGGCAGACCAGCACCATGACCGTAGCGCCGAGCCAAGCCCGGCGACGCTTGTTCAACGCGCCCATCAGTGCACCTCCTGGCCGAGCTGGAAATCGGAACGCGGCGTCGCTGCCGGCGCACTGCGGTCGTACAGGCGGCGGCCGTCAATGAAGACCTGTTCGGCCAGCGCGTAGGAACCGAAGGGGTTGCCGTTCCACACCACTACGTCGGCCATCTTGCCGGCCTCCAGGGTGCCGGTCTGGCCTTCAATGCCCAGCGCTCTGGCGGCATTGGCCGTCATCCAGGTGATGGCATGTTCGGGCGTGATCTCCGGCATGTGCGCGCGGCGCGCGGCGGCGATCACCTTGGCCGCTTCCTGGTTCAGGCGCTGGATGCCTTCGGGCGAATCGGAATGGACGATGGCGCAGCTGTTCTTCGGCCGGTCGACCAGTGCGATGTTCTCCGGAATGCCATCGAAGGCTTCCATCTTGAAGCCCCACCAGTCGGCCCACAGCGCACCGCAGACGCCGTCGGCGGCCAGCCGGTCGGCCAGCTTGTAGGCCTCCACGCCGTGGTGGAAGGCCGCCACCTTGAAGCCGAATTCCTTGGCCAGGTCGAGCATGGTGGCCATCTCGTCGGCGCGGTAGCAGTGGATGTGCACGCGGATGTCGCCTTCGATCGCGCCGGCCAGCGTGTCCAGCTTGAGATCGCGCTTGCCGCCGGCATCACCGGCGCTGTCGCCCTTGTCGCTGCCGAACCAGCCCTTGCGCTTGGCCGGCTTGGGTTTGTTCTTGGCGATGTAGTCGGCAGCATCGATGAAGGCGGCGCGGTAGCCGGCAACGTTGCCCATCCGCGTGGCTGGGGCGACGTTCTTGCCTTCGCCGTAAACCCGTTTCGGGTTCTCGCCGCAGGCCATTTTCAGCCCCCACGGAGCACCCGGGAATTTCATGGCCTGGTAGGTGATGGCCGGCACGTTCTTCAGGGTCACGCCACGGCCACCGACCAGGTTGGCCGAGCCAGGCAGCACCTGCATGCTGGTCACGCCTCCGGCCAGGGCTGTAGCGAAGCCCGGGTCCTGCGGCCACACCGAGTGCTCGGCCCAGACATTGGCGGTGACCGGTGCGGTCATCTCGTTGCCGTCGCTGTGCGCGCCGACGCCCGGGCTGGGGTACACGCCCAGGTGCGAGTGCACGTCGATCAGGCCCGGGGTGACCCACTTGCCCCGCGCATCGATGCGGGTGACCCCGGCATCGGCCTGCAGCTGGCGGCCCACGGCGACGATGCGGCCCTCGCGCAGCAGCACGTCGGCGTTGTCCAGGCGCTGGCCGGTGCCGGTCAGCACGGTGGCGTTCTGGATCAGCACCGGCGCATCGGGATGCGCCTGGTAGGTGCTGGGGTAGGGATCGGCGACGAAGCGCGAGGCGCCCACCGCCGGTGCCGTGCTCAACGAAACCAGCGCCATCCCAAGAGCGGCGCGCAACACCATCGATGCCATGCAGAGATCCCCAACCCACGCGTGAATCCGCCGACGCTATCCGTCGTCGATACCACTTGCCAAGTGACCTTGGGCAGGGGCAGGGGTGGGGATTTTCCTATACAAAAATTCTGAACGAAGCATTAATTTTTTGTGACACCTGCCGCTACCAACCGGTGGGACAGCGAGCGCTGACCCGCCGTGAGGTGTGCTTTCCATTGCTCCATGACGGAGCTGCACCTGAAATATTTCAAGGAATCAAGGACGTAACTGCAGATGATTGTCTTCCCGTCGTATCGCTCCACCGCTTCCCGCCGCTCGATCCTCCCCTCACCCCTGGCCTCGGCCATTGTTGGCTCGCTGCTGATGGCCGCCGCTCTGCCGGCGCTGGCCCAGGACAGCAACGCAGACGCCTTGTCGCGTTACCAGTTCCAGCGCAGCCTGCAGGCCGCGTTTGCCGCACCGGTCCTCACCGCTTCGCCGTCGCTGGCCGTCGCCGCCGCCGATGTGGAAGTCGATCCGGAACCCATCATGGGCAAGCCGGGTGATGCCGCCAGCTGGCGTACCACCGAATTCAACAGCGACTGGGGCCTGCAGGCGATCAACGCCGATGTGGCCTACGCACGCGGCCTGACCGGCACCGGCATCCGCCTGGGCGTGTTCGACAGCGGCACCGGCCTGGACCACGACGAGTTCGCCGGCAAGGACCACCGCAGCATCCATCTGGCCGACGTGCTGGCCGATGGCAGCCTGTGCGCGCGCGAAGTGCTGAGTGGCCCGGACGCCTGCTTCGCCAGCGACGGTGGCCAGGTGGCCGTGTCCTACCAGCTGCTCGACCCGGACTATGCCGATCTGCTGGAGCGCAATGGCTTCTACGAAGGCCTGAGCTACAACGTGCACGGTACCCACGTGTCGGGCACCATCGCCGCCAACCGTGATGGCCACGGCACCCACGGTGTTGCCTTCGGCGCCGACCTGAGCGTGGCCCGCCTGTTCTCCAACAGCGCCACCTACCTGTCGGTGGTGAATATCGGCGGTTCCCTGTATCTGGACGAACAGACCATCGCCGCGATCCAGGCCGACGATTCGATCTACCCGCAGCTGTATGCGCAGATGAACGAGCAGGGTGTGCGCGCCATCAACCACAGCTGGGGCCTGGCCAACGAGCCGACCACAGCGGAAGACCTGGACATGTACCAGTCGCACCCGGTGTTCGCCGCCAGTCTGGCTGCGATGGCCGAAGGTTCGCGCAGCAGCGGCCTGATCCAGGTATGGGCCGCTGGCAACACCGATTCGCCCAACACTTCGCCGGAAGAAGCGCCGATTGCCGGCATGTATGCCTCGCTGCCGCGCGCCGTCGCCGACGTCGAGCCGTACTGGCTGGCCGTGGTCAACGTCAATCAGGACCTGGAGCTGAGCAACCGCTCGATGCGCTGTGGCCTGGCGGCGAACTGGTGCCTCGCCGCGCCCGGCTCGAACATCAACTCGACCGTGTACGGTCCCGATTCGGTGATCGAAGGTGATTTCTACGATGACAATGGCAACCTGGTGGTGGACATCATCAGCCAGACCCCGTCGTCCGATTACGAGGAACTGAGCGGCACGTCCATGGCCGCCCCGCACGTCACCGGCGCGCTGGGCCTGCTGTTCGAGCGCTTCCCGTACCTGGACAGCGCGCAGGTGCGCGACGTGCTGCTGACCACCGCCACCGACCTGGGTGCTGCAGGCGTGGACGATGTCTACGGCTGGGGCCTGATGAACCTGGCTGCGGCCGTCGAAGGCTACGGCTCGCTGCGCGTGGACACCGAAGTGGTGATGAACCAGAAGGCCGGCGGCCTGAAGGTGTGGGAAGGTGATGCATGGGACGACTGGACCAATGACATCGGCGGCCCGGGCAAACTGACCAAGAGCGGCATCGGCTGGCTGCGCCTGAGCGGCGACAACAGCTTCAACGGCGCGGTGGTGCGCGAAGGCGTGCTGGAACTGGACGGCGTGAACACGCTGACCAGCGCCGTGGACGTGACCGGCGGAACCTTCCTGCTGAACGGCACCCTGCAGAACACAGCGCTGAACAGCCTGGGCGGCAGCAGCCGCATCACCGCCACCGGTGTGCTGGACGGCTCGGACCTGACCGTCACCGGCGGCGTGGTGTCCTTCAACGGCGTGCAGACCGGCGGCAGCACCTTCGTGGGTGAAAAGGGCACGCTGAAGGGCGTGGGCCAGCTGGGAAACACCACCGTGGCCGGCATCATCGCTCCGGGCAACTCCATCGGCACGCTCACCATCAACGGTGACTATGTGCAGACCGCCACTGGCGTGTACCAGGCCGAGGTGGCCCCGGGCAGCCGCAGCGACCAGCTGCACGTGACCGGCACCGCCACCCTGGGCGGCACCCTGGTGGCGCTGCCGGAACCGGGCACCTACTACCTGGGCGAGCAGTTCAACTTCATCCAGGCCGACGGCGGCGTGAACGGTCGGTTCGCCAGCACCGATTTCAGCGCCTTCTCGCCCTTCCTGCAGTTCGGCCTGGCCTACTCCGCCGCCGGCGCGCGCATTGAAGTGACCCGCGGCAACGCGCTGGCTACCGCGGCCACCACCGCCAACCAGTTGGCCGTGGCCACCGTGGTCGACGGTCTGGCGGTCAACCAGGGCCTGCCGCGTCCGCTGACCATGCTGTTCCCGGAACAGGTGGGCAGCGCACTGGACAGCCTCAGCGGCGAACTGCATGCCGCCACCAGCGCGGCCCTGCTGGAAGGCAGCCGCTACGTGCGTGATGCCGCGCTGGCCCGCCGTGCCGGTGCCGCTGCACCGGGTGCCGAAGGCGGCGACGCCAGCGGTGTGTGGGTGCAGGCCCTGGCCGGCAGCACCACGCTGGACGGCAACACCAACACCGCCCGCACCGAAGCCAACAGCAACGGCCTGCTGGTCGGTGCCGACCGCGAGTTCGGCGGCTGGCAGGTGGGCGTGCTGGCCGGTACCGGCCGCACCGACGTGAAGCAGGGCGAAGGCCGCCGTGCGAGGTCGAAGGTGGACAACACCCACTTCGGCGCCTACGCCAGCCACAACTGGGGCGGTTTCGGCCTGCGTGGCGGCCTGGCATGGAGCGAACACGATGTGGACAGTACCCGTGAGCTGGCGTTCGCCCGTTACAGCGACACCCTGAGCGCCCGCTACGACGCGCGTACCCGCCAGGCCTTCATCGAAGCGGCCTACCGCTTCGGTGGCCGCGAGGCCGGCCTGGAGCCGTACGTGCAGGTGGCCCGCGTGGAAGTGGACACCAAGCACGTGAACGAGCGTGGCGGTGCTGCGGCCCTGCAGGGTTCGGTGGACGACGTGCGCACCACCCTGGCCACGGCCGGCGTGCGCTTCGACAAGGGCCTGAAGGCCTCGTTCCAGCAGGACAGCTGGTTGCACGTGCGCGGCGCGGTGGCGTACCGCCACGCCAGCGGCGACCGCAACCCGTCGGCCCGCCTGGGCTTTGCCACCGGCGGTGACAGCTTCGTGGTCAACGGTGCACCCATCGCCGACAGCGCGGTGGTGGCCGAACTGGGCCTCTCGGCCTGGCTGACCGCCAAGCAGCAGCTGGAACTGGGCTACAGCGGCCAGTTCGGCGACGAAAGCCGCGACCACGGTGCCAACCTGCGCTGGTCGGTGCGTTTCTGAGCCACCGGCTCCCGCAGGGAAACCAGGAGGGGCGGCCGTTGGGCCGCCCCTTCTCTTTGTGTGGCAGGGCAGGCGCAGCGTTGCCTACAATGGCGCCCCTGCAGAACCGGACCGGGCATGAAGAGCAAACAGGAAATCGTCGACAACTGGCTGCCGCGTTATACCGGCGTTCCGCTGGACCAGTTCGGCCAGCATATCCTGCTGACCAATTTCGGCGGCTACCTGCACACCTTCTCCGCGCTGACCGGCGCCCCGGTCATCGGCCTGGACCGGCCGATGGCCAGCGCCACCATTGATGGCATCACCATGATCAACTTCGGCATGGGCAGCCCCAATGCCGCGATCATCATGGACCTGCTGTCGGCGGTGATGCCCAAGGCGGTGCTGTTCCTGGGCAAGTGCGGTGGCCTGAAGCGCAAGAACCAGCTGGGTGACCTGGTGCTGCCGATCGCAGCGATCCGCGGTGAGGGCACTTCGGGCGACTACCTGCCGCCGGAAGTGCCGGCCTTGCCGGCGTTCGCGCTGCAGCGTGCGGTCTCGACCATGATCCGTGATCTCGGCCACGACTACTGGACCGGTACCGTCTACACCACCAACCGCCGGGTCTGGGAGCACGACGAGGCGTTCAAGGAGCGGCTGCGGGCGATGCGCTGCATGGCCATCGACATGGAAACCGCCACCGTGTTCGCCGCTGGCTTCGCCAACCACATTCCCAGCGGCGCACTGCTGTTGGTGTCGGACCAGCCGATGATCCCCGATGGGGTCAAGACCGAGGCCTCCGATGCCAAGGTCAGCTCCCAGTTCGTGGAAAACCATATCCAGATCGGTATCGAGGCGCTTAAGCTTATCCGGCGCAACGGCAAGTCGGTCCGCCACCTGCGCTTCGACGAATGATGATGATGGCCTGGCGCGGCGCGCCGGCCCTGGGGAGTAGGTGATGGACGTTGCCGCGCACGTGGTGGAATTCTGGAAAGAGGCGGGCCCTGCGAAGTGGTTCGCCCGCGATGATGCGTTCGACGCGCAGTTCCGCCAGTTGTTCCTGGATGAGCATTTCGCAGCCGCCTCGCGCGCGCGCGAACACTGGCTGGGCAGTGCCGAGGGCGCACTGGCGCTGATGCTGCTGCTGGACCAGTTCCCGCGCAACTGCTTCCGCGGTAGCGCCCATTCCTACGCCACCGATGGCCTGGCCCGGCACTACGCCATGCGCGCCATCGAGGAAGGCCTGGACCTGCAGCTGGTGCCCAAGCTGCGCGCCTTCATCTACCTGCCGTTCGAGCACTCCGAGGATCCGCTGGACCAGGACCGCTCGGTGGCGATGTTCGACGTGCTGGGCGACAAGGAATACCTGCAGTACGCCGAGCTGCACCGCGACATCATCCGCCGCTTCGGTCGCTTCCCCCACCGCAACGCCGTGCTGGGTCGCATTCCCTCACCGGAAGAACTGGACTACCTGGCCGAAGGCGGTTTCGCCGGCTAAGAAAAAGGGGACGGAGGGGATTAAGTCGTTTTTGCCACAAACGACTTAATCCCCTCCGTCCCCTTTTTAGGGGTCAGATCGCCTTTCCGCAGGAAAGGGCTCTGACCCCGGGCCTTCAATCAGTACTTCGGCACGCCGTTGTCGACGTCTTCCGACCAGGCGTTGATGCCGCCGGTGACGTTGAACACCTTGGTGAAGCCCAGGGCGCGGAACTGCTCGGCGGCCTGCGCGCTGCGGCCACCGTGGTGGCACATGAAGGCCAGCGCGGTGTCCTTGGGCAGGGCTTCCAGCGCGGCGCGACCGTTGCCGTCGAAGGTCTTGAACGGCACGCCCACGGCGGCGATTTCACGCTCGTCGGCCGGGCGCACGTCCACCAGGGTGATGTTGCCGGCACGCACCAGGTCGTCGGCATCGCGCACGCTGATTTCCTGCACCGGCTTGGGCGCATTCGGGTTGTCGATGGCCAGGCCCTTGCCGCGGATGTCGTCCACCCAGTCGATGGTGATGCCGTTGGCGCGACGGGCGCTGGCCAGGTCGAACTGCACGCGCAGGCCGTTGGACTCGGCGGCGATGGCGCCTTCGTCGTGCGGGGCCAGCTGGAAGTTCGGCTGGAAACCGGCGTCGATGGACAGCTGCAGGGCAGCGCCCGGGGCATCGGCCAGCGCGCCCTTGAGCATTTCCACGGCCGCCGGGGTGACGGTGATGCTCGGCGGGGTACGGTCCGGCGCGGCCAGGCCCAGCACGCTGCTCAGCTCGCCGCTGGCAGCCATCTGCAGCACGATGTCGCTGCCGCCGACCAGTTCGCCGTCGATGTACAGCTGCGGAATGGTCGGCCAGTCGCCATAGGCCTTGATGCCTTCACGGATTTCCTGGTCGGCCAGCACGTTGACGTGGGCGAACTCGACACCGAGGTCCTGCAGGGCGCCCACGGCCTTGGCCGAGAAACCGCACTGCGGCATCGACGGCTGGCCCTTCATGAACAGCACGACGCGGTTGGCGTTGAGGATGGATTCGATGCGCGAACGCAGGGCGGGATCGAGGGACATGGACGTCGGGGTTCCGGGAATTCGAATCATCAATTCTACCCCTCATGGCATCATGGGGGATGAGCAACGCAGGAACATTGCATCGCATCCCGACCCGGCCCTGGCGCTGGCTGCCCTGGCTGGTGGCGTCGCAGCTGGCCGTGATCCTGGTCTGGGCCCTGGCCGGCTGGCACTGGGGGCTGCCCGTGATGGTGGCCAGCCACGCACTGTTCCTGGTGCCGGTATTCCTGCCCAACAGCCGCTTCTACGCGCCGGTGCTGAGCCGGATGGGAGAGGCCGGAAACAGCGTCTGGTTGACCATCGATGACGGTCCCGGCCCGGAGACCCGTGCGGTGCTCGACCTGCTGGACCGCTACCAGGCCCGCGCCACCTTCTTCCTGGTGGGCGAGCGTGCGCTGGCACAGCCGGAGCTGGTGCAGGAGATCCTGCGCCGCGGCCACGACCTGGGCAACCACAGCCACAGCCATCCGCAGGCGCGCTTCTGGCGGCTGGGCCCGGCAGCGATGCGTGCCGAGATCGAGGGCTGCCAGCATGCGCTGCAGGCGGTAAGCGGCCGCCCGGTGCGCTGGTACCGTTCGGTGGTGGGCATGACCAATCCGTTCGTGGCGCCGGTGCTGAAGGCGCTGGGACTGGTGCGCGTGGGCTGGAGCGCCCGTGGCTACGACGGTGTCGGCTGCACGCCGGAGGGCGTGCTGTCGCGGCTGCTGCCGGACCTGCGCCCGGGCGCCATCGTGCTGCTGCATGAGGGGGCCGCCCACGGCCACAACCTGGCGATCATCGAACGCGTGCTGCAGGCGCTGGACGAGCGGGGGCTGAAGGCGCGGCTGCCGGTTCCGTAACGCCGGGCCCTGGTGGTGTAGAGCAGCCGAGCATGGGCTCGGCGCTACAGGGGTTGCCGATCATCCTGTAGCGTAGCGCCGGCACATGCTGCACTCGGCGCTACAACGCGGGGCGTTCGGCCACCAGCAACCAGCTGTTGAACGGCGTGCGCCCGTGCAGGGGGCGCGGGGCCGTCACTTTCAATCCGGCCTCGGCCAGTGTCGCCTGCAGCACCTGCGGGTCGGGGTAGTGGCGCGGCCGCGTGCCCATCCAGCCGACCAGCCAGGCCAGCCGGTCCGCCACCCGCGTGGTGCGGTCGCGGCCATCGCCGGTGGCCAGTGGCGTGCGCAGCAGCAGGCGGCCGCCGGGAGCGACCCGCATACTGGCCTCACGCAGCAGTGCCTGCTGTGGGCCCGCGTCCAGGTACTGCAGCACATCCAGCAGCAGCACATGCCCGGCCTGCGCCGGCAGCGGCGCCTGCACGTCCAGGCAGTCGAAGCGCACAGCGGGCAGGCCGGTGGCGGCACGCTGGGCGCGGGCGATCTTGCCGGCATCCACGTCCACGCCCCGGTAGGGCTGGGAGCCACCGCGCTGGCGCAGCACGTGGGCGAACAGGCCCAGCCCGCAGCCCAGGTCCAGCACGGGTTGCCCGTCGCCAGGCAGGTGCTGCAGCACGCCGTCATACAGCGGGTCGCTGCCCAGCTTGCTGCGGGTGTAGTAGTAGTCGCGGCGGCTGGCCCAGGCGTGTGCGGGGCGGAATGCCTCGGCGATCGCGCGGGCCTGCGCGGCGCTCAAGGGTGTGCAGGGCAGGGGCGGGCCGTTCCGTGGCGTGCCATCCATCGGGTCAGTCCGTTCCGCCGAGCAGGTGGGCGGCGACCGGCAGCGCGCGCGCGCTCCACAGCGCGTACATCCGTGCTGAAGGGTGCAGGCCGTCGTCGGCGATCATCGCCGGGTCGCCACCGTGGTCACGGCTGATGTCGGTGATGTCGACGAAGGCCACGCCCTGCTGGGTGCAGATCACTTCAGCGGCCGCGTTGAATTCGTCGGTCTCGATCTCGATCGCGGCCAGGTCACGGCCGCTGCCGATACCGAACGGGGTTGCACCCCAGTCGGGGAAGGACAGCACCAGCACACGCCCGGGGCGGCCACCGGCAAAGCCGATCGCCCGCTGCAGCAGGGCGTGGAACTGCACGCGGTACTCGTCCAGCGGGCGGCCGCGGTACTGGTTGTTGACGCCGATCAGCAGGCTGACGAAATCGAACGGGCCCTGCGGTGCCGCCGCATCGATGCCGGCGTCCAGCTCGTCGGTGGTCCAGCCGGTGGTGGCGATGGTCTGCGGGTCGGCCAGTGCCACATCCTGCGCACGCAGGGCGGCGGCCAGCTGGTGTGGCCAGCGGCCTTCAACGGCAACGGCTTCTCCGATGGTGTACGAGTCGCCCAGCGCCAGGTAGGACAGCGCCACGGCTCAGGCCACCGAACGGCGCGGCTTCAACGGTACGACCTTGGTCGCGTCCTCGGCACGGCGGGCCAGCACGCGGTCGATGCGGGCGAACACATCGCGCATCACCGAGGCTTCCGGCAGCAGGGTCACGCGGAAATGATGGCGGTAGGGCACGTTGAAGCTGGAACCCGGTACCACCAGCACGCCTTCATTGTTCATCAGGTCCAGCGCGAAGTTGTGGTCGTCGAAGCCCTTGGCGGCGGCACCGACCACGGCCGGGAACGCGTACAGCGCACCGGCCGGCGCGACCAGCGACAGGTGCTCACTGGCTTCGCAGGCTTCGATCACCGCGCGGCGGGTTTCATACAGGCGGCCGCCCGGGGTACACAGTTCGGAGATGGTGTCCGGGCCGTTCACCGCGGCTTCGATGGCGTACTGGCCCGGCACGTTGGCGCACAGGCGCAGCGCGCCGAGCAGGTCCAGCGCGGCGCGGAAGTCGCCCAGGCGCGCGTCGTCGCCGCTGAGGTGAGCCCAGCCCACGCGCCAGCCGCAGGCACGGTGCACCTTGCTCAGGCCACTGAAGGTCAGGCACGGGTGGTCGCCGGCCAGCGGCGCGACCGGCTGGAATACCGCATCGTCGTACAGGATCTGGTCGTAGATCTCATCGACCAGCAGCAGCAGGTTGTGGCGGCGCGCGATCTCGACCACGCGCTCGAGCAGTTCACGCGGGTAGCTGGCGCCGCTGGGGTTGTTCGGGTTGATCAGCACGATGGCGCGGGTGCGCGAGGACACCAGCGTCTCGATCTCGCTCGGGTCCGGCTGGAAGCCGTTCTCGGCGGCGCAGCGGTAGTACACCGGGCGGCCATCGTTGAGGATGGTCGAGGCCGACCACAGCGGGTAGTCGGGTGAGGGCACCAGCACTTCGTCGCCCGGGTTGAGCAATGCGCGCAGCGACAGGTCGATCAGTTCGCTGACGCCGTTGCCGACGAACACACGGTCGGGGTGCGCATCCGGTGCGCCCCGGCGGGCGTAGTACGCCGCGATGGCTTCGCGTGCGACCGGCAGGCCCTGCTGGTGGGTGTATGGATCGGTGCGGCCCATGTCATCGGCGATCGCGCGCTGCAGGTGCTCGGGCGCGCGGAAACCGAAGTTGCCCGGGTTGCCGATGTTGAGCTTGATCAGCTTGCGGCCCTGCGCCTCCAGCTCCCGGGCTCGCCGCGCCAGTTCTCCGCGGATTTCGTAGCGCACTTCGGAAAGGCGCTCGCGGATGGCCAGGGGCTTGGGCGAGATGGTGGACATGGGGGCTGGGCCGTCAAAAGGCATGGGGATTCCATCCTACCGGAATTGCTGCAGTGCATGGCAGGGGTGCCGGGCTTGTCATTGCTGGGCTGGCAGGGCGCCGGCGCAGGTAGAATGGCGGCGATGACCCAGACCCCCGATTTCATCGCCCTGCAGACCATCGGTTGGCCCTGGCCGGGCCCGGCGCAGCAGGCCGACTGGCAGGCCGTGATGGCCGCGCACCCGCAGGCCCGCCCGGCGCGGGTGATCGAACAGCACCGCACCCACTACGTGGTGGCCGATGGCCCGGATGCGTCGATCAAGGCCGAATCGCTGCTGGAATGGCAGCGCCCGCGCTTCCCCAGCCACGAGCGGCCTGCAGTGGGCGACTGGGTGCTGCTGGACGGCATCCGCATTGTCGCGCTGCTGCCACGCCGCACCGCGATCAAGCGTGGCGCCGCCGGCGAGCACTACCACCAGCAGGTGATCGCGGCCAACATCGACACGGTGTTCATCGTCTGCGGCCTGGATGCCGACTTCAATCCGCGCCGCATCGAGCGCTACCTGCTGCTGGTCGGCGGTGGTGGTGCAGAACCGGTGGTGGTGCTGACCAAGGCCGACCAGACCGAGTACAGCGAGGATGCGCTGGCGGTGCTGGAAGAGCTGGAGATGCAGGGCATCGCGCTGCATGCGATCAACGGCCTGGATGCCGACAGCGTGGCGGTGCTGCAACCGTGGCTGGGCCCGGGCCGCACGGTGGTGCTGGTCGGTTCCTCCGGTGCCGGCAAATCCACGTTGACCAACACCCTGCTTGGCGAGCAGCGGATGAAGACCAACGCGGTGCGCGCCAACGATTCGCGTGGCCGCCATACCACCACCCACCGCGCGCTGATGCCGTTGCCTACGGGCGCCTGCCTGATCGACACCCCGGGCATGCGCGAGCTGAAGCCGACCGGTGAAGAGACGCTGTCCGAAGGTGGCTTCGCGGACATCGAGGCGCTGGCCGCACAGTGCCGTTTCAACGACTGCAAGCACCAGCAGGAACCAGGTTGTGCGGTGCGTGCGGCGATCGAGGCGGGCGAGATCGAAGAAAGCCGGTTGCTGAACTACTTCAAGCTGAAGGAAGAAGTGGCTGCCGCTGCCGCCAAGCTGGCGGTACGCCAGGCCGAGACCGCGCAGGAGCGCGGCGGCAAGAAGGGCAAGGGCCAGCAGTTCCGCCCGGCAGGCAAGCCGCGTAGGCGCTGATCGGTACCGCGGGGTCGGATCCCATTGCGCCGCAATGGGCTCTGACCCCTGCAATGAACCCGCCACTGCCTGCTTCGAGCGGGTGCCAACAGCCCGCGCCTGGTAGGTGCCAACCTTGGTTGGCACGGGTGTGTCGGCAAGCCCGCCGTCGGCGGATGCCAACCAAGGTTGGCACCTACCAAAGCAGGGGCAGGGCGTTATAGTCCGCGCATGGAACCGACTGCGACGCTGGACCGTGACGTGGCCCACCATGCAGCGCTCGATGCGCGCCTGGTCGAGGCCGTGGGAGGCATCCGCCTGCTGGGCCTGACCAGCTGGCCGGCCACGCTGCAGGCACCGTTCCTGGACAGCGTGGCGCGCGGCCAGCCGGTGCTGCCGAAGGTGGATTACCCACGGCTGGACTTCAGCGAAGAACGTCGCGCGCTGGCCGCGATCGCCGCCGACTGCGACGACACTCATCCGCTGGGCCACTACGTGCGGCAGTCAGCGCAGAGCTGGGACCTGGCCGCGCAGCTGCTGGAAGGACTGGGCACCGCCGCCGTTGATACCTGTTCGGTGCAGCTGTTCGGCGCCCCCGAGCAGCCGCTGCCGGGCAATGGCCCGAGCACGCGCGACGCGGCGCGCCACTTCATACAGATTGCCGCCGAACTGGACCACGAACTGCTGGCGCCGGAAGAGCAGGTGCCGGTCTCGGCCATCGCCCTGCAGCTGCAGCTGCAGAATGATCTGGATGCGTTCTTCGAATCGCGCATCATCCAGGTGCAGCTGGATCCGGAGCTGGTGTCCAAGGCCGCCGCCGGCCCGACCCGCATCCGCCTGCGCACCAGCGCGCGCTTCAGCGCCTACGACCGCGCGCAGTTGTTCCACCACGAAGCGCTGGTGCATTCGCTGACCGCATTGAATGGCCGCGGCCAGCCGGTACTGCCGAGCCTGGCGTTGTCCTCGCCACGGGTAACGGCGACCCAGGAAGGGTTGGCGACCTTCGCCGAGCAGATCACCGGCAGCATCGACATCGAGCGCCTGAAACGCATCAGCCTGCGTACCGACGCGATTGCGATGGCACGCGAAGGCGCTGATTTCATCGAAGTGTTCCGCTATTTCTGCGATGCCGGGCAGAACGCGGAAGAGAGTTTCGCCTCGGCCCAGCGCGTGTTCCGTGGCGTGCCGCCGAGTGGCGGCCTGGCGTTCACCAAGGACACGGTGTACCTGCGCGGCCTGGTATCGGTGCATACCTTCTTCCGGCACATGCTGGCCGAGGACCGCCTGCAGGTCTGCCGCTGGTTGTTCGCCGGCAAGATGAGCCTGGCCGATGCGATCGCGTTCGCGCCGCTGTTCGAGGCGGGGGTGCTGAAGCCGCCGCGCTGGCTGCCGCATTGGGTGAGCCGGGCGAACGGCCTGGCCGGCATGCTGGCGTTCTCGCTGTTCGCCAACCGGATACGGATGGACCAGCTGGCGCCGGAATGAAATGCGTTGGCGGATCCTCCTGCGCCTGCCTGCTATCGGCTGGGAGGAGGCGGGGCACCCTGGTCAGGACACGCAAAAGCCCCTCCATGGTGCTCGATGGCGCCATCCATGGCGCCAACGGTCCTGACCAGGGTGCCCCGCCTCCTCCAGACAATTTCCTGCGGGCGCGGCAGCAGGTCCACCAGAGGGATTGCGTTTGAGAAGCTTGAAAAGCAAAGCGCCGGGCAATGCCCGGCGCTTTGCTTTTGCTCTTGCTTTCCATTGCCTCCGCGCCGGCGCTGGGAATTGCCTACCTGCGCCATGCAGGAACACTCAATGCGCCGCAGCGCCCGCTTCTGACTTAGAACTCCGCCGCCACCGTCATGAACAACTGCCGCGGTGCGCTCGCATGGATCGCATAGCGCGTGCCCTTCGGATCGGTCGGTGCGAACGAGCTCAGCTGGCCGGCGTAGCGCTTGTTGGTCAGGTTGGTCGCGTTCAACGACACCCGCACGTTGCGCAGGCCCAGGCCCGGGCCGAAATCGTAGCCCGCACCGGCGTCGAAGGTGGTCACGCCCGGCACCGACTGGTCGTTGGTGTAGGTGTAGTAGCGCTTGCCGGTGTACTTCGCACGCAGGCTGGCGAAGAAGCCGTCGCGGTTCCAGCTGATCTCGCTGGAGGCCATGCGCTGCGGCGTATCCACCGTGATCTTGCCGGCCACCGGAACGATCGCACCGCCCGAGGTGTAGTCATCCTCGTAGGTGGTCTTGTTCCAGGACAGCGCGTTGTACCACTGCAGGCCATCAATCGGCTTGAGGATGAAGGTCAGTTCCGCGCCATGGCTCTTCACCGAACCGACGTTGATGAAGCGCGTCACGCACTCCGGGCGCGTGCCGACTTCGATGCTCGAACACGGGTTCAGCGACAGCAGGCGGTTGTCGAACTTGACGTTGTAGGCCGCGATCGAGGCCTGGTACTTCTCGCCGAAAGTGCGGAAGCCGGCTTCCAGGCTCTTGGACTTCTCCGGCTCCAGCCCGGCGCTGGCCGCGAACGATTCCGGCGACACCTGCAGCGGGCCGCCGCTGCCACCGCCGACGAAGGCGGCGATGTTCTCGGCGTAGGAGGCGAACAGCTCGTTGTTGGCGTTGAGCTTGAAGCCCAGGCCTACCTGCGGCAGCACCGATTCCTTGGCGGTCAGTGTGCCCGACGCAATGCGGGTTTCAACGCCGGGCTGCGCGGTGGCGCGCATGCGGGTGTTGGGGCTCTTGATGCCCACGTCCACGGTCAGGCGCTGGTCCAGGAAGCGCATGCGGTCCTGCACGTAGAACTGACGCGTGCGGATGTCGAAGTCCTGGTTGAACAGCAAGCGGTCGGGGTTCTTCAGGTACAGGTCGTCCAGGAACGGGCCGCTGATGTAGTAGAAGTTGCGCGACACGTTATGGTCGTTCTGCTCGTACCACAGGCCGGCTTCCAGCTCGTGGATGCCCACCGTCCACGACAGCGCGGCGGTCAGGCCATCGCGGTTGATCGTGTAGTTGGTGCTGCGGATCGAGATCGGCAGCATCCTGTCGGTACCCGGGTAGGACGGCTGGCCCGGTGCCCACCAGTGGCCCTGGCCACGGTTGTCGTGGTGGTAGGCCAGCAGCTTCAGGCGGCCCTGCTCGCCCAGGCGCAGGTCGGCATCGACCGAGTACAGGTTGTCGTCGCGCAGCGCACGGCTCTGATAGTACGCATCGTCGATGCTGTTGACGCCGCCGCTGAACTTGCAGCGCGCCTTGTTGTAGGTGCCAGGCGCGCAGTACGCGGCGGCGACGGCGCGATCCCAGTCCGGCGCGTAGATGTTCCAGTCATACCCCAGTCCGCGTGCCAGCATGTCCTTGGACAGGTAGGCATAGTTGGCCTGGCTGGCGCGCGAGGTCGCCACGAACGCACCGAAACGGTGGTCGCCAACGTTCCACACTGCCTTGGCATTGAACTGGCGGGTGGTCTGGTTCTGGTACGGCGCGGCCCACATGTCCTGGTCCTGGTGCACGCCGGACACATAGGCCGAGAAGCCGTTGAGGTCGCCGGTGTCCACGCGCAGGTAGCCGCGGCGCTGGTTGTTGTCGCCGACGGTGACGCTGGCGCGGCCACCGAATTCGGTGGACGGATCCATCGAGAAATACTGGATGGTGCCGCCCAGGTTGCTGGTCGAGGCCACGCCCAGCGAACCAATGCCCTGCGACAGTTCGGCGCCGGCCAGGTTCTCGGCGATGATCGCGCGGGCGATGCTCAGGCCGTTGTAATTGCCGTAGCTGTTGTCGCCCAGCGGGATGCCGTCCAGCGTGTAGCCCAGGCGGCTCTTGTCGAAGCCGCGCAGGCTGATGGTCTGCGATTCCTCGTTGGCGCCAAAGGCATCGTTGGACTGCACCGACACGCCCGGAAGGCGATCGAGGATCTTCTGGCCACTGGTGCCCGGCGGCAGCACCTGCTTGTCCACGGCAGTGATGCGCTGCACCTGGCGGGTCTCGCCCTGGCCGATCACGGAGACGGTATCCAGCGTCTGCGCGCTCAGCGCGGCATCGGTGCTGGCGCCGGTATCGGCGGCGGTGGCGGCATGGGCGCTGGCAGCGGCGGAGAGCGCGATCGCTACGGCGATCGTCAGGTGTCGGGTCTGCATGGTGGTCCGTTGCATGGGGGGTGATCACCGGCACGCGTGCGCGGTGCAGGGCCACTATGCGAACGGAACATGAAACCTTCTTTACGGAAAACCAACGAATGGTGCAGGGCACCCGCGCAGGTCCCGCAGCCGGATGAAAAAGGGGCCGGATTCCCTTCGCAAGCAAAGGTTCACCGGCCCCGCGCACTCCGTGGGGGAGGCGGTCCACGCGCAGCGTGGAGACTGGCTTACCCCATGTACAGGCCACCGTTGACCGGATAGTCGGCGCCGGTCACGTACGAGGCTTCATCCGAGGCCAGCCAGGCGCACAGGCCGGCCACTTCTTCGGGGCGACCCAGGCGGCGCACCGGCACCGAGGCCGCCAGCCGGTCCAGTACATCCGGCGGGAAGCTGCTGATCGCCTGGCTGGCGATGTAGCCCGGAGACAGCGTGTTGACGGTGACGCCGCGCGAAGCCACTTCGGCGGCCAGCGCACGGCTGAAGCCATGCATCGCGGCCTTGGCGGTGGCGTAGTTCACCTGGCCGATCTGGCCCTTGTGGGCGCTGACCGAGCCGATGTTGATGATGCGGCCCCAGCCCCGCGTGGCCATGCCGTCGACCACCTGCTTGGTCAGGTTGAACAGCGCGTTGAGGTTGGAAGCGATCACCGCGTTCCAGTCCTCCACCGTCATCTGCCGGAACAGCAGGTCGCGGCTGCCGCCGGAGTTGTTGACCAGTACATCGACCTCACCCACTTCGGCGCGGACCTTGGCGAACGCGGCGCTGGTCGAGGCCCAGTCGGTCGCGTTGCCTTCGGAGGCGATGAAGTCGAAGCCCTGTTCGCGCTGCTCGCGCAGCCAGTTGGCCTTGCGCGGCGAGTTCGGCGCGCAGCCGGCAACCACGGTGTGGCCGCTGCGGGCCAGGCTCTGGCAGATGGCAGTGCCGACACTGCCCATTCCACTGGTGACGTAAGCGATTCGAAGCGTCATTGCAGAAGGCTCCTTGGCAAAGGGTCAGGCGGCGAGGGGATACAGGCCGAACAGCAGGCTGCCGATCATCAGCAGCATCGAGATGGCGATGGCCCACTTCAGGGTGAACTTCTGGTGGTCGGCGAATTCGACCTTGGCCAGGCCCACCAGCAGGTAGGTGGACGGCACCAGCGGGCTGAGCAGGTGCACCGGCTGGCCAGCCAGCGAGGCGCGCGCCATTTCCACCGGAGTGATGCCGTAGTTGCCGGCGGCCTCGGACAGGATCGGCAGCACGCCGAAGTAGAACGCGTCGTTGGACATGAAGAAGGTGAACGGCATCGACGCCACCGCGGTGATCACCGCCAGGTACGGGCCCCACGACTCCGGAATGACCGCCAGGAAGCTGTGCGACATCGCTTCGACCATGCCGGTGTTGTTGAGGATGCCGGTGAAGATGCCTGCGGCGAAGATCAGCGACACCACCGACAGCACGTTGCCGGCGTGGTTGACCACGCGGCGGCGCTGCTCGGCCAGGTTCGGGTAGTTGATCACCAGGGCGATGGCGAAGCCGACCATGAACAGCACCGGCATCGGCAGCACGCCGATGATCAGCGCGGTCATCAGCGCCACGGTCAGGGCCAGGTTCACCCACAGCAGCTTCGGCCGCTTGATGTCCTCGGCGTCTTCCACGGTCGGCAGCGGATTGCTGTCATCGGACACGCTGTTGTCCATCCAGCTGCCGCCCTTGGGCAGGGTCACCACGCCGAGGCGACGACGTTCCTTCAGGCCCAGGTACCAGGCCAGCAGCAGCACGCCGGCACAGGCGATCACCATCGACGGGATCAACGGCACGAACACATCGGCCGGGTCCACGTGCAGCGCGGTGGCCGCGCGTGCGGTCGGGCCGCCCCACGGGGTCAGGTTCATCACGCCGCCAGCGAGGATGGTCACGCAGGTCATGTTCAGCGCGTTCATGCCCAGCCGCTGGTACAGCGGCAGCATCGCCGAGACGGTGATCATGTAGGTGGTCGAGCCATCACCATCGAGCGAGATAAGCATCGCCAGCACGGCGGTGCCAAGCACGATCTTCATCGGATCGCCCTTGACGAAGCGCAGGATCACCCGCACCAGTGGATCGAACAGGCCGGCATCGATCATCACCCCGAAGTAGAGGATGGCGAACATCAGCATCACGCCGGTCGGCGCGATCTTCTTGATGCCCTCCAGCATCATCTCGTCGATGCCGGCACCGAAGCCACCGATCAGCGCGAACAGGATGGGAATGGTGATCAGGGCGACGAGCGGCGACAGGCGCTTGCTCATGATCAAGTACATGAACGTAATGACCATGCCAAAGCCGAGGATGCTCAGCATCATCTGCGGACTCCTTGCGAAAACAGGACGTGGGGAGTGGAAGGGGCCGGGCGGAATGCCCGGAATGTCGGGCCTAGAAGTCGTACTGCAGGCGGCCGGTGACCGCGCGCGTGCGGTCCACCGTGACCCCGGCCAGGCGATCACGGTTGCGGCTTTCGATCACGTTGAGCATGAAGCGCAGGTTGTCGCGCAGGTACCAGTTGCCACCCAGCGTCCAGGCTTCGGTGCTGCCGCGACGCAGGTCCGGCGCACCGTCGAGATGCTGCGCGCCCCACATCTGGTCGTAGCGCAGCGCCACTTCGAAGGCACCGGCCTTGTGCCGGATGTCCTTCACCCGCGCGAATCGACCGGTCTTGCGGTCGTAGGCACGGCTTTCGCCGGTGACGAACCAGCTGAGCATGCCGTAGGCCGCCATTACATCGCCGCGCTGCGCGCCGTCGTCGAAGGTGGCGCCACTGAACTCGCCCTGCCACGACAGCGGGCCGCGCACCTGCGCGTATTCCAGCGACCACTTGTTGACGTCGGTATCGCGGCCGGCGGAGAAGTCGACCAGGGTCAGGCGGCTCTCGTCCGACAGATGGCCGGCCGGGCGCGGGCGGATGCGCAGGCCGGGCACGCCGTTGGCGCCGGGGTTGTCGTAGGCCTCGCGGGCCAGCGACAGGCCCAGGTGCAGCACGTCGCCATCGCTGGGCGAGGGCGCCCAGGTGACGCGGCCACCGGCAGCGCGCCCCTTCACCTGCCAGGCGTCGATGCTCTCCAGGCTGTAGAGGCTGGCCGCCCAGGTGAAGTCACCGGGGTTGGCCTGCCAGGACGCACCCAGGCGGTACAGCGGCGCCAGGGTGGTGCCGGCGTTGCCGCGCTCCAGGAAGCTGCCGTAGTTGGAGCTGGTACGGTCATCCAGCGAGAAGTACTGCTTGAACTGGCCCACGGTCAGCTTGCCGGCCTTGCCGAAGCTGCGTGCCAGGTACACGTCCTTGGCCTCGACGCGGTCGCCGGAGAAATCGGCTTCCAGCTTGTAGTCGACGACGAAGAACTTGCCGGACACGTCAACCCACGCACGGCGGATCTCGGTGTCATCCTTGTTCGGCGTTCCGCGGTTGTCGTTGTCGAAGGTGGCGAAGTCCAGGTGCAGGCGGCCCCCCAGGGTGGCGGTGACCGGACGGTCGTCTTCGGCGGCGAAGGCCGGCACCGACAGGACAGCCAGCGCCATCATGGCGGCAGGACGCCGCCAGGCAAACGTGAATTCCACAAACCCTCCCAGGTGCGCGCCAGGCGCGCGGCAATCGTGGGCACCGGACGGTGCGCGGCCGCAGTCTGGGTCGGGCAAGCTGTCATCGTCCTGTCAACGGATTGTGCGGTGCAGCGAAAAGCAGGCCGCTGGGCTCGCCGTGCCGCGCCCGGCGAGCCCAGCGGCGGCATGCGGTAGCATTCGGTTCCCCTCCCACCCGTGTGCCCATGCGCCTGCTGCTGGTCGAAGACAATCCGGATCTGGCCGATGCGATCATCCGCCGGATGCGCCGCAGCGGGCACGCCGTGGACTGGCAGGCCGATGGCCTGGCCGCTGCCAGCGTGCTGCGCTACCAGAGCTTCGACCTTGTGGTGCTGGACATCGGCCTGCCCAAGCTCGATGGCCTGCGCGTGCTGGCCGGCATGCGCGAGCGCGGTGACAGCACGCCGGTGCTGATGCTGACCGCGCGTGACGGCATCGAAGATCGCGTGCAGGCGTTGGATGTGGGGGCCGACGACTACCTGGGCAAGCCGTTTGATTTCCGCGAGTTCGAAGCGCGCTGCCGCGTGCTGCTGCGGCGTGCGCGCGGCCAGGCCAGCGAAGTGGTGCAGATTGGCGGCTTCCAGTTCGACAACGCGGCGCACCGGGTCAGCCTCGACGGGGAGCCGATCGAACTGCCCAATCGCGAGTACCGCCTGCTGGAGATCCTGGTCGGCCGTCTTGGCCAGGTGGTCGGCAAGGACGAGATCGGCAACGGCCTGTTTGGTTTCGATGACGAAGCGGGCCCGAATGCCATCGAGTTGTACGTTGGTCGCCTGAGAAAGAAGCTGGCGGGCGCGCCGCTGCGCATCACCACGGTGCGTGGCGTCGGTTACCTGCTGGAAGCCAGCGATACCCATGCCGACGCCGATGCCTGACACGCGTGCTGCGACTGCGGCGCCGGGTTCGCTGCGGCGCACGCTGCTGCTCTACCTCGGCGTGCTGCTGGCGGTGTTCGCGGTGGCCCTGCTGTTCGCCGCACGCGATTACGGCCAGCGCGCCGCCAACCGATCCTACGATCACCTGCTGGTGTCCTCGGCGCTGTCCATCGCCGATTCGGTGGCCCTGGTCGACGGCCAGTGGCAGGTCGATCTGCCCTATGCGGCGCTGGACCTGCTGGCGATGGCGCCGGAGGACCGCGTGTTCTACCGGGTGGCCGACAGCCGCGGCACGCTGATCACCGGCTACGGTGATCTGCCGACACCGCCGCGCAGGCCCGGTACCCAGCCGCAGCTGTTCGACGCCCCCTACAGCGGCGAAACCGTGCGCTTCGTGGTGGTCGGCCGCAGTTTCGCCGCGGCCTCGGCACAGGGCGAGGTGCAGGTGCAGGTGGGCCAGACCCGGCGCGCGCGCGAAGCCGTTGCGCAGGACATGGTCAATCGTGCATTGCTGGCGATCGGTGTGTTGTCTGGGCTGCTGCTGGCGCTGGTGGCGTTCGGCGTGCATCGTGCGTTCCGGCCGCTGGTGCGGGTGGAGCGCGAGCTGTCGCGCCGCGAGCCGTCCGACCTGAAGCCGCTCGATGCCCGCGTGCCACGCGAGATGGACCAGATGGTGGCCGCGTTGAACCGCTTCATGGAGCGCCTGTCCAGCAGCAACGAGACACTGCGCGCGTTCATGGCCGAGGCCGCACACCAGATGCGCACGCCACTGGCGGCATTGCGAGCTCAGGCGCAGTTGGCGCTGGATGATGACGATCCGGAGGACATGCGACGCAGCCTGCAGGCGATCGAGCGCAACGCCACGCATATGAGCCGGCTGCTCAACCAGCTGCTCAGCGATGCCAGCGTGATCCATCGTTCGCACCTGCAGCGCTTTGCGGCGGTGGATCTGGCCGAGACCGTGCACCAGGCGTTGCATGAAGCACTGCCGCAGGCAAGCCCGGCACCGCGCGTGCAACTGGCGATGACTGCCGAGCCGGTGCAGGTGCATGGCGACGCGCTGCTGCTGCGCGAGGCAATCAAGAACCTGGTCGACAACGCGTTGAAGTACGGCGGCGACGGCCCGTTGCAGATCGCGCTGACCGTGGAAAGCGGGCAGGCCGTGCTGACCATCGCCGACCATGGCGCAGGCATCGCGGCTGCCGATGCCGAACGCGTATTCGAGCGCTTCGCGCGTGGCGAAGGCGCGCCATCCGGCGGTGCCGGGCTGGGCCTGGCCATCGTCAAGCGGGTGGTCGACAGCCACGGCGGCCGCATCGACCTCAGCAACCGCCCGCAGGGCGGGCTGATCGCCACCATCCGCCTGCCACGGAGCAGTCCATGATCCGCCTGTTTGCCACGGCCGTTGCCCTGCTGCTGGCCCTGCCGGTGCTGGCCGCGCCCGGCGATGTGCGTCGTTTTCCCGCACAGGGGGCGGCCACCGCGCAGCTGCGCATTCACGGCACTACCGACATCGAAGTGTTCGCGGTGGTGATTGCCGATTACCAGCGGCTGCACCCGGGCACCGAGGTGGTGTACGAGGACATCATCACCCAGGACCTGTACGCGCGTTACCTGCACGACCGCGGTGGACCGGCATCGCCGGACCTGCTGATCTCCAGCGGCATGGACCTGCAGACCAAGCTGGTCAACGATGGCCACGCGCTGCCACATCGCTCGGCGCTGACCGCTGCGCTGCCAGCCTGGGCGCAGTGGCGCAACGAGGCCTTCGGCATCAGCTACGAGCCGGTGGTGATGGTCTACAACACCCGCGCAATGCCTTCGGCAAAGGTGCCGCACACGCGCCGCCAGCTGCTGGACCGGCTGCGTGCCGAAGGTGCACCGCTGCGCGGCAGGGTCGGCACCTATGACATCGAGCGCAGCAGTGTCGGCTACCTGCTGGCAACCCAGGATGCGCAGCGCGGCAGCATCGCCGGCGCGCTGCTGGGGGCGCTCGGCGACAACGACGTAGTGCGCGAAGAGCGCACCGGCGTGCTGCTGGACAAGGTGGCCAGCGGCGAGCTGTCGCTGGTCTACAACGTGCTTGGTTCCTACGCGCAGGCACGGGTCGATGCCGGCGCGCCACTGGCCATCGTCGAGCCTGAGGACTACACGCTGGTGGTGCTGCGCACCGCGGTGATTCCGCGTACCGGCCCACACCCGGAAGAAGCGCGGCGCTTCCTCGACTACCTGCTGTCGCCCCGTGGCCAGCAGGTGCTGTCGCGCGAGGCGCGGCTGATGCCGATCGTGACCGGCAACGCACGTGGCGACGATGCGCCCGGCCGCAGCCGGCGTCCGATCCAGCTCGGCCCGGGCCTGCTGGTGTACCTGGATGCGCTCAAGCGCCGCCAGTTCCTCGATGCCTGGCGCAGCAGCGTCGAGCCGGCGGGGCGCTGAGGCTCCGGCCTGCCCGTACAATGGCGGCATGAGCGAATACACCATCCTGATCGCCGACGACCACCCGCTGCTGCGTTCGGCGGTGGTGCAGTCCTTGCGGCAGAGCCTGCCGCTGGCGCAGGTGCGCGAGGTGGCCAGTGCCGATGCGCTGGCCGAGGCGCTCGACGCACAGCCGGACGTGGACCTGGTGCTGCTCGACCTGACCATGCCCGGCGCGCACGGTTTTTCCGCGCTGCTGCACGTGCGCGGCTCGCATCCGGACATCCCGGTGGTGATCCTTTCCTCCAACGACCATCCGCGGGTGATCCGCCGTGCCCAGCAGTTCGGCGCCGCCGGTTTCATCCCGAAGTCCGCGCCGGCCGAGACCATCGGCGAGGCCGTGCAGGCAGTACTCGATGGCGGCCTGTGGTTCCCGGCGATGGCCGCCGAGCGTTCCGAGGCCGATGCACTACTGGCCAGCCGCCTGGCCCAGCTGACCCCGCAGCAGTTCCGCGTGCTGCTCTGCCTGGCCGATGGCCTGCTCAACAAGCAGATCGCCTACACCCTGGGGCTGGCCGAGAACACGGTGAAGGTGCACGTCACCGCCATCCTGAAGAAGCTCGAGTGCCACAGCCGCACACAGGCGGCGGTGCTGGTGAAGGCGCTGGAGCCCGAGGGCGACGCCGGCATCGGGCTGTAGTTTCCAGCAAACGGCGCAGCCCCTCGTGGGTGGACACGTAGAGCAGTTCATGGGTGAGGCCGGGCAGGTGGACTGCACAGGGGCCGCTGCAAGTACATCCCTGTAAGCTCGGTCGCCGCATCCATGCGGCTCACGCCCCTGCGCAGCCCACCTGCCCGGCCACGGACAGGTTCCGTGCGCATCCACCCACGGAAGAGACAAGAAGATCAAAAGCAAAGGCAGCCTGACAGGCCGCTTTTTGCAGAGCCGAGCCCACGCTCGGCTGCTTTCTGGCCGGTCCGTGAAGCCGAGTATGGGCTCGGCTCTACACGAGCAAGCGCAGCGCGCGACCCGCTTTTGATCTTATTTTCTTCTCCGTGGGTGCAGGCCACCGAAATCTGTCGGAGGCCGGTCGGGTTGGGTGCGCGGGGGTGTCAGCCGCATGGGCCCGAGGCATGCCTCGGGCGGGTTGGGCAGGACGCCCAACCCGGGTCTTGCCGTGTGCGCAGGACAGCGCACACGAGCAAGCGGCTGCCAAGCCTCCAGGGACGGATTCACGGCGTCCCCCGCGTACCCAACCCGACCGGCCCACCCGCGGCTTCTGCTTTCCGCGACCACCCAGACACCACCCACGAGGGGCTGCGCCGTTGGCTGGAAACTACCCGCGATGGCGGATCAGCAACTGACTCATCAGTGCCCGCAGCGCCGGCGGCTTCACCGGCTTGGCCATCATCCCCCAGCCGCGTTCGGCGGCCATCTCACGCAATCCCGCATCGCGCTCGGCAGTAACCAGCACTACCGGCGGGCGGGCCTGCCACAATTCGGCCAATGTCTCGTACAGCACCGGCCCATGGTGATCGCCCATGCGCACATCCAGCAGCACCAGCTCCGGTACTGCGCCTGTTGCTGCCAGCTGCAGCGCCGCCTGTGGGCCATCGGCCAGCGCCACCTCGCAGCCCCAGCGCTCCAGCAGCGCGCGGCTGGCCGCGCACACGTGCGGATCGTCGTCGATCACCCATACCCGGCGACCGCGAAGCGGGTTGTCCGCTGCCGGTTCCTGCACCAGCACCGGCACAGGAGCAGTAGCGGGAATCGCGCTGGCTTCGCCGAACGGCACGCCCACCGCGAACACGCTGCCCTGGCCCAGCTGCGAGCGCAGCCGGATCGGATGCCCAAGCAGGCGGCCGATGCGATCGACGATGGCCAGGCCAAGGCCGGCGCCGCGCTGCTGGCCGTCGTGCAGGCGGCGGAACTCCTCGAAGATCTCGCCCTGCAACGCGTCGGGAATGCCGGGGCCCTGGTCGTGCACCTCGATCCACAGCATGCCTTCACGGCGACGGCAGCCGAGCAGCACGCGGCCGCGTTCGCTGTAGCGCAGCGCGTTGGACAGGAAGTTCTGCAGGATTCGGCGCAGCAGGGCTTCATCGCTGACCACTACCGCATCGGTATCGACCCAGTCGACCACCAGGCCACGCGACTGTGCGGCGATGCCGAATTCGCGCGCCAGCGTCTGCAGCAAAGGCCCGAGCCGGAACGCCTGCACTCGGGTCGGCAGGCTGCCGGATTCCAGGCGCGCGATATCCAGCAGACTATTGAGGATCGCATCCTGCGCGGCCAGTGCAGCATCGATGTGGTCCGCAGTCTGCTGCTGCGCCGGGTCGCCCAGCTTGCCGCGCAGCACCGAGACGAACATGCGCGCCGCGTTGAGCGGCTGCAGCAGGTCGTGCACGGCCGAGGCGACGAATCGCGTCTTGTAGCGGTTGGCCTGCTCGGCTTCGCGGCGTGCTTCCTCCAGGTCATGTGTGCGCTCGGCGATGCGGTGTTCCAGCGCATCGGCCAGCGAGCGCAGTTCGCGCGCGGCGTTCTTGTAGCTGGTGATGTCGGCATAGCTGGTGACGAAGCCGCCGTCGGGCAGCGGGTTGCCACGGATTTCCAGCACGGTGCCATCGTCTTTTTCGCTCTCGCGCATGTGCGGGCGGCCGCTGCGCAGGTGGTTCAGGCGGCGCTCGATGGCTTCATCGACCGGGCCCGGACCAAGCAGGCCACGGCGTGCGTTGAAGCGGAACAGTTCCTCGATCGGCCGGCCGACGCGAACCAGGTCCTGCGGGAAGCGGAACAGTTCCAGATAGCGCGAATTCCACGCGACCAGGCGCAGTTCGCGGTCGATCACCACCACGCCCTGCGGCAGGTGTTCGAGGCTGCGGCTGAGGCCGCTGTCGGCATCGGTGGCGGCCTGCAGCAGGCCATCCTGCGCGGTACGCAGTTCCTGTGCATGCTGCTTGAGCAGGGTTTCCAGCTCGCGGCGGCTGCGCAGGCGATGCTTGGCCAGGCGCCGGCGCTGCTGCACGAACAGCACCAGGAAGCCCAGCGCCAGCCATGCAGCGCCACCGGTGAGTGCTGCGGCGCGGCCGGCGCCGGTGGCGGCACCGGCATCGTGCAGCAGGTGCAAGTTCCAGCCTTCGGCGGGCAGCGGCAGGCTCTGCCACAGCATCGGCTGCGGCAGCGCCGGGTCCAGCAGGCGCACCATGCGGCCGCCATCGGCCAGCACGTCTTCGGTGCGTGCGCGCAGGGGCTGCAATGCGCGGTCGGCGTACTGGCGGGCGTCCAGCATCTCGCGGCGCTCATCGGCCCCCAGCGGGCGCAGCAGCCGGTAGCGCCAGCTGTCCCGGTTGGCCAGGAACACCACGTCGTGGTCGTCGCTGGCCAGCACCACGTCGGGGCTGCTCAGCCATTCCTGTTCCAGCGCGGACAACTCGACCTTGATCACCACCACGCCCAGCCGCTTGCCGTCTTCTTCGATGGCCTGCGAAAGGTAATAGCCGGGCACGCCGGTGGTCATGCCGATGCCGTAGAAGCGGCCACGGCCCTGCGCCAGCGCCTGGCGGTAGTAGGGGCGGTAGCTGTAGTTCTCGCCGACGTTGGTGGTCGGCTGGTCCCAGTTGCTGGCCGCCACCGCCACACCGTCGTGGCCGACCAGGGTCAGGGTCGAGGCACGGGTGACTTCGTTGGCGCGTTGCAGCTTGAGGTTCAGCCGCTGCCGTTCGCTGGGCGAGGGCGGCACGCGCAGTGCATGCAGCAGATCCGGGTCAAGTGCCAGCACCTGCGGCAAGGTGCCGAAGCGGTCGATGCGCTGTTGCAGGCCCTGGCCATACAGCTGCAGCTGGCGTTGCACCTGGCTGCTTTCCTCGCCGAGCGCGCGCCGCCAGGCGTAATGACCGGCGGCGACCGCGCACAGCACGGTACCGCCGACCATCACCAGCAGGGTCAGCAACAGCATCCGGTGGCGGCTGAGCCAGTACATGGCGGCAGTCTACGCAGGGCCGGCGGGCGTGGCGTGCACGCCCGCCGGGGTCTGACGTGGAAGGGGTCAGAAGTGCATCTGCGCGCGCAGTTCGAAGATCTCCGGCGTGCTGTGCACGCCACGACGGCTGGCGTCGACCTTCACGTAGTTGGCCTGGAACTTGAAGTGGCTGGTCAGGTACCAGTTCGCGCCCAGCGTCAGGTCGTGCTGGCGGCCGCCGAGGATGCTGCCATCGTCCAGGTCGAGACGGCTGTATCGGGCCAGCAGTTCGACCGCGCCGTAGTTGTGCGCCGGCTTGATGTTGGCCACCGCGCCGGCGTTGTACGGGCGCGATTCGCCGGTCAGCACCCAGCTGGCCATCGCGTACTGGCCACTGCCGGTGTAGTCGGGCTTGCCGTCATGACGGGTGACCGTAGCGCGCAGCGCTTCGGCCTGCAGCGAGAACGGGCCCCGGATCCAGATGCCTTCCAGGCCGGTGCGGCGGATCTGGTCGGCAGTGACCAGCGCACCGGAATCGACGTAGCGGATGTCGGTCAGGCCGGCTTCCGGGCGCGCGCGCAGGCGGGCGCTGGCCTCGTGATGCACGTCGCGGCCATCGCTGTAGCCACGCGGGTTTTCCTGCGAGTAGGCCAGGCCCAGGTGGATCACATCGCCTGGTGCCTTCACCGGCGTCCACACCGCACGCACCGCCTGGGTGGTGCCGGGGTTGTCGCCCTGCAGGTCCTTGCCGCCATAGGCCCCGGCCTGCAGCAGGTACTGCGGGCGCTCCAGCACCCACTCCACGCCGGTGCGGCGGCCTTCGTAGAAGGCCTGCACCGGCAGCGAGGTTTCCAGGAAGCTGCCGGCACGCGAAGAGGTGTTCGCATCCAGGCCGACCGGGGTCTTCATGTAGCCGAAGCGGAAGCGGCCGACGTCACGGCCGAAGAAGGCCTTGCTCTCGAAGCGCACGAACACGTCCAGCCAGGTATCGGCCTGGAAGTCGTAGTAGACCATCGCATCGTAGACGCCCTTCTTTTTCAGCGTCGCGCCGAATTCCTTGCGGCGCACGGCATCGTCGTCCTCGAGGCCACTGGCCGAGGAGAAGTCGTTGTAGTCGTAGGCGATGTTGGCGGTGGCCGCCAGCTCGGTGCCATCACCGAAGGTGTACTTGGTCGGCCAGTTGTCGAAATCGGCGGCCGAGGCGAAGGCGGGAAGGGCGGCCAGCGACAGGGCCAGCAAGGTGGGATTCGGGCGCATGTTGGGTGCGGCTCTCTCAGATTGCGTGTGGACAGGACATCAACGGCCGCAAGGGCCGGAACTTTCGCAAAGACTCACCCAGCCGTTCAGCCCGGGCCACCAGCCTCCCCAGGATCGGGCGGTGCGGCGCCAGTGTAGGCACCTGTGCCACCTGAACCGGGAGGCTAGTACCAATAGGTTATCTGCGCTGGCGTGCCTGGCGCGTACAAAGGCGTCCATTGGTCGCACCTCCTGTGCGTGCTGCACAGGGCCTGCGAACAGTTTCCACGGTAACGGTTCCCGTGCAGCTCCGGGGCCGTACGTGCCTGAAAACGCCCCTTCCGGAGTCCGCCATGCACATCCCGACCGCAGCACCGGTGCCTGCAAAGCCGTTGCCGATCTATCGCCAGCTGTACTTCCAGGTGATCGTGGCGATCGTCCTGGGCGCCATCCTCGGCCATTACGAGCCGTTGATCGGCGAGAAGATGAAGCCGCTCGGTGATGCCTTCATCAACCTGGTGAAGATGATCATCGCGCCGGTGATCTTCCTCACCATCGTCACCGGCATCGCCAGCATGACCCACCTGCGTACGGTGGGCCGGGTCTTTGCCAAGGCGATGGCGTACTTCCTGTTCTTCTCCACGCTGGCGCTGATCGTCGGCATGATCGTGGCGCACGTGGTGCAGCCCGGCGCCGGCATGAACATCAACCCCGCCGAGCTGGACCAGACCGCGGTGCACAGCTACGTCGAGAAGTCGCACGACCTGACCCTGGTCGGCTTCCTGATGGACATCATCCCGAAGACGCTGCTCAGCGCGTTCGTCGACGGCAACATCCTGCAGGTGCTGTTCGTGGCCGTGCTGTTCGGCATCGCGCTGGCGATGGTGGGCGAGAAGGGCAAGCCGGTGCTGAACTTCCTGGAGGCGCTGGTCGCTCCGGTGTTCAAGCTGGTGCACATCCTGATGAAGGCCGCCCCGATCGGCGCCTTCGGTGCGATCGCCTTCACCATCGGCAAGTACGGCGTCGGCTCGCTGATCAACCTGGCCTGGCTGGTGGGCTCGTTCTACCTCACCGCCTTCCTGTTCGTGGCGGTGATCCTCGGCGTGGTCTGCCGCCTGTGCGGCTTCTCGGTGTTCAAGCTGGCGCGCTACCTGAAGGCCGAACTGCTGCTGGTGCTCGGCACTTCGTCGTCGGAGTCGGCGCTGCCGTCGCTGATGGAGAAGATGGAACGCGCCGGCTGCAGCAAGTCGGTGGTGGGCCTGGTGGTCCCGACCGGCTACTCGTTCAACCTGGACGGCACCAACATCTACATGACCCTGGCGGCGCTGTTCATCGCCCAGGCCACCAACACCGAACTGACCCTGGGCCACCAGATCGCCCTGCTGCTGGTCGCCATGCTCAGCTCCAAGGGCGCGGCCGGCGTCACCGGCGCGGGCTTCATCACCCTGGCCGCCACCCTGGCCGTCGTGCCGGAAGTGCCGGTTGCCGGCATGGCGCTGATCCTGGGCGTGGACCGCTTCATGAGCGAATGCCGCTCGCTGACCAACTTCATCGGCAATGCCGTGGCCACCGTGGTGGTCTCGCGCTGGGAAGGCGCGCTGGACCGCAACCGCCTGAAGCTGGCGCTGGATGGCCGCGAAAGCGAACTGCCGCCGCCGGTCGATGCGCTGCCCGAGGCACTGCCGGCCAAGGGCTGATCCAGGTGTGTGGTACCGCGGGGCCGGTCACGACAGTGGTACGGCCCCGCGGCGTTTCAGGGCGTCCCATGGCTGTCATGGGCAACGCCGAAGCTGACATCGCGGTACCGTCGCATACGGCACGGAATTGTGCGGTCGCAGCATGCTTGCGACAGGATAGCGACAGGTCCAGACGCTCCAACGGGGGTATCATCCCCTGTCCCTTCTGCCCATTCATGTAACCCACATCGATGTCCAACGAAGATTTCAAACAGGCCGCCCTCGATTACCACCGGATGTCCCCGCCGGGAAAGATCAAGGTTTCCGCTACCAAGCCCATGCTGACCCAGCGCGACCTGTCGCTGGCGTATTCGCCGGGCGTGGCGTACGCCTGTGAAGCGATCAAGGCCGACCCGCAGCAGGCCAGCGAGCTGACTGCCCGCGGCAACCTGGTGGCGGTGATCTCCAACGGCACCGCGGTGCTGGGCCTGGGCAACATCGGCGCGCTGGCCGGCAAGCCGGTGATGGAAGGCAAGGGCGTGCTGTTCCAGAAGTTCGCCGGCATCGATGTGTTCGACATCGAAGTCGACGAGACCGACCCGGACAAGCTGGTCGACATCATCGCCTCGCTGGAACCGACCTTCGGCGGCATCAACCTGGAAGACATCAAGGCGCCGGAATGCTTCGTGGTCGAGCGCAAGCTGCGCGAGCGCATGAAGATCCCGGTGTTCCATGACGACCAGCACGGCACGGCGATCATCGTCGGCGCGGCGGTGCTCAACGCCATGGCGATCACCGGCAAGAAGATCGAGGACGTGAAGCTGGCGACCACGGGCATGGGCGCGGCCGGCATTTCCTGCGTGAACATGCTGGTGCAGCTGGGCCTGAAGCCGGAAAACATCCTGGCCTTCGACCGCGAGGGCGTGATCCACACCGGCCGTACCGACCTGGATCCGGAAAAGCAGCGCTATGCGCGCGACACCGACAAGCGCACCCTGGCCGAGATCGTCGACGGCGCGGACATCTTCCTGGGCCTGTCGGCGCCGGGCATCCTGACCGCCGACATGGTCAAGACCATGGCGCCGGATCCGGTGATCTTCGCACTGGCCAACCCGACCCCGGAAATCATGCCGGAACTGGCGCGCGCCGCCCGTCCGGACGCGATCATCGGCACCGGCCGTTCGGACTACCCGAACCAGGTCAACAACGTGCTGTGCTTCCCGTACCTGTTCCGTGGTGCGCTGGACGTGGGCGCCACCGCGATCAACGAGGAAATGAAGATCGCCTGCGTGCGTGCCATCGCTGCACTGGCCCGCCGCGCCGCCACCGACATGGGCTCGGCCTATGGCGGTGACACCCCGAGCTTCGGCCGTGAATACCTGATCCCACGTCCGTTCGACCGTCGCCTGCTGGTGGAGCTGTCGGCCGCCGTGGCCCAGGCCGCGATGGACTCGGGCGTGGCCTCGCGCCCGATCGACGACATGGGCGCCTACCGCGACAAGCTGGCCCAGTTCGTCTACCGCACCAGCCTGATGATGAAGCCGGTCTACGACCGCGCGCGCAGCGACAAGCAGCGCGTGGTGTACGCCGAAGGCGAAGAGGAAGTGGTGCTGCAGGCGGTGCAGAACGTGGTCGATGACGGCCTGGCGCACCCGATCCTGATCGGCCGCCCGGAAGTGATCGAATCGCGCATCGAGCGCCTCGGCCTGCGCCTGAAGATCGGCGAGAACGTTGAAGTCACCAATATCAACGATGACCCGCGCTTCAACGAATACTGGCAGTACTACCATGGCCTGACCGGCCGTCGTGGCGTGACCGTGGCCGCGGCGAAGAACCTGATGCGTTCGCGCCCGACCCTGATCGCAGCAGTGATGGTGGCGCGTGGCGAAGCCGATGCGATGCTGACCGGCATCGTCGGCCGCTTCCACAAGAAGCTGGGCTACGTGCGCAGCGTGCTGCCGCTGGAGCCGAAGGTCACCTCGACCTCGGCGATGACCGGCGTGATCAACCAGCAGGGCGTGTTCTTCTTCGTCGATACCCACGTGCAGGAAGACCCGACCGCCGAGCAGCTGTGCGAAGCGACCCTGCAGGCGGCCTACCGCATGAAGTTGTTCGGCATCGAGCCGAAGGTCGCGCTGCTGTCGCACTCCAACTTCGGCAGCCACGATTCGAAGGACGCGCTGAAGATGCGCCAGGTGCGCGAGCTGCTGCTCAAGCGCAACCCGCGCCTGAACGTGGACGGCGAAATGCAGGGCGACACCGCATGGGATGAAGCGCTGCGCCAGAAGCTGCTGCCTGGCTCGACCCTGCAGGGCCGCGCCAACCTGTTCGTGCTGCCGAACCTGGAAGCGGCCAACATCGCCTACAACCTGGTGCGCGTGTTCACCGATGGCGTGGCGATCGGCCCGATCCTGATGGGCGTGAACAAGCCGGTGCACATCCTGACCACCAGCGCCACTTCGCGCCGGATCCTGAACATGACCGCGATCGCGGCGGTCGATGCGCAGATCCGCAAGCAGCTGGAAGCGGAAAAGAAGGCATAAGCCTTCTTTCCCACTTCCGCTGCCCACGCATTCTTCCTCTACCCCCGCCTTCGGCGCGCCCCTTCAACAAGAAGGGGCTCCTGGTCGGAAGAATGATGGCGCTGGCGCGGCTGGACGTCGGCGCAAGTGAAAACACCGGGCATTGCCCGGTGTTTTCACTTGCCGCAACGGCCGCAGAACCTGCCACACGCGCTACGCCGCCCGGTCATTTCCCTGCAACGCCGTTGCGGCCCAATACGCCCACGCGGCCCGGCCGTGGGAAGGGACCGGACCGGCCTTCCCACCCTGGGCCCGACCAACTTTCATGGGCGAGGGTGTCATGCGTAATCGAGTCACGCGGCGATATTTCCAGCAGCTGTTCGCGCTGTACGCCGGTTTCGTGCAGTCGCGCTGAGGCGTAGAAAGCAGCGAGGTAGAGTCGACCGTTGGTCGACTATCGCGCGAAGCGCGGGGTTTTCGGGGGCTGTACGAAAGTCAGTCGACTAACAGTCGACTCTACCCAGTCGCCCCAATTCCCAGTTGACCAGCCAGTCAGCGCCGCTTGCCGCGGCGTGCAGGGGCCGGCGGCGGTGCATCCGAACGCGGCTTGGCGTACTGGGCCCACAGTGCGGGCAGTGCCTTGCCGGTGTGCTTCTGCCACAGCGCCGGTGCATAGCGGCCATCGCGCAGGGCCGTGTCCAGTGCCAGCACCAGGCCGGGGTGTTCGGCGTCGGCCCATTTCAGGAACGCACCGGTGACCCGGTAGCCGCTGTCGAAGTTCTGGCCCTTCTCGACCTTGCCCGGCAGCGACCAGCCCGCGGCGGCATTGTCCATGCCGTAGCGGTCGCGTGCGTAGTCGGCGATGCCCTCCACCAGCCAACCCGGCACCCGTGCGTCGCCATGGCCCGGATAGCCCTGCACGATGTGCATGGCCTCATGGGTGACCAGGTCGATGTCGTTGGGGTGCTGCGCCAGCCAACCCGGATTGATGGTGATCGTTGCCGCCTGGTCCTTGTCACCGACGAAGGCGATCCCGGTGTAGGCCGGATCGATCACGATGCGCACCATCGATGGCGCGGCCGGGTGGAAGTCCGCACGTTCGCGCAGGTAGGCGAAGTAGAACGTATCGATCACCCGCTTGCGCTGCGGCGCGGCCAGGGCGCCACGGGCGTCCTGGTAGTTCAGCGTCACGCCGTCGCGGGTCAGCTGCGCATCAAAGGCCTGGGTCTGGCCGAAGCTGGAGAAGGAAAGGGCAACAAGGGCCAGAGGCAACAGACGGTAGCGCATAGGGCTCATTGTACGGCGCTGGGCGCCAACAGTTCGATCTCCGCCAGCGGCAGCCGGCCCGGCGCGGCCAGGCGCAGCCGGTACTCGCTGTAACGACCGGGTCTGGCGATGCGGAACGGACGGGTCTGGCGGGCAGACTCGAAGGCTTCGCCGCTGCGCTGGTCGAGCACGATCCAGTGGCCGTTGCCATTGCGCGCTTCCAGCGTCCATTCGCCGCCCTGGATGCGGCCGTCACCGCTGGTCAGCGTATACATCGTCGGCGTGCCATTGCTCAGGCCGGTCAGTGCGATGGTCGCGCCGCCATCCAGGCCGACGGTGGTGGCCGCATCGTCATCGACCAGCGCCGGCAGGGCGCGGCCATCGGCCAGCGTCGCCTTCGCGCCGCTGCCGAGCAGGTCGTGCAGCAGTTGCGGGCGCTGGCCACGGGCGGTCAGCGAGCGCGGCACGTCATCCACGCCGCTGCCCCAGCGCGACGGCTGCGGGCCCATCACGAAGTCCAGCGTCGCGCCCTTGGCGATCAGCTCGTGCGGCACCCAGGTCTTCGTCCAGGGCGTGCCGTTGATCTTCAGCGACTGCACGTAGACGTTCTCTCGCGAATTGTTGGCCGCGTTCACGGTCAGCACCGCGCCGCCCTGCAGTTCCACCCGCGCGTGGCGGAAGGCCGGCGAACCGATCACATACTCCGGGGCGCCCATGCGCAGCGGGTACAGGCCCAGCGAGGCCAGCACGTACCACGCCGAGGTCTCGCCATTGTCCTCGTCGCCCGGATAGCCCTGGCCGATCTCGCTGCCGACGTACAGCCGCGACAGGATCTCGCGCACGTGCTGCTGGGTCTTCCACGGCTGCCCGGCGTACAGGTACATCCACGGGATGTGGTGCGCCGGCTGGTTGCTGTGCGCGTACATGCCCATGCGCACGTCGCGCGCCTCGGTCATCTCGTGGATGGTGCCGCCGTAGGAACCGGCCAGTGCCGGGTCCGCGGTTTCCGGCGTGGCGAAGAAGGCATCCAGTTTCGCCGCCAGCTTGTCGCGGCCACCGTACAGCGCGGCCAGGCCCTCGCCATCGTGGGCGGCGGTAAAGGCGAAGGTCCAGCCATTGGACTCGGTGTAGTCGTGGCCCCACACGCGCGGGTCGTAGTCCTTCGCGTCCACGCGCCACTGGCCATCGGCAGTGCGGCCCTGGAAGAAGCCGGCGGCCGGATCGAACATCGTCGTGTAGCTGGCGGCGCGATAGCGGAAGTAGTCGGCCTCGGTGCTGTAGCGCTCGCGTGCGGCCGGCGTGGTCGCACGCTTGGCCAGCGCGTCGGCCATGTTGGCGATGCCGAAATCATTGAGTGCGCCTTCCATCGTCCACGACATGCCTTCATGCACGTCCGCGCTGGCGTAGCCACGGAAGGTCGAACGGTCCATGCCCTTGCGGCCGACATGGCGGTCGGGCGGGACCACGGTCGCGTTCTTCAGCGCGGCGGCGTAGGCCTCGGCCGGATCGAAACCGCCGATGCCCTTCAGCCACGCATCGGCGAAGGCCACGTCCGAGCTGGTACCGACCATCAGGTCCGCATAGCCCGGCGACGACCAGCGTGCGATCCAGCCGCCGGCGCGGTACTGCTCGATGAAGCCCTGCACTAGCTGGCCGGCATCGTCGGGCGTGAACAGTGCATAGGCCGGCCAGGTGGTGCGGAAGGTGTCCCAGAAGCCGTTGTTGACGAACACCTTGCCATCGCGCACGCCGGCGTAACTGCGGGTCGCGCTGCCTTCGGTGTTGTCATCGCTGGCGCTGGCCTGGTTGGCGTAGCGCCACTCCGGTGCGGCGGCGCTGCCCACGTTCTCGTGGCCGGAATTAGGGTACAGGTACAGCCGGTACAGGCTGGAGTACAGCGTGGTCTTCTGGTCGTCGCTGGCATCGCCGATGTCGAAGCGGGCCAGGCGCGCGTCCCACGCGTCCTGTGCGCGGCCGGCCACGCTCTCCAGCGTATCGGCGGCGGCGATTTCCAGTGCCAGGTTGTGCCGCGCCTGCTCCACCGAGATCAGCGAGGTGGCGATGCGCATCGTCACCCGCCGCTCGCTGCCGGCATCGAACTTGATGTAGCCGGTCGGGCGCCCGGTGTCGAGGCGGCCGCTGCTGCGCCAGGGCTTGTCGAAGCTGGCCACCACGTACATGCGGCTGGCGCCGTTGGAGAGGCCGCTGCGCGTGTCGGTGTAGCCGGACAGCGTCTGTGTGGCGGCATCCAGGGTCAGGCCACCACGCGCATCGACGTTGTCGAACAGCAGGTTGGCGTCACCGCCTTCGGGGAAGTCGAAGCGGAACAGCGCGGCATGATCGGTCGGCGCGATGGCGGCAGCGATGCCGTTGTCGAAGCGCACGTCGTAGCGGTACGGGCGCGCGCTTTCATGGCGGCGATCGAACGACAGCGCGCGCTTGCGGCGGTCGGCCTCCGGCACGCCACGGCTGGCCGAGGGCATCACCTGGAAGGTCTGGCGGTCACCCATCCACGGGCTGGGCTGGTGGCTCAGCGCAAGCGCCTGCAGCTGCGGGCGGTTCTGTGCGTCGTTCTGCTCGTTCCAGCGGTACAGCCAGTTCAGTGCACCGGCATCGGTCACCGGGGTCCAGAAGTTGAAGCCGTGCGGCACCGCCGTGGCCGGGAAATTGTTGCCGCGCGAGAAGGTGCCATTGGCCTGGGTGCCGCGGGTGGTCAGCACCCAGTCGGAGACGCGCTGTGGCCGCTGCCGCGGCTGTGCGTCCAGGCGCACGTCATCAATCCAACCAGAGACCGGCGCGCCCTCGGCACTGGCCACCTCCAGCTCGATCGCCACCACGCGGCGGCCCTTCAGCGTGGGTACGTCGCCCAGCCGCACTGCCTTGCGCGCCCACTGTTGCGGGTACAGCGTCTTCGATTCGCCCTGCGCGAGCGCGCCGATCGCCACCCCATGCTGGTCGCGCGCCGTACCGGCCGACACGCGGCTGCCATCGTCCAGCAGCAGGTCCAGCGAGACATAGGTCGAAGCGACGGTGTCCTTGCCGACGATCTCCGGCAGCACCAGCCACGACAGCGTGGTATCGGCCTCGATGGGCAGGTCGGCCTTGAACAGTTCGCGCCGCGCGCTGCCGCCTTCGCTGCTGTAGCGCAGTGCATGCAGGCCGCTGTAGCCGGCGTTGCGCTTGGCCGCGTAAGGCGCCGCAGGGCCGTTGCCGATCGTGACCTGAAGTGCACCCGCGGCCTGCGTCGGGGCAGGTTCGCCGGGCTCGAACGAGGTCTGCAGCCCCTGTGCCAGCACCGGCATCGCAGTGGTCGCACAGGCCAGGGCCAGGGCGAGTGGAAGCAGGGCGCGGCGCGGATCGGACAGGGTCATGCAAGGGTCTCCCGGAAGGGCTGGCGGCGGGCAGAACCCGCATCGGCGGACACCACGGACAGCATCGCTCCGCCCGCCAGGCTGGCAGTGGAAGAGGCGATGCCGGTCCGGTGGGGGCGGGCCATGCGATCGGGTTGGATTGGGTGGGTCGGGGTGCGACCTGGCCCGATCCTGCAACAGCCGTCGCGCGCTGGCAAGTGCCATTTAGTTCGATCCAAATGCGGGAAATCTCGCTGGAGTCGATTCCGGCGAGGGAACCTGCCGGATCTGCCGCAGAATCCCCATGGGTGCCATCGCCCGGCGTGCCGCGCGCAGCTGCGTGACATTCGCGGGAGCGCGCAAAGGCCCGTTGTGGCGCAATGTCGGTGCGGCCCAGATGCTAGAATCACAGGCCTCGCAACCCGTTCACCGACATCCGCCATGAGCCATACCGCCACCGCGCCCGCCAACGCCGAGAAGCGCTACACCGTGCACCGCAGCGATCTGCCGTTGAGCTGCCCGACCCCGGAAATGGCGCTGTGGAACTCGCATCCGCGCGTGTACCTGCCGATCGAAGACGAGCCCAACGGCGAAGCGCAGTGCCCGTACTGCGGTTCCGTGTTCGTGTTGGCCGACTAAACGGCGGCCCCTTCGATGCGCCGATTGACCGTGGTGCAGTTGCTGCCGGCGCTGCACTCCGGCGGTGTCGAGCGCTCGACCCTGGAAATCGCTGCTGCCCTGGTCGCGGCCGGCCATCGTGCGCTGGTGGTGTCCGCCGGTGGCCGCCTGGTGCAGCCGCTGCTGGACAGCGGTGCCGAGCACCTCACCCTGGACATCGGCCGCAAGTCGCTGCTGACCCTGCGCCATCTGCCGACCCTGCGCCGCCTGTTTGCCGAGGTCGGTGCGGACGTCGTGCACGCCCGTTCGCGGCTGCCGGCCTGGCTGGGCCTGTACGCGATCCGCGCCATGCCCGCCGCACAGCGCCCGCACTGGGTGACCACCGTGCACGGGTTGAATTCGCCCAGCCGCTACAGTGCGGTGATGACCAGTGGCGAACGCGTGATCTGCGTGTCCAATACCGTGCGCGCCTTCGTGCAACGCCACTACCCGACGGTGCCGGAAGAAAAACTGCAGGTCATTCCCCGCGGTGTCGATGTCGGCCAGTTCCCACGCGCAGCACGTGCCGACCGTCGCCCGCGGCTGGCCCTGGCCGCCGATTACCCCTGGCTGGCGCAGGTGGATGGCCCGCTGCTGCTGTTGCCCGGGCGCGGCACCCGGTTGAAGGGCCACGCCCACGCGCTGCGGCTGCTGGCCGACGTGCGTGCCGCCGGCGTGCCTGCGCAGCTGTGGTTGCTGGGCACCGAGGAACCCGGGCGCGAGGCCTACGTGGCCGATCTGCGCCGCCAGGCTGCGGCACTGGGCGTGGCCGAGGCCGTACAGATCAGCACACCTACCGCACGCATCGCCCTGGCCTACGCCGCCAGCGATCTGGTGCTGCAGCTGTCGGACAAGCCGGAAGCCTTTGGCCGCACCGTGGTCGAGGCGCTGTCGGTCGGCCGCCCGGTGCTGGGCTGGGACCACGGTGGCGTCGGCGAACTGCTGCAGCAGCTGCAGCCCAGCGGCGCGGTGCCGCTCGGCGACGCGCGCGCGCTGGGTGAACGTGCGCTGGCCCTGCTGGCGCAGCCGCCATCCTTGCCGACCCGCATCCCGTTTACCCTGCAGGCCATGCAGCGCGATACCCTCCGCCTCTATGCCGATCTCGCCGGCTGACCCCGCTGCCATCGTGCGCGACGACCGCGCTGGGCGCTGGGCGCCCTGGTGGGTGCTGGCGTACGTGGCGATGTGGCCGTTGCCAGGCATCGCCGAAACCGTGCTCGGCCTTGGCGCGCTCTATGCTGCCGCGCGCATGGTCATGCGCCGGCTGCAGCGCCGCCCGCACCTGTTGAGCACGGCGGCGTGGGCCCTGACCTCGATCCTGTTCCTCGGCTACTGGCTGCCACAGGCGTTCTCGGCCATCGATGCGATCGATCCGGCGGCCTCGTGGACCAAGGCTGCCGCCGGACTGCGCTACCTGCCCTTCATGTGGCTGGTGGCGATCGCGGTGGCCTCACCGGAACGGCGGCGGCTGACCTTCGGCGGCCTGACGCTGATCACCGGCGCGTGGACGCTGGACGCGTTGGTACAGGCGCTGGCCGGCACCAGCCCATGGTTCTGGTCGCTGGAGCACCTGAAGCTGGCCGTAAGTGGCCACGCGCTGTGCCCGGCCGACGAAGCCGCACTGGCCGACCGCCTCAGTGGCGCGCTCGGGCCCTGCAACCTGAAATTCGGCCAGGTGCTGGCCAGCCTGTCACCCTTCCTGCTGCTGCCGATGGCGCGGCGTTTCGGCAGTGCGGGGTGGTTGCTGGCCGCCGCCGCACTGGGAGGCGTGCTGCTGCTGGCCGGTTCGCGCGCCTCGTGGATCACCTTTGTGCTGGTGCTGGGCTACAGCGGCCTGCGCCAGTTCGGCTGGAAGCGGCTGCTGCTGCTGGCCCTTGTGGCAGCGCTGGGTACGGCCGCACTGACAGCGGGCGTGCCGCAGCTGCGCGAGCGTGTTGCGCGCACGGCACAGGCATGGAACGAAGACGGGCAGGGCGTTGACGAGGCGCTGTCGGGGCGCGCGCGCATCTGGACGGCGGCGGTGTGCATGATCGAGGAACATCCGGTCAACGGTGTCGGTGCGCGCGGCTTCCGTGATGCGTATCCGGCCTGCGTGTCAGACGAGGGCCCCGCCGTGTGGGGCAATCAACCGGCATTGCACGCCCACCAGATCGTGCTGGAAATCCTGGCCGAGACCGGCGTGCTGGGCCTGCTGCTGTGGCTGGCGGCGGTGGCGCAGGCCTGGCGGGCCTGGCGCTATGCACCGCCGGCGGCGCGTGACCGCGCCCGCCCGGCGATGCTGGCGCTGGCGGTTACCGTGTTCCCGCTCAATACGCACCTGGCGTTCTATTCTGCGTTCTGGGGCGGCCTGACCGTGCTGCTGGCGGCCCTGTTCGCCGGCAGTCTGCTGGCCCGCGAATCGGACGAATCTCCGCCGATGCAGTAGTTGCCAACCTTGGTGGGCTCCCCGGGACCGGCCTCGGTTCATCCGGCGCCAACCAAGGTTGGCGACTACCGCGAGGACGCCGGCCCTTCCACCGCATCCGGCTATTTGTAGAAATCACTCCGGCCGCCGGGCTGGCGCTTGAAGCGGCGGTGGATCCACAGGTACTGGTCGGGGGCTTCGCGCACCATCTCTTCGATGGCCTGGTTGACCCGCGTGGTATCGGCTTCCACGTCCTCGCTGGGGAAATTCTCCAGCGGTGCGCCGATCTTCAGCACGTACTTGCCGCCTTCGCGGCGGTGGAAGTACGGGATCACTGCACAACCGGTCATCCTTGCCAGCTGGTGGGTGGCGGTGATGGTCGAAGCGGTGTGGCCGAAGAACGGCACGAACACGGTGTCCTTGCCACGCATGTCCTGGTCCGGCGCGTACCAGAGGAAGCCGCCCTTCTTCAGGTGGCGCACGGTCGCGCGGATGTCCTCGTTGGCGAACATCGCCTTGGCATAGCGCAGGCGGCCGAACTTCACCGCCCACTCGTACACCGGGTTCTTGTGCTTGCGGTACATGCCGGACAGGTCGACGTAGTCGCACAGCAGGCGTCCGCACATTTCCAGGGTCATGAAGTGGCCGGAGACCAGCAGCACGCCGCGGCCTTCAGCCTCCATCTGCCGCAGGTGTTCCAGGCCTTCGATCCGTACCTGCGGGCGGATGCGGTCGATGCTGCCCCACCAGGCGCGGATGCACTCGAACACGCCCACGCCCAGCGCATCGAAACTGTCGCGCACCAGGCGCTGGCGCCAGGCTTCGTCCTTCTCGGGGAAGCAGAGCTGCAGGTTGACTTCGGCGGCGCGGCGGCGGCTGCCGAGCAGGCGCCAGGTGATCCAGCCGACGCCCCGGCCCAGCGCGCGCTGCAGCATCCACGGCAGGCGAGCGATGGCGAAGGCGCCGAACATGGCGGCGAACATCGGCCAGTTGCGCGGATCGCGCAGCGATGGGCGGACGGCGGTGGAGGCATCTGACATGGGGCCATTCTACCAAGGCGGCCGCGTGTCTTTCCCCGGGGGCTCCCGTATCCTTGCCGCATGCGCAAAGACCCTGTCGAATGGATCCTGCGCGGCCTGTATTCGGTCGTGCTCTACATCCTGCTGCCGATCACCGTGTACCACCTGGTCTGGCGCGGTTTCCGGGTTCGTGAATACTTCCGGCGCTGGGATGAACGCTATGCCTCCTATCCGCAGCCGACCGGGCAGCCGCGGGTCTGGCTGCACGCGGTCTCGGTGGGCGAGGTCAATGCCGCCGCGCCGCTGGTCAATGCCCTGCGCCAGCAGCGCCCGGACATCCGCTGGGTGATCACCACCATCACCCCGACCGGCTCCGAGCGCGTACGCGCGCTGTGGGGCGACGCCCTGGACCATGTCTATCTGCCGTACGACGTGCCGGGCAGCGTCAACCGTTTCCTCGGCCATTTCCAGCCCAGCCTGGCGCTGATCCTGGAAACCGAGCTGTGGCCGAACATGCTGTTCGGCTGCCGTGACCGCGGCATTCCGGTGTACATCCTCAACGCCCGGTTGTCGGCGCGTTCGCTGCGCGGCTACCGGTTGCTGGCGGCACTGATCCGCCGCGCGCTGCGCACCGTCACCTGCGTGGCCGCGCAGTCGCAGGACGATGCTGAGCGCTTCGTGCAGCTGGGGGCGGATCCCGGCCAAGTGCAGGCGCTGGGCAACCTGAAATTCGACATCGCCACGCCGGATGTGCAGGGTTTCGTCGAACAGTTCCACGCGCGGGTACCGGCCGCTCGTCCGGTATGGATCGCCGCCAGTACCCATGATGGCGAGGAGCAGGCGGTGATCGACCTGCACCGGCGCCTGCGCCAGCGGCATCCGGAGCTGCTGCTGCTGTGGGCACCGCGACATCCCGAGCGTTTCCCGAAGGTGGAAGCGCTGGCGCGCGAACAGGGCTGGAGCGTGGCGACCCGCCGCGTGGACCAGTGGCCACACGCGGCCACAGACGTGTTCGTCATCGACACCCTTGGCGAGCTGATGCCGTTCTATGCCTGCGCCCAGGTCGCCTTCGTCGGCGGCAGCCTGCAGGCCATCGGTGGTCACAACCTGCTGGAGCCGGCCGCGATGGGAACGGCGGCGGTGACCGGCCCGCACCTGCACAACTTCGCGGAAATTTCCCGGCGCATGCGCGAGGCCGGGGCGCTGCTGATCGGCGAGGACGCGCAGGCGGTGGGCGATCTGCTGCAGCACCTGCTCGACGATGCCCAGGCCCGCGAAGACATGGCGCGGGCGGGATGCACGCTGGTCAGCAATGGCCGCGGCGCGCTGCAGCGCACGCTTGCCCTGGTGGCGCCGCACCTGCCACCACCGCGCGAGTGATCGCGGCAGCGCGGAGTCAGCGGAGCTGACGAGCATTGTCGTGATCAACTTCATCAATTCTGCTTAGCGACGATTTTTCTGTCGTTGCTGGACCGACCCTGCCGCTGGCAGCGTGCCTGCCATCACATCGTTGCGCACATTCCACCGATTCTGATTCCGCAGGGCGACGCAGGCTGCCAGCCTGCTGTCGACCGCGCTTGGGCGGATATCAAGGGAACTTGCGATGGACGGCGACAGGGGCGGGGACGGCACGGGTGGGGCCGGACTGGGGACGGACCATCTGGCGGTGGTGGCATTGACACTGTTGGTGGGCGGCAGCGTGATCGCACTGGTGGGCCAGCACACGGCGGCACAGGCAGGCCCCGCCATCGTGCTCAGCCTGTTGCTGGCTGCACTGGGGGCCAGCCTGGTGCTGTGTTGCCTGCAGGATCTGGTACTGCGGTTGCCGGCGGGCGAGGGCCTGCACGGGCTGCTGGCTGCCAGCTGGGGGCCGCGGGTGGCGGGCGTGTTGGGCATGGCCCTGCTGCTGGAGCTGGTGGCGACCACGGCGGGCGTGGCGCAGTCCATGGCCCTCCATCTGCACGCGGTGCTGGCCGCCGAAGGCCTCCAGCCCTGCGACTGGCTGCCGGAACAGGTCACGGCGGCGGTGGGCCTGCTGATGCTGGGCGCACTGGCATTGCTGCCGCCACGGCGTGTGGTGCTGGTGGCCTGCGCCCTGTTGACGGTGAAGATCGGTGCGGGGGTGTTGCTGCTGGCGCTGGCGGCACGTCATGTGCATTATGCGCACTGGATCCCCTGGCTGCCACCGGCGACCGCGCCGTATCGCTTCGGGCTGGGCGGGGTGCTGGCGGCTGCGGTGCCGCTGCTGGGGGTATTTGCCAGCGTCGGCTTGGCACTGGGCTTTCCTGCGTTGCGCCGCCAGGGCGCGATGTGGCAACCGGCAGTGCTGGCGTTGGTCTCGTTGCTGGCGATGCTGCTGCTGATCGTGCTGGCAGCACTGCAGGCAGGGCTGGTCGAGTTTTCCGCGCTTGCCAGTACCCGGCCACTGTCGGTGGCGCTGCAGATGCATCCGCAATTGGAGTGGATGCTGCCGTTGTTGCCGCTGGCGGGGGCTACGGGCCTGGCCGCCCTGCAGCTGGTGCTGCTGATGCTGGCCTTGCGGCTGGCAACATCGCTGTGGCCAGGGGTGGGTGATGCCGTGGGACGCTCCCGCGGTGTGATCGTGGCGGCGGTCGGACTGCCGGCGGTGATGCTGGTGCTGTGGCTGCCGTTGGGCACCCTGCCGGCGCTGCCGGGTCCGGCAACCCTGCTGGTGATGGCGGCGCTGTGCCTGGCGGTGCTGCGGCGGCGGAATGACATGAGGCAGGGCGCAACCGGTCGCGAACTGGTGCTGCCGATGCTGGCGCCCTTGGCGGCCGCGCTGTGCGTCCTTGCGGCGCTGGAACGCCTGCGGGCATGGCCGGGCTGAGGGTTCGCGGGGCCACGCAACGGGTAGCTGCGGGCGGATGCACCGCCCGCAAAAAAGCCACCCTTGCGGGTGGCTTCTTTGTTGCCGGCAGGGCGACGGATCAGTGCGTGGTCGTTGCCGGATTGCCCGCGTCCTGGGTCAGCAGGCGGTTGACGTCCTGCAGCTCGGCCACGTCCAGCGCACCCAGCGACTGGCTCAGCAGCAGGCGGTTCTGCAGGAAGGTGTAGCGGGCCTGGGCGTAGTCCAGCTGCGCCGAGAACAGGATACGCTGGTTCTGGATCACGTCCAGCACGGTACGGGTACCGACTTCCAGGCCGACCTGCGAGGCGTCGTACGCGCTCTGTGCCGAGACCACGGCCAGGCGACGGGCCTCCACTTCGCTGATGCCCTGTACCAGGGTCTGGTAGGCATTGCGGGTGTTGCGGTCCAGGGCGCGCTTCTGCTGCTCGTAGCCGTCCTGGGCGATGTCACGCTGCGCCAGCGCCTGGCGCACGCCGGACTGGGTGGCACCACCGGAGAAGATCGGCACGCTCAGGGTCAGGCCGATGCTGTTGGTGCGGGCGTCCGGCGACAGCGAACCGGAACCAGTGCTGTCACCCCAGGTCGCGCTCTTGCCCCAGCTGCCGCCCAGCGACAGGGTCGGGTAATGGCCGCCACGGGCGGCCTGCACGCCAGCCTCGGCGGCGCTGACCTTCAGTTCCTGCGCCTTCAGCGCCGGATTTTGGGTGGTGGCCTGCTGCACCAGCTCATCGATGTTGCCACGGTTGGCCGGCACTTCCGGGCGGAAGTCGGCCGGCAGCCCACGCAGGTTGGTCACCGGCTGGCCGGTCAGTTCGGTCAGGGCCTGGTAGTTATCGGCCAGGGTGTTCTGCGCAACGATGGTGTTGGCACGCGCCTGGTCGTACTGGGCGCGTGCTTCGTGCACGTCGGTGATCGGCGCCAGGCCCACTTCCAGGCGCTTGTCGGCGAAGTCGAACTGCTTCTTCGCGGCCGCTTCATTGGTCTGTGCGGCATTCAGCGATTCGATCGCCACCAGCACGTTGAAGTAGGCCGCCGAGGTGCGCACGATCAGGCTGTCGTTGGCCGAATCGAGGGTGAAGTCCGCCGCCTTGCTCAGCTCGCGCTGCGAACGCAGGTTGTTGATCTGGGTCCAGTTGAACAGCGTCTGGCTGCCGTCGATCGTGTAGGTGCGGCGCTTGTTGGTGAACGAGCCGGAGTTGGCGTCGGCGTTCGGCTCACTGCGCGTGCGGTTCAGCTGGGCCTGGCCGTTGATCTGCGGCAGCAGGGCGGCGCGCGCCTGCACGGCGCCTTCCTTGTCATACAGCCGGGTCGATTCGGCGGCGGACAGCTGCGGATCGCCATTGCGCGCCATTTCGTAGACCTGCAGCAGGTCGGCGGCATGGGCGGACAACGGCAGCAGGGCAGTGGCCAGCGCAACAGCGAGGGATCGGCGGATCATTGCGGCTTCCTTGGACTCAGAGGTGGAACTGGGGGGCCGGGGCGGCACCACGCAGGTAATCGATATCGGTCTCGAACAGGGACTCGCTGCTGCCGTCGGCCTTGACCAGCAGGGCCTCCATCGCCGGCGAGCGGCCGTGGATCACGAACAGGCGACCACCCGGACGCAGCCACGAAGCGAACTGTGACGGCACCACGTCGACCGCACCAGTGACACAGATCACGTCAAAGCGGCGTTCGGTCTGCCAGGACAGGGCGTCGGCCACTTCCACGCGGACGTTGGTGCCCAGGCCGGAAGCATCCAGACGGGCGCGCGCGGCGGCGGCCAGCTCCGGGTCGATTTCCAGGCTCAGCACGTCGCGCGCCAGCGCGCCGATGCAGGCCGACAGGAAGCCGCTGCCGGTGCCGATTTCCAGCACTTCGTCACCCGGCTGCAAGTCCAGCGCCTGCAGGGTACGGCCCTCGATGACCGGCTTCATCATCTTCTGGCCATGGCCGATCGGCAGTTCGACATCGGCGTAGGCCAGTGCCCGGTGTGCATCGGCGACAAAAGCCTCGCGCGGCAGGCGGGCCAGGACGTCGAGCACCTTGATGTCCAGCACGTCCCAGGGACGGATCTGCTGTTCCACCATCAGTTCGCGGGCGTGGGCGTAATCAATCGTCATGAGGTTCAAATCCAGCGCAGTGGGCCGGCCATTTTACCGGTGCCGGAGGCCGGCGGCGCGCCCAGAGCATCAGCTGCCGGGTGGCCGGGGTCGCAGTGCCGGAAGTCATCGCGACCTCCGGTTCGTTCAGTTTTGGTTATTCAGCCGTCCCGGCCCCTCGCGGCGCATAGGCGCGCAGGAAGAAGTCGATGCTGGCAGTCACGTGGGCAAGAGGGTCGCACTCCACCGGTGACAGTGGCATGCCGCACATCATATGCATGTGCACTTCACCCTTGACCAGGGTCAGGAACTGCTCGCCAGCCAGCGAACAGTCGGTGATTTCCAGCTCGCCGCGCTCGGCGCGTGCCCGCAGGAAGTCAGCCAGGGCCTCGCAGGTACGTTCCGGTCCTGCCTTCCAGAACAGCTCGCGCAGGCGTTCGTCGGTCTCCGGCGCCATCATCATGCGCTGGATCGAGATCGCCGCATCGGACGTGATCAATTCGAAGAAGGCCAGACCGATCCCGATCAGCTGGTCGCGCAGCGGGCCGTCCGCGTCGGCCACGAACAGGGCATCGGGCAGCATTTCAATGCACTTCGACTGCACGGCCTCGGAGAACAGGGTCTCCTTGTCGCCGAAGTGGCTGTACACAGTCAGTTTCGAGACGCCGGCCTGAGCGGCGATGGTGTCCATGCTCACGCCGGTATAGCCCTGTTCGATGAACAGTGTCTTGGCTGCTTCAAGGATCGCCGCGCGCTTGCCGAGGTCCTTGGGGCGCCCGGGTCCGGCGGCCTTGGCAGCGGGCTTGGCCGACGGCTTGCGGGAAGTGTGAGAACTCATCACGACAATACTAGACCAAGCGGTTCGATATTTATACTATACCGGCCGGTTTATTAAATTGGGCCGGCAGTCGCGGCTCCCCCCTTAGTTGCAACCCTGCGTTTTCAGGACGTTGACCGATGAAGATCGTGCGCTGGATGGGCGGTATGGTGTGGATGGCTGCGCTGGCAGCCTGTTCGGGACAGGAACAGGCGCCCCAGGCGGCCGTTCCGGTGCTGGTGGTTCACCCTGGCGAGCAGGCCGGGCAGGCGCCGGCGGCGTTCCCGGGCACGGTGCGTGCGCGGCAGGAAAGTCCACTGTCGTTCCGCGTTGGCGGCAATCTGGTCAAGCGCCACGTCGATGCCGGGCAACGGGTGAAGAAGGGCGACGTGCTGGCCGAGCTGGACGTGGCCGACTTCGCGCTGCAGGCCCGCGCCTCGCAGGCGCAGCTTGCTGCGGCCGAAGCCGATCTGGTGCGTGCCCGTGATGACCTCAAGCGCTACCAGGTGCTGGCCGACCAGCAACTGGTCAGCCGCTCGCAGCTGGACCAGCAGTCCGCCGCCTTCAAGGCCGCGCAGGGCCAGGCCAACGCCGCCCGCGCCAACCTCGATGTGCTGCGCAACCAGGCCGACTACGCACAGCTGCGCGCGCCGTCCGATGGCGTGATCGCCAGCCGCGAGGCCGAAGCCGGGCAGGTGGTGTCGGCCGGCCAGACCATCTTCAACCTGGCCGCCGATGGCGGGCGCGAAGTGCTGATCGACCTGCCCGAGGCCACCATCCGCGACTATGCGGTGGGCCAGCCGGTCGCGGTGGAGCTGTGGAACCGTCCTGGCCAGCGCCTGCCAGGCACGATCCGCGAGATCGCCGCTGCCGCCGATCCACAGGCACGCACCTATGCAACCCGGGTCAGCCTGCCCGCCGATGCGCTGGCCGATGTCGAACTGGGCCAGAGCGCGCGCGTCTACAGCAGCGCCGGCCGCCACGGCACCCTGCAGCTGCCGCTCGGTGCGCTGCAGCGCGGTGCCAACGGTGCCGCCAGCGTGTGGGTGGTCGATCCGGCCAACAGCACGCTGAAGGCCGCGTCGGTCACCGCCGGTGCCTATGGCAGCGAATCGGTGCCGGTGCTGTCCGGCGTGAATGCGGGTGACTGGGTGGTCGCTGCCGGCGGACACCTGTTGCGTGCCGGCCAGCCGGTGATCGCCGTGGACCGCCAGAACCGCCCGGTGCTGAAGCCGGCCACGCCGACCGCTGCCGCCAAGGCCAAGGAGTAAGCCGGTGCGCCGCTTCAATCTTTCCGAGTGGGCGTTGTCCAACCGCCCGCTGGTGCTGTTCGCGATGCTTGCCTTCGCGCTGATCGGCGCATGGTCGTACAAGCATCTGGGCCAGTCCGAGGATCCGCCATTCACCTTCAAGGCGATGGTGGTGCGCACGCTTTGGCCGGGCGCCACCGCCGAACAGGTCTCGCGGCAGGTGACCGAGCCGATCGAGAAGGCGCTGATGAACACCGGCGAGTACGAGTTCATCCGCTCCTATTCGCGCCCCGGCGAATCGCAGGTCATCTTCATGGCGCGCGACAGCCTGCGTTCCAGGCAGATCCCGGACCTGTGGTACCAGGTTCGCAAGCGCGTGGGCGACATCCGTGCGACGCTGCCGCGCGAGATTGTCGGCCCGTTCTTCAACGATGAGTTCGGCGACACCTACGGGAACATCTATGCGTTGACCGGCAAGGGCTTCGACTACGCGGTGATGCGCGACTACGCCGACCGCATCCAGCTGGAACTACAGCGCGTGCCCGATGTCGGCAAGATCGACCTGGTCGGCCTGCAGGACGAGAAGGTGTGGATCGAACTGTCCAACACCCGGCTGGCAACGCTGGGTGTGTCGATGCAGCAGGTGCAGCAGGCGCTGGCCGACCAGAATGCGATCACCGGCACCAGCTTCTTCGAGACCGCCACCGATCGCGTGCAGCTGCGCGTAACGGGCCAGTTCAACGACATCGACGCCATCCGCCAGTTCCCGATCCGTGCTGGCGACCGTACCGTGCACCTGGGCGACATCGCCGAGGTCAAGCGTGGCTTCGCCGATCCGGCGTCGCCGAAGATGCGCTTCATGGGCGAAGAGGCGATCGGCCTGGCGGTGGCGATGAAGGATGGCGGTGACATCCTCAAGCTGGGCGCCAACCTCGACGCCGAGTTCGAGCGGCTGCAGAAGACCCTGCCGGCCGGCATGCAGCTGCGCAAGGTATCCGACCAGCCGCAGTCGGTGGAGGAGTCGGTTGGCGAGTTCGTGCAGGTGCTGACCGAAGCGGTGGTGATCGTGCTGCTGGTCAGTTTCTTCTCGCTGGGCCTGCGCACCGGCCTGGTGGTGGGCGTGACCATTCCGCTGGTGCTGGCGATGACCTTCTTCGTCATGCATTACTTCGACATCGGCCTGCACAAGATTTCGTTGGGCGCACTGGTGCTGGCGCTGGGTCTGCTGGTGGACGATGCGATCATCGCGGTGGAGATGATGGCCACCAAGATGGAGCAGGGCTTCGATCGCCTGCGCGCGGCCAGCTTCGCCTGGGAATCGACCGCGTTCCCGATGCTGACCGGTACATTGATCACGGCAGCCGGCTTCCTGCCGATCGCCACGGCGGCATCGAGCACCGGTGAATACACCCGTTCGCTGTTCCAGGTGGTGACCATCGCACTGGTGGTGTCGTGGATCGCAGCGGTGCTGTTCATCCCGTACCTGGGCGACAAGATGCTGCCGGACCTGTTCAATCCGCAGCCGCCGAAGCCCGGCAGCCTGTCCGCGCGTTGGCTGGCCAAGCGCCAGCAGTGGGCCGACCGCTATCCGGCGCTGGCCAACCTGATCGCACCGCCGCAGCATGGGCACGACCACGATCCCTACCAGCGCCCGTTCTACCGCAGCTTCCGGCGCTTCCTCGACGCCTGCCTGCGCCGCCGCTGGTGGGTGATCGCCGCGACCGTTGCCCTGTTCGTGTTCTCACTGATGATGTTCCGCTTCGTGCCGCAGCAGTTCTTCCCGGACTCGACCCGGCCGGAACTGATGGTGGACATCGAGCTGGCCGAGGGGGCGTCGCTGCGCTCGACCCAGGCCCAGGCCGAGAAGCTGGAGAAGCTGCTGTCCAGCCGCGAGGGCATCGCCAACTATGTGTCCTACGTGGGTACCGGTTCGCCGCGCTTCTACCTGCCGCTGGACCAGCAGCTGCCGGCGACCAACTTCGCCCAGTTCGTGGTGCTGGCCAAGGACATCCAATCCCGCGAAAGCACCCGTGACTGGCTGCTGCACGAGGTGATTCCGAAGTTCCCGGACGTGCAGATGCGCGTGACCCGCCTGGAGAACGGCCCGCCGGTCGGTTATCCGGTGCAGATGCGCATCTCCGGCGAGCACATCGAGAAGGTGCAGGCGATCGCGCGCCAGGTCGAGGCCAAGGTGCGTGAGAACCCGCACGTGATGAACGTCAACCTGGACTGGAGCGAGCCGAGCAAGGTGGTGCGGCTGGTGATCGACCAGGAGCGTGCCCGCGCGCTGGGCGTGAGCAGCGCCCAGGTCAGCCAGTTCCTGGCCAGTTCGCTGGCCGGCCAGTCGGTGAGCGTGTATCGCGAAGGCAACCGCCAGATCGAGATGCTGCTGCGCGGACCGGCCGATGAGCGCAACCAGCTGGAGCTGCTGTCCAGCCTGTCGATGCCGACCGCCAACGGCGGCAGCATCACGCTGTCGCAGGTGGCGACGATGGAGTACGGCTTCGAGGACGGCATCATCTGGCACCGCAACCGGTTGCCGACCGTGACCGTGCGCGCCGACATCAGCGATGGCATGCAGGCGCTGGACGTGGTGCACCAGATCGTGCCCACGCTGGATGGCATCCGTGCCGAGCTGCCCAGCGGCTACCTGCTGGAAACCGGCGGCACCGTGGAGGACTCGGCGCGCGGCCAGAACTCGATCAAGGCCGGCATGCCGCTGTTCCTGGTGGTGGTGGCGACGCTGCTGATGCTGCAGCTGCGCAGCTTCTCGCGTGCGGCGATGGTGCTGGTGACCGCGCCGCTGGGCATCATCGGTGCGACCCTGTTCCTGCTGCTGTTCCGTGCGCCGTTCGGCTTCGTCGCGCTGCTGGGCACGATCGCGCTGGCGGGCATGATCATGCGCAACTCGGTGATCCTGATCGACCAGATCCAGCAGGACATCGATGCCGGGCATGATCGCTGGCATTCGATCATCGATGCCACGGTGCGCCGCTTCCGCCCGATCGTGCTGACCGCGCTGGCGGCCGTGCTGGCGATGATTCCGCTGTCGCGCAGCGCGTTCTATGGCTCGATGGCGATCTCGATCATGGGGGGTCTGATCGTGGGTACGGTGCTGACGCTGGTGTTCCTGCCGGCGTTGTACGCGGCGTGGTTCCGGGTGAAGCCGGACGAATCCGGGGCGTAATGCCCCGGGTTCTGCGGCCACGGCCCCTGGCAGGTGCCAACCTCGGTTGGCACTGACGCATGCATCCACGCATGACGTGGACTGATCTGCTCGCGGGATCTGCTTTCTGTAGAGCCGAGCCATGCTCGGCTGCTCTTCGCTCTTCGCTCTTCGCGCGATGATGGGATGAGTCGAGCATGGCTCGACTCTACAGAAACATCCCCGTAGGGCGTGGATCTACCGCAGCGGGTCGTTGCCCTGGCAGGTGCCAACCTCGGTTGGCACTGACGCATGCATCCACGCATGGCGTGTATCTACTGCAGCGGGTCTTTGCCCTGGTAGGTGCCAACCTTGGTTGGCACTGGAGCATGCACCCACGCATGACGTGGATCTACTGCAGCTGCAGGCCGATCCGCAGCACTGGAAGCAGCCACTCGACGAACACCTGTACGCGCAGTGCACGGTGTTGCCGATGCGGTTGCAGCAGGGTCACCGGCAGCGGCTGCGCCGCGTACTGCGGCATCACCTCCACCAATGCGCCTGACTGCAGCTCGGCCTGCACGTCGTAGCGCGGAATCTGCAACAGCCCCAATCCCGCCACGCAGCACGCGATCGAGGCCTCGGCGCTGTTCACGCGTACCCAGCCGGGCATCGGCAGCGTGCGCAGCTGGCCGCCATCCTGCCATTCCCACGGTTCCACCCGTGCCGTGGTCGGCGACGCATAGTTCACCGCGCGGTGCTGCGGCAGGTCGGCAGGATGCTGCGGAACACCGTGCTCGCGCAGGTAGGCCGGCGCGGCCACGTTGACGAAGTCGAGCTGGCCCAGCGTGCGGGCCACGAGGCTGGAATCGCCCAGCTGGCCGACCCGCAGCACCGCATCGCAGCCGTCTTCGATCAGGTTCACCGCGCGGTCGGTCATGCCCAGGTCCACTTCCAGCTGTGGATAGCGCGCGAAGAAATCCGGCAACGCCGGGGCGATGATGCGACGGCCGATGCGGCTGGGTACGTCGATCTTCAGCAAACCGGCCGGTTGCGCGTCGTCCTGCCGGAACAGCGACTCGGCGTCTTCAACCTCCGCGATCAGGCGCAGGCAGCGGGCATGGAACACGTCGCCGTCATGGGTGGTGGATACCCGTCGGGTCGAGCGCTGCAGCAGGCGGGTGCCAAGCCGCTGTTCCAGTTCGGCAATCGCCGCCGAGACGGTCGAGCGGGGCAGGCCGAGCTGGTCGGCAGCACGGGTGAAGCTGGCGCATTCCACGACCCGGGTGAAGATGCGGAAGCGATCGATCCGGTCCATTGTTCGCTGGTCCTGGAAAGTTAAGTCAATGTGGCGGGCTTTATCCGCATTTTCTGCACGATATCGTCGTCAGGGCAGGGTTGCCACCCCGGGCAGCCCCCTCCCGAGACCGAAGCCATGACCGAGCATTCCCTCAAGGGCAAGACCGTGCTGATCGCCGGTGGCGCCAAGAACCTGGGCGGCCTGATCGCCCGCGACTTCGCCCGCCAGGGTGCCAGCGCCGTCGTCATCCACTACAACAGTGCCGCCACCCAGGCCGATGCAGAAGCAACCGTTGCCGCCGTGCAGGCGGCCGGCAGCAGGGCGGTGGCCCTGCAGGGCGACCTGACGTCGGCGGCAGCGATGGAGCGCTTGTTCGCCGATGCCGTGGCCGCAGTCGGCCGTCCCGACATCGCCATCAATACGGTCGGCAAGGTGCTGAAGAAGCCGCTGCTGGAGATCAGCGAAGCGGAGTATGACGAGATGAGCGCGGTCAACGCCAAGGCCGCATTCTTCTTCCTCAAGGAGGCCGGCCGCCAGGTCAACGACGGCGGTCGCATCTGCACCCTGGTCACCTCACTGCTGGGTGCGTTCACGCCGTTCTATTCCAGCTATGCCGGCACCAAGGCGCCGGTCGAGCATTTCACCCGCGCGGCGTCAAAGGAGTTCGGTGAGCGCGGCATCTCGGTGACTGCGATCGGGCCGGGCCCGATGGACACGTCGTTCTTCTACCCGGCCGAGAGTGCCGATGCACAGGCGTACCACAAGACCGCGGCCGCGCTCTCGGCGTTCACCCGTACCGGCCTGACCGACATCGCCGACATCGTGCCGTGGATCCGCTTCCTGGTCACCGATGGCTGGTGGATGACCGGGCAGACCATCCTGGTCAATGGTGGGTACACCACCAAATAATGCAGCCGCGCATGGCGTGGATCTGCTGCGCGACATTCGAACGATCCACGCATGGCGTGGATCTACAGTAGAGCCACCCCATGGGTGGCTGCGCACAATGACCAAAGGCAGAGGCGCCACGCATGGAGTGGCGCCATCGGATCAGTTGAGTTTGGCCAGCACCGCATCCGTGGCGGCGGCGGTACTCACGGCCTGGCCCTTGGCGGCCAGGTCGGCAGTGAACACCCCATCATCCAGCACCGCGTGCACCGCCCCTTCCACTGCTGCGGCTTCGTCTTCCAGCCCCAGCGAATGGCGCAGCAGCATCGCCGCACTGAAGATCGTTGCGTAGGGATTGGCGATGCCCTTGCCGGCGATGTCCGGGGCCGAACCGTGGATCGGTTCGTAGATGCCGACCGCACCCGGTTCACCCAGCGAGGCCGAGGGCAGCAGGCCGAGCGAGCCGGCCAGCATCGAGGCTTCGTCGGTGAGGATGTCGCCGAACATGTTCTCGGTGACGATCACGTCGTACTCGCGCGGCTTGGCCAGCAGGTGCATCGCCATCGAATCGACCAGCTGGTGCTCCAGCGCCACCTCCGGGAATTCCTCGCGGCCGATGCGCGCGGCCACGTCGCGCCACAGGCGCGAGGTTTCCAACACGTTGGCCTTGTCCACCGAGGTGACCCTGCCACGCCGCTGCCGGGCCAGGCGGAAGGCACTGCGCAGCACGCGCTCGATCTCGGCCACGGTGTAGCGGCACAGGTCGCTGGCACTGTCGGCATCGCGAGTCTTGTCGCCGAAGTAGATGCCACCGGTCAGTTCGCGTACCACGACGAAGTCCACGCCCTGCAGCAGCTCGGCCTTGATCGGCGAGGCGTGCAGTGCGGCTTCGTGGGTACGCACCGGGCGCAGGTTGGCATACAGGCCCAGCGCCTTGCGGATCGCCAGCAGGCCCTGTTCCGGGCGCACCTTGGCATTGGGATCGGACCACTTCGGGCCGCCGACTGCGCCCAGCAGCACCGCGCTGGCGGCCTGGCAGGCGGCCAGGGTCGACGCCGGCAGCGGTTCGCCGTGGCGGTCGATGGCGATGCCACCGATGTCGTGCTCGCTGAAGGTGAAGCTGTGGTTGAAGCGTTCGGCGACGGCCTTCAGGACGGCGACTGCCGCGGCGGCCACCTCCGGGCCGATGCCATCACCGGGCAGGACAACAATTTCAGCGTGCATGCTCACTCTCGTAACGTTCGATTTCAGGGACACGGCCCAACAGATACCCCAACTGGTCGACACCTTCCAGCAGGCAGGTCTGCGAGAAGCCGTCCAGCGGGAAGGAATAGACGCGGCCGTCCGGCGTGCGCAGTTCGCGCGCGGCCACGTCGATGGTCAGCTCATCATCCGGGCGCTGCATCAGCGCCTGCACGTCGGCCTCGTCCAGCACGATCGGCAGCAGGCCGTTCTTCAGCGAGTTGCCGCGGAAGATGTCGGCGATCTCGCTGCTGACGATGGCGCGCAGGCCCAGGTCGGTCAGCGCCCACGGTGCATGTTCGCGCGACGAGCCGCAGCCGAAGTTGCGACCCGCCAGCAGGATGCTGCGGCCGGCGTTGTGCGGCTGGTTGAAGGCGAAGTCGGCCACCGGTGAACCGTCGGCCTGCCAGCGCCAGTCATTGAAGGCGTTGCGGCCCAGGCCGGCGCGTTCGGTGGTGGACAGGAACCGCGCCGGGATGATCTGGTCGGTGTCGATGTTGGTCTGGCGCAGCACCACGCTGGCCGAGGTCAAGGTACGGAAACCGGCCATCACGCCACCTCCTGTGCGAACAGCTCGCGGGTGTCGGCGACATGCCCGTTCACCGCGGCCCACGCCGCGCTCATCGGTGAGGCCAGCAGGGTGCGCGAACCGGGACCCTGGCGGCCTTCGAAATTACGGTTGCTGGTGCTCACGGCCAGCTGCCCGGGCGCGACCAGATCACCATTCATGGCGATGCACATCGAGCAGCCCGGCTCGCGCCACTCGGCACCGGCCGCGCGCACGATCTCATGGATGCCTTCGGCCTCGGCCTCTCGCTTGACGATCTCCGAGCCCGGCACCACCAGCATGCGCACCCGGTCGGCGACGCGACGACCGCGCAGCACCTGCGCCACCTCACGCATGTCACTCAGGCGGCCGTTGGTGCAGGAACCGACGAACACCACGTCCACCGGCGTTCCGGCCAGCGCCTTTCCGGCCTGGAAATGCATGTAGTCCAGGCCCTTCTGTGCGGCGGCATCGTTGGCGGCCGGAATCGGCGCATCCACCGCGATGGCGGTACCCGGGTGGGTGCCCCAGGTCAGGGTCGGGCGGATATCGGCGGCGTCGATGTGCACTTCGCTGTCGAAGTGCGCGCCGTCATCACTGCGCAGCTGCTGCCAGCGCGCCACCGCAGCCTCGAAATCGGCGCCCTTTGGGCCGCGCGGGGTGTTGGCGACGAAGTCGAAGGTGACCTGGTCCGGCGCCACCATACCGGCACGCGCACCCGCTTCGATCGACATGTTGCACAGGGTCATGCGCTGTTCCATGTCCATCGCTTCGATGGTGCTGCCGCGGAACTCGATCACGTGGCCGGTGCCGCCATTGACGCCGATCACGCCGATGATGTGCAGAACCACGTCCTTGGCGCCGACACCCGGCGCCAGCGGCCCATCGACGGTGATCGCCAGCGTCTTCGCCTTGCGCTGCAGCAGGCATTGCGTGGCCAGCACGTGGCCGACCTCGCTGGTGCCGATGCCGAACGCCAGCGAACCGAAGGCACCGTGGGTGGAGGTGTGGCTGTCGCCGCAGACGATGGTCATGCCCGGCTGGGTGAAGCCCTGCTCGGGCGCGATCACGTGGACGATGCCGCGGTTGTCCGAGGCCATGTCGAACAGCTCGATGCCGTGCTCGGCGCAGTTGCGCGCCAGCGTGGCGACCTGTGCCTCGGAGGCGGCGCTGGCATAGGGCAGCGTGCCGTCCGCGGCGGCCGGCAGGGTCGGCGTGGAGTGGTCCATCGTCGCCTTGGTGCGGTCCGGCCGGCGCGGCGACAAGCCGCGTTCGCGCAGTTCGGTGAAGGCCTGCGGCGAGGTCACCTCGTGGATCAGGTGCAGGTCGATGTACAGCACGGCGGGCGCGCTGTCGGATTCGGGAACCACCACGTGGGCGTCCCACAGTTTGTCGTACAGGGTGCGGGGTGCGGAAGTCATGCGTATGCCTGGCAGAAGTACGAAATAGCGAACATCAGTAAGGAAAGCGGAACGGTCAAGTCAGCGACGGCGGGCGAGCACACGCAGGCGCACGTAGTCGGCCAGCGGCTGGCCAGATGCGTCACGCGGCAGCTCGGCCAGCAGTGCGGTGGCCGCCTCGCGCACGGTGGCGCGGGCCTCGGCCGGCAGGTCGTCCAGCAGCGGTGCGGCGAATACCCGCAGCCAGCCGGCCACGCCGGTCGGCAGTGCGGTCGGGCGCGGCGTGCACTCGATCAGTTGCACCTGGAAGCCATGCTGGCGCAGGCGATCGGCGTAGGCGTCGGCCGTCGGGAAGTACCACCGGAAGGTGCTGGCGCCATGCCCGTGGGCCACGCGCGCGGCCTGCACGGCCGCGACGATCGTGGCCACGTTGCCGTGGCCGCCGAACTCGGCGACGAAGCGGCCACCGGGGCGCAGGGCGCGGCGCACGCCTTCCAGCACGCGGTCCGGAGTCGTCATCCAATGCAGTGCCGCATTGCTGAACACCGCATCGAACTCGCTGTCGAACGACAGTGCGTGGCCGTCCATCAGCTGGGCGTCGACGCCGCGCGCACGGGCGGCGATCACCAGTTCCGGCGAGGCATCCACGCCGTGGATGCGCGCACCGCTCAGGGCCAGTTCGGTGCTGAGTACGCCATCGCCACAGCCCAGGTCGAGGATGCGCTCACCGGCGCGCGGGTCGAGCAGGCGCGATACCGCACCGCCGAGCAGCGGCACGAAGCCGGCATCGATCGCATAGTCCTGGGCGTTCCACTGCTGGCCAGCGGCGCTGGCCGGGGTGGGGGTGTCGAAGGCGCTCATGGTGGGATCCTCAGGCGGTGGCGGAAGCGGGAACGTCGGTGCTGCTGTGGACGGCGGCCTGACGCTGGCGCAGCAGGCGGTTGGCCACATCCAGCCAGGCCAGCGCGGAGGCTTCGATGATGTCTTTGCTGGTGCCGGTGCCGTCGTACTCCACGCCGTCATGGCGCACACTCAGGTTGGCTTCACCGCGCGCATCGGCGCCGATGCCGACGCTGTGCACGTGGTAGCTGTCCAGCATCAGCTGCACGCCGGTAGCGGCCGACAGCGCGCCGAACAGCGCATCGACCGGGCCGTCGCCCTGCGCGGTCTCGGCCACGCGGTTGCCATCCGGGTCGGACAGTTCAACCAGCGCGTTGGCGCGGCTGCCGACGTCGCTGATGGTCATCGATGCCAGGCGGTAGCCCTGCGCGCTGGAGCCGCCCTGCATCAACGTCTGCAGGTCGGCATCGGTGACCACGCGCTGCTGTTCGCACAGGCCCTTGAACTGCTCGAACACCAGCTTCAGTTCGTCTTCGTCCAGCCAGAAGCCCAACGCACGCAGGCGCGCTTCGACGGCGGCGCGGCCACTGTGGCGGCCCAGCACCATCTGCGAATCTTCCCAGCCCACGTCTTCCGGACGCATGATTTCGTAGGTGCCGCGATGGCGCAGCATGCCGTGCTGGTGGATGCCCGATTCATGGGCGAACGCGTTGGCACCGACGATGGCCTTGTTGCGCTGTACCGGCATGCCAACCAGACGCTGCAGCAGCTGCGAAGTGCCGACGATGCGTTGGGTGTTGATCGAACTGTCCTGTTCGTAGAAGGCCTGGCGGACCTTCAGCACCATCGCGATCTCTTCCAGCGAACAGTTGCCGGCGCGCTCGCCGATGCCGTTGATGGTGCACTCGACCTGGCGTGCACCGCCTTCGATGGCGGCCAGCGAGTTGGCCACCGCCAGGCCCAGGTCGTTGTGGCAGTGCGCGCTGAAGATCACGTTGGCCGCGTTCGGCACGTCGGCGACGCCGGCGATGACCTGCTGGAACATCGCGCGGATTTCTTCCGGCGTGGTGAAGCCGACGGTGTCGGGCAGGTTGATGGTGGTGGCGCCGGCGGCAATGGCCACGCGCGAAACCTCGATCAGGTAGTCCAGCTCGGTGCGGGTGGCATCCTCGGCCGAGAACTCGACGTCGTCGATGTAGGAACGGGCCAACGAGACGTGCTTGCGTACCGACTCCAGCACCTGCTCGCGGGTCATCCGCAGCTTGTGCTCGCGGTGCAGCGGGCTGGTCGACAGGAACACGTGCAGGCGCGGGTTGGCTGCCGCTTCCAGTGCACGTGCGGAGGTCTCGATATCGGCCTGCAGGCAGCGCGACAGCACCGCCAGGCTCAGGCTCGGGCGGCGCAGTTCGCGGCCGATCAGCGCCATCGCCTCGCGGTCGGATTGCGAGCTGGCCGGGAAGCCGGTCTCGATGATGTCCACGCCCAGTTCGTCCAGCGCACGCGCCATCACCAGCTTCTGCGGCGGGCTCATGCTGCAGCCGGGGGACTGCTCGCCGTCACGCAGGGTGGTGTCGAAGATGCGGATGCGCGGGGTGGTAATTCGTTCGATGGTGGTCACAGGGAAATCTCCTCGACAGCGGGTGCGACGGCTTGCAGGGGGGAAGGGGAAGAGGCGGGGGAGGCGAGGGCGCTGGCCGTGGTCGGCGAGCGCGGGGTTTCGCTGCGCCGTCGCCGCGGTTTGCGTGGCGGGCGCGGACGGATGTCGGTGAGCAGGCCGGCCAGGACACCGGCATCGATGTTGCCGCCGGACACCACCGCACACTTGCGGCGGCCGGCGACGCGGCGGCCGGCCGCCAGCGCCAACGCGCCCGCGCCCTCGGCGATGATGTGTTCCTCCAGCGCAAGCCGGACCAGCGTTTCGCGCAGTTCGGCCTCGCGCACGATCACCACATCGTCCAGCAGCGAGGTGCACAGGCGGCGGGTCAGGAAACCGGGAATCTTCACCCGCACGCCGTCGGCCAGAGAGGCAACCGGGGCGATCTCGCGCACGTCGCCGCGGATCGCACGTGCCATCGAATCGACGCCTTCCACCTGCGCGCCAATCACGCGCACGCCCTGCGATTTCAGCGCCAGTGCAACGCCGGAGGCCAGTCCACCGCCGCCGATCGGCACGATCACCACGTCCGGCGCGTGTGCGGCCAGCTCGATGCCGACCGTGCCCTGGCCCGCGATCACATCGGCGTCGTCGAACGCGGACAGGAAGCGGTAGCCGTGTCGCTGTGCCAGTTCGACCGCGAAGGCGTAGGCCTCGTCGTAGCTGGTGCCGTGCTGGCGAACGGTCGCGCCCCAGTGGGCGACGCCGGCGATCTTGGTGGCCGGTGCGCCATGCGGCATCACGGTGATGGCCGGCACGTCCAGGCGGTAGGCCGCCCATGCCACGCCCTGGGCATGGTTGCCGGCCGAGGCGCAGATCACCGGCCGGGTATCGCCGCGCTCGCGGCCGGCCAGCAGCGCGTTCAACGCGCCGCGTACCTTGTAGGACCCGGTGCGCTGCAGGTTCTCCAGCTTCAGCCAGGTGCCGAAGCGCTCGGCATGGTGCAGCGGGGTAGGCGGCAGGAAGCGGCGCAGCCGGGCCTGCGCCGCCAGTACGTCGGCGACGCTTACGTCGCCGACATCGCTTTCCTGGCTGGCATCAGCGGCCGGCATGGGCCACCAGCGCGGTGCGGGCGACCGCCGCATGCGGGCACGGGCGGCGAAGAAGACGCCTCCGTACCGGCACCGTGGTCACTACGGTACGGGTGTTCATACGGATGCTCCTTCCACGGCAGTGACCTGCACGGACACGCAGTCGTAGATCTTCTCGATCTGCCGGCACAGCGTTTCCGCCGGGCGCTGGCCATCCACCACCAGCTGCAGGTGCCAGCGGCCATCGTCGGCGGCCACCGGCGCACCGCTGATCGCGCGCGGTGCGAAGCCCCGGCGTTCGGCCATGCCGATCACGCGCAGCAGCGCGCCTTCGGCCGGGTGCAGCACCAGGTCAAGCCGGTATTGCATTGGGGGTCTCCTGGCGGGCATGGGCAGGGTTGCTTTCCAGCATCGTGCTGTTGGCGGTGTTCGGCGGCACCAGTGGCCACACGTTGGCACGTGCATCGATGGCCACGTGCAGCAGGGCCGGGCCCGGTTCGGCCAGCAGCGCGGCCAGGCCGCCTTCCACGTCATCGCGGTTGTCGATGCGGGTGGCGGCGATGCCGAACACCTGTGCCAGCGCCACGAAGTCCGGGTTGTCGGACAGGTCGATCTCGCTGTAGCGCTCGGCGAAGAACAGTTCCTGCCACTGCCGCACCATGCCCAGCGAACTGTTGTCCAGCAGCACGATCTTCACCGGCAGGCGGCAACGCGCGATGGTCGCCAGCTCCTGCACGTTCATCATGAAGCTGCCGTCGCCGGACACCAGCACCACGGTGCGCTCCGGGCATGCGAACTGCGCACCCATCGCCGCCGGCAGGCCGAAGCCCATGGTGCCCAGCGCGCCACTGGTCAGGTGGTTGCGCGGGTGGTTGAAGCGGCAGTGCTGCGCCACCCACATCTGGTGCTGGCCGACATCGCAGGCGATCACCGCATCGGCCGGGGCCAGCTCGCTCAGGCGCTTCAGCAGCGCCGGGGCGTAGATGTGCTGGCCCGGTGCGTCGTAGCGTGCCGAGAAGCGGTCGCGGTGCTGCGCGCAACGCCTGCGCCACGCGTCCTGATGGGCCTTGGGGGAGGGGAAGGCCGCACGCAGGGCACGGATGGCATGGCCGACGTTGCCAGGCACGGCGACATCGGCGCTGCGCAGCTTGGAGATCTCGTAGGCGTCGGCATCGATATGGACGACGCGGGCGAACGGTGCGAACTCGGCCAGCTTGCCGGTGGCGCGGTCGTCGAAGCGTGCACCCAGCACCAGCAGCAGGTCGCTTTCCTGCACCGCCATGTTGGCCGCGCGGGTACCGTGCATGCCCAGCATGCCCAGTGACTGCGGATGGCTGGCCGGCAGCGCGCCCAGGCCACGCAGGGTCATCACGGTGGGGATGGCGCTGGCTTCGACGAAGTCGCGCAGGTCCTGCACCGCATCGCCCAGCGCGATGCCGCCACCGGCGTAGACCACCGGCTTCTCGGCGGCTGCCAGTGCGGCGATGGCTTCGGCGATGGCCGCTTCGGCCGGCGCAGGTGGCGGCTCGACGCTGCTCGGCACGTGCGCCGGCAGGTGGCTGGCATCGGCCAGCTGCACGTCCTTGGGCAGGTCGATCAGCACCGGGCCGGGCCGGCCCTCGCGGGCGACGCGGAAGGCATCGGCGACCACGCGCGGCAGGTCGTCGACGCTGCGCACCAGCCAGCTGTGCTTGACGATCGGCATGGTCAGGCCGAACACATCCAGTTCCTGGAAAGCGTCAGTACCCAGCAGCGGCGTGGCGACCTGGCCGGTGATGCAGACCATCGGCACCGAATCCAGCATCGCATCGGCAATGCCGGTGACCAGGTTGGAGGCGCCCGGGCCGGAGGTGGCCACGCAGACGCCGACCTGGCCGCTGGCGCGGGCGAATCCATTCGCCGCCAGTGCGGCACCCTGCTCGTGGCGCACCAGGATGTGCTTCAGCGACGAATCCACCAGCGCGTCGTAGAACGGCATGATGGTGCCGCCGGGATAGCCGAACAGCGTGCGGATGCCTTCGGCTTCCAGCGCCTGGGTCAGCCAGCGCGCGCCGTTGGGCGGCGCGCTGCGGTGTGTGGAAGAGTTCATGGGGGAACCTTGCAAAGCGGGTGGGGGAGGGCCGCGCAGTTACGCGGCCTGTCCTTGCAACCAGACCATCTTGGCGCGCAGTTCCTTGCCCACCTTCTCGATCGGGTGCTCCAGGTCGGCCTGCTTGAACCGGTTGTAGTTCGGCAGGCCCGCTTCGTACTCGGCCACCCAGTTCTTGGTGAAGGTGCCGTCCTGGATGTCCTTCAGCACTTCCTTCATGCGCGCCTTGGTGCCGGCGTCGATCACCCGCGGGCCGCTGACGTAGTCCCCGTACTGCGCGGTCTCGGAGATGAATTCCAGCATGCGCGAGATACCGCCTTCATAGAACAGGTCGACGATCAGCTTCAGTTCGTGCAGCACTTCGTAGTAGGCGATCTCCGGCTGGTAGCCCGCTTCGACCAGGGTCTCGAAACCGGCCTGCACCAGTGCCGAGGCACCGCCGCACAGCACCGCCTGCTCGCCGAACAGGTCGGTCTCGGTCTCTTCCTTGAAGGTGGTCTGGATCAGGTTGGCGCGTGCACCGCCGAGGCCGGCCGCATAGGCCAGTGCGTACTCGGCCGCCTTGCCGCTCTTGTCCTGGTAGACCGCCCAGATGCAGGGCACGCCACGGCCGATCTCGTACTCGCGGCGCACCAGCGCGCCCGGGCCCTTGGGCGCAACCAGCACCACGTCCAGGTCGTCGCGCGGCCTGATCATGTCGAAGTGCACGTTCAGGCCGTGCGCGAACAGCAGCACCGCACCCTGCTTCATGTTCGGCGCCAGCACGTCGTCGTAGAGCTTCTTCTGCACCATGTCCGGGGTCAGCACGGCGACCAGGTCCGCATCCTTCACCGCGTCGGCCGGTGCTTTCACGGTGAAGCCGTCGGCCTGTGCCTTGACTTCGGTCGGGCCGCCCGGACGTAGGCCTACCACCACGTCGAAGCCGGATTCGCGCAGGTTCAGTGCGTGGGCGCGGCCCTGGCTGCCGTAGCCGATGACGGCGATCTTGGTCTGGGGCAGGTCGTTGGTGCTCATGGGGGAGGTTCCTTGCGGTGGGAAGAAAAAAAGAACGGCCGGTCGTCGAGGTGACGTACCGGCCGGTCAGGGGAAAGCGGTGGAGGAGGCACCATGCGCCGCGCAGGCACAGCCACCACGAGGCGTGGCGGCGGTGTGGGTCCGGGTTTTGCGTTGGGCGTTGTGCATGGTGGTTGCGTCTGAAACCAGGTTCTGAAATGAAAAAACCCGCACCGGGGCGGGTGCGGGTTTTTGAAGAGTTCCGGTGTATTCGTTGCTTACACGCTGGCTCGTCCCGCACCTGTTGGTTGGGTAATAAGTACGAGCACAAGAATCGAACGCAGCGAGGCGGCGCCGATGTCGGCGGCTTCGTTGTGGGTTCGCGGTGGCGTGTTGTGATGCAACATGTGATCGAGAGAAACACAGCCGTTTTGGCGATGTCAACCCTCGCGACGGAATTCTTGTTGGTTTCCGTTGCATCCGGCGCAATCGCCTGTGGCACAAGGATGGTTGCCGCTGAAAGTGTTTCGGTGAACCGGAATTCACTCCTTTCAGGGCGGTTTTTGCGCGGAATCCGGCGGATCCTCGCCTTGCTGGGTGCGGACCTTGCACACCCACCCCAGGATCAACGTCCATGACCTCTGCCCGATACCCCAGGATGGCCGCAGCGGCGAAGATCGGGGGACCACCCTTCCATCGGAACCCGACCGTGTCCCGACGCCTTGCCCGTTCCCTGCTGGCCGCCGCTGTACTGGCCGCTGTGCCCGCACTGTCTTCGGCCGCCGACCGCATCACCGGCCACACCTTTGCCACCCGTTCGGAGGTGATCGCCCCGCATGCGATGGCCGCGACCTCGCAGCCGCTGGCCACCCAGATTGCACTGGACGTGATGAAGGGGGGAGGCTCGGCGGTGGACGCGGCGATCGCCGCCAACGCCGCGCTTGGCCTGATGGAGCCGACCGGCAACGGCATCGGTGGCGACCTGTTCGCCATCGTCTGGGACCCGAAGACGCAGAAGGTCTACGGCTACAACGGTTCGGGGCGCTCGCCGAAGTCGCTGACCCTGGCCGAGTTCCAGCGACGTGGCCTGAAGGACATCCCGGCTACCGGCCCGCTGCCGGTCTCCGTGCCCGGCGCGGTCGACGGCTGGTTCGCGCTGCACGACCGCTTCGGCCGCAAGCCGATGGCCGACAACCTGGCGCCGGCCATCCGCTACGCGCGCGAGGGCCATCCCGTCGCCGAGGTGATCGCCTACTACTGGGACCGCTCGGTGCCCAAGCTGTCGCAGTACCCGGGCTTCAAGGAGCAGTTCACGATCAACGGCCACGCCCCGCGCAAGGGCGAGATGTGGAAGAACCCGAACCTGGCCAGCACCCTGCAGCAGATTGCCGACGGCGGACGCGATGCCTTCTACAAGGGCGCCATTGCCCGCACCATCGGCGACTACTTCAAGGCCAATGGTGGCTACCTGAGCTACCAGGACATGGCCGAGCACCACGGTGAATGGGTCGAGCCGGTCAGCAGCAACTACCGTGGCTACGACGTGTGGGAGCTGCCGCCGAACAGCCAGGGCATCGCCGCGCTGCAGATCCTCAACGTGCTGGAAGGCTACGATTTCTCGAAGATCCCGTTCGGTTCACCCGAGCACGTGCACCTGTTCGTCGAAGCGAAGAAGCTGGCCTTCGCCGACCGTGCGCGCTTCTATGCCGACATGGCCTTCCAGCCGGCGCCGGTGCAGAAGCTGATCTCCAAGGAATACGCCGCGCAGCGCCGCGCGCTGATCTCGATGGACAAGGCGTTGAAGGAAGTGCAGCCGGGCACGCCGAAGCAGCTGGAAGAAGGCGACACGATCTACATGACCGTGGCCGACGCCGACGGCATGATGGTGTCGTTGATCCAGTCCAACTACCGCGGCATGGGCAGCGGCATGGCGCCGCCGGGGCTGGGCTTCATCCTGCAGGATCGTGGCGAGATGTTCGTGCTGCAGAAGAACCATCCCAACGGCTATGCACCGGGCAAGCGGCCGTTCCAGACGATCATCCCGGCGTTCATCACCAAGGGCGGCAAGCCGTACGCCAGCTTCGGCGTGATGGGCGGCGCGATGCAGCCGCAGGGCCACGCGCAGATCGTGATGAACCTGGTGGATTTCGGCATGAACCTGCAGGAAGCCGGTGACGCACCGCGCATCCAGCACGAAGGCTCGACCGAACCGACCGGACAGGCCACGGCGATGACCGACGGTGGTGAAGTGAATCTGGAAACCGGCTTCCCCTATGAAACCGTGCGTGCGTTGATGCGCAAGGGGCATCGCATCGTGTTCGCCGATGGGCCTTATGGCGGGTACCAGGCGATCATGCGCGACCCCGAGAGCGGGGTTTATTACGGAGCTTCGGAGAGTCGCAAGGATGGGCAGGCGGCGGGGTACTGAGTTTCCCGGCCAACGGGCTGAGCCCCCTCTGCGGTGGGTTCAGAAGCGGAATAGCTTGTTGGGCCGGGTGGGTAGGCTGTTCGGGGGACGCCGCAAGTACGTCCTTGTAGGCTTGGCAGCCGCATCCATGCGGCTGACACCCCCGCCCAGCCCACCCACCCGGCCTCTGACAGTTTTCTGCGGCCGCCACCGCAGGAAGAAAAAAGAAGATCAAAAGCAACAGCAACAGCAACAGCAACAGCCGCGTGCTGATGGTTGGGGTCGGATCCGTTTTCCGCAGGAAAACGGATCCGACCCCTTCTTGTTTTCCGATACACATCTTCCACGCAAAGCGTGGAAAACCAACCGTTACCGGGAAACTGTCGGGGGTGGGGCGGTGTGGGTGGGCAGGACCGTTGGCGCCATGGATGGCGCCATCGAGCCCCCATGGATGGGTTCACGGCGTGTCCTGCCCAGCCACACCGCCCCACCCAACCAGCAGCAACCCGGAGCCGCCTTTGAATTTGACCTTGGCCCTTGCCTGGAAAAGCGGTGCAGCCGCAGGCTGCAAAACACCCTCAATCCTGATCGTGCGCGCGTGCGGCCTCGGCCTGGGTCTCCTCCTGCGCCGCCATCTCGCGCGCGATCCACGCATCGATCATGTGCCGCTGGCGCTGCGCCTGCCGCCGCTCCCGCGTGTACTCCTGGTCGAGCACGCGGTACAGCGACACCATCACCAGCACCATCAGCAGCGCGAATGGCAACGCCGCAATCGTGATCATGCCCTGCAGTGCATCCAGGCCACCGGCCAGCAGCAAGGCCGCTGCGATCAACGCCACCGCGATGCCCCAGGCCAGCTTGCGCTTCAACGGAGGATCGCCAGCTTCGTCAGTGGACATGCTGGCCAGAACCAGTACCGCCGAGTCGGCCGAGGTCACGAAGAAGATCATCAGCAGTACCAGTGCGATGCACGACAGCAGCAGCGGCAGCGGCATGCTGTCGAACAACGTGAACAACACCGTCTCATATCCATTGCCCAGCGCCTGCACCAGATCGGCATGGCCGAAGATCTGTGCCCACAAGGCCGTTCCACCGAAAACGGCGAACCAGAAGAAGCCCAGCAGCGTCGGCGCGAGCACTACGCCGATCACGAACTCGCGCACGCTGCGGCCGCGCGAGATGCGTGCGATGAACGACCCCACGAACGGTGCCCACGAGATCCACCAGGCCCAGTAGAAGATTGTCCAGTCCGCCACCCAGGTGCTGCCGGAGAACGGTGACATGCGCAGGCTCATCGTCACCAGCTGGTTGAGGTAGGAGCCCAGCGTGGTGGTGAAGGTATCGAAGATGAAGCCGGTCGGCCCCAGCACCAGCAGGATGGCCGCCAGCAGGGCAGCCAACGCCAGGTTGAAGTTGGACAGCCACTTCACACCTCGCTCCACGCCACTGGCGGTGGAGGCCATATACAGCACGAAGGCGATGGCGATGATGGTCATCTGCACCGGGACCGTAGCTTCCAGGCCGAACACGCGTTCCACGCCCGCGGCGATCTGGATGGTGCCGAAGCCCAGCGTAGTCGCGACACCGATCGCGGTGGCGACCACTGCAGCGATGTTGACCACCCTACCGATCCAGCCGCGATGGTGGCGGCCGATGATCGGCTGCAGCATGTCGCTGACCAGGCCGCGGCCGTTGCGGTTGAACTGGAACCAGGCCATTGCCAGCCCGATCAGCGCATAGATGGCCCACGGGTGCAGGCCCCAGTGGAAGAATGCATAGCGCATCGAGGCGCGTGCCGCATCCAGGCTCTGCGGAGCAAGCCCTTCCGGTGGCTTGCTGAAGTGCGAAATGGGCTCGGCGGCGCCCCAGAACACCAGGCCGATGCCCATGCCGGCGGCGAACAGCATCGACATCCAGCTGGCTCGCGAGAACTCGGGCTCGGCGTCTTCGCCACCGATGCGCAGGTTGCCGAAGCGACCGAAAGCCAGGTACATCAGGAACACCAGGGCCAGGAATACCACCAGCAGGTACAGCCAGCCGACGCTGCGGATGACTTCTGCCAGCATCGACTGCACCACGGCATTGAAGGGGCCTGGTGCAATACCGGCAAGCAGCACCAGCAGCAGAACCAGTGCGATGGAAACGCGAAACACCATGAAGGAGCTTCTCCGATCAAGGGATTGAGGGGAGCGAGCAGAGCTTGCAGCGAAGGACCGGCGGCATGCAGCGCGAACCGGGCAGGGGCCGCGTCGGCGGCGAAGGACGCATCGGTCGCTGGAGGGCGACGGACGTGCACGTTACTGAACGCGACGTCATGGTTCTGTTAACGAACAACGATCCGGATCAGATCCGCTTTCCACAGGAAAGCGGATCTGACCGCGGGGGCAACTCCCGGAGCGGGCGGTCTATGCTCTAATGCACGCCAAGAAGCGGGGGTACCGCGGCCATGTGGCCACGGTTGAGACAGTCCCTTGGAACCTGATCCGGCTCATACCGGCGTAGGGAAGCTTTGCAGTGCAGCCGTGCCCGGACACCGCCCAAGGACCGTCCGTGCGCGGTCGCAGTGCGCCGCCGCTTCGTCCCTGACCTTCCTGGACGATGCCCGATGAACGCACAGCTCTCCGCCCTGCAGCAACAGGCCCAGCAACTCTCCGAATCCGTGACCCGGCCCATTCCCGGCTCGCGCAAGATCCACGTACCCGGTTCGCGTCCGGATCTGCAGGTGCCGATGCGCGAGATCGCGTTGACCCGCACGCCGACGCTGTTCGGCGGCGAAGAGAATGCACCGGTCACGGTCTACGATACGTCGGGCCCGTACACCGATCCGGACGCGCGTATCGATCTGTCCGCGGGCCTGCCGGCGCTGCGTCGTGGCTGGGTGGAGGAGCGCGGCGATACCGAACAGCTCGACGGCCTGAGTTCGTCGTTCGGCCGCGATCGCGAGCACGACCCGAAGCTCGATGCTGTGCGCTTCCCCACACGCAGCCTGCCGCGCCGTGCACGTGCAGGCGCGAACGTCACCCAGATGCACTATGCGCGCCGCGGCATCATCACGCCGGAAATGGAATTCGTCGCCATCCGCGAAAACCAGCGGCTGGACGCGATCCGCGATGCCGGCCTGCTGCAGCAGCACCCGGGCGAGGCGTTCGGCGCCTCGATCCAGAAGATCATCACGCCGGAGTTCGTGCGCGATGAAATCGCCCGTGGCCGTGCGGTGCTGCCCAACAACATCAACCACCCGGAAAGCGAGCCGATGATCATCGGCCGCAACTTCCTGACCAAGATCAACGCCAACATCGGCAACAGCGCGGTGTCCTCGGGCATTGCCGAAGAGGTGGAGAAACTGGTGTGGGCGATCCGCTGGGGTGGTGACACCGTGATGGACCTGTCCACCGGCAAGCACATCCACGAAACCCGCGAGTGGATCATCCGCAACTCGCCGGTGGCGATCGGTACCGTGCCGATCTACCAGGCGCTGGAGAAGGTCGACGGCCGCGCCGAAGCGCTTACCTGGGAGATCTTCCGCGACACGCTGATCGAGCAGGCCGAGCAGGGCGTGGACTACTTCACCATCCACGCCGGCGTGCTGTTGCGCTACGTGCCGCTCACCGCCAAGCGGGTCACCGGCATCGTCAGCCGTGGTGGTTCGATCATGGCCAAGTGGTGCCTGGCGCACCACAGGGAGAATTTCCTCTACACGCACTTCGAAGACATCTGCGAGATCATGAAGGCCTATGACGTGACCTTCTCGCTGGGTGACGGCCTGCGCCCGGGCTGCATCGCCGATGCCAACGACGCGGCGCAGTTCGGTGAGCTGGAGACGCTGGGTGAGCTCACCAAGATCGCCTGGAAGCATGATGTGCAGACCATGATCGAAGGCCCCGGCCACGTGCCGATGCAGCTGATCAAGGAGAACATGGACAAGCAGCTGCGCGAATGCGGCGAAGCGCCGTTCTACACGCTGGGGCCGCTGACCACCGACATCGCGCCGGGCTACGACCACATCACCAGCGCGATCGGTGCGGCGATGATCGGTTGGTTCGGCACGGCGATGCTCTGCTACGTGACGCCGAAGGAACACCTCGGCCTGCCCAATCGCCAGGACGTGCGTGACGGCATCATGGCCTACCGCATCGCCGCGCATGCGGCCGACCTGGCCAAGGGCCACCCGGGCGCGCAGGTACGCGACAACGCACTGAGCAAGGCGCGCTTCGAGTTCCGCTGGGAAGACCAGTTTCACCTTGGCCTGGATCCGGAGAAGGCCAGGGAGTTCCATGACGAAACGCTGCCGAAGGATGCGCACAAGCTGTCGCACTTCTGCTCGATGTGCGGCCCGCACTTCTGTTCGATGAAGATCACCCAGGATGTGCGTGACTACGCCGAGGCCGGCATGAAGGAGAAGTCGGAGGAGTTCCGCGCCGCGGGTGCCGAGGTCTACCACCAGGGGTGATGCGCAGACGGTGGTGCCGGCCTGCGGCCGGCACTACCGCTCATCACGCCGCTCCCGGCTATCCTCCGCCCATCATCCCGCGGAAAGGACACCATGCCTGTTGCCATGACCACCCGTTGGCTGGCCATTGCCCGCCGGCATCCTTCGGCCTGGTTGCTGGGCGCGCAGCTGCTGGCGGTGCTGCTGTATCCCGCGCTGGATGACACCGCCGCCGGCCGCGCGGCACTGGGCATGTTCGGCATGGCGGTACTCGGCCTGGCGCTGTGGGTGGTCCAGCGCAGCCCGCTGGGCACCTGGCTGGCGCTGTTGCTGGCCATTCCCTCGGTGGTGTTCTCGTTGGCAGGCGCATTGCTCGAGCGCACCGCATTGCTGACCACCGCGCAGGTGCTGGAGAGCCTGCTGTACTTCTACACGGCTGGCGCCCTGATTGCCTACATGCTCCAGGACCACAAGGTCACCCGCGACGAACTGTTCGCCGCAGGCGCAACCTTCACCCTGCTGGCGTGGGCGTTCGCCTTCGCGTTCGCGGTGTGCCAGCAGTGGTATCCGGGCAGTTTCCAGGGCACCGGCGGGCAGGCGCAGCGCAGTTGGATGGAGCTGCTTTATCTCAGCTTCAGCTTGCTGTCTGGAGTCGGCTTGAGTGATGTCGTGCCGCTGCATCCACAGGCACGAGCACTGGTCATGCTGGAGCAGTTTTCCGGCGTGATGTACGTGGCTTTGGTGGTTTCGCGGCTGGTCGGATTGACCATGCTGCGGCGCATGTGAAAATGAACGCCAGATAAAAATTTCGCGCCCAAGAGGGCGCGAATGATGTCGCGAATTATGTGAATGCGTCGGCGAGAGAGAGCCTGATGTCGACCACGCGATAGGCGAGGTAACTTGCATAGGCTAGTATTCGCGCGCTCGATTGTTTTTGCGGTATGCGCCGATGCTTTGTGCGGAGTCTGGCTTTTCGCTGTTCCCAGGACGGGACCGTAACGAAGGCAAACACTGCCCGGGACCTGTCTCTACTGTGTAGCAGAAAATGAACAGCAGCGAAATACAGCCACCCGTGTCCGATCGGATACGGATAGGAGAGTGCATCGTCACTCTGTCCTCGCGCGAAGTCGAGGTCGTCGGTGCGCGTCGTCCGCGCCGGCTGACGCCGAAGGCGCTGGGCGTGCTGCGCGTGCTGCTGCGGCAGCCGGGCCGTGTGGTCACCCGCGACGAGTTGTTCGCCGAGGTGTGGCCGGACACGCTGCCGACCAACGATGTGCTGACCCAGGCCGTTACCCAGCTGCGCAAGGCGTTCAGCAACGACGACGACAGCGGCCAGGCCTACATCGAGACCATTGCCAAGACCGGCTATCGGCTTCTGGTACCGGTACAGGCGCTGGACGATGCGGAGCCGTCGGCTGCGGGCTTGCCTGACGACGAAGGTGTGGACGTGCAGCCCGCACTCGCCGCCGCCGCGGTGCTGCCCGCGCGCGCGCAGGAATCGCGCCGCCGCTGGCGCCATGTCCGCCGCCGCGTGCTGCTGGCGCTGGGCGTGTTGATGCTGGCCACGCTGCTGGTGATGACCACGCTGCTGCTGCGCCGCGCACCGGCCAGCAGTTCGCCGGTGGAGGCCGCCGTGGAGAACGGCACGCGGGTGATCGGCAGCCCCCAGCGTCCCTATCGGTTGATCACCGCAACCAGCGGCTTTGAAACCTATCCCACGCTGTCACCGGATGGTTCGCTGGTGGCCTATGAAGGCGCCAACGAAGATGGCAACGGCGGTGGTGCGATCAAGGTACAGACCTCCGGCAACGCGCCGGCGCGCCAGTTGCTGGCGCCGCCGGCCGGTGCCGTCGATCGATTCCCGAACTGGTCGCCGGATGGTCGCGAAATTGCCTTCGCACGGTTCTCCGCCGACGGTGGCTGCCAGGTGCTGATCGCCAGCGCAACCGGTGGCGCCCTGCGCCAGGCCACGCGCTGCGATGGCACCGAGCTGCTCAGCTTCGACTGGACGCCCGATGGTCGCGGCCTGGTGTTCGGCAGCATGGTCGGGCGCTACGCGCACCGTGGCATCCGCGTGCTGGACCTGGCCAGTGGTCAGTGGCGCGCGCTGGCGTACAGCGTCGACCAGGACGACTTCGACTACGCACCGCGTTACTCGCCCGATGGGCAATGGCTGGTGTTCGTGCGCAATCCGCAGCTGGGCGATCTGTGGCGGGTGCCGGCCGCGGGCGGTACGCCCGAGCAGTTGACCAACGAGGCGGCAGAGCTGCGCGGATGGGCCTGGCTGGACGATGGCCGCACCATCGTGTTCGGTCGCCGCGTCGACAGCGAGGCGCGGCTCTATTATCTGGACGTCGAGCGGCACACGCTGCGCGATGCCGGCCTGGATGATGCGCAGTGGCCCGCCGTGTCGCGACGTGGCGGGATGCTGGCCTTCGTCCACCGGCGCGCGCAGTTCGGCGTGTTCAAGGTGCCGGTGCAGGGCAGCGGCGCGCCCGAACGCCTGTTTGCATCCAGTGGCCGCGATGGGCAGCCGATGGCAGCGCCCGATGGCCGCCAGCTGGTCTTCACCTCGGATCGCTCCGGCAGCTTCGCCCTGTGGTGGGCGGACATGCAGCGGCCGGATTCGCTGCGCCCCATTGAAGGGCTGCGGCCGGAAGCGCGGCAGGCACCGGACTGGTCGGCCGACAGCCGCCAGCTGCTCGTGGTCGGCCGCGACGCGCATGGGCGCACGGTGGTCTACGAGATCGCGCCACGCGATGAACGCCTGCAACCTTTGCCGGTCCCGGCCGAACAGCCGCTGCAGGCCCTGTATGGCGCGTCGCCGGAGCAGTTGTTCGTGATCGAGCGCGATGCCGACCAGCGCACCCGGTTGAGTCTGTTCGACCGCAGCACCCAGCCCTGGCGCCGGTTGGCCAGCATCGAAGGGGTGTCGCAGGCGCGCTTCGACCGCAGCAGTGGCCGCGTGTTGTTCACCCGCCTGGCCGCCGGTGGCCTGTGGTCGGCCGACGCCGCGTTGTCGTCGGGCAGCGTGCAGCAGATCAGCGATGACCGGCCCAGCCGCTGGCGATACCGGGCCTGGACCGTGGCCGGCAACACTGGCGTCGGTTACCTCGGCACTTCGAGCACGTGTGGCACCACCTTCGTGCGCATCCTGCCCGGCCGCGCGGAGCCGGAACGCTGCCTGGATGCGGAGCGGCTCAGCGCCGGCAACGGACTCAGCGCCAGCGCTGACGGGCGTGACCTGTTCGTGGCGATGGCGGTCAGCGATGGTGCCGACATCGGTGTGATGCGGTTGCCCGAACGCCCCCCCGCGCTGTTCCCGGCGTTCTCCAAGTTGTTGTTTTTCAGTGGAAATGGGCCTTCGTAATTTCTTCGTCTGGATCTCGTCGCGAATTCGTGGCGATCTCGTCGGACTTTCCTGACGCGGTGCCGCCTGATTAGGCAAAACGGAGTCCTGTACTAGGCAAATCCGTGGTGCCCCCATGCGTCAACTCTCGCTGGCCGATCGCGGCCAAACCGTCTCCCTGGACCGGTCGCTCGACGATGTCACGCCGACCTGCCTGGGCGTGGCCCGGCTGGGCAGCCTGCAGACCGCCGGCTCCAGCTTCACTGTCTGGATGCAGGTGCGTGGCAGTTCGTGGGTGGAGGCCAAGGAAGGGCGATTCCGCCTGCGCCAGGGCGAGTGGATCGCCTTCGAGAAGGAATCGCGGCCGTTGGTGCAGGCCGGTCGCAACGGGTTGTGCGTTGGCCTGAACCTGAACGTTGAAGCGCTTCGCGTGCTGACCGAGATGGCCGACTGTGGCCTGTATGCCGGTCGTGGCCGCATGAACCGCAGTGACGCCCGCGTTGCGCTGCGCTTGTGGCGCGATGCGCTGGCCAGCGGCCAGCCGGCCCAGGCCTTGCGTCCGTTGCTGCTGCACCTTGCTGGCCTGCAGCGTGGCCTGGCCGACAACGTGCAGCGCTGCCCGGGCCGCTCGCGCAGCCGCAAGCGCCAGGTGTTCGGCCGCATGCAGCGTGCGCGCCTCTATCTGGAAGGCAACAGCCACCGGGTGGTGCGCATCGGCGAACTGGCCGAACTGACCAACTTCTCCAGCTGGTACCTCTCCAAGACCTTCCAGAGCCTGTACGAGGAAAGCCCGCAGTCGCTTTCGGCACGACTGCGCCTCGAACGCGCCGCCGACCTGCTGCGCGACACCGACATGATGGTGGGCGAGGTCGCCGCCGCCAGCGGCTTCGACAACTGCTGCAGCTTCGCGCGTGCGTTCCGCGCCCGCTACGGCCAGTCCGCGTCGCGCTTCAGGGAGAACGGCGGCTTGCTCCCGCCACAATCCGCAAAGTCTCCGGTTGGTTCGCGCAAATACAGCGCTGCAACGCAATCGTAACGTGCTGGGGTGTTTTAACACGCTGCTAACACGTACCTTGGAGAGATAGATGAACGTTCGTAATCCCGCAGTGCGGTTCGGCTTGCTGCCGGCCGGCATTGCGCTGGCGCTGGCGCCGGCCTTTGCTTCGGCTCAGGAAGCAAAGGGCACCACCGACCTGGACCGCATTTCGGTCACCGGCTCGCGCATCCGCGGCGCCTCGGTGGAGACCCAGCAGCCGATCCTGACGATGACCCGCGAATCCCTGGAAAAGCAGGGCTTCTCGAGCGTCGCCGACGTGCTGAACAACCTGACCTCGGCCGGTTCCCCGGCCATTTCGCGTTCGGAGTCGCTGGCTTCGGGCGAGAACGTGGGCGGCTACTACGTCGACATCCGCAACCTGGGCGCCGAGCGCACCCTGGTGCTGATGAACGGCAAGCGCCTGGGCGCTTCGACCTCGGGTCTGCAGGACCTGAGCCAGATCCCGATGTCGGCCGTTGAGCGCATCGAGATCCTGAAGGACGGCGCCTCGTCGATCTACGGTTCCGACGCCATTGCCGGCGTGGTCAACGTGATCACCCGCAAGAACTTCGACGGCGGCGAAGCCAATGTCTACGTCGGCCAGTACGGCAAGGGCGACGGCGACAGCGAAACCTATTCGATGACCCTCGGTGCCCGCGGTGAGCGCGGCAGCCTGACCCTGTCGGCCGAGTACTCGAAGCAGGATCCGGTGTGGGCCAAGGACCGCTGGTACAGCCGTGACGGCTCGCTGGGTCCGAACTCCACCTCGGCTGATTGGAGCCCGATCAGCCAGAACGGCAGCTGGTGCAACCCGAAGCTGTACGACTGCAGCAAGTCGAGCGCGGTGTGGCAGACCCTGAACCCGGGTGGCAATCCGAAGAACCCGAACGACTACCACGCGATCACCGAAGACGAGTTCGCCAACTCGAACGAGCAGATGACCCTGCTGACCGGTGTGAAGCGCAAGTCGGTCTACATCAACGGCACCTACGACTTCACCGATTCGATCAGCCTGAACACCGACGTGCTCTACAACGAGCGCCAGACGTTCCAGCAGATCGCCGGCTATCCGTACCAGTCCGCTTCCAAGTCGATCAACACCCCGCTGTCGGCAGACAGCGCCTTCAACCCGGTTGGCCAGGACGTCAGCTTCCGCCGCCGCCTGTGGGAAGTGCCGCGTACCACTGACAGCCAGCTGAAGACCCTGCGCTTCGCTCCGACCCTGACCGGCTTCTTCGAGCTGGGTGGCAAGACCTTCGACTGGGATGTCGGCGCGCTGTGGAACCGCAACGAGTCGATCAAGAGCAACCGCGGTGACATGAGCCTGATCGGCGCGCGTCAGGCGCTGGGCCCGTCGTTCATCGATGCCGGTGGCGTTGCCCGCTGCGGCACCGCCGCCAACCCGATCCTGGGCGATTGCCGCCCGTGGAACCCGCTGCTGCCGTACGGCGTTGAGGGTCAGGGTTCGCTGGCGAACCAGGAGCTGCAGGACTTCCTGTTCCCGACCTTCACCACCCGTGGCGTCACCAAGACCACCAGCTTCACCGCCAACCTGTCGGGCGCCATCGTGACCCTGCCGGCCGGCGACCTGGGCTTCGCCCTGGGTGTCGAGCACCGCAAGGAAGAAGGCAGCTACGTGCCGGACGCCTTCGCACAGTCGGGCCAGTCCACCGGCCTGGGCCAGAAGCCGACCCGCGGCCAGTACGATCTGAACGAGGTCTACCTCGAACTGAACGTGCCGCTGCTGGCCGACATGGCCTTCGCCAAGGAACTGACCCTGAACGTTGCCAGCCGTTATTCGGACTACAGCAACTTCGGTGGCACCACCAACAGCAAGTTCGGCCTGACCTGGCGTCCGCTGGATGAACTGCTGGTCCGCGGCACCTACGCCGAGGGCTTCCGCGCTCCGACCATCAGCGACCTGTACGGTGGCCTGAGCTCGAGCTTCGAGTCCTACATCGATCCGTGCGGCGTGAAGGCTCCGGGCAGCGTTGCAGGCAATGCCGCGTGCTCCGGCGCAGGCGTGCCGGCCAACTACGTGCAGCTGGGCCAGGCAGGCAAGGAATGTTCGACCCTGCCGTGCCAGTCGGGTGACCAGTTCATCTCGGGTGCCAATCCGAACCTGAAGCCGGAAACCTCCAAGAGCACCACCTTCGGCCTGGTGTGGAGCCCGCGTTGGGTGCAGGGCCTGGACGTGTCGCTGGATTGGTACAAGTACGAAATCAGCGACATGATCATCGCTGACAGCGTCGACCGCATCCTGCGTGACTGCTACGTGCTGGGTAACGCTTCGCGCTGCTCGAGCGTGACCCGTGCGGCTGACGGCCACGTCAGTGCGATCACCTACGGCACCGCCAACCTCGGCAAGATGGAAACCCAGGGCTACGATCTGGGCATCAAGTACCGCCTGCCGGAACTGGCCATTGGCCAGTTCAGCATCGACTGGCAGACCAGCTACACCGCCAAGTACGACGAGCAGCGCCAGAACAGCGCGGGCGACAACATCATGGTCGGCCGCGTCAGCGAGCCGGGCCTGTTCCGCGTGCGTTCGAACCTGGGCGTCAACTGGCAGTACGGCGATTTCGGTGTGAACTACACCGCGCGCTACTACTCGGGCATGAAGGAAAGCTGCATCTCGCTGGCTGACGGCTGGTGCGATGCTCCGAACCACATGGCCAACGGTGAGACCGATCCGCTGCGTCACACCGGTTCCAACACCTTCCACGACCTGCAGGTCAGCTGGAAGGCGCCGTGGGATGCGACCATCGCCCTGGGCGCGAACAATGTGTTCGACCACAAGGGTGCCCTGCAGTACTCGGCTCCGAACTCGGCGTTCGCCTACTACGGCGGCTTCGACGTGGGTCGCTTCCTGTACATGAAGTACACCCAGCGCTTCTGATCCATCGAAGTGCGGTAGCAACAGAAGGAGGGCGGACCGCAAGGTCCGCCCTTTTTTTTGTAGGGGAATTCCGGAAATTGTTGGAAGGTGAGCGCAGTCACGGTCCCGTCGTGTCGTAATCAACACAGTCAGGAGGTCCACTACCGGACGCTTGCATGTGGAGAGGGATATGAAGAATACGTTGCTGCGGCAGGCATCGGCCGCTGCATTGATCTACGCAACGCTGGTGGGCGCGGTGTTCGCGCAGGGCCTCGGGGTCTGCGGCGGTGGGCTTTACTGCGAGGAGTTCCGCCAGCAGTGCCTGGCCAGTGGCAAGTCACCGGTCATCTGCGAGTCGCAGTACCGTCGCTGCGTGCAGGACGCCTGCGGTATCCGCTGACATGGAAAGGGCGCACCTTGCGGGTGCGCCCTCTGTCATCCGGACATCATGCAACGCGCTCAGGCGTCGCTGGGCACCAGTCCCATCAGCGCATTGGCGTGTTCGCGCCATTGCGGCAGTTTGTTCAGCACGCCTGCGCGCTGCAGGTAGTCCTCGTCCACCGGATCGCCATTGACCAGCGCCAGGGCCACGTGCACCGCACCGGTCACCCAGAAGCTGCGGGTGTTGGCGCGCTGCGGCTGCAGGTGGAAGGCCACCGCTTCGATGATCGGCATCGGCAGGCCCCACAGGCCCAGCAGGTAGGCGCCGGCCTCGGCATGGCCAGGGCGGGTGTCGCCGGCCAGCGAGGGCTCGCTGCGCTCGTTGCGCACACCTGGCAGCAGCAGGCCGATGTCGGCCAGCAGCGCGGCAGTCGCTCCCAGTTCGGCACTGGATTCGGGCAGCAGGCGTGCGGCGAGCCGCGAGGCCAGCAGTGCGCGCTGTTGCAGCGAGTTGCGCTCGGCGGCCGACAGCGTCGGTGCGGAGAACACTTCGCTGGCCAGCACCAGGTCACGCAGCGTGGCCAGGCCCAGCCGGGTCACGGCGGTGCGCAGGTCGGCAATGGTGCGGCCCTGGCTGAAGAAGGCCGAGTTCGACAGTTGCAGCACCTTGGCGGCGATCGCCGGATCGGCGGCGACCAGCTTGGCGACATCGGCACTGTCGGCGTCGTCGTCATGTTCCAGGGCCTGGGTCAGGCTCAGGTACAGGTGCGGCGGCGAGGGCAGTTTCTCGATACGGCCGATGGCATCGCGCAGGCGCGGGCTGTCCAGCACTTCGCGCAGTTCTTCCAGGCTGGTCAGTGCCTCCAGCAGCACTTCCGGCGCCAGCGGCAGCGGCAGGAAGCGGTGGGCGACACCAATGAGGCGCGCCGGCGGCGGCCGGTTGCCATGCTGCGCATCGACCAGCGCGATGCGGATGGTCTCCGGGCGCAAGGTCCGGATCTGCCCAAGCAGCGTGGTGGCATTGAGATCCGGCAATTGCGGGCAGACGATCACCGCGTCCACGCCCTGCGTGGCCACCGCGGTCATCGCAGCCTGGCCATCGGTGGCGGTCAACGGCTGCCAGTCTTCCCCAAGATCGGCAATGAATTCGGTCAGCTCGGCCGGCAGGCTGGCTGCATCCCCAACAAGCAGAATACGCACGACACATTCCCCTGGCTGTCTCGACGATGGATGTCGATGACGTGTGAAGTGACGCAATTTACCTAATACGGCAGCAAGAGTGATGTGCCGTCGTCATGAAACGTGACCCGCATCGCTCCGGCAGGGTACCGCCGGAGCGATCCGGTTCAGGCTCAGGCCTTGCTGTCGAGATGGCGCTGGTGCGCCTCGATCAGGATCTGCTTGGCCTCAGCGGCGCCGCCCCAACCGTCCAGCTTGACCCACTTGCCCTTCTCCAGGTCCTTGTAGTGCTCGAAGAAGTGGCCGATGCGCTCCAGCCAGTGGCTCGAGACCTGGGCGATGTCTTCGACGTGGGCGTAGCCGCTGAAGATCTTCGAGACCGGCACGGCCAGGATCTTCTCGTCGCTGCCCGCCTCATCGCTCATCTTCAGCACGCCGACCGGACGGCAGCGCACGACCGAGCCCGGCACCAGCGGCAGCGGCAGCACCACCAGCACGTCGGCCGGATCGCCGTCGCCACACAGCGTGCTCGGCACGTAGCCGTAGTTGCACGGGTAGCGCATCGGGGTGGAGAGGATGCGGTCGACGAAGATCGCGCCGGTTTCCTTGTCCACTTCGTACTTCACCGGCTCCGAGTCCTTCGGGATCTCGATGATGACGTTGATTTCTTCCGGCGGGTTCTTGCCGGGCGAGACGAGTTCCAGACCCATGGTGTGCTCCAGGTGGGGGGATATAGACGGATAGCTCACCATTTTATGCCTTTGCCGGGCGCTGTGCAGCGGGCGGGTGGCCGACCTGCCGACGCGGCAAGGCCTGACGGGGGGCGCCGCCCTTGGCCGATGGGCCAGGAGGGTCTGCCGGCGCAGGCTGGACGCTCATTCCCGAGGAGTTCCGTCGATGTCCTGGTATGCCCGATGCATGGGGGTCGTGCTGTTGCTGGCGTCCCTGCCTGTCTCCGCCCGCGGTCTGCACGTGGACCTGATCGATTACCCCCGGCCCGAGGCCAACTGGGAGCGCGCCTACGGGCTGCAGGCCGCCCTGGCAAGGGAGTTCGACCGGCTCTGTGCCGATACCTGGTGCGAAGGTGAGTACAGCAACTACCGGGTGATGGAGGTCCGCTGCGCGGTGCTGGCCCATCGCGGAACGGTGCAGCGCTGCGCCTGGGTGGTGGTGGCCAGCGAGCTGGCCGTGCAGGCCGATACCGGGGAGGTGCAGGTCGACAATGGCCGCTGGGTCTGTCCGTTGGAGTTGGGGCCAGGGGTACCTGTTGACGCCTTCCATGCTTCACTGGAAGCACCAGATGGCCTGACGGCGAACCTGCCTGGACTTGACCATGGCCTGTTCGATGCGCTGCCGGACTGCCTCCGGAAGACCGGGAGGGCGGGGTGATGCGCGTCTTCCCGGCACGATGGCTGGTCTGCGCGCTGCTGATGGCAGCCAACGCCCAGGCGACCCCTCAATTTGTCGATGCCCGTGACTACCCGAATCCGGCAACCGGGCGCGAGCGCTTCCTGGCGGCCGAACGTCTGTTGGTGCGCGGCTTTGACGATATCTGTGGGGATACCTTCTGCGAAGGGCAGTATTACAACCTGCGGGCGATGCGCTTGCGCTGCTCAGTGCAGCGGGCCACCGGTGTCGTGGCCCGTTGTGTCTGGACGTTCGCCGGGAGCTACACCTGGGTCCAGAAGACCGGGCAGATCGATGTTGACCAGGGACGCTATGCCTGCATGCTGCCACTGGCGGCGGGAACCCGCCTGGACGAGCTGCTGGCAGCGTGGGAGCGCGCCGGGCATGAAGCTCTGAATGCCACCTTGCCCGGAACCAGCACCCACGTTTACGAGGGGCTGACTGATTGCCTGTGACCATTTCGACAATGCAAACGTGACTGATTCGCATTTGCGGAGTAGCATGCGCGGCGCCTCCCGTCTGTCGTCCCGGCTCCGCGCATGTCCTCCAATGCTGCCTCCCTCACCGAACTGCTGATCCGCGAGCGGCCAGCGCTGCTGCGCCGGGTGCAACGTATTCTGGGGGGCGACAACGGCGCCGAGGACGTGATCCAGGCGGTGTGGTTCAAGGCCCGTGGGGTCGATGACAGCCAGGCCATCGACAATCCGCGCGCCTATCTGTACCGGCTGGCCGCCAACCTGGCCACCGACCACGGCCGCGAGTCGACCCGGCGCAACCGCCTGCTGGCCGATCACTACCTGTGGGGGCCGGACGAGGTGATCTCGACCGAAGAGCAGGCCATGGCGCAGGACGAGCTGCAGCGGGTACTCGACGCGGCCGGCCATCTGCCGGAGCCGACCCGCACCATCTTCCGGCTCAACCGCCTTCAGGGCCTGACCCAGGCCGAGATCGCACGCCGCCTTGGGGTATCGGTGACCACGGTGGAGAATCACGTACGCACCGCGCTGCAGCGCCTGGCCTGGGCCCGCAGCGGCCGATGATCGCGCCGCCTTGGGGCTGGCCTTCGCGCAAACGTCTTGATCATTGGACCGTGGATGCGGTCCAGTTTCTCCGCCCCGCGCTTGAATGCGCCTGTCCGCCAGCCGATGAGCCCGCCGAACATGCTGCCTGCCGCCAATGACGATGCCCTGGCCGAGCAGGCCCGGGACTGGATCGCGTGGCTGGCCTCGGGCGATATCAGCGACGCGCGCATGCAGGCGTTCGAACACTGGCTGCAACAGCCGGGGCACCGCAGGGCCTTCGAACACGAGCGCGCACTGTGGCGCAGCGTCGGGCCGCGAGCGCAGCCGGCCCGCGTGGCTGGACGACGCCCGCGCCGACGGCGTTGGGCCATGGCTGCGGCGGCAATGCTGGCGATGCTGGTGGCATGGCCGGAGGCGTGGCTGCGCCTGCAGTCCGATCACCGCAGCACGCACCAGGTGCAGAACGTACTGCTGCCTGATGGCAGCCGTGCGGTGCTGGACGCCGACAGTGCGATTGCCGTGCACTTTGATGCGAACGCCCGCCAGGTCGAGCTGTTGCGCGGGCGTGCCTGGTTCGAGGTCAGTCCGGATGCGCAGCGACGTTTCAGCGTGCGCGCGGGCAATGGCGTGGTCGAGGACATCTCGACCGCCTTCACCGTGGCGCGGGGCCACGACCAGGTGGAAACCCAGGTCGGGCAGGGCAGGGTACGGATGGCCAGCCCGGTTGACGGTGGCTGGACCTACCTGCAGCAGGGCCAGCGCGCGGCCTACGGTGAACACAGTGGGGTGAGGCGATTGGGGGACGTTGCGGCCGACAGCGTCGGCGCCTGGCGTCAGGGCGAGCTGCTGTTGGAACAGGCCCGCGTCGCTGACGCGGTGCAATGGGTGGGGCGCTATCGCGCTGGCCCGACCTTCGTGCGTGGTGATCTATCGCAGCTGCCGGCGGTAAGCGCGGCGTTGCGCATCGACCGCCCGGAACAGGCGCTGGATGCGCTGGCCGCGACGGCTGGATTGCAGGTGACCCGGCTGCCGCTCGGCGTCGCCATCGTCCATCGGTAGATCCACGCCATTGCCCCGGTGCCGACCAACGGTCGGCACCCACCACTGCAACCAGCCACGCAACCGTCGGCGCCCACCACTGCAACCGGGCGCGCAACCGTCGGCACTTGCTTCGACTGCAAATCCCCTTGGGGTTGCCACGCTTTCATCCGTCTTACTCCGCGAACGTACCCGCCGCCGCCACGTACGTCGCCGTGTCCGCCCGTGTTGCGGATGACGCCGCGTTCGCGGCACCGATTACCTGACAGGTTCCCCCATGTTCGACTTCCATCGCCCGGGCCGCGTGCTGCGCCCGTCCCGCCTGTGCATCGCGTTGCTCGCCGCCGGCCTGGCCAGTGCCGCGCCGTCCGTACTGGCGCAGAGCGCCAGCAGCGACCACGCGGCCGTGCTGCGCTTCGATATTCCGGCGCAACCGCTGGATGACGCGCTGCGCAGCTACATGCGCCAGTCCGGTGTGCAGGTGGTCTATCCCGCATCGCTGGCACGTGGCGTAACCTCTCGCGCGGTCGGCGGCAGCCTGTCGGCCAACGAGGCGCTGCAGCAGCTGCTGCAGGGCAGTGGCCTGGCAGTGCGCCGGGTCAGCGCCGATGCGGTCACCCTGGAAGCGGCAACGCCGTTGCAGGCCGACAGTGGTGTGATCGTCACCGACACGCTGAGTGTGGCCGGCGACCGCGTCGGGAGCGGCGCGACCAGTGATGAAGCACGCCTGCTCGACAGCTATCGCAGCGTGGGTTCGACCACCACGCTCAATCGCACGCATCTGGAGCGTTTCCGCGGCACCTCCAACGGCGACATCGTCAAGGGTGTGGCCGGTGTCACCGCCGGTGATCCGCGCGTGGGCAACGGCTTCGACGTCAACATCCGCGGTATCCAGGGCCAGGGCCGCGTGCCGGTGATCATCGACGGTGGCCAGTCCAGCATGGATACCTACCGTGGCTACGCCGGCCAGTCGCAGCGCACCTACCTCGACCCGGACCTGATCTCCAGCCTGACCATCACCAAGGGGCCGAGCCTGCAGGCCAACGCGTCCGGTGGCATCGGCGGCGTGGTCGAGATGGAGACGTTGAAGATCGGTGACGTGCTGCGCGAGGGCCGCGACGTCGGCGTGCGCGTGCGCGGCGGCCTGGCCAATGGCAGTGCCAACAGCCTGCCGTCCTACAGTGCGGCACCGCGCACCGATCGCAGCGCCACCGGCAGCCAGTTCTTCAACGTGGCCGCCGCAGGGCACTGGGACCGCTTCGATCTGGTCGCCGCCTACGCCTACCGTGACAACGGCAACTACTTCTCCGGCCGCCATGGCTACGACGACTTCCCGCAGGATCGGCGCACGCTGGCGCCGCTGAATCCGCCGCGCACCGAGGTTTTCAATACCTCTTCGCGCTCGAAGTCGGCGCTGCTCAAGGGCACCTGGCGCATCGACGACACGCAGACGCTGGAAGCCGGCTACCGCCGCTATGAAGGCACTGCCGGCGAGATCATGGCCTCGCAGATCATCCGCGTGGATCGTGACCGCATTCCACAGTGGGATCCGGGCCACGTCGACATGGACAGCTACAGCCTGCGCTACCGCTTCAATCCGGACAGCGAGCTGATCGACCTGCGCGTCAACGCCGCGTACACCGATACCGACAGCGTGATGTACAACAGCCTGACCGGCATCACCCCGTGGTACTTCGACCGCCGCACCGAGTGGTATGACGCGCCCAGCTTCAGCGGTGACCCCGGCTACAAGGATGCCTACCGCAATCCGCTGCGGCACAAACGCTTCGGCCTGGATGCCAGTAATACCTCCAGGTTCGACACCCGCGCCGGTGCGTTCACGCTCGACTACGGACTGTCCTACAGCGACGAAGACATCGCGCCGGGCAGTTCGGCGCCGGTCATGCACGACGACCTGGTCAACAACCGTTTCCTGCGCAACGCCGAGCGCAAGGAGTACAGCGCCGTGGCCTCGCTGAAGTGGCAGCCCGATGAGCATTGGGAACTGCTGGCCGGCGGCCGCTGGAACCGCGTGGATGTGCATGACCGCAACCGCCTGGCCACGCCCGATGCCTATGAGGTGCAGGGCCAGTACCGCTACACCGAACTGCTCAATGGCAACCCGGCGCTACCGTCGTGGCGGGCCAAGCGCATCGCGCTGCTGAACTGGTACCCGGATGCCAACGGCAACTTCACCCGGGAATCGCTGCTGGCCTCGCCGTACAAGAAGGGCACGGTGGCCGACATCGGTGGCTGGAACTTCTACGACGCTGGCAAGGCGCAGGATCTGGAAGTGCCGGTCAGCTGGAGCTGGTCGCAGCCGATCCGCCGCCGCGACAGCGCGTTCTCGCCGACCGCCAGCGTGGCCTATCGCTTCAGCGAAGACACCATGGTCTACGTGAAGTACGCCGAAGGCACCAAGCTGCCGAGCCTGTTCGAGACCACGCTGGGCCTGTTCACCGCCGCCAAACCGGTGGGCGAGCTTAAGCCGGAGCGCGCGCGCAGCTGGGAAATCGGCGCCAGCACCCTCCGCTACGACCTGTTCACTGCCGGCGACCGCCTGGCGCTGAAGCTGGCGTATTTCGATACCCGTATCGACGACCTGATCACCCGTGACTACCGCACGCTGTCGGCGGGCCTGATCCGCAACGTCGACCAGTTCAAGGTCTCGGGCATGGAGTTCCAGTCCAGCTATGACAGCGGCAAGGTATTTGCCGATCTGTCCGCGCACTACTACTTCAAGGCCAAGACCTGCGCGCCGGACATCGCCGCCGAGCGCCGTGCCTATGGGGCGCAGCGCAGGAACGGCGAACTGGCCAACACGCCCGACTGCGTGGACGGCGGCTTCGAGGGCTCGTACACCAATACCCAGAACCCGCCGCGCTACATGGTCAACCTGACCCTGGGCTCGCGCCTGTTCGAGGAGCGCCTGACCTTCGGCACCCGCGTGGTCCACAACGCTGGCCCGATCAGCAAGCTGGACAAGGACTGGAACGTGGGCCTGTCGGCGATCCAGCAGTTGTACCGGCCGACCACGCTGGTCGACCTGTTCGCCAGCTGGAGCTTCAACGACCAGCTCTCGGTGGAAGCCGGCGTGGACAACCTGACCGATCGTTACTACCTGGACCCGCTGGCCCTGGGCGTGATGCCGGCACCGGGCCGTACGGCCCGGCTGGCGTTGACCTGGAAGTACTGATCGGTCGCGGATGAGCGCTGGGGTCGGATCCCTTTCCTGCGGAAAGGGCGAGCGGCGGGGTCGGATCCCTTTCCTGCGGAAAGGGCGAGCGGCAGGGTCGGATCCCTTTCCTGCGGAAAGGGCGAGCGGCGGGGTCGGATCCCTTTCCTGCGGAAAGGGCTCTGACCCCAACAGCGCGGGATACCCCGCTTACAGCCCCGTCGCCGCCTTCACCGCGTCCTCGTGCAGCGACTCGTTCAGCTCATCCACCACGGTGGTCCATGCCGCATCGGCCTGCAGCGACTCGGACAGGAACTGGCGCTGCGCATCGTTCCAGTACGGCGCCTCGACCACTTCCACATCGGTGGCCAGCTGGTGCTCGCGGATGAAGCGGGCGATGCCCTCGGCGCTGGCGTCCAGGCCCAGCTGCAGGAACAGGTTGGTCATGCGCGGTTCGGTGGTGATCATCGTCGGTTCCTGCGGTAAGAAGGGATGCGCCATTATCGGCGCACATAGCCTTGGGGAAAGCCCCGTGGCGAACGTCTACAGCAGGACGACCCCCTTGGCATCCCCCATGAACGCACACATCGCCCCTGAAGACAGCCGCAGCCTGCGGCTCAAGGCCGCCACCCGCGACAGCCATGGCGCCCTGGACAAGCGCATCATGGCCGGTGACATCTTCGCCGACCGCAGCAACTTCGCCCGGTTCCTGCGCGTGCAGTACCGCTTCCATCGCAGCATCGATGCGCTGTATGCCAACCCTGCGCTGGACGCACTGCTGCCGGACCTGGGCGAGCGCCGCCGCTTGGCCCAAGTGGCGCGCGACCTGCAGGATCTGGAGCAGACGCTGCCCGGGGCCGACATCGCGGCGTTGCCGTCCGATCTGGAACTGCCCGCCGCGTTGGGGTGGCTGTATGTGGCCGAAGGGTCCAACCTCGGCGGCACCATTCTGTACAAGATGGCCGCCAGGCTCGGCCTGGATCGTGATTTCGGCGCCCGCCACCTGGCCGCGCATCCGGATGGCGCGGCGCGCCACTGGCGCGAGTTCACCGCTGCGCTGGACGCGGTACCGCTGAGTGCCAGGCAGGAGCAGCAGGTGATCAATGCGGCCGACGCCGCGTTCCGCAGCGTGCACGGCCACGTCGAAGTGGAATTCGCCTGATGCCTGGTGCCCGCCTGCGGATGCAGCGCTGATGCGTTGGCTCTGGTTCGCGCTGGGGTGGTTGATGGTCGTCCTCGGGGTGATCGGCGCGTTGCTGCCGGTGATGCCGACCACCATCTTCCTGATCCTCGCCGTGGGCTGCTTCGCACGCAGCTCGCCGAAGTTCGAGCAGCGCCTGCTGGCGCATCCGCGCTACGGCCCGTCACTGCGGCTGTGGCGTGAGCAGGGTGCGGTGTCGCGCAAGGGCAAGGCGTTCGCCAGTGCCGGCATGGCCGTGGGTTTTGCGCTGTTCTGCTGGGGAGCGCACCCGTCGTGGCGCCTGCTGCTGGGCGTGGGCCTGTTCTTCGCGGTCAGCGCCGGCTACGTGCTCAGCCGCCCCGCGCCGCGGCTGCAGCCCCATCCGGTCGTGGAAGTGGACGACGCCAATGATCCGCGTGCGACCCGCCGTCGCGCAGCGACCCCTGATGCTGATGGAAACCGAGACGATGCTGCCTGCTGACCTGGCCCCTGTGGCCGCCCCCGCATTGACTCCGTGGGGCATGTACCTGGCCGCCGACGTGGTGGTGAAGGCCGTGATGATCGCGCTGGCACTGGCGTCGCTGGCCACCTGGACCGTGCTGCTGGCCAAGGGCTGGGAGCTGGCGCGGCAGGCCCGGCAGCTGCGTGCGGCACGCGCGCTGTTGCTGCAGTCCGCACAGCTGCCGACGCAGAGCGAAGAAGCGACCCTGCAACAGGGCGCCGCACTGACGATGCTGGATGCTGCACGCACCGAACTGCGCCTGTCGCAGGAGCTGGACAGCCACGACGGCATCAAGGAGCGCGTCGCCTCGCGCCTGGAGCGCATCGAGCTGGAAACCGCGCGCGTGCAGCGGCGCGGTATCGGCGCGCTCGCCAGCATCGGCGCGGTGGCGCCGTTCGTCGGCCTGTTCGGTACGGTGTGGGGCATCATGAACAGTTTCATCGGCATCGCCCACAGCAACACCACCAGCCTGGCGGTGGTTGCGCCCGGCATCGCCGAGGCCCTGTTGGCGACAGCGCTCGGCCTGGTCGCGGCGATTCCCGCGGTACTGGTCTACAACCATTTCAGCCGCGTGCTGGCCGGCCTGCGGGGGCTGCTCGGCGATCTGTCGGCGGCCGTGCAGCAGCTGGTGTCGCGCGATCTTGATCGTGCCGTCCCGCGTGCCGCTGCGGCGCCGCTGCGCGCGGTGCACTGAGGCGCGACGATGGCGATCAGGACCGCGTCCGACCGCGACGATGCCCCCGAAGAAGCGCACGAGATCAATGTCACGCCCTTCATCGACGTGATGCTGGTGCTGTTGATCATCTTCATGGTGGCCGCACCGCTGGCCACGGTGTCGGTGCCGGTGCAGCTGCCGGCCAGCAGCGCCAATGCCGCGCCGCCGGAACAGGCACCGGTGTACGTGACCGTGCAGGCCGACCTGTCGCTGCGCGTTGGCGAACAGGCGGTGGCGCGTGACGGGCTGGCGGCTGCACTGCAGGTGGCCACCCACAGCGATACCGCGCAACGCATCTTCCTGCGCGCCGACACCCGCGTGCCCTACGGCGAACTGATGGCCACTCTGGATGCGCTGCGTGCGGCGGGCTACCTGAAGGTGGCACTGGTCGGCCTGGAGCAGGGCACGCAATGAGCGGACTGCGGCGCTGGGCGACCAGCCTGGCGATCGTACTGCTGGTGCACGCGCTGTTGATCGGCGCGGCCTGCTGGTGGGTGGCCCGCGCACCGGTGCAGGCTGCAACGGCTCCCCCGGCAGCGCTGACGCTGGAGCTGGCGCCGATGGCGCAGGCACCGCCGGCGCCGCCGCGCGAGGTCGCCACCGGGCCGCTGCAGCAGCAACAGCAGCGGCAGCAGGCGCCAGCGCCAGCCGTGCGTGAGCAACCCAAGGCACCCGTGCAGCCGCAGGGTGAGCTGCCTCCGCCAGAAGCGCCGGAACCAGCGCCCGCGCCGGACAGCGCCGATGCCAACGTCGCGCAGACCAGCGCACCGCCGCAGGTGGCCGCCGACGCTGCCGCACGCTACACCGCGCCGCAGACCACGGCGGGTGAGCGCAGTCGTGCCGAGGCGACCTGGGAAGGACGCCTGCTCGGGCACCTGCAGAAGCACCGGCACTATCCACGCCAGGCCGAGCGGCTGCGCCAGCAGGGCGTGGTCTACGTGCGCTTTGCCGTGGCCCGCGACGGTGTGGTTTCGGCGGTGGTGCTGGGCCGCAGCAGCGGCTTCGCGTTGCTCGACCAGGAGACGCTGGACACCGTGCAGCGGGCCAGCCCGGTCCCGGCGCCGCCGGCCGAGGTGGCTGGCGACCCGGTGCAGGTGATGGTGCCGGTGTCATTCTTCCTGCGCGGGCGCTGACCGCCATCGGGGTCGGATCCCTTTCCGCAGGAAAGGGCTCTGACCCCATCGAGGCCGGCATCCACGCATGGCGCGGATCTACAGCAGCGGCACCAGCAGCAGCGCCACGATGTTGATGATCTTGATCAGCGGATTGATCGCCGGGCCGGCGGTGTCCTTGTACGGATCGCCGACGGTGTCGCCGGTCACTGCCGCCTTGTGTGCCTCGCTGCCCTTGCCGCCGAAGTGGCCATCCTCGATGTACTTCTTGGCGTTGTCCCAGGCACCGCCGCCGGTGGTCATCGAAATGGCCACGAACAGGCCGGTCACGATGGTGCCGATCAGCAGGCCGCCCAGCGCGCGTGGCCCCAGCAGCAAGCCGACCACCACCGGCACCGCCACCGGCAGCAATGACGGCACGATCATTTCGCGGATCGCCGAGCGGGTCAGCATGTCCACCGCCTTGTCGTACTGGGGCTTGCCGGTGCCCTGCATGATGCCGGGGATCTCGCGGAACTGGCGGCGCACTTCCTCCACCACCGCACCGGCGGCGCGGCCGACCGCTTCCATCGCCATCGCACCGAACAGGTAGGGAATCAGGCCGCCGATCAGCAGGCCGATGATCACCGTGTGGTCGCTGAGATCGAAGCGGAACTCCTGGCCGGGATTGGCCGCCTGCAGGTTGTGGGTGTAGTCGGCGAACAGCACCAGTGCGGCCAGCGCCGCCGATCCGATCGCATAGCCCTTGGTCACTGCCTTGGTGGTGTTGCCCACTGCATCCAGCGGATCGGTGATGTCGCGGATTTCCGAGGGCAGCTCGGCCATTTCGGCGATGCCACCGGCGTTGTCGGTGATCGGGCCGTAGGCATCGAGGGCGACAATCATGCCGGCCATCGACAGCATCGCAGTAGCGGCGATGGCGATGCCGTACAGGCCGCCCAGCGCGAAGGCTCCCCAGATCGCCGCACACACCGCCACCACCGGCAGCGCGGTGGACTTCATCGAAATGCCTAGGCCGGCGATGATGTTGGTGCCATGGCCGGTGGTCGAGGCCTGCGCCACGTGCTGCACCGGCTTGTACTGGGTGCCGGTGTAGTACTCGGTGATCCACACGATCAGCCCGGTCAGCACCAACCCGATCAACGCGCAGCCATACAGCGCCATCGGCCCATGCACGTTGTCGGACATCAGCCCGGTGGTGATCGGATAGAACGCAATCGCCGCCAGCACGCCGGAGACGATCACGCCCTTGTACAGCGCACCCATGATCGAGCCGCCCGGCTTCACCTTGACGAACAGCGCACCGATGATCGAGGCGATGATCGATACGCCGCCCAGCACCAGCGGGTAGAGCACCGCGTTGGCGCCGGCCTCGGCCAGCATCAGGCTGCCCAGCAGCATGGTGGCGATCACGGTCACCGCGTAGGTCTCGAACAGGTCGGCGGCCATGCCGGCGCAGTCACCGACGTTGTCACCGACGTTGTCGGCGATCACCGCCGGATTGCGCGGGTCGTCCTCGGGAATGCCAGCTTCGACCTTGCCGACCAGATCGGCGCCGACGTCGGCGCCTTTGGTGAAGATGCCGCCGCCCAGGCGCGCGAAGATCGAGATCAGCGAGGAGCCGAAGGCCAGGCCGACCAGCGCGTGCAGCGCCTGTTCCATCGGCAGGCCCATGCGCAGCAGCAGCGCGTAGTAGCCGGCCACGCCCAGCAGGCCCAGCCCGACCACCAGCATGCCGGTGATGGCGCCGCCGCGGAAGGCGACGTCCATCGCCGCGCTGATGCCCTGGCGCGCCGCCTCCGCGGTGCGCACGTTGGCGCGCACCGACACGTTCATGCCGATGTAGCCGGCGGCGCCGGACAGCACCGCACCGACCGCGAAACCAATCGCGGTGTACCAGCTGAGGAACACCCCGACCAGCACGAACAGCACCACGCCGGCGATGCCGATGGTCAGGTACTGACGGTTGAGGTAGGCACGCGCACCTTCCTGGATCGCGGTGGCGATCGCAACCATGCGCTCATTGCCGGTGGGTTGGCGCAGGATCCAGCGCGCCGAGACGATTCCGAACAGGATCGCGAGAATGGCGCAGCCCAGCGCCAGTGACAGCCCGTGACGTTCCAGCATTAGACCCCTCCGCAGAATGGATGTAGGCATCCAGTGGCGATGAACGGCACCACGAGGGGGACGACGGGCTGCAGCCTGGAACCAACCCGTACCGACCTTGGTGGTCGTCCGACGTATGGCGGTGTTCAGCATTCCCTGGTGCCTGCAGTATGCGTGCCGCTCTTTGTAGAGTCGAGCCATGCTCGACCGGCCCGTGGGAGCCGCGCCGCATGACCCGTGGGCGCCCTGCCAATGAACGCGTCGACATGCGCGCGGACCCGCCGCCAGGCAAGGGCCTGATTTGCGAGCCACCGGCCTTTGCACCCCGTTAAGCCAGTCTCTGCAAGCCTGCGCGGAGTCCCGATGGAGATCCCCCATGCGCCTGTCCCTGTTGATGCTCGCCGCCCTGGCCCTGGCCGTGCCGGCACTCGCTGCGGAAACCCCGGAGCTGCAGCGTGCCGTGGGTGCCCCCCAGGCGGTGGGTGCGGTGCATACGCTGCGGCAGATCCCCGAGGCCTGCGCGCGCCTGGAAGGTGCGTTCACCGGCGATGCCGCCGCCCCGTACCGCTTCTCCGCCGTGCGTACCAGCGAGCAGTGCCAGCCACGTGCGCGCTTCGTCGACTACACCAAGGCACAGCCGAGTGCCGACAAGGGCTGGAAGCTCAACGATGTGATCCGCGTGCCCAACGCGGCATGCCCGGCGCAGCAGGCGGTGGTGCGGGTGTGGCGCCTGCCGTCGAGCAACAAGGTCGAGCTGGATGGGCAGGGCCAGTCGCGCATCTATCTGGAAGAGGCCAAGAAGCAGGCGGCAGCCGGCCAGATTCCGCAGGTGACGATGTTCGCCGCGCAGCTGCAGATGGAAGGCAAGGCCTGCAACTGAGATGATGCGTGCGCTGCGCCCACGCAGTCGTCCACGGGTGGTAGTGCCGGCCGCTGGCCGGCACCCGGCTGATCTCACTCCGCCAGCGTCGCCCCGCGCGCCACCAGCAGCTCGCGCAACGCCCTGCGATGGCAGTGCGCTTCGTCCTCGCAGTAGCAGCCCACGCTGAGGTCGCTGTGCTGCGACATCGCGGCCAGCAGGTCCAGCGCGTGCGCGGCATCGGGCGCTTTCATCTCGGCCTTGTAGTGGCGGAAGAACGCAGTCCAGTCGGCGGCGGTCTTCGCCTCATGGGCCTGCTTCACCAGCTCCGCGCTGGGTGACAGAGTCGGGAACCAGACGTCGTACCAGTCCCGTTTCGCGAATTCGCTGCGGGGCACGCCGCGCGGTGGTCGCCGCACGGTGCCGATGCGCAGGCCCTCACCGGGTTGGCGCGGGCTGCCGAGACGAACAACACGCAGTGCCATGATGACCTCCAGGCGGGGCGTCCATCATCCTGCGATGCACGTGCGCCAGGCGTGAACCGCTGGGGAAACGAAAAGGCCCGGGCGCCTGCGCACCCGGGCCTTTTCCCACGCCGGCAGCGGTCAGTTGCCGCGGCAGTCCTTCAGCCACAACACCCGGCCGATCTGGTCGTAGCTGTCGACCACGCCGGTCAGCGTTACTTTCTCGCGCGGGCGCAGGGCCAGCGCATACGCGGCCTGGTTGGCTGCGAACGAGCAGGAAATGGCCACACGCTCAAAATCGATGCTGCCATCGCTGGGCAGGTCGAAGCTGGTGTTGTAGGTGCCGCCACTGCGCAGCACGGTGGTGATGCGACCGGTGATGGCGTAGGTCTTGCCCTTGTAGCGCGGCTCGACCGCGGCCGGGTTGTCCTTGTTCTGGTTGCGCAGCTGGAAGCCGAAGCGGTCGGCGGCAATGGTCACCACCGAGGCCTGCGGAGTGGCCTTGGCCGCCTGTTCGCCCGCCTTGCCTGGCTTGATCTGGTTGAGCAGCTTGCACATTTCTTCGCGCACGCCGTCGGCCGGGGCGATGGCGCCCTTGTTGACCTTCACCACCATGCCGACGGTGCCCTGGCCGCCTTCGGAGGTGGCACTGATGATCATCGGAATCGGCTTGTGGGCCATGGATTCCGGCTCTTCGATCAGCATCGAGCCGCCTTCCACGTCCTCGCTGAGGACGTCCATGTTGGCGTTCTTGGCGATTACCCGCATCTGGCCGATGGCGCTGGCCACGGTCAGGTCAGGATGGGTGACCGATGAAGTGAAGGTAGTGCCGACGAAGGGATTGCCCTTCTTCTGGAAGTTGCTTTCGCAGGTCGCAGCGAAGGCCGGCGCGGCAGCACCGCACAGCAGCGCGGCGATCAGGATCGGGTGCTTCATGGTTACAGTCCTTGTGGAATGGCAGCACGGGCCCGGGCCTCGAGGGCCGGGCAGCGTCGAATCTGGCTTGCAGCGGCCCCTTTGCCCCGGGCCGGAGCCCGATTGTGGGGCGCTTCGGCGGCCGCCGCAATGCGCCCTGTGCGCCGCACAGGACGCAGGCACACTTCAGCCCTCGAAGGCCGGCAGCTTCTGCTTCACCGCCACGTTCTTCAGAGTGACGTACTTCGGCAGGCCGTCGGTGCCATAGGGAAGCGGCGCTTCGCCCTTGATCAGCGGCGACAGGTAGGCGCGCGCCTTGGCGGTGATGCCGAAGCCATCGCGGCGGATGAAGCCGGCTGGCATCTTCTTCTCGTGGTTGGCGATCTTCGACAGCGGGGCCGCTTCGATCTTCCAGCGATAGGGCGCATCGCTGCTGCGCACGATCACCGGCATCACGCCGTTCTGGCCCTTCAGTGCCAGCTGCACGGCGGCCTTGCCGACCGCCTGTGCCTGCTCCCAGTCGGTCCTGCTGGCCAGGTGGCGGGCCGAGCGCTGCAGGTAGTCGGGCAGCGCCCAGTGCACCTTCAGGCCCAGCTGGTCCTTGACCCGTGCAGCAAGGTGCGCGGCCACGCCGCCCAGCTGCGAGTGACCGAACGAGTCCTTGCCGCCGCCTGCGTCGGCGACGAAGCGGCCATCTGCGGTCGCGATACCTTCCGACGCCACCACCACGCAGTAGCCGACGCGCTCGACCACGGCCTTCACCTTGGCCAGGAACGCGGCCTCGTCGTAGGCGCGCTCGGGCAGCAGGATGATGTGCGGTGCTTCGTCATCACCGTTGCCAGCCAGGCCGGCGGCCGCGGCCAGCCAGCCGGCGTGGCGGCCCATCGCCTCGTAGATGAAGACGCGGGTGGAGGTCTCGGCCATCGCCGCCACGTCCAGCGCCGCCTCGCGCACCGAGACGGCGGTGTACTTGGCCGCCGAGCCGAAGCCGGGGCAGGTGTCGGTCACCGCCAGATCGTTGTCGATGGTCTTGGGCACGCCAATGCAGGTCAGGTCGTAGCCGGAGGCCTTGGCCAGCTGCGAGACCTTCAGCGCGGTATCGGCCGAGTCGTTGCCGCCGTTGTAGAGGAACCAGCGCACGTCGTGCGCGCGCAGCACCTCCAGCAGGCGGTCGTAGCGGGCACGGTCGGCGTCCAGCGATTTCAGCTTGACCCGGCACGAGCCGAAGGCACCGCCCGGGGTATGGGCCAGCGCGCGGATGGCCGCGGCACTCTCCTTGCTGGTGTCGATCAGCTCCTCGCGCAGGGCGCCGAGGATGCCGTTGCGGGCGGCCAGGACCTTGATGCCCTTGGCCCGCGCCTGCTCGATCACCGCCGCCGCCGTGGCGTTGATGACGGCGGTGACACCGCCGGACTGGGCATAAAGGAGAGTACCGTTGCGCATGCTTCTACCTGCTCGGGGGAGGGGACATTGCAGGGACATTACCCGGATGCGGTAAAGTGGCGCTATTGCGGTGCAGCGATACCGGACCGTCCGGGACGCGAACCTTCTTTGTTTTCAACACGTTGGAGTCAGGTCAATGCGATTGGTTCTGTTGGGACCGCCCGGTTCGGGCAAGGGGACACAGGCGACGCGCCTGAAGGAAAAGCTGGGCATCGCCCACATTTCGACCGGTGACATGCTGCGCGCGGAAATCGCCGCCGGCACCGAGCTGGGCAAGCAGGCCAAGACGGTGATGGATGCCGGCAACCTGGTGTCGGACGACATCCTGCTGGGCATGCTGGAGTCGCGCCTGACCCAGGCTGATGTCGCCAAGGGCTTCATCCTCGATGGCTACCCGCGCAACGTGGCCCAGGCCAATGCGATGGACGGCCTGCTGGCCAAGATCGGCCAGCCGCTGGACGCCGTGGTGCAGCTGGACGTGGCCACCGAGCTGCTGGTGGATCGCATCGCCGGTCGTGCCAAGGAGCAGGGCCGCGCCGATGACAATCCGGAAGCGGTGCGCCAGCGCCTGCAGGTCTACAACGAGCAGACCGCCCCGGTGGTCGATTTCTACGCCGGCCGTGGCACCCTGGCCCGCGTCGATGGCGTCGGTGAGCTGGACGAGATCGAAGCCCGCATCCTGGCGGCGATCAAGGCCTGATCCGGCCGGGCCGGCGCGAATTGCCGGCTCCCCGGGCGCAAAAAAACACAGGCCTGGTCCGCGAGGATCAGGCCTGTGTCGTTTGACAGGCGCCAGCGAAGGGCTTGCTCAGGGCCCCGCAGCATGAGCTCCCTTGGGGATGGCCTCTTGGGGAGTAGGACCGGTTCGGGTACTGCGGCTGGCAGTTCGAATTGTGTCCGGGTTCACAGAACATCGCTATCGGGAATTCCCTGACAGCTGATTGGAGTTTTCTCACATCCCGTGTAGGGGTTGTCTTACCCGATAGCGGACATTGGCCCTATACAGCCGTCATCGGTCACAATCCTCGGTCATGAGCAGCGTACATATCCTTGCAATTGCCGGCACCTTCATGGGCGGCGTGGCCGCCCTGGCGCGGGAACTCGGGCATTCCGTCAGCGGCAGCGACCAGGCCATCTACCCGCCGATGTCGACCCAGCTCGAACAGCTGGGCATCACCCTGGACCAGGGCTACCGTGCCGACAGCGTGCCGGCCGGCACCGACGAGGTAGTGATCGGCAACGCGCTGTCGCGCGGCAATGCCGCCGTGGAAGCCGTGCTCGATGCCGGCCAGCGCTATATATCCGGCGCGCAGTGGCTGTCCGAGCAGGTGCTGCCGGGCCGCGACACGCTGGCCGTGGCCGGTACCCATGGCAAGACCACCACCACCACCATCCTCACCTGGCTGCTGGAAAGTGCAGGGCGCTCGCCCGGCTTCCTGATCGGCGGCGTCGCCGAGGATTTCGGAGTCTCCGCGCGCCTGGGCCAGGGCCGCGAGTTCGTGGTCGAAGCCGATGAGTACGACACGGCTTTCTTCGACAAGCGCAGCAAGTTCGTGCACTACCGGCCGCTGGTGGCCATCCTCAACAATCTTGAATACGACCACGCCGACATCTTCCCGGACGTGGCGGCGATCCAGCGCCAGTTCCATCACCTGGTGCGCACGGTGCCGGCGCGTGGCCGCCTGATCGTCAACGGCGAGGATCAGCACCTGGCCGAAGTGCTGGCGATGGGCTGCTGGACCCCGGTCGAGCGGTTTGGTTTCGATCCCTCGCTGGAGTGGCATGCCGAGCTGCTGGCCGCCGATGGCAGCGCGTTCCGCGTGCACCATCGTGGGCAGGCGCTGGGCGACGTGCAGTGGTCGCTGCTGGGCCGCCACAACGTGCTCAACGGGCTGGCCGCGCTGGCCGCTGCGCATGCAGTGGGCGTGGCGCCGGCCGCGGTGATCCCGGCGCTGGCGCGCTTCCGCAGCGTCAAGCGCCGCATGGAAGTGATCGGCAGCCATGGCGGCATCACCGTCTACGATGATTTCGCCCATCACCCCACCGCGATCGCCACCACGCTGGAGGGCCTGCGTGCCAGGGTCGGCGATGCGCGCATCGTGGTTGCGATGGAACCGCGCAGCAACTCGATGCGGTTGGGCGCACATGCGCAGGCACTGGCACCGTCGCTGGCGCTGGCTGATGAAGTGGTGTTCCTGCATCGCCCGGAACTGGCCTGGGATGCCGCTGCGGTGATCGCTGCGGTACGTGGTGACGCCCACGCGGTGCCGGATACCGACGCGTTGCTGGAACAGCTGCAGGCCAGCGCGCGCAGCGGCGACCACGTGGTGTTCATGTCCAACGGTGGCTTCGACGGCGCCCCGCGCCGCTTCCTCGCCGCGTTGCAGGCCCGATGAGCGTCGACAGCCCGCTGCCGCTGTTTCCGCTGCACACCACGCTGGTGCCGGGTGCGGCGGTGGGCCTGCGCGTGTTCGAGCGCCGCTATCTGGACCTGGTCCGCGACAGCGGCCGCAGTGGTGAGGGGTTCGGTGTCTGCCTGATCCTCGATGGCGAGGAAGTCGGCGCACCGGCGACGCCGGCGGCCTACGGTGTGCAGGTGCGCATCGAAGACTTCGATGTCGGCGCCGATGGCGTGCTGCAGCTTCGCCTGCGCGGCACCCGCCGTTTCCATGTGGAGCGTACCCGCGTGCGCGACAACGGCCTGGTGGTGGCCGACGTGCGCTGGTGCGAGGAAGACCCGGACGACGAACTGCGACCACAGCACGCGCTGCTGGCCACGGTGCTGGGGCACATCATCGAACAGGCCGGCGAGGCCTATGCGCCGTCCAACCCGGCGTTGCTGGACCAGGCCAGCTGGGTCGGCTGGCGGCTGGCCGAGCTGTTGCCGCTGAGCGAGCAGCAGCGCCTGCAGCTGCTGCAGATGGACGACCCGCACCAGCGATTGCAGCAGTTGCTGGGCTGGATGCCGTAGCAGCCTGCCTTGGGTGGGTGTGCACCTTGGTGCACACGCTGGGGCATGCGTGGAATGCCATCCACGCACGGCGTGGATCTACTGTAGAGCCGAGCCTATGCTCGGCTTGGTGGTTCCCGCGAAGAGCAGCCGAGCATGGGCTCGGCTCTACAGTGGGTGATCGCGCACCGGTGCCGGTCAGGGCGCCGTGGTCTTCAACCGCAGCACCGGCAACCCGGTTTCGCTGTGCAAGTCCTCGCGCTGCGGCAGGTCCTGCACGGCGTCCTTCACTGCGTTGAGCGCCGGGTCGACGCCACGCAGCGGGTGCCACATGCCGATCCACTCGAAATGACGCTCGTAGCGCAGGGTCTGCGCACTGCCCAGCCATAGCGGCGTACTGCCCGGTTGCAACTGCGCAGGGGCTGGCCACAGGCGCAGTACGTAGCGCTCATCGCGGTGTGTACCCGGGCGCACCATCAACAGCGCTTCCACGCGCGTGTCCAGCGTGGCTGGCAGCACCGGCAGTTCGTCGGCACCCGTGTTCTTGTCCAGCATCAGCAGCGCCTCCTGCCAGCCGGCCTGTTCCTGCCGCTTCCAGCCGCGTGCTTCCAGCTGCGCCTGCAGCGGGGCCAGCGGGCCCGCCACCTGCACGTCCAGCGGCCAGCGCTGATCGTCGTCGAACTCGTTGCGGCGCGCCGGCAGTGTCGCCCAGTCGTGCTGCCACCAGGCCTGCATGTCCATCGCCTGCGCCGCCGGCAGGGTCGGCTCGAAGCGTTCCAGCTTCACCGGAATGTGGCGCGGCGCGTACCACATCGCCGCCACGGCGAAGACACCGTAGAACAGCCACGCCACCGGCTTCACCCAGAACGAGCGGTTGAAGCGGCGGCGGTAGGCGATGCCCAGCACCAGCAGCCAGAACGTGCCGAACAGCATGCCGCCGATCACATCGCTCAGCCAGTGCGCGCCCAGGTACAGGCGCGAGAAGCCGATCAGGCTGACCACGATGCCCGACACCAGGTACGGCCAGACACGGGTGCGGCCAGGCATCTCGCGGGCGATCAGCACCGCGAAGAAGCCGAAGGTGATGGTGGCCATGGTCACCGACACCGACGGGAAGCCAAAGCCACTGCTGGCATCGACCGGTCGCACCACATCCACCGTTGCGCCGAGCAGCATGGTCAACGCCAGGCCGAAGGCAAGCGCGGCCAGCCAGTGCGCGGCTGCCATCCAGCGGCGGCGCCAGATCAGGTAGCCCATCGCTGCAGCGGTGGCCGGCAACAACACCTGCCAGGCGCCCAGCGATGCCAGCGCGGCCATCGGGTAATCGGCAAGCGGATTGCGCAGCGCCAGCATGGCCTGGTGCACCAGCAGGTCGATCGCCAGCGGCTCGCCATGGGCGACCACCACGGTCAGCAGCGCGAACCAGCCCCAGCCCAGCACCAGCAGCATCAGCGCCAGCATCGCCAGCGGCACCGACTCGCGGCGCTTCGGGTCCAGCACACCGACGGTGTAGCGGCCCAGCGTCGGGTGTCGGTTGGACCAGTCCAGCAGCCGCGCCAGCCAGTTGTCCATGCGCGCGGCCGACCAGCGGTAGCCGTACAGCACGATGGCCCAGACCAGGCCGAGGATCACTGCCAGCAGGCCGACCACCACCACCAGGCGCCCTGCGACGGCGGCCACCGCGTCGTAGGCCTCGCCGAGCACCCAGCCCGGTGCCAGGAACAGCACCGCCCACGAAATGCTGGCGATGCCACTGGCCTGCATGTAGCGGCTGGCCGGCATTTTCATCATGCCGGCGATGGCCGGCACGAACGGCCGGATCGCGCCCACGTAGCGTGCTACCAGGATGCTCTTGAAGGCATTGCGGCGGAACAGGTTTTCGCCGCGGTCGAGCAGCTGCGGGTAACGGCTGAAGGGCCACACGCCACGCAGGCGGTCACCCCAGCGGCGCCCGATCCAGTAACTGATGCCATCACCGGCGAATGCGCCCAGTGCGGCTGCCGCCACCGCATACGGCCCGGAGATCTGGCCCAGCCCGATGAACACGCCCACCGCGAACAGCAGCGGCAGGGCCGGCACGATGGCGCCGAGAATGATCACCGCATCGCAGAAGGCGATGAGGAAGATAACGGCACCCGCCAGCACGGGGTGAGCGGCAATCCACGCGAGGGTGGCGTCGATCCATGAAGAGTCCATTGCCCGATTATAGGGGCGTGAAGGTGACTGGTTCCCAGCCGCTTGGTGACCGTTTGCAACGGGCGCCATCGCCTAGAATGGGCACATGCCGCATTCGTCAGACACGCCCTCGCACGCCCTGAAGGCCGACAGCTTCGGTCGCATCCTCCTTGTGGAAGGGCCGGCCGGCTCCTTTGTACGCCGTGATCTGGGCGCCACACCACTGTGGTTGCGGCTGCCGGCCTGGTGGCTGGCCCGCCGTGAAGCACGCGCACTGCGCCACATCCACGGCATGGCCGATGTGCCGCAGCTGCTGGCGTGGGATGGACGTCATCTCGACCGCAGCTTCATGGCCGGCGACGCCATGTACCAGCGTCCGCCTCGCGGTGACCTGGCCTGGTTCCGCGCCGCGCGTCGCCTGCTGCAGCAGCTGCATCGCAATGGCGTGGCCCACAACGATCTGGCCAAGGAAGCCAACTGGCTGGTCACCGACGATGGCCGCCCGGCGCTGATCGACTTCCAGCTGGCGGTGATCGGCAACCCGCGCTCGCGCTGGATGCGCCTGCTGGCCCGTGAGGACCTGCGCCACCTGCTCAAGCACAAGCGCATGTACTGCCGCGAGTCGCTCACCCCGGTGGAAAAGCGGGTGCTCAAGCGCACCTCCTGGGTGCGCGAGCTGTGGTTCGCCACCGGCAAGCCGGTCTACCGCTTCGTCACCCGCCGCATCCTGCATTGGGAAGACAACGAGGGGCAGGGGCCGAAGCCGTGAGCCGTACGCAGGTGGTGACCGGCCCGCCGAGCGCGGGCAGCATCCTGCGCCCACAGCTGGCCGGTGCCGACTTCGTGCACGCCTGCCAGACGACCACCCGTCGCGATGGGCGCTCGGCCTTGCAGGCCTATCGCGACATGGCGGCGACCATTCCCGGCTGGTTCGATGGGCTGATGGCGCTGCGCAATCGCGGCATGCGCCTGCTCGGCATGAAGCACCTGGGCTCGTTGCGCGCGGTGCAGGACATCGCGCAGCCGCGTCCGGGGCAACGGCTGGGCATCTTCACCCTGCAGTCGCTGGATGACGATGCCATCGTGCTGGAAGACGACGACCGCCACCTGCGTGTGCAGCTGGCCCTGCAGTGGCAGGGCGATGTGCTGGAAGTGGCGACGGTGGTCCATACGCACAACGCGTTCGGGCGCGTGTACATGCTGCCGGTTGCACCCGTGCATCGGCTGATCGTGCCGCATCTGCTGAGGAAGCAGGTGCAGGGGTACCGGTAGATCCACGCCATGCGCGGGTGCGCCCGCTGTCGACCTTGATGTAGCGCCGAGCCATGCTCGGCTGCATTCAATGGGCCGAGCATGGCCCGGCGCTACAGGCGCCGGTGACCTTACGGCGTCGCCGGCACCACCTGCTGGCCAATGAAGTTGCGCTTGGCGTCGAAGTCGTACGCGATCTGCAGCTGGCCCACATCCGGGCAGGCGTGGCAGTCGCGCAGCGGCGTGCGGTACAGCAGGCGGACGCCACCGTTCTCCAGCGGCGTGGCCCCGGCCGACTGCGCCGGTGCGAACGGCGTGGCCTGCGGGTGGTCCTTCAGCAGGGCCTGCACGGCGGGGTCGGCACGCAGGGTGTCGTCCAGCTGCACGGCATCCACATCGATGCGCTTGCCGGTGGCGTCGACCAGGCGGGTGCCCTCGTTGGTGTTGGCGCGGAACGGATACTCGACCGTCGCAATGCCCAGGCCTTCGTTCTCGTGCCAGGCCGTCACGTAGGCCAGCTCGCCCCCGGTGGACAGCTGTTCGGCGGCGGTGATCGCATCGGCGCTGGCGCCGCCGGCGCGCATCGCATCGCGCAGGCAATCACGCGTGGCGGCGTTCTCGCCCTGGCGGCAGGCGTTGAGGTCGCCATCCCACACCACGGCCTCGCTCCAGCGCAGCTTGCCGTCGGCGGCGGCCTTCTCTGCGCTGGGCGTGTCACCGGCAGGTGGCTCCTTGCCCGGTTCCGGCGAACGGCCCTGGCAGGCGGTCAGCAGGGCAAGCCCCAGGGCAGGCAGCAACAGGCGGGAACGGCGCATGGCGTGGACCTCGTGTGTTGTCTGGAGGCCCAAGTATCGTCAAGGCCGGGTGAACTCCACGTCGGCGCGGCATACTAGCGGCTCATTGCATACGCTGGAGTGTGGGACGTGGGCAGTCTGCAGGGCAAAACGCTTTTCATCACCGGTGCCTCGCGTGGCATCGGCCTGGCCATCGCACTGCGCGCTGCGCGCGACGGCGCCAACGTGGCCATTGCGGCCAAGTCGTCGGTGCCGAATCCGAAGCTGCCAGGCACCATCCATACCGCGGCCGAAGCGGTAACAGCAGCGGGCGGCCAGGGGCTGGCGCTGAAGTGCGACATCCGCGAGGAGGAGCAGGTACACGCCGCAGTTGCGGCCACGGTCGACACCTTCGGTGGCATCGACATCCTGGTCAACAATGCCAGCGCGATCTGGCTGCGTGGCACGCTGGATACGCCGATGAAGCGCTTCGACCTGATGCAGCAGGTCAATTCGCGCGGCAGCTTCCTGTGCGCGCAGGCCTGCCTGCCGTACCTGCTGCAGGCGCCGAACCCGCACATCCTCACTCTCGCGCCGCCGCCGAGCCTGGAACCGAAGTGGTGGGGCGCGCATACCGGCTACACGCTGGCGAAGATGGGCATGAGCTTCGTCACGCTCGGCCTGGCCGCGGAATTCGGCCCGCAGGGTGTGGCGGTGAACGCGCTGTGGCCGCGCACGGTGATCGCCACCGATGCGATCAACATGATTCCGGGCGTCGATGCGGCCGGCTGCCGCACGCCGCAGATCATGGCCGATGCTGCGCACGCGGTGCTGGTGCGCGAGGCGGCGGGTTTCCACGGCCAGTTCCTGATCGACGATGACGTGCTGGCACAGGCGGGTATCACCGATCTGTCCGGCTATGCGGTGGATCCATCGCGTCCGTTGCTGCCGGATCTGTTCCTGGAGTGATCGCGCGTCGCCGGCAGAGGCCGAGGGCTGCGACCTTCGGCCTGCTGCGCTAGAATGCGAGGCTGTAATCGTTTTCAACAAGGACGTGAACCCATGTCACGCACTCTTTCCGTCGCGGCGCTGGCCGCTTCGCTGTCGATTGTCCTGGCTGCCTGCGGCGGCAAGGCACCCGCAACCACTGGCGACGCCGGCCCTTCCAGCACGCCCGACGCCAGCGCGGCGCCGTCCGACGCACAGCAGCAGTTGACCGCCAAGCTCAACGCCTACATCGGCTGCTTCAACACGCTTGATTCGAAGACCCACGGCAGCATCGAGTCCTATACGCGCTGGATCAAGGACGTCGAGGCCGGCCCGAGCGGGCGCGAGACCCAGGTGTACGGTCCGTTCGAGATCAGCGATTACGACATGAAGCAGTGCGATGGCCCCGTGACCGAGGCGATGGCTGCCAAGCCGGCGCTGGCTGAGCTCGATGCCGCTGCTGGCCATTACCAGCAGGCGCTGAAGGCACTGGTGCCGCTCAGCAAGGACGCGCACGACTATTACGATCGCCAGGACTACGAAGACGACCAGTTCGCCAAGGGAAAGCAGCTGCACGCGCCCTTGATGGCCGCCTTCAAGGAGTTCGTGACTGCCAGCGAAACGTTCAACGCCGAGCTGGAGCGCCAGAACGACGCCGCCCAGCGCGAGCAGCTCAAGGTATTGGAACAGGCCGAGGGACGCACGCGCGAGTACTACCGTCTGGCAATGATGCTGGAAGCCAAGGCCATCATGGATCTGATGAGTGAGGATGACTTCGATCAGGCCAAGGCGCGCGAGCGCCTGGATGCGTTCAACCGCATTTCCGACGAAGCGCATGCGAAGGTGGCTGATCAGGAGCCGGGCAAGCTGGACTGGAACAGCTTCGAGCGTGAAGCCGAGAACTTCCGTCGCGAAGGCAAGGAGCGGCTGCAGCGCGTCAGCGAGAAAAAGCCTTACAGCGATTTCGAACGGCGCATGCTGGATTCGCCTTCGATGGCGCCGCGTGGCTCTGCCAGCAAGCTGATGCAGGAATACAACTCGCTCGTTTTCCAGAGCAACCGCCAGTAGCGCTCCCGCTCATGGCGTGATCAGCGAGCGCCGGTGTACATCGCCGGCGCTCGCATCAATGACTGAACGCATCCGGCAGTTCGCCGCCGCACTTGCGGCAATGCCGGGCATCCGGCTCGTGGCCTTCCAGCCCGCAGTGCGGGCAGCCACGCGCATCGCGGCGCGCGGCCAGCTCGGCTTCGCGCATGGTGCTGGCCAGCTCCGCGGTGTAGATGCCGGTGGGCACGGCGATGATGCTGTAGCCGATCAGGATCAGCACCGACGTGACGAAGCGGCCAAGCACGGTCTGCGGCACGATGTCGCCGAAGCCGACCGTGGCCATGGTCACCACCGCCCAGTACATGCTGGCCGGGATGTTGGTGAAGCCGTGTTCGGGGCCCTCGATCACGTACATCAGCGCGCCGGCGATGATGGTGATGGTGATCACCGTGAACAGGAACACCAGCACCTTGCGCCTGCTGCGCCACAGCGACGTCATCAGCACGCCGCTTTCCTCGATGTAGCGGGTCAGCTTGAGGATGCGGAACACGCGCAGGATGCGCAGCGCGCGTACCACCAGCAGGCTCTGCGCGCCGGGGATGAACATCGACAGGTAGGCGGGCAGGATCGACAGCAGGTCGATGATGCCCCAGATGCTCACCGCGTAACGCAGCGGGCGCTTGACCACGGCCAGCCGCAGCAGGTACTCGGCGGTGAAGATGATCGTGAAAGCCCATTCCAGGATGTACAGGCCGGTGGACCATTCGGCATGCAGGTGCTGCACGCTGTCGATCATCACCACCAGGATGCTGGCGACGATCGCCACTACCAGGATCAGGTCGAAATTGCGCGAGGGCCGCGAGTCGTGGCGGTAGATGATGTCGAACCACCGGCGGCGCCAGCCGGTCTCGGTGGCGGGGTTCAGCTGGGGGGCAGAAAACGGTCGCATGGGCGCATTGTGCCGCAGGGGTTCCGGCGCGAGAATGGGGATTCCTGAACCCTGCCGACTGCCATGACCGCCGCTACCGATCCGCTGATCTCCCTTTCGCACTATTACCTGCCGGTCTACAAGCCCCGCCAGGTGGTACTGGAGCGAGGCCAGGGCGCCCGCGTGTGGGACAGCCAGGGCCGTGAGTTCATCGACCTGGCTGCCGGCATCGCCGTGTGCGGCCTGGGCCACAACGATCCGGACCTGGTGGCCGCACTGGTCGAGCAGGCCGGCAAGCTCTGGCACACCAGCAACGTGTTCTACAGTGCGCCGCCGCTGCACCTGGCCGAGGAGCTGGTGAAGGCCAGCCGCTTCGCCGAGCGCGTGTTCCTGTGCAACTCCGGCGCCGAAGCCAACGAAGTGGCGATCAAGATGGTCCGCAAGTGGGCCTCCAGCCAGGGCCGCCCGGCCGACAAGCGGGTGATCATCACCTTCCGTGGCAGTTTCCACGGCCGCACCCTGGGCGCGGTGACCGCCACTGCCCAGCCGAAGTACCAGGAAGGCTACGAGCCGCTGCCCGGCGGCTTCCGCTACATCGATTTCAACGATGAAGTACAGCTGGAAACCGCGATGGCCGCCGGCGACGTGGCGGCGGTGATGCTGGAGCCGATCCAGGGCGAGGGCGGCGTGATGCCGGCCAAGTCCGGTTTCCTCAAGCGCGTGCGCGAACTGTGCGACCAGCACAACGCACTGCTGGTGCTGGACGAGATCCAGGCCGGCATGGGCCGCACCGGCACGCTGTTCGCGCACTGGCAGGACGACGTGGTGCCGGACATGGTTACCCTGGCCAAGGCACTCGGTGGCGGCTTCCCGATCGGCGCGATGCTGGCCGGCCCGAAGGTGGCCGAGACCATGCAGTTCGGCGCGCACGGCACCACCTTTGGTGGCAACCCGCTGGCTGCTGCGGTGGCCCGCGTGGCGCTGCGCAAGCTGGCCTCGGCGGAGATCGCCGCCAACGTCAGTCGCCAGTCCAAGGCGCTGCGCGATGGCTTCGCCCGCATCAACGACGAGTTCGGTGTGTTCAGCGACGTGCGTGGTCGTGGCCTGATGCTGGGCGCGGTGCTGAGCAAGGACTTCGCCGGCCAGGCCGGTGCGATCCTCGACCACGCCGCCGAGCAGGGCCTACTGACCCTGCAGGCCGGCCCGGACGTGCTGCGCTTCGTGCCGTCGCTGAACATCACCGACGAAGAAGTGGCCGAAGGCCTGAAGCGCCTGCGCGCGGCGATTGCCGCGTTCATCACCGCGCGCTGAGGCCATCATGCCGGGGTCGGACCCCTCTCCTGCGGAGAGGGCTCTGACCCCGTTGCTGAGGAATGCCCGTAGAGCCGAGCCTATGCTCGGTTCATCGCGATGCCAGGCCACAGCAGCCGAGCATGGGCTCGGCTCTATAGTGGTTCACGCAATCCGGTAACGCTTCAACACCTTGCCCAATCCCCGGCCATCGCGCACGGTTTCCGCGTGCAGGCCGGCAGCGCGCGCGCCACGCACATTGGCGAACAGGTCATCGACGAACAGCGTGCGCGATGGCGCTACGTTTAGTGCTTCCAGCGTGCGCAGAAACACCGCCGGCGCAGGTTTGCGCAGGCCGAAATCCGCACTGCAGAACACGCGCGCCTGCAGGGCAGGAAACAGTTCCGGCAGCAGGGTGGGCAATGCCTGCTGCATCAGCGCGCCGTTGTTGGTCAGCACCGCGATTGGCAGTTGCAGGGCCTGCAATCGTTGCAACACGGCCGCCTGAGGATGGCTGGCGGCCCGTCGCGCCGCGGTCCATGCAGCCACATCGACAGTCGTGCCCAGAAGCTCTCCCAGCTGCGCCAGATAGGCCGGGCCATCCAGCGTGCCATTGTCATGCGCTGCTTCCAGACCGCTGTCGTACAGCGCGGCCTGTACGGCGTGCGTCGGAACCTGCAGTGTCCGGGCCAGATGCAGCACGCGTTGCCCGCGCTGGTACTGCACCAGCACGCCATCCACATCCAGCAGCAACAGGTCGATCCGCATCGGCTGAGCATGCCATTGCGATGAGTGCGCGGGAAACCCTGGAGCTGGCATGCGACAGACGGTCGCAGACGGCGCCGCAGGGGGCTGCCTAGAATGGCGCTTGAATCCGCAGGAGATGCAATGATGAAGGCTTGGAGGGTGGCAGTGGGACTGGGTGCGCTGATGCTGGCGCCGTCGGCGATGGCGCGGGTGTGTGCGGTGAGCATCGACAGCACCGACCAGATGAGCTTCAGCAGCCGCGAGATCAAGGTTGCCGCTGATTGCACCGCCGTGGACCTGACCCTGCGCCATACCGGCAAGCTGGCGGTCACCGCGATGGGCCACAACTGGGTGCTGACCCGCAGCGCTGATTACCAGCCGGTGGCGATGGCGGGCATGCGCATGACCCTGGCTGACAGCTACCTGCCGAAGGCCGACAAGCGCGTGCTGGCGCACACCAAGGTGATCGGCGGCGGCGAGACCACGCGCGTGCGTTTCTCTACCCAGGGCCTGCAGAAAGGTGGCGACTACACCTTCTTCTGTTCGTTCCCCGGCCACTTCGCGATGATGAAGGGCAAGTTCCTCTTCGGTTAGAAAAAAAGGGGACGGAGGGGATTAAGTCGTTTGTGCACAAACGACTTAATCCCCTCCGTCCCCTTTTTGCGATCAGCCCTTGGTGGCCTTGAACGCCACGCGTGCAGCGGCGAGGGTGGCCTCGATCACCGCATCGTCGTGCGCGCTGGACAGGAAACCGGCTTCGTACGCCGACGGCGCCAGGAACACGCCCTGGTCCAGCATCGCATGGAAGAAGCGGTTGAACGCCGGGATGTCACAGGCAGTGGCCTGCGCATAGGTCTCCACCTTCTCGCTGGTGAAGAACAGCCCGAACATCGCGCCCACGCGGGTGGTGGTCACGGCCACGCCGGCTTCGGCGGCGGCCGCTTCCAGGCCGGCACACAGGCGCGCGGTGCGCTCGGCCAGGTCGGCGTGGAAGCCCGGCTGCTGGATCAGTTCCAGCATCGCCAGACCGGCGGCCATCGCCACCGGGTTGCCGCTCAGCGTACCTGCCTGGTAGATCGGGCCGGCCGGGGCGATCTGCTGCATCAGCTCGCGGCGGCCGCCGTAGGCCCCGACCGGCATGCCGCCGCCAATGATCTTGCCGAAGGTGGTCAGGTCCGGGGTGATGCCGTAGTGCGCCTGTGCGCCGCCGAGGGCGACGCGGAAGCCGGTCATCACCTCGTCGAAGATCAGCAGCGCGCCATGCTTCGTGCACAGTTCGCGCAGGTGCTGCAGGTAGCCCTCGCGCGGCGGGATGCAGTTGGCGTTGCCGACCACCGGCTCGATGATCAGGCCGGCAATGTCGTCACCCTGCTGCGCGAACAGCGCAGTGGCCGCTTCGAAATCGTTGTAGGGCAGGGTCAGGGTCAGTTCGCTCAGCCCGGCCGGGACGCCCGGCGAGGTCGGCACGCCCAGGGTCAGCATGCCGCTGCCGGCCTTGACCAGGAACGAGTCGCCATGGCCGTGATAGCAGCCTTCGAACTTCACGATGCGGTTGCGGCCGGTCGCACCACGCGCCAGGCGGATCGCCGACAGCGTGGCCTCGGTGCCGGAGTTGACCATGCGCACCATCTCGCACGACGGCACCAGGCGGGTGATGGTCTCGGCCATGGTCACTTCGGCTGCGCACGGCGCGCCGAAGGACAGGCCGTTGTCGATCGCCTTCTTCACCGCCTGGCGCACGGCCGGGTGGTTGTGGCCGACGATCATCGGGCCCCAGGAACCGACGTAGTCGATGTAGCGGTTGCCGTCGACGTCGTACAGGTAGGCGCCGTCGGCGCGCTCGACGAAGAACGGTTCGCCACCGACCGATTTGAACGCGCGTACCGGCGAATTGACGCCGCCCGGCAGCAGTTGCTGGGCGCGGGAGAACAGGGCGTGGGACTGGTCGTGGTTCATGGGGCTTTCCTGGGCGTTACGCGAACTGGGCGAGGTAGGCGCGCTGGGTCGCGACCGGGTCTTCGGCGGCGAACACGCTGCTGACCACGGCGACCAGATCGGCGCCGGCGTCGATGATGGGACCGACATTGTCCGGCGTCAGGCCGCCGATCGCCACCCGCGGCACGCCCAGTGCGGCGCTTTGCCGCAGCAGGTCGGTATGCGCGCGGCTGCTGGTGACCTTGGTCCTGGTCGGGAAGAACGCGCCGAAGGCCACGTAGCTGGCGCCGGCGGCCACGGCCTTCTCTGCATTGGCAAGCTGGTCGTAGCAGGAGGCGCCGATGATGGCCTCGGCACCGAGCAGGGCGCGTGCGCTGGGGATGTCACCGTCGGTGCCGCCGAGGTGCACCCCCGCCGCGCCAACGGCTTTGGCCAGCGCCGGGTCGTCGTTGACGATCAGCGGCACGCCGTGTTCCGCGCACAGCGCCTGCAGGGCGGTGGCCTGCTCCCGCCGCAGCGCGTCACTGGCGGTCTTGTTGCGGTACTGCAGCCAGGTGGCGCCAGCGGCCAGCAGCGGCGCGGTACGGGCCAGCAGGCGTGCGGTATCGGGCTCGTCCGGGGTGATCAGGTAGACGCCGCGGGGCGCCGGGGAAGCAGAAGTCATCGATGGCTACCGGTGAGTGGACCGCGATGGGACAATGGCGGCCCGTGAATCCAGCCCTGATTATCCGATGAGCGATGCCACCCCCACCACCTTGCGCACCTGGATGTGCGTGGTCTGCGGCTTCCTGTACAACGAAGCGGAGGGCCTGCCGGAGGAGGGCATCGCGCCGGGGACGCGCTGGGAGGACATTCCGGAGACCTGGACCTGCCCGGACTGCGGGGTCACCAAGGCCGATTTCGAGATGGTCGAGGTCGATTGATGAGGGTAGGTGTGGACCGTTGGTCCACACCCCGGCACCCTCAATGCAGCCGCGGCATCGGTCCGCCGAGGTCGATCAGCTTCTCGCGCAGCCACTGCGCATCACTGGCTTCCGGGTTGCGCTTCAGGTACTGCCCCAGGTCGTGGCGGGCACCGGCCAGGTACTCCAGTTGCAGGTAGGCCAGGCCGCGGTCACGCAGCGCATCGTCCTGCTCCGGGGCGAGCTTCAGCAGGCGGTCGGCACTGCGCGCGGCGCGGTCCCATTCGCCGGCCTCGGCATACACGCCGTGCAGGTTGCGCAGCATGCGCATCAGGATCGCGCGCGCCGGCGCCGGGTCCAGAATCTGCGCCAGCACCTGGTCGTCGGGCATCTGCCCGCCCAGGTGTGACTTGGCGCGTTCGCGCAGTTCGTCCACGTCCAGCGGGCGACCACCATTGAACGGGTCCATCACCAGCACGCCGTCGTCCACCGGCAGGCGCACCAGGAAGTGGCCGGGGAAGGACACGCCGTCGAGCGGAATGCCCAGCCGTCGCGCGACTTCCATCTGCACCAGCGCCAGCGAGATCGGGTTGCCCAGCCGGCGCTCGAATACCTGGTTGAGGTAGCTGTTGCGCGGGTCGTAATACTCGTCGTGGTCGCCGCTGTAGCCCAGCTCGTCGAACAGGTGGCGGTTGATCGCCGCCATCTTCAATGGACTGTTGTCGATGCTCTCCACTTCCGAGCGGAGGTGGTCGACGTGGCTCTGGATCAGCGCATCGTAGGTCGACGGCTGCAGATCGGGGTATTCATCGCGCGCGATCAGCAGCGCGGTCGGCAACAGTGGCAGCGCCTCGTCTTCGAGGTCGGCCAGTGCATCCCAGTCGGGGAGTGTGATCCGGTCCTGCATGGCCACAGACTGGCGTCATTCGCAGGCCGTTTCAAGCGGTGCCGCGTGAAAAATGCAGGGGTCAGATCCCTTTCGCGTGCGAAAGGGATCTGACCCCTGCAGGGTTGCCGGCCAGCGGCCGGCACTACTGCGGGTGCCGGGCGCAGCCCGGCCGTACCTTACTTTTCGATGCCCGGGCCGAATTTCAGCTCCGTGCCGTCCTTCAACTGCAGCTTCTCGGCCTGGCCGGCGTTGAGTTCCAGCACGTAGCGCGCCGGGCCACCGCTGGGGTAGGGCGGGCACATGTCGCCGGCCGAGCACGGCGGTACGTCGCGCTGCTGGCTGACCAGCCTGCGCTGGCTGTCGAAGTACAGGATGTCCAGCGCGATCCTGGTGTTCTTCATCCAGTACGCCTGCATTTCTTCGCGGTCGTGGATGAACAGCATGCCGTGGTCGGCCGCCATCTGGTCGCGGAACATCAGCCCGCGCGCGCGGGTTTCATCGTTGGTGGCCAGCTCCACCTGGTAGCGGGCGCCATCCAGTTCGACCCAATGGCGGGCCGCGTCGGTGGCACAGCCGGCCAGGGCCAGCAGCGGAAGCATCAGCAGCGAACGCAACAGCGACATCGTCAGGATCCTTCGGAAGGGTCAGAGCACGACCGGCGGCTCGCCGCCGACGATCACCACGTCGGCGCGACGGCGCGCGAACAGGCCCACGCAGACCACGCCCGGCAGTTGGTTGAGCTCGCGCTCCAGCTTTTCCGGATCGGTGATCTGCAGGTTGTGGATGTCCAGGATCTGGTTGCCATTGTCGGTGACCACGCCTTCGCGCCAGGTCGGCTGGCCGCCGGTCATGTCGCGGATCTGGCGGGCGACCAGGCTGCGCGCCATCGGGATCACTTCCACCGGCAGCGGGAACCTGCCCAGCACCGGCACCTGCTTGCTCGGGTCGACGATGCAGATGAAGCGCTCGCTGGCCTCGGCGATGATCTTCTCGCGGGTCAGTGCGGCGCCGCCGCCCTTGATCAGGCACTTGTTCGGATCGCACTCATCGGCGCCGTCCACGTACAGCGACAGGTTGCCGCTGTGGTTCAGCTCGATCACTTCGATGCCGTGCTGCTTCAGGCGCGCGGTGCTCTGCTCGGAGCTGGACACGGCGCCCTTGATGCGGTGCTGGATGCGGGCCAGGGCATCGATGAAATAGGCCACGGTGGAACCGGTGCCGACACCGACGATCATGCCGTCTTCGACGTATTCGATGGCTTTCTCGGCGGCCAGGCGCTTGGCTTCGGACATGGGAGAACTCTCAGGCAGGGAATCAGGATTTCTTTTCCAGCGACAGCAGCAGCTTCCACTGCGCGGCGGTCACCGGGAACACCGACAGGCGGTTGCCCTTGGCAACCAGCGGGAAGCCTTCGCCCAGTTCCTCGGCGTGCAGCTTGATCTCGTCCAGCGCGATCACCTGCTTCAGCTTGCGGTCGAAGGCCACGTCCACCAGCATCCAGCGCGGGTTCTCGCGCGTGCTCTTGGGGTCGTAGTAGTCGGATTTTGGATCGAACTGGGTGTCGTCCGGATAGGCGGTGCTGGCCACCGTGGCCAGGCCGACGATGCCCGGCACCTTGGTATTGGAGTGGTAGAACAGGATGCCGTCGCCCACCTGCATGCCATCGCGCATGAAGTTGCGCGCCTGGTAGTTGCGCACCCCGTTCCAGGGTTCGACCTTGACCTTGGCCAGGTCATCGATGGAGAAGGCGTCCGGTTCGGACTTCATCAGCCAGTAGCGCTTGCGGGCGGTCATGCGTTCACGGGGGCAGCGGAGGGGAACAGGGTGCCGTCTTCGGTGCAGATCGCATCCACCGGCACGTCCCACGACGCCACCGGCAAGGACTCGACCTGCTGCACCGCGAACGCAGCACCGACCAGCCAGGGCGGCGCCGGCCGGTCATGGCGGAAGGCGAAGCTGCGATCATACCAGCCGCCCCCCATGCCCAGCCGCCGGCACTGTGCGTCGAAGCCCACCAGCGGGGCCACCACCAGCGCCATCTGCGCCGGTTCCAGCGTATCGTCCAGCGCTACGTCCGGTTCGGGAATGCCGTAGCGGTTGCTGGTCAGCGCCTGTCCCGGCCGCCACGGCGCGAAGCGCAGCACCTCGCCGGCCAGCACCGGCAGGCAGTAGGTGAGGCCTTCGGGCAGTTGCAGCTGCCAGCGGTGCAGGGCGATTTCGCCATCCAGCGCCCAGTAGCCGGCCACGGCGCCTTCGCGCGGGGCGAACGGCAGGGCGAGCAGGGCATCGGCAAGGGATTCGGCGGCAGCAATGCGCTCACCGGCGGAAAGGTCGCGGCGGCGTTGCCGCAGGTCGTGGCGCAGGGCCCGGCGCGGGTCGGTCATGGCAGCGTGCGGCAAGGATCAGCCGCCATTGTGCCGGAAAGAACAAGGGCGACGCCCGAAGACGCCGCCCTTGCTGGAATATTGCATTCTCCGCAATGTCGATGCATGCGAAACGACCTTGAACCCGGGGGCTCAAGTGGGAACGCTGGAGAACCATCGGGCTTCCCGCTACAAGGCGGACCTGCACTCCCGGCGCTGTCGCGCTCCCGGTGTCGTTCTTAAGGGACAAGGCGAATGTTTGCACATGCCGTCGAGTACCGCAGAGAACGCGTGGCCATTATAGCCAGCATGCAGGATCTGGAAAGGCCGTTCGTCGGCAACAGTCCGTGCCAATTCAGATATGCGAAAAGGGGACGGAGGGGATTAAGACGTTTCCGGCACGGATGGGGCGAATGCGCCTTAATCCCCTCCGTCCCCTTTTTCTAGGGGGTGCCGTCGATCGCGCGGTCGAGGCGCCTGTTCAGGTCGGCCAGCGTCTGCTGCAGGGCCACGGCCTGGCGGGCGTTCTCGTCGCGCAGCAGCTGCAGTTCGTGGGCCAGGTTCAGTGCGGCCAGCACGGCGACGCGGTCGACGGCGGCCATGCGGTTGCTGCCGCGGATTTCGCGCATGCGCGCATCGAGCAGGCGCGCGGCGGCCATCAGGCTGTCGCGTTCATCGCCGCCGACACCCACCGTGTATTCACGATCGAGGATGCGGACACTGACCGGTTCGGCGCTCATGTGTGCTGCTCCAGGGATTTGAGCCGGCTGATCATTGCTTCCACCCGCGAGCGTGCCTGCTCGTTCTTGGCCAGCAGCGTGGAACGCTCGGCCACCAGCTGTTCCTGCTGGTGGCGCAGGCTGCGGTTCTCCTCGGCCAGGCGCTGGTTGCGTTCGAGCAACGCTTCCACGCGGGCGGCGAAGTCCTGCAGCTGGGCAAGGGGATCGGCGGGTTCCATGCGGGCACGATAGGCAAGCCGGGCAAGGGCGGTCAAGCGTTGTCGCAGCAAGGCCTGGCGGCCGCAGAGAGGACGCCGCCGGGTTGCTACACTACGGGGTCTCACGGGCGCGCGCGTGCGCGCCCCGGGTTTCCTTCTCCGAACGAGCCGCACGATGACCGAACTTCCCTCCGTCGACGACGTTACCCGCGCCAGCCAGGAACTGGGCCTGGGCGCTACCGCTGCCGAGCTGCACGGTGCGCTGTGTGGCTGGCTGGCCGCCGGTGGCGCCCCCGGCAACGACTGGCCGGCACGGGTGCTGGCCGACGACAACCTGCCGCCGGTGGCTGCCGACAGCGTGCTGGGGCAGCTGCTGCAGGCGACCATCAAGCAGCTGGAAGACCGCGACTTCGCCTTCGAACTGCTGCTGACAGACGGCGACGATGTGTCCGCGCAGGCCGATGCCATGTTCAGCTGGACCCGCTCGTTCCTGGGTGGTTTCGGCCTGGGCAGCGGCGGCCGTCGCCCGACCTTGTCCGAAGAGGGTGAAGAAGCGCTGACCGACATGGCCAGCCTGGCACGCGCCTCCAGCGAGGATTTCGAAGCGGGTGGCGATGATGACGACGAAGCACTGTCGGAGATCGAGGAGTTCATCCGCGTGGCGGTACTGCTGCTGCACGGTGACGTGGTGCTGGCCTCGCGCCATCGGCAGCGCCTGAACTGATGGACATCAAGCAGCGCACCGGCATCGCGGCCGGCGAATACAAGCGTCGGCGCCGCCAGCTGATGGACATGGCCGGCGAGGACGCGATCCTGGTGCTGCCGGCCGCGGCCGAGAAGGTGCGCAGCCTCGATACCCATTACCCGTTCCGCCAGGACTCGGACTTCCAGTACCTGAGCGGTTTCCCGGAGCCGGAGGCGGTATTGGTGCTGATCCCGGGCCGGCGCCACGGCGAGGCCATCCTGTTCTGCCGCGAACGTGATGCCGAGCGCGAAGCCTGGGACGGCAGCCGTGCCGGCCAGGAAGGCGCGGTGGCGCAGTACGGCATGGACGATGCGTACCCGATCGATGATCTGGACGACATCCTGCCGGGCCTGTTGGAAGGCCGTTCGCGCGTCTACTACCACTTCGGTCGCGACGCCGATTTCGACCTGAAGCTGATCGGCTGGGTCAACCGCGTGCGTTCGCAGGTGCGCCACGGCGCGCAGCCGCCGCATGAATTCCTTGAACTGGGCCATCTGCTGCACGAGCAGCGCCTGTTCAAGTCCGGTGCGGAAGTTGCATTGATGCACCACGCCGCCCAGATCAGCGTGCGTGCGCATCTGGCGGCGATGAAGGCTGCCAGGGCCGGCATCCACGAATACGAGCTGCAGGCCGAGCTGGAACGCGTGTTCCGCGCCAGCGATGCAGTGCCGGCGTATTGCAGCATCGTCGGTGCGGGCCGCAACGGTTGCATCCTGCATTACCGGGACAACAACGCGCGTTCGCGCGACGGCGAGCTGGTGCTGATCGACGCCGGTGCCGAGTACCGTGGCTACGCCAGCGACATCACCCGCACGTTCCCGGTGAATGGCCGCTTCAGCGCCGAGCAGCGTGCACTGCACGACCTGGTCGGCGATGCACAGGCCGCCGCGCTGGCCCAGGCCAGGCCGGGCGTGCCGTACGAGGCCGGTCACCTGGCCGCGGTGCAGACCCTGACCGAGGGCCTGCTGCGGCTGGGCCTGCTGAAGGGGACGCTGGAAAAGAACCTGTCCGAAGGCCTGTACCAGCGTTTCTACCGGCACAAAACCGGGCACTGGATCGGGCTGGACGTGCACGATGTGGGCGATTACCGCCTGGCGGGCGATTCGCGGCTGCTGGAGCCGGGCATGGCATTCACCATCGAGCCGGGGCTGTACATCGGCGTGGACGATACGACGGTGGAACCGCGCTGGCGCGGCATCGGCATCCGTACCGAGGATGATGTGCTGATCACCGACGACGGTCATCGCGTGCTGACCGAAGGCCTGGCGCGCAGCGCCGACGAGATTGAAGCGGTGATGGCGGGGTAAGGGGTGTTCTGCAGGGCTTGCAGCCCTGCACCCGCAGAGGCAACAGCAACAGCAACAGCAACAGCGCGCATTCCGTGGGATGGCGGGGCACTGTGGGTGTGCGGGGACGCCGTGAACCCATCCATGGGGGCTTGGTCGCGGCATCCATGCCGCTCACACCCCGCAAACCCACAGTACCCCGCCTTCGACAGGTTCACGCGGCTGTTGGCAACCGCGGTTATTGGCACGCGCGGCTGTTGGTAGGTGTCGACCTTGGTCGACACGGAGCGAGCGCAGCGAGCGACCCGCTTCTGCTTTTCTTTCTTCTTTTTCCGTGGTTGGACGCAGCAGGAAACTGTCAAAGGACGGGCGGGGGGGGGTGCAGGACCGTTGGCGCCATGGATGGCGCCATCGAGCCCCCATGGATGGGTTTACGGCGTGTCCTGCAAACCCACCCCGCCCGGCCAAGCGCGGCCTTTGATATCAGCGCCCAACCACGAGGGGCTCAGCCGTTGGCCGCCGCAAACGCCGGCCGCGTCAGGTTGTCCGCCTCGCCCTCAGTGCACAGCACTTCGTCTTCAATGCGGATGCCACCATACGGACGGAAGAAATCCACGCGGTCCCAGTTGATCGCATCACCATGGCCGGCATCCTTCACTTCGTTCAACAGCATGTCGATGAAGTACAGGCCCGGTTCAATGGTCACCACCATGCCCGGTTCCAGTACACGGGTCAGGCGCAGGTACGGGTGGCCCGCCGGGCGCTCGATGCGGCCGCCCTCGTCGCTGGCCGCGAAACCGGCCACGTCGTGCACCTGCAGGCCGATCAGGTGGCCGATGCCATGCGGGAAGAACGCGGCGCTGACGCCGGTCTCCAGCGCGGTCTGCGGCGAGACCTTGATCACGCCGAAGTCCTTCAGCACGCCCATCAGCGAAAGATGTGCGTCCACGTGCAGCTGCCTGTAGTCGAAGCCCGGGCGCACCGCTGCGCACATCTGCTGCTGGGCGGCGTCGACGGCAGCAATCATCGCAGCGAATTCGTCGTGGCCCTGCGCGGCGTAGGTACGGGTGATGTCGCTGGCGTAGCCGTGCGCGCTGGCGCCTGCATCGATCAGGAAGCTGCGCAGCGGCTGCGGCGCCTTGCGGCCCAGCTCGGTGTAATGCAGCACGGCGGCATGTTCATTGAGCGCCACGATGTTGCCGTAGGGCAGCTCGTTGGCATCCTGGCCCACTGCCTGGCAGTACGCCATGTGGATGCTGAATTCGTCGGCGCCGTTGCGGAACGCGGCTTCGGCGGCGCGGTGGCCGCGCACGCCCAGCACCTGCGCCTGGCGCATCAGCGCGATCTCATACGGCGTCTTGCTGCCGCGGTGCCATTCCAGGTAGTTCACCACCGGTGCCGGGTTGTTCGGCACGTACCTGCCCAGCGCGCTCTGCGGCTCGCCGAGGATCGCGCAGCGCGACGGGTCGGCCGGCAGCAGGGCCAGCGCCTCTTCGGGCTTGCGGATGATGTGGATGTCGAAGTGCTCCACCCACCAGCCACTCGGTGCGTCCGGTACCACGTGCCAGTAATCGAAGGGCTGGTGGAAGATCACCGCCGGGCGCTTGCCCGGGGTGAACACGATCCAGCTGTTGGGCACCCGGGTCAGCGGCAGCCAGGCCTTGAACTGCGGATTGACCGCGTACGGGTAGTCGCGATCGTCGAACACCTGGTAGTGCAGGGTGCCGCTGGGCACGACCAGATGGTCGAAGCCGCCGCGGGCCAACGCCTGTTCGGCACGTCGGCACAGCACGGCCAGGTGGTCGGGGTACAGGGCGCCGGGGTCTTGCTGGATCATTGCGGTGGCTCGACACGGAAAACGGCCCTAGATTCTGCCGCATACCGGGAAAAACCGCTGTGCTGGAACCGGCACTCAGGCCGTCGAAACCGGTGCCTCGTCGCTGTCTTCGCCTATCCACTGGCGCAGCAGCTGCCGATGTTCGCGTGACAGGGTGAGGAAGCGGAAACCGGTCCAGCTCTGGCCGGGCACATGCGCCGGCTCGCTCCACAGCAGGTGCACGCCCACGTCAATGGCCTCGTGGCGGCCGTCACCGATCGGCAACGGGAAGCGGAACTGGTACAGCGCGTCCTCGCGCAGCGGGGTGCTGGCCAGCATCAACATGCCAGTCTCGGAGACATTGCCGAGCCGGCCCACCACGCATTCGCGCATCTGGTCGGTGACCGGTACCAGGTCCGAGACCTGGCGACGCGGCGCGCGGCGGGTGTCCTGCGGCGGTTGCACGTTCAAACGGACGCCTCCTTGTAATGGCCACCGGCCAGCGCACGCAGCGCACCGAGGCTGGCCTGCCATGCGCGATCGACCAGCCGCCCCTTGTCTTCGGTGACCAGCTGCGCACGTCCGGCGCTGAGCTGCCGGGCCAGCGTATCAAGGTCGGTATCGGCGATCTTCTGCCCGCGCGGATTGACGAACAGGGCGTGACCGGTCAGCAGGCTGTACCAGGACAGGCGCTGGCGGCGCAGGGTGCCGTCACCGTTGTCGATGTCGAACCAGCTGCCAAAGGGCAGGGTCACGAGCTGCTGGTAGGCCGCCTCTTCGGCGCTGCTGCGCGGCGTGCGCGGGGCGTCGGCGCTGCCGCTGGCAGCATGTTCGCCCAGTCGTGCACGTGCCTTCAGGCGTGCACTGAGCTCGGTGCGCGAGGTGCTTTCATCCTCGCCTCCTGGCGTGGCCAGGCGGCGCGCAACGGCGGCGGCTTCCTCGGCGTGATAGCCGACCTGCACGAGCGCCGATTCCACCTCGTTGGCCAGCACTGCATCGGTGCCACCGTTGGCATCGACGGCCTGCGCGGTCACCGCGGCGATGCGCTCGGTCTGTAGCAGGCGTTCCTGCCACTGCGGCGAATCTTCGCCATGGCGCAGGCGGGTGAGGGTGAGTGCATCGGCCCAGGCCTGGCGCAGCAGGGTCTGCACGAAGCGCGGCGGCGCCTGTGTGTCGCAGCACTGGTCGATCTGCGCATTGGCCTGGCGACGCGCCAGTTCCAGCCGTTCCTTGCCACGCGCGGCCTCGACGTGGCGGCGCTCGGCCAGTTCGGCGCGATGGGCCGCCGCGCGCTGATGCTGCTGTACGTCTTCGTTGGCGGTGGCGAAGGCCTCGGGCGAGCGTGCATCCTGGCCGAGCAGACCCTGCACGCTCTGCGCCATGCGCTGCAGCAGCTGGGGATCCACGTCATCGTCGCCCAGCCAGTTGGCGCCGACTTCGGCAATCTGGTTGAGCAGTTCGCGTGCAGGGTGTTCATCGCGCACGAAGAAGCCGGGGTCGGCCATCGCCGCACGCGCCAGTGGTACCTGCAGGCGCGCCAGCAGGGCGGCCGGCACCGGGTCGGGGCGCTGCTGTTGCTGCACCTGCTGCATCAGCAGGCGCAGCAGGTCGAGGTTGTCGCGGTCGTGGCTGCCCAGCTGGGCCTGCGCGCCGTGCTCGCTGCGCAGCTGGGCGACCACCGCGGCCTGCAGGTCGGCGACGCCGGTGGCCGCGCTGGACTGGGCTTGCAGCCGCGCGAGGACCGCATCGACGGCCGCACTGGGCACGGCGGCGGTGTCCGCAGGAGGGGCAGTGGCATGGCGGGCCTGCTGCAGCAATTCATGCAGCGCACTGCCGGTGGACGTGGTCACGCCAGCGGTGGCTGCGCCCGGCGTACCCGCGTCGTTGAATGCGTCCTGCACCAGGTTCGACCAGGAACCGGCCGGAGCGGAGCCGTTCCAGCCGGTCAACGGCGCGGCGGAACGCTTGGCAGGCTGGGTCGTGCGGCCGCCGCCCACCGACTGGGTGATGATCCGCCGGGTGCTCGACGAGCGTGCCAGGTACGGGGTGTAGACCAGGCCCGGCAGCACGCCATGCTGGGCCAGCAGCGCATTGGCGCGGTCCAGCACATCGCCCAGGCGTTCCAGCACCTGCCGCTCGAAGCTGCGGTACAGCGCAAGCTGCACCTCCACGCCAAGGGCGTCCTGTTCGGCGATCCGGCGCACCATCGCGCACAGGGCCTGCGGTGCCAGTGGCAGGGTGTCGGCCTCGAACGCCGGCGCCGCCGCGAGCACGCCCAGGCGCTGTCCCAGCAGGTTCAACGTATTGGTTGAACGCAGGGTCTCGCGCCGGATCATTTCGGTCAGCAGCAGGTCGCGATCCACCTCGTGCTCATCGACCAGCGACAGGCCGAGCGTGCCCGGTAGCGGCGGCGGCGAAGCAGGGGCCGCAGCGGCGGTGGGCGGCTCGCGCAGGCCCGCCAGCGCTTCGGCCACGGCATCGAGCATGCGGTCGGCGAAATGGCCGGCGAAGGCGTGCAGCTGGCCACGCTGGGCCATCAGGTCCGCCTGCTGCATCGGATTGCGTGCACGGTCGGCGTCGTGCAGCAGCGTCTGCTCCAGCGCTTCGACGGTCAGGATCAGGGGCGCGGCCAGCGTTTGCCGGCACAGGCCGATCAACGCACCCAGCAGTTCACGCACCCGCGATGGCAGGTCGCTGGCGGCCAGGCGTGCTTTGTCGGCAGAGGTGATGGAAAAGACAGCTGACATCGGCGAGCGGTACCCGGATTCCCGCGGATCGATCCTGTGAATCTACCGTGTCGGCCGCAGTCGGCGCTACTTTAGGCTGAACGTGTCTCACGTTCATCGGGCAGGGCCGACGGATGAACGGTAGTGCCTGCCGCTGGCCGGCAGCGCTGTCTTTACCAGAGTGCCGGCCAGCGGCCGGCACTACCCGGTATGGCGGAAGGCTTATTCCTCCAGGAACAGGCTCACCACATCGTTGGTGAACCGGCGGCCCAGCTCGGTCGGCTGCACATGACCCCCCGCCACCTCCAGCCAGCCGCGCTGGACGGCCTCGGCCAACGGAGCGTCCAGCACGCCGCGCGGCAGCCCGGTGCGCGACTCGAAATCGCGAAGGCCGAACCCTTCGTGCAGGCGCAGCAGGTTGAGCATGTACTCGAACGGCAGGCGCTCGGCTGCGATCACATCGTCACCCCCGAAAGAGGCCGGCGTGCCAGCGCTGTCCAGGTAGGCCTGCGGATGCTTCAGCTTCCAGCGGCGCAGCACGTGTTCTTCGGCGCCCGAGCTGATCTTGCCGTGCGCACCGGCACCGATGCCCAGGTAATCGCCGAAACGCCAGTAGTTCAGGTTGTGCGCGCTTTGCCGGCCGGGGCGCGCATAGGCGCTGACCTCGTACTGGCCGAAACCAGCCTGTGCCAGCAATGCCTGGCAGTGTTCCTGCATGTCCCAGGCGTTGTCTTCATCGGGAATGCCCTGCGGCGGCCGCGCGAAGAACACCGTGTTCGGTTCCAGGGTCAGCTGGTAGTGCGAGATGTGCGCCGGTTGCAGTGCAAATGCACGCTCCAGGTCGGCCTCGGCGCCGGCCAGGGTCTGTTCCGGCAGCGCATACATCAGGTCGATGTTGAAATTGTCGTAGCCCGCATCCTGCGCCATCTTCACCGCGCGCTCGGCTTCGCCACTGTCGTGGATGCGGCCCAGGCGCTTGAGCATGGCGTCGTCGAAACTCTGGATGCCGAAGCTCAGGCGGTTCACGCCGGCCGCGCGGTAGCGGTCGAAACGGCCATGCTCGGCGGTGCCCGGGTTGGTTTCCAGGGTGATTTCGGCGTTGGGGGCAAAGCGCAGGCGCGCGCTGGCCTGCTGCAGGAAGCGGTCGATCGCTTCCGGCGGGAACAGGCTGGGCGTGCCGCCACCGAAGAACACGCTGTGCACCACCCGGCCCCAGACCAGCGGCAGGTCCTGGTCCAGGTCGCGCAGCAGTGCATCGATGTAGGCCTCGAACGGCAACTCGCCCTTGGCCTGGTGCGAATTGAAATCGCAGTACGGGCATTTGCGCACGCACCACGGCAGGTGCACGTACAGCGACAGCGGTGGCGGCACCAGCCGCGGTGCGCTGTCGTGGTCAGCGGAGCAGGCTTCGCCGGGCAGGTGGTTGCAGTGGTCGTGGGCGTGCGGCATGGGCTTCATCGGTAGTGCCGGCCGTTGGCCGGCTTCCCTGGTTCGATCAGGTCGGGCGTCAGTACAGCGTCGCCAGCTGTTGCTTGAGCTGCTGCAGGGCAACGGCACGGTGGCTGATGGCGTTCTTCAACGCCGGCTCCATTTCCGCGGCGGTCAGGCCGTGGGTGGTGTCCAGGAACACCGGGTTGTAGCCGAAACCATTCGTGCCACGCAGCTCACGGATGATCTGCCCTTCCCAGCGGCCTTCGCAGATCAGCGGCTGCGGGTCGGTGGCGTGGCGCAGCAGCACGATCACCGCATAGAAGCGGGCACTGCGCTGACCATCGGGAACACCGGCCATCGCGTCCAGCAGCTTGGCGTTGTTGGCAGCGGCGTTGGTCGGGTGGCCGGCATAGCGCGCGCTGTACAGGCCCGGTGCACCACCCAGGGCATCGACGATCAGGCCGGAATCATCGGCCAGCGCCGGCAGGCCGGTCGCTTCGCAGGCGGCGCGTGCCTTCAGCAGCGCGTTCTCGACGAAGGTCAGGCCGGTCTCTTCCACGTCGCCCAGGCCCAGCTCGGCGGCCGAGGTGATCTGCAGCGGCAGGTCGGCGAGGATCTCCTGCATCTCCACCAGCTTGCCGGCATTGTGGCTGGCCAGTACCAGTTTCTTCATTGACGGGGCTCCAACAGGTCCCAGGTGTTGCCATACAGGTCGCGGAATACCGCGACCGTTGCATAGGGTTCTTCGCGCGGTGCTTCCAGGAACTCGACGCCGGCGGCCAGCATCGCCGCGTGGTCGCGGTGGAAGTCGTCGGTGTTGAGGAAGAAGGCAACGCGGCCACCGGTCTGGTTGCCGATGCGGCTGCGCTGTTCCTCGTCGCTGGCACGGGCCAGCAGCAGGGCGGCGGCGCTGCCGTCGGTCGGGCCGACCACCACCCAGCGCTTGTGCCCCTGGTCGATGTCTTCGAGCAATGCGAAGCCGAGCTTGCCGGTGTACCAGGCAATGGCTTCGTCATAGTCGGCCACCACCAGGGTGGTCAGGGCGATGCGCCGGTTCATGCCGACAGCGCCGCCTGCTGCGCGGCCAGCAGCTCGGCCACGCCCTTCTCGGCCAGGCCCAGCAGCGCGTCCAGTTCATCGCGACGGAAGGCGTGGCCTTCGGCGGTGCCCTGCAGCTCGATGAAGCCGCCACCGTCGTTCATCACCACGTTCATGTCAGTGTCGCAGTCGCTGTCTTCGGCGTAGTCCAGGTCCAGCACCGGGGTGCCGCGGTACACGCCCACCGACACTGCTGCAACTGCGCCCAGGACCGGGTTGCGCTTGATGTCGCCACGCTTCATCAGCACGTTCACCGCATCGACCAGGGCCACATAGGCGCCGGTGATGGCGGCGGTGCGGGTGCCACCGTCGGCCTGCAGCACGTCGCAGTCGAGGGTGATGGTGCGTTCGCCCAGCGCATTGCGGTCCACGCAGGCACGCAGGCTGCGGCCGATCAGGCGCTGGATCTCCAGCGTGCGACCGCCCTGCTTGCCACGGGCCGCTTCGCGGTCGCTGCGGGTATGGGTGGCGCGCGGCAGCATGCCGTACTCGGCGGTGACCCAGCCTTCGCCCTTGCCGCGCAGGAAGCCCGGCACGCGGTTCTCGACGCTGGCGGTGCACAGCACGCGGGTTTCACCGAAGCACACCAGCACCGAACCTTCGGCGTGGCGGGTGAAGCCGCGTTGGATGACGACCGGGCGGAGCTGGTCGGGCTGGCGGCCGCTGGGGCGGGAGTCGGACATGGTGCGGGTTCCGTAATGGCGAGGGAGTACGCCGCCACGCCCGCGGCCTTCACGGGGCGGGCAAGGGGGCTCTGGTGAGGGCGCTAGGGTACCATTCCCCCTTTGCACGCACCGGACACATTCCATGATTCGAAGCATGACCGCCTATGCCGGCGGCGAGCGGGTCACCCCGTGGGGCACGCTGGGCTGCGAGCTGCGCTCGGTCAACCACCGCTTCCTGGAGGTCGGCACCCGCCTGCCCGAGGAACTGCGGGCGCTCGAACCGCAGCTGCGCGAGCGTATCGCCGCGCGCCTGAGCCGCGGCAAGCTGGATCTGGTGATGCGCCTGCGCGCGCCGGAGGCGGCTGCCAACCTGCAGGTGGACGAGGCCCTGCTGGGCCAGCTGGGCCGCCTGGCCCACCGCCTGACCTCCGATTTCCCGAACCTGCAGGTCAGCTTCACCGATCTGCTGCAGTTGCCGGGCGTGACCCGCGGCGAGGCAACGGATGCCGCCGCCCTGCAGGTCGAGGCGCTGGCCCTGCTGGACCAGGTGCTGGACGGCTTCGTCGAAGCGCGTGAGCGCGAAGGCGGCAAGCTGGCTGCGGCCATCAGCGAACGCGTGGACGGCATCGAACGCATCGCCACCGAAGTGCGCACCTTGATTCCGGCCATTCGCGACGGCCAGCGCGCCAAGCTGGCCGCCCGTCTGGCTGACCTGCCGCACCCTGTCGACCCGGGCCGTGCGGAGCAGGAGCTGGTCCTGTGGCTGCAGAAGCTGGACGTGGATGAAGAGCTGGACCGGCTCGGCAGCCATATCGTCGAGATCCGCCGCGTGCTCAAGCAGCGCGAGCCGGTCGGCCGCCGCCTGGACTTCCTGCTGCAGGAGTTCAACCGCGAAGCCAATACGCTGGGCTCGAAGTCGGTGGACAGCCGCACGTCCAATGCCGCGGTGGAGCTGAAGGTGCTGATCGACCAGATCCGCGAGCAGGTGCAGAACATCGAATGATGTTGCATCCAGCGATACAGCAGGGGCGCCTTCGGGCGCCCTTGTCGTTCCAGCGCATCAGCGCACGCTGACGCCCGGCGCCCCTTCACCCAATCGCCCGACCACGGCGGCTTGACCGAACCCTGCGTCGTGGAAGCAGGCCAGCACCGCATTCACTGCCTCGGGGGTGCAGGACACCAACAGCCCGCCACTCGTCTGCGGATCGGTCAGCAGTGGCTGCCAGTGGCCGGCCAAGCGCTCGGCGAAGCGCACTTCGGCGCCGTACGAGGCCCAGTTGCGGGCGGAGGCGCCGGTCACGCAGCCGCGCTGCAGCAGCTCCAGCGCCTGCGGCAGCAGCGGCACCTGTGCACTGTCCACTTCGGCAGCGACGCCGCTGGCGCGGCACACTTCCAGCAGGTGGCCGAGCAGGCCGAAGCCGGTGACGTCGGTCATCGCGTGCACGCCGTCCAGCGCGGCCAGCGGCACGCCCACGCTGTTCAGGCAGGTGGTCGACGCGATCATCTGCCGGTAGCCCTCTGCATCCAGCACTTCTTTCTTCAGCGCCGACGAGTACACGCCCACGCCCAACGGCTTGCCCAGCACCAGCACATCGCCGGCGCGGGCATCGGCATTGCGCTTGAGCCGTTGCGGGTCGAGCACGCCGATCGCGGCCAGGCCGTAGATCGGTTCCACCGAGTCAATGCTGTGACCACCGGCCACCACGATGCCGGCATCGGCGCAGGCGCGTTCGCCACCCTGCAGGATGCCGCGGATGGTGTCCTGCGGTAGCGTGTTGATCGGCATGCCGACGATGGCCAGTGCGAACAGCGGGCGCGCGCCCATCGCATACAGGTCCGACAGCGCGTTGGTGGCCGCGATGCGGCCGAAGTCGAACGGGTCGTCGACGATCGGCATGAAGAAGTCGGTGGTGGCGACGATTGCCTGCCGGTCATCGAGGCGGTACACCGCGGCGTCGTCGCTGGTCTCGCGGCCCACCAGCAGTTCGGCCGGTGCGGGAAGTGCTGGAACGCCGCGCAGCAGTTCGCTCAGCACGCCCGGCGCGATCTTGCAGCCGCAGCCGCCGCCATGCGCGAGAGAGGTCAGTCGTTGCGGGGCATCGGCCGTGGATGGGGCGGGTGACTGCGCGTGCGTGGCCATGCCGACATCTCCTGCGGAAACACGAATGGCGGAAGGCAGCAGGAGTCGAACCTACCAGGGAACGATCGACGCCCCCTACTGGGTTTGAAGCCCAGCCACATGCCCGGATGCGCATGCCTTCCGAAAGTACGGCGGTACCGGTGGGCTCAGTCGCGGGCTGCGTTCCACTGCAGGTCGCCGCGCGGCCGATGCTGGTCACCGACGCGTCGAGTGTAGCCAACGCGATTGAAGAACTCCAAGATCTGGATGCTGCGTTTGCGGCCCAGGCCGATGGCATCGCGGAAGGCCGCCGCATCCACCGCGCCGCTGGCCTGTGACAGCTGCGCGACCATCGCGGCGAGTTCCGCAATGCGCGCGGGTGCATAGAACAGGTCCGGCACCACCTGGAACAGTTCGCCACGTGCGGCGGCGCGGCGCAGGACGGCGCGGACATCGTCTTCGGTCAGTCCGAAGTCGGCGGCCAGAGTACGCACCCACGGCGGATCGAAGCCACCGGCGTGCAGTTGCGGCAGCACGCGTTCCAGCAGCAGGCGCTCGCGTTCCGGTGGCGCATGGTCATGGCCGGGCAGGCGCCACCAGGCGCCCACGCGCTGCAGTGCGCCGTCAGCGAGCAGGTCCTGCAGCAGCGCATTCCAGAGCCCCGTCGCAAGCGCGGGCAGGGTGCTGCGTTGCAGGCGCCCGCTGTCGACACCGGGTTCGTCCGGGCGTCGCTCATGCCAGCTATGCAGCGATGTGATCACCTGCTCGCGCAGCACCTGCCAGTGCGAGGCAAGGATGACCACCGTGTCCTCGCGGGTGATGATGCGCTGTGCGTCTGCAGGAAGATCGATCCGGTCGGCCGCGCGCCGGCAGTAGCGTTGCAGCGCGGCCATGGCAATGCCGAAGGGCGCCTGCTGCAACAGCGGGCCGATTCCCGCACCTGTGGCCAGCTGCTCCAGTGCGCCCAGCCAGGCGAGCCGTGCCGGGCTGCGCCGGCGCCGCTGTGGCGGGTCCGGGTCGAGCACGACGCCACCGCCCAGCGTGTGGGTCGCGGCGGAATCGCGGGCGATGAAGCGATCACCACACATCGCACAGACCGGTGCATCGAAGACCAGCTGCACCAACTGCCCATCACCTTGGTCACGGTCCTCCAGCAGCACCACATGGGCCTGCCGGTGCATCGTGCCCCAGTGGATGTGCAGGGGTGCCCAGGCGCGCAGTGGTGCTGCCCGTGCGGACAGGCGCAGGCGCACATCGACGCGGGTGGTGGCCAGCAGCGCGCGCGGGTCGGCAATCCAGTCGCCACGATGAATCTCGTCGCGGGCGATGGCGGCCAGGTTCAACGCGCAGCGCTGTCCGGCCATCGCGTGTTCGCTGGCCTGGTTCTGCGCGTGGATGCTGCGTATGCGCACTTCAGTGGCGGCCGGCATCAGCTGCAGATGCTCGCCCACCGCGGCGACACCGCCATGTACCGCGCCGGTCGCCAATGTGCCGTGGCCGGCCAGCGAGAACACGCGGTCCACCGGCATGCGGAACAGCTCGCTGCGCAGCGCGGCCTGGCGCGCGTTGGCATCGCCGGCGGCCCATGCGTGCAGGTGGGTGCGCAGGGCGTTGATGCCTGCGTCATCGGGGGACGTGCTGTTGCAGGCGAACACGGGGGAACCCTGCAGCGGCGTTCCGGCCAGCAAAGCGGCAATCTCGATCTCGACCCGGGCGATGCGCGCGGCGTCCACGCGGTCGATCTTGGTCAGCGCCACCGCGCCGCGATCCACGCCCAGCAGCTGCAGGATCGCCAGATGCTCGCGGGTCTGCGGCATCACGCCGTCGTCGGCGGCGACGACCAGCAGGGCGACATCGATACCGGTGGCGCCGGCCACCATCGTGTGGACGAAGCGCTCATGACCCGGCACATCGACGAAACCCAGCATCGCGGCGGGGCCTGTGCCGTTCGCGCTTTCCACCGGGACATAGGCATAGCCCAGTTCAATGGAGATGCCGCGCGTGCGTTCTTCCTGCAGGCGATCGGTTTCGATGCCGGTCAGTGCCCGCACCAAGCGCGTCTTGCCATGGTCGATATGCCCGGCGGTGCCGACGATCATGGTTGCAGCATGCTCCATTGGGCGAGGAAGTCCGCTTCGTCGGCCGGTTCCAGGCAACGCAGGTCCAGCCACAATGCGTCCTCGCCGATGCGGCCCAGCACCGGTCGCGGCAGCTGGCGCAGGCGCTTGGCCAAGCGGTCCAGGCCGCCACGTTGCGCAGTGATGATGCGCAGGCCGGCACTGCCGAGCTGCGCCTGTGGCTGCGCACCACTGCCGATCTGGCTGTGCATCCGTGCCTGTTCAAGCATGTAGCCGGTCGGCAGCGCCGAGCGCAGCGGCGGCAGCAGGCGCTGGGCCTGCGCATCCATGTCCTGCTGCGTGCGCGAGAGCGTACGCAGTGTCGGCAGCCGTTGCGCCAGCAGCTCCGGCTCGCGGTACAGCGCCAGTACCGCCTCCAGCGCGGCCAGGCCCATCTTGTCCATGCGCAGCGCACGCTTGAGCGGGTTGCGGTTGATCCGCGCGATCAGGTCGGCGCGGCCGGCGATGATGCCGGCCTGCGGCCCACCCAGCAGCTTGTCGCCACTGAACGAGACCAGGTCGGCACCGGCCGCCAGTGTTTCCTGCACGGTCGGCTCGTGTGGCAGGCCGAAGGCCGCCAGGTCGCACAGGCTGCCGCTGCCCAGGTCCACCACCAACGGCAGGCCATGGTCGTGCGCGATCGCTGCCATCGCCGCGGTGTCGACCTTGGCGGTGAAGCCGGTGATCGCGTAGTTGCTGGCGTGCACCTCCATCAGCAGTGCGGTGCGCGCGCCGATGGCATGGGCGAAGTCGGCCGGGTGGGTGCGGTTGGTGGTGCCCACTTCCAGCAGCCGCGCGCCGGCACTGCGCATCACATCGGGAATGCGGAAGGCACCGCCGATCTCCACCAGTTCGCCGCGCGACACCACCACTTCGCGGCGGTTGGCCAGGCTGTTGAGCAGCAGCAGGACCGCCGCCGCATTGTTGTTGACCACGGTGGCGGCTTCGGCACCGGTCAGCTCGCAGACCAGCGCCTGCACCCGTGCATCGCGGTCGCCGCGGCGGCCGCGGGTGATGTCGAATTCCAAGTCAACCGGTGCGGTCATCGCGCGGGTGACGGCCTGCACCGCGGCCTCGGGCAGCAGGGCGCGACCCAGGTTGGTATGCAGCACGGTGCCGGTCAGGTTGAACATCGGCTGCAGGTTCAGCCGTGCATCGGCGATGAGTGCGGCGTCGAGCGCCGCGACCAGTGCCGGGCCTTCAATGGCCTGATGCAACTGCTCGGCCGAGAGCTGCGTGGCACTGATGCGCTCACGCAGCGCCTGCAGATGCACGCGCAGCAACTGGGTGATGCGGCTGCGGCCGTGGCCCTCGATCAGTGTTGCCAAGGCAGGCAGGCGCAGCAACCGGTCCAGCGAGGGCAGCGCGGAAGCCGATGCCGGGGTGGGGGGCGTGGCTGTCATCGCCTCACTCGCCGTCGGACTGCCACAGCAGCGGATTCTGGCTGGCGCGTGCATAGCCTTCCTCGCCCAGCAGCAGGTCCAGCGCCAGCGTGCCAAGGTCATCAGCCACCGGTTCCAGCGACGGATCTTTTTCCAGATACAGGATCTTGCGGTAGCTGTGGCAGTGGTCGCAGGTTTCTGCACGTACCGCGCTCTCGCGCACCGCCTGGCCGGTATCGCCGTCGGCATCAGCCAGGGCGCGATAGGCGATGTCCTTGCCAGCGGCGCCACACTGGCTGCACTGCACGCGCACGTAGTGCCACTGGCAGGCGCACAGCGAGCACGACATATAGCGGTATGAAGCATAGGGCGGGCGGGCCTGCACCACGCTGGCCACCGGCAGGGTGCCGCACAGCGGGCACAGCCCTGGCGCATCGGCCAGCGGCTTCAGGTCGCTGGGGCGGAAGCTGGCCGCCAGTACCGCCCAATACACCTGCAACGCGTTCATCACCAGCAGCGCAGCGACCGCGTCGACCGGGGGCGCGTCATCGCGTTCCAGCACGGCGTGGGCCTGCGCATCCAGCCAGGTGTCGTCGGCGGCGGCGACGCGCAGCAATTCCTGCCGTGTTTCCGCCGGTAGCCCCGCTTCGTCGGCGCAGTGCCGGCACAGCGTGCGCAGCCAGTCGCGCCAGCGCCCGTCCAGATGAAGCGTGTTGGCGGGCCGCAACGGCATGCCGGCACTGGCGGCCGCGCTGGACTGCTGCGCGCGCGCGTGGTCCTGCAGCGCCTCGCGTTGCTGGGGTGTCAATTCCTCCAGCAGCGCCTGCTGTGCGTCGGCCAATGCCGCCAGCAGCTGCAGGTAACCGCCGATGGCGCTGTGCGCGGCCAGGCTGCGCAGGCGCGCCGCGCGTGTGGCGAACAGCGATCCGGTATCAGGCAGGATGATGCGCGGCACGTCGCGCGAGGCGAGCGTCTCGATCTCACCGGGTTCAAGGATGCGTTGCGCCATGCAGGGCCAGCCAGAAGAACCAGCCTCCATCCTCGCCGTTGTCGGCGCTGGCGTCCAGCGCACTGTAGGCCATTTGAAATGGTCGGGGTCAGATCCGTTTTCCACAGGAAAACGGATCTGACCCCATCGGTTGTTGCCGTGTTCATCGTGTCGACCAAGGTCGACACCTACCAAAAGCACCGGGGAACTGTCGAAGGCGCCTCTGCAGGTGCAGGGCCGCAGGCCCTGCCGTTACCCCTCTTCCCGACGTCCGCGCAGGATGTCGCGGAACCACTGCCGGTGGTGCTTGTACGCCCACCCATAGGTCACCTTGCCCTGGGTCATCGCCCGCACCGAGCCCTTGATCCAGAGCGCCGCATAGATGTGCACCACGATCGCGCACACCAGCACCCAACCGAACAACGCATGGGCCAGCACCGAGAAGCGGATCAGCCCGATCGGGAAGAGATGGCTGAAGTATTGCCGCCAGATCACGAAGCCGGTCAGCAGCAGTGCCGACAGGCAACCAATGATCGCCCAGAACAGGAGCTTCTGGCCGGCATTGAAGCGGCCCACCGGCGGCAGCCTCTCATCCTCGTTGCGCAGTACATCGCGCATGCCGCGCATCCATGCGCGATCGTCGGCCGTCGGCAGATTGTCGCGCCACATGCGGAACGCCAGCAGCGCAAAGCCGACCACCATGGCCAGCCCGATGAACGGATGCAGGATGCGCGTCCACGGGCCGCCACCGAACAGCTGGGTCAGCGGAAACAGCGCGGGATGGAACAGTGCCAGCCCGGACAGCGCCGTCAGCACGAAGCAGATCGCCACGATCCAGTGATTGATGCGGGTCGGCGCGCGGTAGCGGATGATCTGCCGCGGGTGCGGGGCGTACTTCATGGCCGCTGCTCCTCTTCGATCTTCCTCGCCTCGTGTTCGGCTTCCTCTTCTTCCTCGTCATTGACCGTGTTGCGGCCGATGCCGATGTAATGCAGGAAGCCGGCGAAGGCGGTGGCGGCGATCGCCAGCACGCCCAGCGGCTTGGCCACGCCCTTCCAGACTTCCACCATCGGGCTGATCCGCGGGTCCTTGGGCAGGTCGGCGTACAGCTCCGGCTTGTCCACATGCTGCAGCACGTACATCACGTGGGTGCCACCCACGCCCTGCGGGTCGTACAGGCCGGCGTTCTCGTAGCCGCGCGATTTCAGGTCTTCCACGCGGCCGGCCGCGTGCTCGGTCATCGCCTGCTTGCTGCCGAAGGTGATCGCCCCGGTCGGGCAGGTCTTCACGCAGGCCGGTTCCTGGCCCACCGCCACCCGGTCCGAACACAGCGTGCACTTGTAGGCCTTGTGGTCCTTCTTGGAAATGCGCGGCACGTCGAACGGGCAACCGGTCACGCAGTAGCCGCAGCCGATGCAGTTCTCTTCCTGGAAGTCGACGATGCCGTTGGCGTACTGGATGATCGCGCCCGGCGACGGGCAGGCCTTCAGGCAGCCCGGGTCGCTGCAGTGCATGCAGCCCTCCTTGCGGATCAGCCACTCCAGCTTGCCCTTCTCGTCCTCGTACTCGCGGAACTTCATCACCGTCCACGACTGGTCGCTCAGGTCGGGCGGGTTGTCATAGCTGCCAACGCAGCTGCCGACCTCGTCGCGCAGGTCGTTCCATTCCATGCAGGCGACCTGGCAGGCCTTGCAGCCGATGCATTTGCTCACATCGATCAGCTTGGCGACCTGGCCGGTGTGCGCACCGCGCGCTTCCGGCGAGGGCGTGGTGGTGGCCGAGCGGCGGATGATGTCCAGCGATTGCAGTGACATGGCGTGTCTCCTACACCTTCTCGACCTTGACCAGGATGCACTTCGATTCGGGCGTCTGCGAGTTGCCGTCACCGATGGCGTTGGTCAGCGTATTGGCGATGTATCCAGGCTTGGCCGCACCGAGGAAGCCCCAGTGGATCGGCACGCCCACCTGGTGCACGGTCCGGCCATCGATCTTCAGGGCCTTGATGCGCTTGGTCACCATCGCCACCGCTTCGATGTGTCCACGCTTGGAACTGACCCGCACGCGGCTGCCGTTGCTGATGCCCAGCTCGTCGGCCAAGGCCGCGCCGATCTCGACGAACTGCTCGGGCTGGATGATGGCGTTCAACTTGCCGTGCTTGGTCCAGAAGTGGAAGTGCTCGGTCAGGCGGTAGGTGGTGGCCACATGCGGGAACTCGTCCGGCGAACCGATCTGTGCGCGATCGCTGGCGAATACGCGGGCGGCCGGGTTGTTCAGCGTCAGTGCCTGGCCGGGGCTGAGCGGATTGCTGCGCAGTGGCGTGTCGAATGGCTCGTAGTGCTCCGGGAACGGCCCTTCGGCCATGCCGGCCTTGGCGAAGAAGCGGGCGATGCCTTCCGGGTTCATGATGAACGGGCCCATCCCGCCGGCGGGATCTTCGTCGGCCTTGAAGTCCGGTACGTCCACGCTGCCCCAGTTCTTGCCGTTCCAGGCCAGCAGCGTGCGGCGCGGGTCGAACGGCTGGCCGGCCACGTCGCACGACGCGCGGTTGTACATCACGCGGCGATTGGCCGGCCACGCCCAGGCCCAGCCCAGCGTGTTGCCGATGCCGGTGGGGTCGCTGTTGTCACGCCGCGCCATCATGTTGCCGGTCGGGCCCCAGGCACCGATGTAGATCCAGCAGCCGGAGGAGGTGCTGCCATCGTCGCGCAGGTCGCCGAATGCGGCCAGCTGCTCGCCGGCCTTGCGCACCAGCCTGGTCGGGTCCTTGGGATCGAACACGTCGGCCAGCGCCTTGCCGTTGTATTCCATCGCCAGCTCTTCCGGCGTCGGCAGCTCCGGGTTGGAATACTTCCAGGCCAGGTCGCGCACCGGATCCCACCACGCACCGCCGTCCTTCTCGTACATCGCCTTGATGCGATGGAACAGCTCGGACATGATCTCGATGTCGCTGCGCGCTTCACCCGGCGGATTGGCGCCCTTCCAGTGCCACTGCAGCCAGCGCGAGGAATTGACCACCGCGCCGTTCTCCTCGGCGAAGGACGTGGTGGGCAGGCGGAATACTTCGGTCTGGATCGTGCTCGGGTCGACGTCGTTCAACGCGCCGTGGTTCTGCCAGAAGGCGATGGTCTCGGTTTCCAGCGGGTCCATGCTGACCATGAACTTCAGCTTGGAGAACGCGCTGATCAGCTTGCCCTTGTTAGGCGCCGAGGCCAGCGGGTTGAAACCCTGGCAGATGTAGCCGTGGATCTTGCCCTCGTTCATCAGCTCGTACGCCTGCAGCATGTCGTACGGCTTGTCGAGCTTGGGCAGGTAATCGAAGCACCAGTTGTTGTCGGCGGTGGCGGCATCGCCCCACCACGACTTCATCAGGCTGACGTGGAACTTCGGATAGTTCTGCCAGAACGACATCTGGTTGGCGCGCAGCGGCTTCTGCGTGCGCTTGGCGATGTAGGCGTCGTAGTCCTGCTCGTCCTGCCTCGGCAGCGTCAGGTAGCCGGGCAGCAGGTCGGACATCAGGCCGATGTCGGTCAGGCCCTGGATGTTGGAATGCCCGCGCAGCGCGTTCATGCCGCCACCGGCCACGCCGATGTTGCCCAGCAGCAGCTGCACCATGGTGCCGGCACGCACGTTCTGCGCGCCGATCGAGTGCTGCGTCCAGCCCAGCGCGTACAGGATGGTCATCGCCTTGTCCTTGCCGGCGGTGGACGCGATCATGTCCCAGATCTGGCGGATGCTGTCGGCCGGCGTGCCGCAGATGCGCTCGACCATCTCCACGGTGTAGCGCGCGTAGTGTTGTTTCAGCAGGTTGTAGACGCAGCGCGGGTCCTTCAGCGTCGGGTCGCTGCGTACGTAGCCGTCGTCACCGTAGGCGTAGTCCCAGCTGGAACGGTCGTAGCTGCGCTTTTCTTCGTTGTAACCCGAATACAGGCCGTCCTTGAAGGCGAATTCGTCCTTCACCAGGAACGGCATGTCGGTGTAGTTCAGCACGTACTCGTGCTGGATGCGGTCCTCGGTCAGCAGGTAGTTGATCAGGCCGCCCAGGAACACGATATCGGTACCGGTGCGGATCGGCGCGTACACGTCGGCCACCGCGGCCGAGCGGTTGAAGCGCGGATCGACCACGATCAGCCGGGCCTTGTTGTGTGCCTTGGCCTCGGTCACCCATTTGAACCCGCACGGGTGCGCCTCGGCGGCATTGCCACCCATGATCAGGATCAGGTCGGCATTCTTGATGTCGACCCAGTGGTTCGTCATCGCACCACGGCCTAGCGTCGGGGCAAGACCTGCCACCGTCGGGCCGTGTCAGACACGTGCCTGGTTGTCGAATGCCAGCATGCCAAGGGAGCGGACGACCTTGTGGGTCAGCACCGCGGTTTCATTGCTGGTGGCCGAGGCCGCCAGCATGCCGGTGGTCAGCCAGCGGTTGACTGTCTGCCCGGCTTCGTTCTTCTGCACGAAGTTGGCATCGCGGTCTTCCTTCATCAGCCGCGCGATGCGGTCCAGCGCATCGTCCCAGCTCAGCCGCTTCCACTCGTTCGAGCCCGGCGCGCGGTACTCGGGGTAGAGCAGGCGCGACTTGCTGTGGATGATGTCGGCCAGGCCGGCGCCCTTCGGGCACAGCGTGCCGCGGTTCACCGGATGGTCCGGGTCGCCTTCGATATGGAAGATGCTCGGCTCGGCGTTCTTGGCACCATCGCCGAGGCTGTACATCAGGATGCCGCAGGCCACCGAACAGTAGGTACAGGTGTTGCGGGTCTCGGTCGCGCGGGTCAGCTTGTACTGCCTGACCTCCGCGAGCGCGATGCCGGGCGCGAAGCCCATCAATGCCAGGCTGGAGCCGACCAGGGTTGTCCCGGTCACTTTCAGGAACTGGCGGCGGCTCATCGATGGCATGCCGTTCTCCTGGGATGGCGGGGAGGCACGGGCCTCCGGGCTGTCGTTGGGTACGGCCCGGTTATAGCACAGGCCCCCGCACGCCCATGTGGCACAAGGCCCGGCGCCGGCGGGGCGGGCGCGCAACGGGGCCGCTCTGGTAAAGTTGCGTGCCCGCCCCCCGGGGAAGCGTCTGCCGGGCCTGGTTCCAGGATGTTCCGCGCAGCCCCCGCCGTCCTGGCGCGATCCTCCGCGCCGGATCTGGAACACCGAGGAAAAATTTTGCGAAATCAACCCGTTGGATCCCCCGCATGAGCGCCCCGTCGAAGCCGTCGGACGCCGTTGCGCGCGGCACGCTGTACATCGTTGCCGCCCCCTCCGGCGCCGGCAAGAGCAGCATCGTCAATGCCACCCTGGCGCGTGACCCGCAGATCGCGCTGTCGATCTCCTTCACCTCGCGCGCGATGCGCCCGGGGGAAGTGAACGGCCAGCACTACCATTTCGTCTCTGCGGAAAGGTTCGAAGAAATGATCGCCGCCGGCGACTTCTTCGAGCATGCGTGGGTGCACGGCGACTGGAAGGGCACGGCCCGGCAGTCGGTGGAGCCGCAGCTGGCCGCCGGCCAGGACGTGCTGCTGGAAATCGACTGGCAGGGCGCGCAGCAGGTGCGCCAGCTGGTGCCGGGCACGGTCACCGTGTTCATCCTGCCGCCGTCCAAGCAGGCCCTGCAGGATCGCATGCGCAAGCGCGGCCAGGACAGCGAGGCGGTCATCGCCCAGCGCCTGGGCGCGGCGCGCGATGAAATGCTGCACTTCAACGAGTTCGACTACGTCATCGTCAACGAGGTGTTCGACACCGCCGTGGACGAGTTGTGCGCCATCTTCACCGCCAGCCGCCTGCGCCGGGAGGCCCAGAAGGTCCGCCACGCCGGCCTGATCCAGGCCCTGCTGACTCCCGATCCGGGCGCAACTGACTGATTCCAAAAGAATCGGGTAGGGGTTGGCTTGATTTTGTCCAGCTCCTGCCAGTACACTCCGTCCCCTTTCCCTCATTCGACTGAGCGGCCGACCGGTCGCCGGGAGCCCGTATGGCCCGCATCACCGTAGAAGATTGCCTGGAAGTCGTTAACAACCGTTTCGAACTGGTCATGATGGCATCCAAGCGTGCCCGCCAGCTCGCCAACGGCGTGCAGGCCACGCTGGACAACAGCGAGACCGAGGACAAGCCGACCGTGCTGGCGCTGCGCGAAATCGCCGCCCGCAAGATCGACAACGCGCTGATCGACGAAGTCGAGAAGGCCGAGCGTGAGCGCGCCGAGCGCGAAGCGCTGGAGTGGGCTGCCGCCGAAGTGGTCGCTGACGAAGACATGTCCAAGAACGACGATTGATCGCATCGATCAACGTAATCGTTGGATACACCGAACAGCCCGCCCCGTGCGGGCTGTTTCGCATTCAGGATTTGCCGTAAACGTCGCGCTGGAATAGGCTGCGGGCATGAACCCAGGCCCCACTGCCAAGGTCGCCGCAGCCCCCACTGCCGCCGTACCCGACTACGTCCTCCAGCTTGAACGCGCCGCCCATTACCTGCCGCCGGAACAGCTGCCGCTGTTGCGCCGTGCCTGGGAAGTCGGAGCCTCCGCGCACGCTGGGCAGACGCGCAAGTCGGGTGAGCCCTATATCACCCACCCGGTGGCGGTGGCCCAGGTGCTGGCCGAGCTCGGCCTGGACGTGGAAGCGCTGATCGCCGCGATCCTGCACGACACCATCGAAGACACGCCGCTGACCCGCGAGGCGCTGGCCGCCGAGTTCGGCGAAGCCGTGGCCGAACTGGTCGACGGCGTTACCAAGCTGGACAAGCTGAAGTTCCGCGACCGTCAGGAGGCGGCCGCCGAGAGCTTCCGCAAGATGCTGCTGGCGATGTCGCGCGACCTGCGCGTGATCATGATCAAGCTGGCCGACCGCCTGCACAACATGCGCACGCTGGGTGCGCAGAGCCGCGAAGCGCGCGGCCGCATCGCCCGCGAGACGCTGGAGATCTACGCGCCGATCGCCCAGCGCCTGGGCATGAGCCTGGTCAAGAGCGAGCTGCAGAACCTCGGTTTCAAGGCGCTGTACCCGTGGCGCCACGCCATCATCGAGAAACACATCCGTAGCCAGCCGGTGGTGCGTCGCGAGGCGATGGCACAGGTGGAAGTGCAGCTGTCGCAGCGCCTGGCCAAGGAGGGTATCGAGCATCGGCTGATCAGCCGCATCAAGACCCCGTGGAGCATCTACAACAAGATGCGCGACGAGAACAAATCCTTCGACCAGGTGATGGATGTGTTCGGCTTCCGCCTGGTCGTGCGCAGCGTGCCCAGCTGCTACCACGCGCTGGGTTCGGTGCATGCCACGTTCAAGCCGCTGGATGGCCGTTTCCGCGACTTCATCGCCATTCCCAAGGCCAACGGTTACCAGTCGCTGCACACGGTGCTGTTCGGGCCGTATGGCTCGCCGATCGAAGTGCAGATCCGTACCGAGGAAATGGACCTGATCGCCGAACGCGGCGTGGCCGCGCACTGGACCTACAAGTTCGGCGGCGATTCGCCCAACAGCGCACAGAGCCGTGCCCACGCGTGGATCGTCGAGCTGATCGACTCGCAGCGTGCCGCCGGTTCCTCGCTGGAGTTCCTGGACAACGTCAAGGTCGACCTGTTCCCGGACGAGGTCTACCTGTTCACGCCAAAGGGCAAGATCCTGGCCCTGCCGCGCAACTCCACCGCGCTCGATTTCGCCTACGCCGTGCATACCGACGTCGGCAACATGGCGGTGGCCTCGCGCGTGGACAAGAAACTGGTGCCGCTGCGCACCAAGCTGGTGTCGGGGCAGTCGGTGGAGATCATCACCGCACGCTCGGCCACGCCGAAACCGCAGTGGCTGGAATTCGTGGTTACCAGCAAGGCGCGCACCGCCATCCGCCACCAGCTCAAGCAGCTGGAGCACGAGGATGCCGTGCAGCTGGGCCACCGCATGCTCGACCGTGCGCTGGAGGCGATGGATTCGTCGCTGGAGCGGCTGCCGAAGGGGCGTCTGGATGCGTTCCTGGCCGAACACCGCTTCCCGCGCCTGGAAGCCCTGCTGGCCGAGGTCGCACTGGGCAACTGGATGCCGACCCAGGCCGCGCAGGCGCTGATGGCCTACGCCGAACTGCGTGGCGGCCCGCATTCGCGCCACCACTCGCAGGAAAAGATCCTGATCAACGGCAGCGAGCGTGGCGTGGTCACCTTCGCCGGCTGCTGCCAGCCGATTCCCGGCGACGAGATCATGGGCTACCACACCGCCGGCAAGGGCATCGTGGTGCACCGCATGGACTGCCCGAACCTGGCCGAGCTGCGCAAGTCGCCCGAGCGCTGGGTGCCGATCGGCTGGGACACCACCGTCTCCGGCGACTACGACACCTCGCTGGTGGTGGAAGTGGAGAACGGCACCGGCGTGCTGGCACAGCTGGCCGCTGCCATCGCGCAGAGCCACTCCAACATCGAGCGCGTGGACTACCTGGATCGCGATTTCAACGCCGCCGTGCTGGCGTTCAACATCCAGGTGCGCGACCGCAACCACCTGGCCGAAGTGATGCGCCGCCTGCGCCGCCTGTCGGTCGTGCAGTCGGTACGCCGCCAGTAGGTCCACGCCATGCGTGGATGACGTTCCGCGCACACGACATACGGGGTCGGATCCGTTTCCCGCCGGGAAACGGATCCGACCCCCAGCCGATGCCGCGCCCACCCGGTACAATCACCGCTCTGTTTTCCCCCAAAGCACCGGAGCGACCCATGTCCCGCCAGATCATCAACACCGAAAAGGCCCCCGCCGCCATCGGCCCGTACTCGCAGGCCGTGCGCGCCGGCAACACCGTGTACTTCTCCGGCCAGATCCCGCTTGACCCGGCCACCGGCGACATCGTCGGCGCTGGCGACGTCGAAGCGCAGGCCCGTCGCGCCTTCGACAACCTCAAGGCCGTGGCTGAAGCCGCCGGCGGCTCGCTGGACAAGGTCGTGCGTCTGGGCCTGTACCTGACCGACCTGGGCGAGTTCGCCAAGGTCAACGCGGTCATGCAGGACTACTTCCAGGCCCCGTACCCGGCCCGTTCCACCATCGAAGTCTCCGGCCTGCCGAAGGGCGCCAGCTTCGAGGTCGACGCGGTGATGGTCATCGACTGACCACCACGTGGCACGCAAGGCGGCGGTCACCCCGGTCCTGTCACCGTCCGGCGAAGCATCCCTGGCGATGCTCGCCGGCGTCGGTCCGGCCGTGGCCGCCAAACTGCAGGCGCGTGGCCTGGCCACCCTGCAGGATCTCTGGCTTCACCTGCCCCTGCGCTATGAAGACCGGACCCGGCTGACCCGCATCGAAGACCTGCGCAACGGCGTGCCGGCGCAGGTGGAAGGGCGGGTGGTCGCCGTCGAGCGCGGCATGCGCTACCGGCCGATGCTGAAGGTCGCGGTGGAGGACGAAGGGCAGGGCACCCTGGTGCTGCGCTTCTTCCATTTCCGCCAGCAGCAGGTCGGCCAGTTCGCGGTCGGCAACCGGCTGCGCTGCTTCGGCACGCCCAAGCCCGGCCACCTCGGCCTGGAAATCGTCCATCCCAGCTACCAGGTGCTGGGCCGCAACGATGATCCCGAACTCGGCGACCGCCTCGACCCGGTGTATCCCACCGTCGAAGGCGTGGGCCCGATGACGATGCGCAAGCTGATCGGCCAGGCCCTGGATCGCCTGCCCGAGGAGAGCACGCTGGAACTGCTGCCCAGCGGTTGGCTCGATGGCCTGGGCCTGCCGTCGCTGCGCAGCGCGCTGCTGACCGTGCACCGGCCACCGCCGGATGCCGACCTCGCCGCGCTGGCCGCAGGCACCCACCCGGCGCAGCGCCGCCTGGCGATGGAAGAACTGCTGGCCCACCACCTCAGCCTGCGTCGCCAGCGCATTGCCTTGCAGGCACACCATGCGCCGCCGCTGGCTGGTCCTGGCAAGCTGGCCAAGGCGCTGCTGAAGCAGCTGCCGTTCGCGCTCACCGGCGCGCAGGCGCGCGTGTTCAAGCAGATCCGTGAAGACCTCGCGCGCCCCAGCCCGATGCTGCGGCTGGTGCAGGGCGACGTCGGTTCCGGCAAGACCGTGGTGGCCGCACTGGCGGCGATGCTGGCGGTGGAGCAGGGCAAGCAGGTCGCATTGGCAGCGCCCACCGAACTGCTGGCCGAACAGCATCTCAACAACCTGCGCGGCTGGCTGGAGCCGCTCGGTGTGCGTATCGCCTGGCTGGCCGGCAAGGTCACCGGCAAGGCGCGCGCCAAGGTGATGGAGCAGGTCGCCAGCGGCGAAGCGCAGGTGGTGGTCGGTACCCACGCGCTGATGCAGGAGGCGGTGGTGTTCCAGGATCTGGCCTTGGCCATCGTCGACGAACAGCACCGCTTCGGCGTGCACCAGCGCTTGGCGCTGCGCGACAAGGGCGCGGGCGGCAACAGCGTGCCGCACCAGCTGGTGATGACCGCCACGCCGATTCCGCGCACGCTGGCGATGTCCGAGTACGCGGACCTGGATGTGTCGGCCATTGATGAACTGCCACCGGGACGCACGCCGGTGCAGACCGTCGCCCTCAACAATGACCGTCGCCCGGAACTGATCGAGCGCATCGCGCTGGCCTGCGAGGAAGGGCGGCAGGTGTACTGGGTGTGCACGCTCATCGAGGAAAGCGAAGAACTGGATGCCACCCCGGCGCAGGCCACCTACGAATCGCTGCAGGCACTGCTGCCCGGCGTTCGCGTGGGGCTGGTGCACGGACGCCTGAAAGCCGCCGAAAAGCTGGCGACGATGGTGGCGTTCAAGACCGGCGAGATCGACCTGCTGGTCGCGACCACGGTCATCGAAGTAGGTGTGGACGTACCCAATGCTTCGTTGATGGTGATCGAGAACGCCGAACGCCTCGGCCTGGCCCAGCTGCACCAGCTGCGCGGCCGCGTGGGGCGTGGTTCGGCGGTATCGCGCTGCGTGCTGCTGTACCAGGCTCCGCTTTCGCAGATGGCGCGCGAGCGTCTGCAGACCATGCGCGAAACCAACGATGGTTTCGTCATCGCCGAGAAGGATCTGGAACTGCGCGGCCCCGGCGAACTGCTGGGCACCCGCCAGACCGGCCTGGCCGGTTTCCGCATTGCAGACCTGGCCCGCGACGCCGGCCTGCTGCCCGGCGTGCATGACCTGGCCGAGCGACTGCTGGCCCAGCAGCCCGCGTTGGCCGATCGCGTGGTGCAGCGCTGGATCGGCACCGCCGTGCGCTACGCCTCGGCGTAAGTGGCGGGGTCAGGCCCCTTTGCACAGCAAAGGGCTCTGACCCCATCCCCGGGACGCTCATCCACGCACGGCGTGGATCCACTGTAGAGCCGAGCCCACGCTCGGTTGCTGTGCGCGTTGCGCGCGGGAGTCGAGCATGGCTCGACTCTACAGAGAGCTCTTCCCTGCCATCCGCGGGAAACCCGTTTTCGGCGTTGCTGTTGAAGTTGTCGGCCAGCGGCCGGCACTACCGCGGGTGCAGGTCGCAGCCCTGCCGCCCCCCATACTTGCAACGGTCATCATCCCGGTCCACACTTCGTTGCCGATCTGAAGACGGCAACGATGACCCACAAGATCCCCCTGTTGATCGACACCGACCCCGGTGTGGACGACGCCCTGGCCCTGCTGATGGCCTTTGCCGATGAACGGCATGACGTGGTCGCCCTGACCATCGCCGCCGGCAATGTCGGCCTGCAGTACACCGTCCGCAACGCCCTCAAGCTCTGCGACATCGTCGGCCGCACCGACGTGCCGGTGTTTGCCGGCAGCCCGGATCCGCTGCTGCATCCTTCCGTAGACGCTGCCCACGTGCATGGCCGTGATGGCTATGGCGACGTGGACCTGCCGCCGCCGAGCCGCCAGGCCGAAGCCGAGCATGCTGCGCTGGCCATCCTGCGCCTGTCGCACGCGCATGCCGGCGAACTGATGCTGGTGATGCTTGGCCCGCTGACCAACCTCGCGCTGGCACTGAAGCTGGACCCGACCCTGCCCCAGCGCATCAAGCGCATTGTGGTGATGGGCGGCGCGGTCACCTGCCACGGCAACATCACCCCGGCGGCCGAATTCAACATCGCCTTCGATCCGGAAGCGGCGCATGTGGTGTTCACCTCGTTCAAGCATCTGCTGGTGTCGGACTGGGAGGCCACCGTCGCCCACGGCCTGCCGCTGGAAGAAGCCGAGAAATGGCTGCAGGCCGATTCCGATCGCGCCCGCTTCTACGAGCTGATCTCGCGCAAAACCCGTGGCCTGTCCGAAGACAGCAAGGGCGGCCGCTGGTACACCGCCGACGCGGTTGCCATGGCCTGGGCACTGAACCCGGAAGGGCAGCTTCGGGTCGAGTCGCGTCCGCTGAACGTGGAGCTGAATGGTACGTTCAGCCGCGGCGCCACCATCGTCGACTGGAACCGCCAGACCGGCCAGCCGGACAACTGCGATCTGCTGATGGCCTACGACCAGCAGCGTTTCGAGGCCCTGGTACGCCAGGCCCTGGGCGCGGACTGAAGCCGATTGACCGGCACCGGTTGCCCCGGGCGGCAACCGGTGCTTATAATGCCGCTCTTGACCACCAGCCCATTTACGGTGTGAGCCCATGAAGGCCGATATCCATCCGAACTACCGCGACGTCGTCTTCCATGACGTCACCTCCGATTTCAAGATCCTGACCCGCTCGACCATGGCGACGAAGGAAACCATCAAGTGGGAAGACGGCAACGACTACCCGCTGGTGAAGGTTGAAATTTCCTCGGCTTCGCACCCGTTCTACACGGGCAAGCACAAGGTCATCGACACCTCGGGCCGTATCGACAAGTTCCAGAAGCGCTACGCGCGCTGATCTGTCGATCCAGCTTCGAACCGACGGCCGCGCTCTGCGCGGCCGTTTGTTTTTCCCCAACGCCTACCCAACGGGCGTTTGGATGGACAGAACACTGCGTTCGTGTGACAACGCTTTTGCCGATCCGGGCCGCTTGCTGGCCGGGTTCTGGCCGCCTGCCGTCTACGACTTCTGTCTAGCGCCGGGCAAATGCTGCTGTGCGATAATGGCATGATCCCCGGCACAGGCCGAGGACGTCATTCACGTGCCTGACCAATGCGCTTGGGCAGGCGCCTTCCCATGAAGGAGCGCACACAGTGTCCGATCTTGATCAGGTCACGCTCAACGCCGGCGATAAGTCCGTCGTTCTGCCCGTCATCAAACCCACCCTTGGCAACGACTGCGTCGACATCGCGAAGCTGACCAAGGAAACGGGGTTTTTCACCTACGATTCCGGCTTCACCGCGACGGCCAGCTGCAAGTCCGCCATCACTTACATCGACGGCGACAAGGGCGTGCTGCTGTACCGCGGCTACCCGATCGAGCAGCTGTCGGAAAAGTCGAGCTACGTCGAAGTGGCCTACCTGCTGATCAACGGCGAGCGCCCGAGCGCCGAGCAGCTGAAGGCCTTCACCGATGAGCTGACTGCCGAAGCCAATGTCGACGACTCGATCAACACCCTGATCGGCAGCTTCGCCAAGGACGCCCACCCGATGGCCATCCTGGCTGCTGCGATCGCGCAGCTGTCGGCCATCTACCACGACGCGCTGGACCTGTCCGACGCCGAACAGCGCCGCCAGGCCGCCGTGCGCCTGATCGCCAAGGTGCCGACCCTGTCGGCGCTGATCTACCGCCATGGCAAGGGCCTGCCGGCCAACAAGCCGGACACGTCGCTGGACTACGTCAGCCGCTTCCTGAAGCAGACCTTCGAGTCGGCTGACGGCCAGTACGATCTGAACCCGGATGTGGTCAAGGCGCTGGACCTGCTGTTCATCCTGCACGCCGACCACGAGCAGAACGCCTCGACCTCGACCGTGCGCCTGGTCGGTTCGACCGGTGCCAACCCGTACGCGTCGGTCGCCGCGGGCGTCACCGCGCTGTGGGGTCCGGCCCACGGCGGTGCCAACGAAGCCGTGCTGAAGATGCTGGAAGAGATCGGCAGCGCCGACAACGTCGAGTCCGCCGTGGTCAAGGCCAAGGACAAGACCTCCGGCTTCCGCCTGATGGGCTTCGGCCACCGCGTCTACAAGAACTTCGATCCGCGCGCCAAGGTCATCGGCGAGATGACCAGCAAGGTGCTCAAGCAGCTGGGCGTGCAGGATCCGCTGCTGGACGTGGCCGTGAAGCTGGAACAGGCCGCGCTGCAGGACGAGTACTTCGTCGCGCGCAAGCTGTACCCGAACGTCGATTTCTACAGCGGCATCATCTACAAGGCGCTGCAGATCCCGACCGAAATGTTCACCGTCATGTTCGCCCTGGGCCGTACCTCCGGCTGGGTCTCGCATTGGCTGGAACAGCAGGTCGATCCGGAAATGAAGATCGGCCGTCCGCGCCAGGTCTACACCGGCAGCGATGTGCGCGACTACCAGGGCTGATCGCCCGCGTAGGTTGTGCCGAGAACGCCCCGCATGCGCGGGGCGTTTTTTTTTTCTGCCGCCCTGGTGGGTGCCAACCAAGGTTGGCACGCTTTCGACACTCGCGAAAAACCATCCACGCATGGCGTGGATCCACTTGTTCCCGCCCCTGGTTGGCACGCTTCCCCATCCACGCGTGGCATGGATTTACCGCGTTCCCGCCTTTGGTAGGTGCCAACCTTGGTTGGCACGCTCTTCAACGCGCCAAGACCGCGTGATTCAGGGGTCTCACCAGCTTCACAAGCGCTCGCGCAGCCTCAGGACGCCAGCTGCATTCGCAGCACCTGAAATGGAGCGTCCATCCGATGAGTACCCGATTCGACCCACCCGAGCGCGGCCCGCTCGGCGCTGACGTCGCCGCTGTCGTCACTGCCCCCATCGTTCCGCCCGCCAGCGAAAGCGCGGTGTCGTGGGGAGCCATCTTCGCTGGCGCCGCCGCCGCCGCTGCGCTCTCTCTCATCCTGCTGATCCTCGGCGTGGGCCTGGGGTTGTCGTCGGTGTCGCCCTGGTCGTTCGAAGGCGTCAGCAAGGAAACCTTCGGCTGGTCCAGCATCGCCTGGCTCACCTTCACCGCGCTGGCCGCTTCCGGCCTGGGTGGCTATCTGGCGGGTCGCCTGCGCACCAAGTGGACGCAGATCCACGGCGACGAAACCTACTTCCGCGACACCGCGCACGGCTTCGTGTCGTGGGCGGTGGCCACGCTGCTGACCGCGGGCCTGCTGACGTCGGCCATCGGTGGCGTGCTGGGTGCGGGCGCAAAGGTGGCCGGCGCCACTGCCGGTGCCGCTGCGTCCACCGTCGGCGTGGCTGCAGCCGGTGCCAGCGGCGCTGTGGCGGCTGCACCGGAAGGCGACCTCGACTATTGGGTGGATGCGCTGTTCCGCAGCACGACCCACGCAGGGCAGGCCGATCCCGCAGCGCCGCCGCCGGGCGCACCGATGGACCCGGATGCCGCGCCACCGCCGGCAGCGGGCGCCGGTCCGCGCGACGCGCGCATGGCCCCACCGCCGCGACCGGCGCCGGGCAACGGTCCGATCGGCGATCGCCGCGAAGTGCGTGCCGAAGTGAACCGCATCATCGTCAACAGCCTGCAGGGGGAAGGCCTGGATCCGGCCGATACCCAGTACCTGTCACAGCTGATCGCGCGCGAGACCGGGATGAGCCCGGCTGAAGCGCAGGCCCGCGTGACCGATGTGCAGACCCGCATGCGTGCAGCGCTGCAGAAGGCCAGGAATACCGCCAAGCAGGCTGCCGACGATGCGCGGAAGGCGACCGCCTACGCCGCATTGTGGCTCTTCATCACCCTGCTGATCGGCGCGTTCTTCGCCAGCCTCAGCGCCACCTGGGGCGGCCGCCGCCGCGACCTGTAATCCACCCTTCCATGCAAGGAGACCTGCCATGAAGATGATTCTGCTCTGGTTGCTGGGCGTGCCGATTCCGCTGCTGATCCTGTACGCGATCTTCTTCTGATCGCGCACCACCGCGTCGTGTCATCAGGCCGCCGAAAGGCGGCCTGATGCCATCCCGCAGATCCACGCCACGCGTGGATGCCCCACAGTAGAGTCGAGCCATGCCCGACTCTACAAACGCAATGCAATGAGGTTTATTGCATTCAAACAGTGAGGGAAATTGCATAACCCTCAAACATAGAGCGCCTTCAAAAATTCTCCTTAACGGTCAACGTTTTAGGAATGCTTGAATGGCCTGCACGGCAATGGATTTCTAACATTCTCTCCGTCGCCCGCACCCATCCCCGCGGGCGGCGCTTCCCTCCCTTTTCTCCTTGGGGAGGGGAGCTTTCAAATTCCCCCTTGTCCGAGAGAGACAACCATGCACGCCATTATCAAGAAGGCCGCGCTCGCTGCAGCGCTGGCTACTGCTTCGCTGTCCGCGCACGCGCTGGAAACCAAGATCACCGTCTACGCCGACGTCGACCCGACCCTGGCGCTGCTGCGCGACGATGGCACCCCGCTGCCGGACACCGTGCAGCTGACCCACGATCCGCTGCGTGGCCTGCTGCCGTCGACGCAGCAGGTGCGCATCCATTCCAATGACGAAACTGCGGACATCCAGGTTCGCCTTCGCCAGACGCCGGAGCTGCTCAATGGCAGCACCCGCGTACCGCTGGCCGTCAGCCTGAATTCCGATGCGCTGACCACGTCGGTCACCGAGCTCAAGGCGGCCGACCTGTTCAACGGCGCCAGCTCGACGCCCGGTGCCTCCATCCCCATGCCGCTGACCATCGCCCAAGGCGGTGCCGGCGGCCCGCTTACGGTCAACGGCCGCTACGAAGGCGTTGTCTTCATCGTCATGAACCAGAAGCCCTGATCCACGGCTTCCCGCGCCGGCCCGCACCCCGGGCCGGCCGCTACTCCAGCGGTACCCCCAATGACCCCACACGCCCCCGCCGTTACCCGGCTGGCGGTCGCGCTCGCCCTGGCACTGGCTGCTCCCTCGGTAGCGGCCCACGGCGTCCCCGCCGGCTTCGAGGATCTGGTCGAAGGCCAGACCGAACAACTCGACATCCAGCTGTTCGGCCGCTCGGCCGGGCTGTCGCCGGTGCGCGTGACCCTGGAGCACGTGCAGCTGGAAGACCCCGCGCGCGTGCTGCAGGCGCTGGCCCTGCCTGCCGAAGCACAGGCGGCGTTGCTGCCGGCGCTGTCGCAACCATTGCCGCGCAACAGCCACCTGGCCTGCCGCTTTGGTGGCGCCACGGCGGGGTGCGGCTATCTGGACCCGCCCGAAGAGCCCACCGCGGCGCGCGCGCTGTACGACGAAGGCGAGGGCGCCGTGCGCCTGTTCGTGGCGCGGCAGTGGATTCCCGGTGAACCGGCGGCTGAGCGTTACCACACGGTCACGGCCAATGCCGAGAACGCCTTCCTGCACCAGCAGACACTCAACGTCAGCGGCGGCCGCGACTACCGGGCGCTGTCCGCGCGCGGTGTGGGCACGCTGGGCCTGTTTGATCGCGGCCACCTGTCCGCCGACTGGTACTACACCCAGCAGCGCTACCGCAGCCGTGGCAGCGACGACGACTTCCAGTTCGACAACGTCTATTACCGCCATGACCTGGGCCAGGCGCATTACCTGCAGGCCGGGCGCATGGACCGCCGCAACCTGTCCAGCCCGCAGGGCGGCACCTTCAGCTTCAGCATGCTGCCGCTGGACCGTTTCCAGGGCGCACGGGTGGGCACCACCCAGGCCTATGTGGACACCGACGCGGCCGTGCAGGCCACGCCGCTGACCGTGCTGCTGGCGCGCGATGCGCGCGTCGATGTGTTCGACGGCGAGCGCCTGCTGCAGACCTTCTACCTGCAGGCGGGCATCAACCAGATCGACACCCGCAATTTCCCGTTCGGCAACTACCTGGTGCGCATGCGCATCTACGAAGATGGTGTACTGGTGCGCACCGAGGAGGCGCCGTTCGACAAGGGCGGCGACTGGACCAACAGCCAGTGGCAGTGGTTCGTGCAGGGCGGCCGCCGCAATGAGCGCCGTAGCGACCGCTTTGATGGTGAAAGTGTGGCGATGGCCGGCGTGCGCGTGCCGTTGGGCCGCGATGCCGCCATGACTGCCGGCGCTGCCAACCTCGGCGGCCACAGCTACGGCGAGCTGCGCCTGGACCTGCGCCGCGTGCTGGCCACCCAGGAAATGCGCGCCTCGCTCAGCGGCATGCGTGGAAGCGATGGCAGCAATGGTCAGCAGCACCAGCTGTCATACCGGCGCAAGGCATCGTGGAATCTCTACCAGCAGCGCATGCGCGGCAAGGCCTGCCAGTTCGAGGCCGATGCACGCGACCAGCTGGGCTGCACCAACTCACTCAGCGGCTCGGTATCGCTGCCGCTGGCCGGCGGCAACGTCTACGTGGGCTACACCCGGCGCCAGACCTGGCGCACCGGCTGGCATCGGCCTGAATTCGAGCAGGACCCGTTGTTCGGGCTGGATCCATTGCTGCCGCCCGGCCCGCTGGAGCCGCGCCGCGAGCCGGTGCTCAGCCGCACCTGGCAGGCCAGTTTCAGCCGCAGCCACCGCTGGCAGAACTTCAGCGTGTCCACGCGCGTGGGGCTATGGCAGCAGCGCAGCACCGACAGCGTGCGCGGCAGCAACGAGCGTGACCGTGGCATCTACTTCAACCTGAGCCTGACCCGCCTGCAGCGCAACCATGAAAGCAGTGGCCAGCGGCGCTATGCGGTGGACGTGCGCCAGCCGCAGCATCAGCGCCCGGCCATCGACTACAGCGTGGGCCAGAGCCTGCGCCAGGACCGGGACACGCACTATCGGGAGCTGAATGCCGAACTGCGCGCCAACAACAACGATCGCTACAGCGCATCGCTGAGTGGCCAGCTGCAGAACGGCATCGGCAACACTACCGCCAGCATCGCGCACTATCAGCAGCGGGGGCGTGGCGAGACCGGCTACAGCGGCAGCCACAGCTCCGGCTTCGCACTGGGTCGTCGTGGTTTCTACTGGAGCGGTGCCAACGGTGCCGAGGCCGGCCTGGCCGTGCAGGTGGACGGTTTCGACGATGCCGACCTGCATGGCGTGGCCGCGGAATTGCAGGTGGGTGGGCTGCGCCGACAGCGTCTGCAGATCGGCGAGCGCCGGCTGCTGCCGCTGCAGGCCTATCAGTCGCAGCGCGCCGAAGTGCAGGATGCCAGCACGCTGGACAGCATCGCCGCGATCCGCGTGACCGGCGTGGGCGGTGCACGGCCGATGTTCCTCACGCCCGGCAAGCTGATGCGCATGCCGGTGCCGATCGAAGTGACCTACACCTTCATTGGCAACGCCAAGGACCTTGCGGGGTCGCCGCTGGGCGGTGCCCGCATCCTCAATGCGCCGGTGCCCGGCACCAGCGCCAACGGCAGCTTCGTTGCCGATTTCCCGCGCCGCGAAACAACGCTGTACCTGCTGCAGGACGACCGCCTGCTGCACTGCCCGCTGCAGGTGCGCGAGCGCCGCCAGGTGGTGCTGCTGGTCGGCGCCGTGCACTGCGAGCCGCTGGCCGTGGCCCAGCTGCCGCCCGAGATCCGCCAGCAGGCCCGCGTGACCCGCCTGCTGCAGGAACGCGCGTTGATCGCCGCCACGCCCCAGACCGCTGCTGCAGGAGGTGCGCCATGAGCCGGCGTTGGATGTGTGTGTTGATGCTGGTGTGTGCGCTGGTTCTGGTGATGCCACGGGCGTGGGCGCAGTGGCCGCCGGAGACGCATCCGACTGACCAGAGCCGGGACATCGTGATGAGCTGGGATCGCTCGGCGGTACCGGGTGATGTGGAGCTGTGGGCGCCGCGGACGGTGCTGGGGTTCAGTCACGATCTGGCGTTCAAGTATGGGCAGATCCATGTGGTTTGTGGATCTGCTTCTGATAGTGAGTTTGGGCGGTGCCCGACGGAAGGTGAGCCGAGCTCGTCAGGGGGAACAACAGAGATAGCATTGCGTCTCGTTGAACTGAGGACTGGTCTGCGTACGGAGATTCGCGCGGTAGGAAGCCTGCAGCGAGTTATGTCGGGTCCTCGCTGCAATTTCGATTACTGGGACCGTCAGAAGCACATTCTGAACAGCGTATTCTGGTACCAATGTGCATCTGACGAACCGATCGGCACAGGTGCTGCTCTGATTGTTCCGGCATCTGAGCTTGCGCGGCTCGTGGCAGGCCACTGGAAGGCCGCGATGCGCCTGAACATCAAGGCCGATCCCGCCGCAGCACCTGTCGCCACAGCCACCTTCAACTTCGATTTCACCGTCACCGACTACGACGCGATCTCGATCTACTTTCCTGGCTTCGATGGCATCGCGCCGCTGGTCAACATGGACCTGCGCTACGACCCCATCCGCAAGATGGTCGGCGGCTACAAGGAAGTGGACATGTGCCTGTACGACGGCGTGGGCTCGCAGAGCGAGTTCCTCGGCGTCACCGTGCGCGACAGCGGTCCACGGCCACCACCAGGGCGTGACTATGCGGTCTGGCACGGAGATGGCGGCAGTGACGACACCCAACGCCTCGACTACCAGGTCGGCCTGAAATACGGCGGAAACCTGCTGGCCATGAAACACGGCGAGGAACAGCTGCTGCGTGGCATCGACAGCGCGCAGCTGCGCCTGGTGATGCTGCCGGGCATCAATCAACCCGTGTACTGCGTGCCCACCCCGCTGGTGCTGGAAACGCCGCCTACGCCCATCGCCAGCAAGCGGCCCGGTCTTTACGACGGCGAGCTGACGGTAGAGCTGCGCGTGCCGACCGCCAAACCCTGATCACCACGGAGCCTCATCATGAAGAAGCTGCTGTTCTGTCTGTTGCCGTTGAGCGCGCTGCTAGCGCCGCCGGCGCATGCCAACCTCTCCATCCATCCGATGCGCGCGGCCGTCGATGGCAAACGCGGTACGCAGATCCGCGTCTATTCGCACTCCACGCAGCCGCAGTACGTGCAGGCACGCCTGTTGCGCATCTCGAATCCTGCCCAGGTTGGCGAGGAAGAGGTGGAAATGGAGGCGGCCGACGCCGCGGTCGCCATCACCCCTGGGAAGTTCGCACTGACTGGCGGAGGCAATCGCCTGATCCGGGTGATTCCGCTACGCAGCGTGGAGAAGGAAGTGGCCTACCGCGTCTACTTCGAGGGTGTCAGGGGACCGGACGGGACCCTGCTCGAGGGTGACGAGCAGGCGGCACAGGCCAACGTCGGCGTCAGCCTGGTCTGGGGTGCGCTGGTGAACGTGCTGCCCGCCAATGGCAGCGTGGATCTGCAACTGCAGGGCGACACCCTGCGCAACGTGGGGACCTTGCGGGTCGGCATCACAGGGCTGGCCGAGTGCACTGGCAGTGGTGCCTGCACGACCCACGACTTTGCCAAAAGCCTGTACCCGGATGCGGAGCTGAAGCTGCCGTTCCAGCCTCAGCCGGGCAACACCGTGCAGCTGCATTACCGCCTGTCCAAGGACGGCTACCGCGAGCACGTAACCACCCTGGCGCCAAGCGCCTGATCGTTCCTGGCCCCGCGCTGTTCGCGGGGCCTCATTTTCGATGTCCTGTTAAGGAAAAGAGCATGAATCATATCTATCGTCGTATCTGGAGCAATGCAAAGCAGTGTTGGGTGGTCGTGGGCGAGCTGGTAGCAGCGCGTGGAAAGCCACGAAGCGCCTTGATTCATCGTCGCGGGACCGCACTGATTGTCTTCATCGCACTGGCCGGTGCGGCGGGCAGCGCGAATGCGGGTCTCGATGTCGGTTGTTCGGGTGACAACGGGAACATCCGGCATTGCATTCCATTCATAGGTTCGTGGGACCCTCGCATGTCGACAGGCTATGCTGACATGGGTTTGGATGTGACGAACTCGATGGCGATCGGTGCGGGGTCCAGAATGTACGGAAGTTACTCGTTCGCGTTCGGTCAAGGTGCGCGAGTCGAGAAGCGTAACAGTGTCGCGTTCGGCTACCACTCTACAACCTCCGACGTCGACAGCGTCGCCATCGGCTATATGTCGCGTACTGGCGCAAATGGTGGTCATAGCATTGCCATCGGGACGAGAGCGTTTGCCGATTACATTGGCGCAACCGCTTTGGGGAACAGCTCAACGGCTCGCGCCGAGAATGCTGTCGCCCTTGGAAGCGGCGCCTCGGCCACCGCATCGAATGCGGTGGCCATTGGTGCCAACTCGGTAGCCAACGGAAGCAACACAGTATCGGTGGGAAGCAACAGCATTAAACGAAGGATCGTGAATGTCGCATCAGGCAACATTTCCTACGGTAGTGCGGACGCGGTCACCGGTGGTCAGCTGTATGAAACCAATCAGAATGTAGCATCGGCGCGAAGCACAGCGGATTCGGCTTACTCGACCGCCAGGGCGGCCAGGACTGTTGCCGATACGGCGAAGTCCAATGCGGACAATGCCTTGTCGAAAGCCAATGTGCTTTCCGGCCTCCTGAGCCAGACGTCTGCCTCGGGGAACGTTCGCCTAGGTGCAAGTAACAGCGGAACCGTGCTGGACGTCCGCAACAGTGCCAGCGCCAATCGCAGGATCACGGGCGTGGCGGATGCCACGCTAAGCACGACGAGTACGGATGCTGTGTCTGGCAAGCAGCTCAATGCCACCAACACCAATGTAACGGCCGCACGGTCCGTCGCCGACTCCGCCAAGACCAATGCCGACAGTGCGCTGGCAAAGGCCAATACGCTCTCCGGCCTTCTGAGCCAGACGTCTGCTTCGGGAAATATCCGTATAGGCGCAAGCAACAGCGGCACCGCACTGGACGTCCGCAACAGTGCCAGCGCCAATCGCAAGATCACGGGCGTGGCGGATGCCACGCTGAGTGCGTCCAGCACCGATGCTGTGTCAGGGAAGCAGTTGAATGCCACCAACACCAAGCTGGCAGATGCACAGCGCGCCGCAGACGCGGCAACCGCGCGCCTGAATGCATCCGCCCCGGCCATCGGGCTGGCGGCAGAAGCGGAGGGAAGCGGAAGCGCTGCGAGTGCAGCGATGGGGCGCTCGGCGAAGGCCTACAACACCAACAGCATCGCAGTTGGTGCAGATGCTCGGGCCAGTGTCGACGCCAACGGCGACAAGAGCGCTGCCACCGGTGCAGTCGCTCTCGGTGCTGCAACGCGCAGTGGCAACGGCGCGGTGGCGGCAGGCCTGCGTGCTTCGGCAGTGGGCGATCGCGCCGTGGCCGTAGGCAATGATGCCACGGCCGCGGCGACCCATGCCGCCGCGCTGGGCTACAAGGCAGATGCGAGCGGCAATCAGGCCGTCGCCATTGGCCGGGAGGCCGCCGCATCGGGTTTGTATTCGACGGCGCTTGGCAATCTTGCAAAGGCGGGTGCCGAAAGTGCCATTGCGTTGGGCGACCGCGCCCTGGCATCGCACACGGGAAGTGTCGCTCTGGGCAAAGGCTCGCAGACCACCGGCATCAATCAGGTCTCGGTCGGCAGCTCCAGTATCAAGCGCAAGATCGTCAACCTGGCGGATGGCGCTGTCAGCAGCAGCAGTGCCGAGGCCATTACGGGCAAGCAGTTGAATGAAACCAACGGCCGGGTAACAACTGCACAGAATGCCGCCAACGACGCGCAGGCCACCGCCAACGCCGCACAGGTTGATGCCAGCAAGGCCTTGGCTGAAGCCACCATATTGGGTGGGCTGGTCGGGCAGGTTTCGGCCACGGAGGCTGTCCGCCTGGGTGAGAAGAACAGCGGCACCGTGCTGGATGTACGCAACAGCGCGAATGCGAACCGGAGACTGGATGGCGTGGCCGATGGTGCGATCAGTGCCAGCAGCTATGAAGCCGTGAATGGCAGACAGCTCAGTGCCACCAATGAGAAGGTGGTGGCTGTGGAAGGCATGGCCACCTCTGCGGCTGCGGACGCGACCCTGGCAAAGGCGGATGCGACCAAGGCGCTGGCCGAAACAGCGGTGCTGGGCGGGCTGGTGGCGCAGGTTTCCGCGTCCGGCGATGTGCGCCTGGGCGGGAAGAACAGCGGTGCGACGTTGGATGTGCGTAACAGCGCCAATGCCAATCGGAAGATCAGTGGTGTGGCAGATGGGATCTTGAGCGCCAGCAGTGCTGAGGCTGTGTCTGGTAGGCAGCTGCATTCAACCAATTCACGCGTCTCAGATCTTGAGGACATTGCACAGTTTGTGAGTATCGGCTCAGCACCCTTCAGTGAGCGCGCAGAAGCGGGTGCGGCAGGCGTTGCGGTGGGAAATTCAGCAAAGACAGGACTGGAGGGAGGAACTGCGGTAGGGACATTTGCGGAGGCGATGGGGAGGAACTCTACTGCAATTGGTAGAGGGGCAACTGTCTCTGTGGACTCCGAGAATGGATTCGCGATGGGGGTCGGGGCACAGGTCGGTGGAGGCGCGGGCGGTGCGAATGAAGGTGTCGCGATTGGTGCTGGCGCAAGAGTTGGAAGCGGGGCTCACGGCTCGCTGGCGCTTGGAAATAGTTCCCTAGCAGATGAAGAAGGAGTTGCGTCATTTGGGGGTGTCGGCATGCAGCGCCGCCTTGTAAACATCGCCCGAGGCACCGCTGACCACAACGCCACCACTGTCTCCCAGCTCAAGGATTCCCTCGCCACCCTCGGCGGCGGCGCAGGCATGGATGCGAACGGCAACATCATTGCCCCTACTTATGCAGTACAGAGTGGAACTCAGAGCACCGTTGAGGACGCGCTGGTGGCACTCGACGGCGCTGTGATCACCGCAGGCCGCCGGGCGGAGAAGGTGGAAGGCCAGCTCAGCTCGATCTTCCAGGAATCACCCTCGACCCGCGCCGACGGCATGAGCCAGATCGCGCTTAATGGAGTGAATGGCATGGTGCTGACCAACCTTGCTGACGGTCGAGTGGCGCCAGGAAGCCGCGATGCTGTAACCGGCAGTCAGTTGTACGCCGCCGAGCAGAAGATCTCGCAAAATCGGAATGATCTGGAGGCGATGCGCAAGGAGCGGGAGGTGGGCGAGCAGGCAATGCGTGGATTGGATGCGAGCGGTCCAATCGACTTTGGCGGTGCGCGATTGACTGGTGTGGCCGAGGCGACACTGTCGGCTGATAGCTCGGATGTTGTGCGTGGCAGTCAGCTCTATGAGACCAACAGCCGTGTTTCGGCCATGGAAGGCATCAGCCAGTACGTCAGTGTGGGTACGGCTCCTGAGCATGGCGGTGCTCAGGCTGGTCCGGTTGGTCTCGCCATTGGAAACTTGGCAAAGACGGGCATTGAGGGTGGCACTGCAATTGGAACTTTCGCCGAGGCAATGGGCAAAAACTCAATTGCCATCGGACGGGCGTCCACTGTCTTCCAAGGCTCAGATTCCAGCTTTGCCGTCGGAACTGGAGCTGAGGTTGGTAGGGGCGGCGAGCCCGGTGCAATCGGAGCCATTGCGTTTGGTGCTGGTTCCAGAGTCGATTCCGGGGCCCATGGTTCTATCGCGCTCGGAAGCGGCTCTTATGCAGCCGAGGCGGGGGTTGTGTCGTTTGGTAGTGTTGGTACGAAGCGCCGCCTCGTAAACATCGCCAACGGCACCGCCAACCACAACGCTGCCACCGTCGGCCAGCTGCGCGGTGCACTCTCCGCCCTCGGCGGCGAAGTCGATGCCAATGGCAACATCGTCGGCCCCAGCTTCAACGTGCAGGGCCAGTCCCAATCCACCCTCAACGGCGCATTGGAAGCGCTCGACGGCGCCGTGGTCAGCACCACCTCGCGCGTGAACCAGGTCGAATCCCAGCTCCGCTCCGTGTTCCAGGAAACTCCCTCGGTACGCGCAGACGGTACCGCCCAGCTCACCCTGGCCGGCGCCAACGGCATGGTCATCTCCAACGTGGCCAACGGCCTGATCGCGGCCGGCAGCCGCGATGCGGTCAACGGCGGCCAGCTGCATTCGATGCAGCAGCAGATCAACGGCCGCATGGATGGGCTGGAGCAGCGTATCGACGGTCAGCCGCAGGCCCGCGCCACGGCGGCAGCATCCACGCCTTCGCCATCCACCGAAGAGACCGCGCCGGCGCCGGAGACCGGCGGCTCGCCGCAGATCGCCTCAACCGGTGAAGGTGACAAGCCAGCCCCGCAGCCGAAGTCGAAGCAGGACGACACGCCCAAGCCGCAGGTCGATACCGCCGAGCTGGAGAAGATGCTTGCCCGGGCCAACGAGTACACCGATGGTGCGATCAGCAACTTCGAGCGCCGCCTGGACAAGATGGACAAGCGCTTCAACCGCATGGCGGCAATGAGCAGCGCACAGAGTGCGATGGCGATGAATACCGCCGGCCTGGCCACCTACAACCGCCTGGGTGCGGGCGTGGGTTACAGCGAGGGTGAGTCGGCGATGGCGGTGGGCTACCAGCGCGTGCTGAACGAGAAGGGTTCGGCCACCTTCAGCCTCAATGGTGCGTTCACCAACAGCGGTGAGCGCAGCATGGGCGTCGGCGTGGGCATCGGCTGGTAAGCCGTGCAGCCCCGGCGTGGTGCGCGTAATGAACCCCGCCGCGCCGGGGTCCTTGCCGAGGAGATGGCAATGTATCGATGGGTAAGCCGATTCATCAGCTACCGCACGTTCTATCTGTGGCGGGCGCGTTTCTACTACTACACCCGCAATCTGGATCGCTGGGTGCAGTTCACCTTGTTGTGCCTGGTGGGCATGGTGCTGGTGCTCTGGTACCACTGGCGGGTGGCGAGCGTGCCGCCACCGCGCGTGCATCCGGAGGCCGCCGCGGTGCGCGTGGAGAACATCACCCAGGAGGCGATCCATCGCATCGTGCTGGTGCGGCATGGTGGCCCGACACCGGGCGAGCCGTTCACCACGCCGGAAGACGTCCGCGCGGGAACGCTGCGCACCCTGCGGGTGCGACAACTGCTGGACAGTGAGAGGGTGTGGCAGCTGAAAGCCCACATGCTGGCCGACATGGCGGCGTACATCGAAGCCACGGGCAGCTGCTTCCCCTTCCCATGCTGGCAGGTGAGCCACCGGCTGGAGCTCATGCGTGCGGCGGAGGCGGAGAACGCGGCCATCAACCGGGGGCTGGAGCCGGTGCTGGAGGTGCCGTTGGACAGGATGCCCAACCTCAACGGCGGTGAGCGCGCGCGGATACAGACGGCGTGGTCGGACCCGTTCGGCGATGTCTACAACCAGACCTGGTTGCTGGGCGATCTGCAGAACATGCATGCGCGGATGATGATGGCGTACCCGCAGCGGGTGGGAGCACCGTGGCTGATGCGCCTGCTTGGCGATGAGACGGAGGAGCAGCACCATGATGTCTGGTAGGGCAGCGCGCCTTCTGTAGAGCCGAGCCATGCTCGGCTGCTCTTGGGCCAGGTGTCCGGATGCCTGATGCATCGTGCGGACCAGCGGTCCGCACCCACCAGAAGAAGGAAGCAGGCCGCGCGCCTTCTGTAGAGCCGAGCCATGCTCGGCTGCTCTTGGGCCAGGTGTCCGCATGCCCGATGCATCGTGCGGACCAACGGTCCGCACCCACCAAGGCCGGAGCTACCGCTACCCGCCGATATACGCGGTGATCTCCGCCTCGGCCAGCAGCTGCCGCAACTGTGCGACAGACGCGCGTCGCATCGGCTTCTCGTCCACCGGCGACAAGGGCGCCTGGCGCAGGGCGTCATACGGCAGCACGGCCAGGTCGAAGGTCAGCTCTTCGGCGCTGAACACCCACACCGGCACGTCCAGGCTCCGTTCGCGGTCCATCCGCAGTCGACGCGTCCGCGATTCGGCGGGAATGCCGTGCTCGTCCAGGAAGCGGTGCACGGCCTCCGGATCGTCACTGTGCAGGTGCAGCTGTACGGGGCTGTTGGCGTCGGCGGTGCCCTCCAGCACCGGGCCGGCCAGGCGCGGTGCGAAGCCGTGCAGGAACTCCAGCGCACGCAACGCGGCTTCGCGGCGGCGCTGCAGCTCGTTGCCGTGCTGGGGGCCGGAGAACAGCCGCTGGTACTCGCGCAGGGCGTCTTCGATCTCGGTGTTGCGGGGCAGGGAGGCATCGTCGTGGATGCCGAGCCGGCTGGCAGCCTTCAACTTGGCCTGGTGGTAGTCGCGGATGCCGCCTTCGGCCATCAGGCGGGCGGCTTCGTGGGCGAGGCGATGGCGCCGCTCGCGGGTCTGGCTGGCAGCATGCTGACGGGCGCGATGCATGCGATGACTCCTGTTGCGACCTGGCCACAGACTAGCGCACGGATGTGACATCCGCGTGGGTATGGCGGAGGCAACCGCTCTGGTAGGTGCCGACCTTGGTCGGCACGGGGCGCCAACCAAGGTTGGCCTCTACCGGAGCCGCATCGGCACCAGCCAACGGTTGGCACCCACCAACGCTCTGGTAGGTGCCGACCTTGGTCGGCACGGGGCGCCAACCAAGGTTGGCCTCTACCGGAGCCGCATCGGCGCCAACCAACGGTTGGCACCCACCAACGCCTTGGTAGGTGCCGACCTTGGTCGGCACGGGGCGCCAACCAAGGTTGGCGTCTACCGGAGCAGCATCGGCACCAACCAACGGTTGGCACCCACCAACGCTCTGGTAGGTGCCGACCTTGGTCGGCACGGGCCGCCAACCAAGGTTGGCGTCTACCGGAGCAGCATCGGTACCAACCAACGGTTGGCACCCACCGGACCATTCCTCAGAAGATGTCGAACGCGGCGGCGTCGGCCTGCGGCGTATTGAGGTTCAGGTCGTAGTCGGTCAGGCGGTCCATGTCTTCCACCTTCACCCACTCGGTCGCGCCGTTGAGGGTGGCCTGGACCATGCCGCTGGGCGGGTCGTTCTGCGCGATCGGGGTGTCCTTCAGCGCGGTGCGCATGTAGTCGATCCAGATCGGCAGGGCGGCCTTGCCACCGTATTCGCGGTAACCCAGCGAACGGAAGTCGTCGCGGCCCACCCACACGGTGGTCACGTACGGGCCACCGAAGCCGGAGAACCAGGCGTCGCGGTGGTCGTTGGTGGAGCCGGTCTTGCCGCCCACGTCCTCGCGGCCGAGCACCTTGGCCTGAACGCCGGTACCGCGCTGGACCACGTCGCGCATCATCGATACCAGCTGGTAGGCGGTGCGGGCGTCGATCGCGCGCGGGGCAGTGCGGGCATCCGGGTTGGCCGGTGCCGCCGGGGTTTCGACCTTGGCTTCGGCCTTGGCGGCGGCCGGGTCCACCTTCGGGGCCGGAGCGCCGAAGTTGAAGCCGTCCACCACCTGGTTGACCGGCTGGTCACTGCTGCCGGCGCAGTCGCGGCAGGCCAGCGCCGGGTTTTCCTTGAACACCAGGTTGCCGTCGCGGTCATTGACCTGGTCGATCAGCCAGGTGTCCACGCGCGAGCCGCCGTTGGCGAACACGGCGTAGCCGCGCGCCACCGACAGCGGGGTCAGCGAGGCGGTGCCCAGCGACATCGACAGGTTCGGCGGCAGCTCCGATTCGGCAAAACCAAACTCGCTGATGTACTTGCGTGCGTAGTCCACGCCCATGCCATCGAGCAGGCGCACCGACACCAGGTTGCGTGACTGCACCAGCGCTTCGCGCAGACGCATCGGGCCGCGGAAGCCGCCGCCGTCGTTCTGCGGGGCCCAGGTCTTGCCGCGGCGATCGCGGAACACGACCGGGGCGTCGAGCACGATCGAGGCCGGGTTGTAGCCCTTGTCGAAGGCAGCTGCGTAGACGAACGGCTTGAAGCTCGAACCCGGCTGGCGGCGGGCCTGGGTGGCGCGGTTGAACTTGTTGCCGGAGAAGCTGAAGCCACCCACCAGCGCCTTCAGCGCGCCGCTGTGGGCATCCAGCGAGACCAGCGCGGACTGGCCGCGCGGGATCTGGTCCAGCAGCCACTCGCCCTCCTTGGCACCGGCGCGCACGCGCACGATGTCGCCGCGCTGCACCAGCTTGCCCGGGGTCTTGTTGGTCCACTTGGCGGCACCGGCCGGCAGCACGATCTCGCTGCGGTTGGCCAGCACCACGGTGGCGCTGCCGTCGGCGCCGGTGCTGGCGACGATCGCCGGCAGCAGGCCGGCCTGGCCGTACATGCCGCGCAGGTGCTCGGCCAGGGCGGCGGCGTCTTCGCCGGCACCCACCTGCACCTGCTTCTCCACGCCGTGCCAGCCGTGGCGGTGGTCGTACAGCAGCAGGCCGTCGCGCACCGACTGGTTCGCGGCGGTCTGCAGGGTGGAGTCGATGGTGGTGGTGACGTGATAGCCCTTGTTGACCACGTCGCCGCCGAAGCGGGCGATCATCTCCTGGCGCACCAGCTCGGCCACGTACGGGGCATCGACCTGCACCGGCGGCTCATGCGCGGTGGCGTGCATCGGCACGGCCTTGGCCGCGTCGGCCTCGGCCTGGCTGACGAACTTCAGGTCGGCCATGCGCTGCAGCACGTAGTTGTCGCGGCGCTGGCGGGCACGTTCCGGGTTGGAGATCGGATTGCCCGACGAGGGGAACTTGGGGATGCCGGCCAGCGAGGCCATCTCGTCCAGGTCCAGCTCGTTCAGTTTCTTGCCGTAATAGAACTCGGCGGCAGCGGCCACGCCGTAGGCGCGGTTGCCGAAGAAACTCTTGTTCAGGTACAGCTCGAAGATCTCGTCCTTGCTCAGCTCGGACTCGATCTTGCGCGCCAGCAGGATCTCGGCCAGCTTGCGGGTGTAGCTGTACTCGGAGCTGAGGAAGAACTGGCGGGCCACCTGCTGGGTGATGGTGGAGCCACCCGGCACGCGCTTGTCGCTCGTGGTGGCCAGCAGCCAGACCGCCCGCCCGATGCCCATGTAGTCCACGCCGCCGTGCTCGTAGAAGCGGGCGTCCTCGGTGGCCAGGAAGGCCTGCTTCAGCTTCTCCGGCACGTCCTTCATGGTGATCGGGGTACGCCGGGTCTCGCCGAACACCGCCATCAACTTGCCATCGGCAGCATAGACGTACATCGGCTCCTGCATTTCCACGTCGCGCAGGGTCTGCACGTCGGGAAGCTTGGAGGAAACGGCATAGTACAGACCGCCCACGGCGGCCGCGCCGATCAGCGCCAGGACCAGGACAATCAGGAAGATCCAGCGCAGCCAGCGGCGGAGTCGAGTCATCGGGTTCAGATTCCGATTGCGAATTTCGTGGTCGCAGAGTATAGATTACGCAAGGTGCCGGCTGGGGTCGGCACCGGGGAGCGCAAGGGGAACAGTCAGGGGCTGCATGGTGAATCCGTGAAGGAATTCACAGCAGGGCCGTTGCCATTTGCTAAGAATACGTTATTAATGCTTGGGCGCAGGTCTTGCGTCCAAGTGCCCGTCGGCAGGGGAGAAACCGTGGGGCTCATCCCAAAAAGTCAGTCGCCGCTCGTAGGCGTCGACATCAGTTCGACTGCGGTAAAGCTTTTGCAGCTGTCCCGCAGCGGCAATCGTTTCCGCGTGGAACATTACGCTGTGGAACCTCTTCCGCCGAATGCGGTGGTGGAGAAGAACATCGTTGAAGTGGAGGCCGTGGGTGAGGCCATCCGTCGGGCGATGAACCGTTCAGGCAGCAAGGCCAAATTGGCCGCTGCCGCCGTCGCGGGGTCGGCAGTGATCACCAAGGTGATCCCGATGCCGGCCGATCTCGACGAAAACGACATGGAAGCCCAGATCGAGCTGGAAGCGGTCAACTACATTCCGTATCCGATCGAGGAAGTGAACCTGGACTTCGAGGTGATCGGGTCGATCCCGAACAACCCGGAGATGGTCCAGGTGCTGCTGGCCGCGTCGCGTTCGGAGAATGTCGAGCTGCGCCAGTCCGCGCTGGAACTCGGTGGCCTGCAGGCCAAGGTGATGGACGTGGAGGCCTTCGCGGTCGAGAACGCCTACGCCCTGGTCGCCAGCGAGCTGCCGGTATCCATCGACGGCGTGGTCGCGCTGGTCGACATTGGCGCCACCATGACCACCCTCAATGTCCTGCGCGGCGGCCGCAGCCTCTACAGCCGCGAGCAGGTGTTCGGTGGCAAGCAGCTGACCGATGAGATCATGCGCCGCTACGGGCTGAGCTACGAGGAAGCCGGGCTGGCCAAGCGCCAGGGCGGCCTGCCGGAAAGCTACGAGATGGAAGTGCTGGAGCCGTTCAAGGAAGCCACGGTCCAGCAGATCAGCCGCCTGCTGCAGTTCTTCTACGCAGGCAGCGAGTTCAACCGCGTCGATCACATCGTGCTGGCCGGCGGCTGCGCCGTGCTCGGTGGCCTGCCGGAGATGGTCGAGGAACAGCTGGGCGTGCCGACCGTGGTCGCCAACCCGCTGGCGCAGATGACCCTGGGGCCGAAGGTGAACGCGCATGCGTTGGCCCAGGATGCCCCCGCGCTGATGATCGCGACCGGTCTGGCGCTGAGGAGCTTTGACTGATGGCACGCATCAATCTATTGCCCTGGCGCGCCGAGCGGCGCAAGCAACGCCAGCGCGAGTTCTACGCAATGCTGGGCATGGCCGCCGTCGGTGGCCTGCTGCTGTCGCTGATGATCTGGTTCTACTACGACCGTCAGGCGAGCGGCCAGATGGACCGCAATGCCTATCTGGAAGCCGAGATCGAGAAGGTCAAGGAACAGAACAAGGAGATCGATCGCCTCGACGCGCAGAAGGAACGCCTGCTGGCCCGCAAGAAGGTGATCGAGGAACTGCAGGCCAAGCGCTCGCAGATGGTCCACCTGTTCGACGCGCTGGTGCGCACCATCCCCGACGGTGTGGTGCTGACCGCGCTGAAGCAGGAGGGTGATGTGCTGACGCTGGAAGGCCGCACCCAGTCCAACGCCCGCGTTTCGGCCTACATGCGCAACCTGGAGACCTCCGGCTGGATGACCAACCCGGAGCTGTCGATCATCGAAGCGCGTGACCCGGAGAAGGACAAGGACGGCAAGGCCGGCCCGCTGGCCGACATCAAGGCGCTGCCCTACGTGTTCGTGGTCAAGGTGAAACTGCCGGCACAGAGCGAAGAGGTGTCGGCGACGCCGGGCCTGAACGCCGATGGCTCGGTGGCGACGGCTGCCCCGGCACCGGTGGCACCGTTGGCCGCAGGTCCGGATGCCGCGACGCCTGCGGCCCCGGCAGCGGGCCAGCCGGCAGCAGCTCCCGCCGCACCGGCCACTGCACCGGCCACGCCGGCCAAGCCGAACCAACCGGCCGCTCCGGCCGCCGCGCCGGCCCCGGCACCTGCCCCGAAGCCTGAGGGCAGCCGCCTGGCGCAGCCGCCGCAGGCCTTCAATGCGCTGCTGCAGGGGGACCGCGCATGAGCCAGAAGATCGACATCAAGAACCTGGATTTCAACGACATCGGCAACTGGCCGCAGAAGGCCAAGATCGTCTTCTGCTCGTTGCTGGCGCTGGTCATCATGTTCGTGGCGTGGATGCTGCTGATCAGCGGCAAGCGCGAAGAACTGGCCGGCCTGGAATCGAAGGAAGTCGAGCTGCGCACCGAGTTCACCAAGCAGCAGGAACGCGCGGTGAACCTGGGGCCGCTGAAGCAGCAGCTGGCGCAGATGGAGCAGGTGCTGCAGCAGATGCTGCGGCAGCTGCCGAGCAAGACCGAAATGCCCGACCTGATCATCGACATCTCGCAGACCGCGCTGTCCAGCGGCCTGACCAACGAGCTGTTCGAGCCGGAGCAGGAGCAGATCAAGGAGTTCTACGCCGAGAAGCCGATCAAGCTGCGCATGGTGGGCAGTTACCACCAGTTCGGCGCGTTCGTCAGTGGCGTGGCCTCGCTGCCGCGGGTGGTGATCCTGACCATGCATGACATCAACCTCAAGCCCAAGGAAAAGACCGGCGGCAACGTCCGCAGCGGTGCACTGGAACTGTCCGGTACGGTCAAGACCTACCGCTACCTGGACGAGACCGAGGTGCAGGCGCAGCAGGCGGCCGACGCTGGCAAGGAGGGCAAGAAGTGATGCGCGCGCAGACCGTACGTGGTGCGATGGTGCTGGCTGTGCTGCTGCTGGCTGGTTGCGGCCGTGGCGTGACCAGCACGCCCGGTGACGCACCGAACCTTGAGAAGTGGGTGGAAGGCGAGCGCGCGCGACCGGCGCAACCGCTGGAGCCGCTGCCGGTGATGCAGCAGTTCGAGACCTTCGAATACTCCGCGCAGGGCATGCGCGATCCGTTCACCGATGCCTGGACCAATCCGCAGCAGGGGAACGGCGGATTGCGACCGGACCCGAACCGGCGCAAGGAGCCGCTGGAAGGCTTCCCGCTGGATGCGCTGGACATGGTCGGCACCATCGGTACCGGCGCAGGTACCGTGGCGCTGGTGATGGGGCCGGACAAGGTCACCTACCGGGTTCGCCCGGGCGGTTACCTGGGGCAGAGCGACGGGCGGGTCACGGCGGTCTTCGAAGACCGCGTGGAGCTGATCGAACTGGTGCCGGATGGCGCGGGTGGCTGGCTGGAACGGCCGGCAACGCTCTCGCTTGAAGATCAATGATCGTTTACTGGGGATAGCACGATGACCTTTCACCAAGCCAAGGGGCTGCGTCCCATCCGGCGCTCTACCTTGAACCGTGTCAGCGCGCTGGGAGTCGCGCTGATGCTGGCCTGCGCTCCGGCGCTGGCTGCCGCACCGGCGGAAAAGCCGGTGGGCGCCACCGTGGCACCGGCCGCCGCGCCGGCGGGCCTGTCGGTGGCCAAGATCGATTTCAAGCGTGGCGATGACGGCGCCGGGCGCCTGATCGTGCAGTTCGACGGGCAGGGCGCGATCCCTGACCTGCGCACGCAGGGCAACAGCGTGGTGGTCGACGTCGGCAATGCCCGGCTGCCGGCCAACCTGCAGAAGCCGATGAACGTCACCGACTTCGCCACGCCGGTACAGCGCATCGACGCCAAGCCGTCGGGCGCCGGTACCCAGCTGGTGCTGAGCACCGGTGGCGCGGTGGAGTCGCTGGCCTACCAGAGCGGCAACGAATACGTGGTCGAGATCAGCCCGCGCCAGGCCCAGGCCGCCGTGGGTGCGGTCACCGCCGGCAGCGTCACCCAGGCGGCCAAGGCCGTCGGCCAGCGCGGCTTCACCGGCAAGCCGGTGACCTTCAACTTCCAGGACGTGCCGGTGCGCACCGTGCTGCAGTTGATCGCCGAGGAGTCCAACCTGAACGTGGTGGCGTCCGACTCGGTGCAGGGCAACGTGACCCTGCGCCTAGTCAATGTGCCGTGGGACCAGGCGCTGGACATCGTCCTGCGCGCCAAGGGCCTGGACAAGCGTCGCGACGGCAGCGTGATCTGGGTGGCGCCGCAGGCTGAACTGGCCAAGTTCGAGCAGGAGAAGGAAGACGCGCGCATCGCCATCGAGAACCGCGAAGACCTGCAGACCGACTACATCCAGATCAACTACCACAGCGCCACGCAGATCTTCAAAGCGCTGACCGAGGCCAAGGGGATCGGCGGCGGCGGTGGTGGTGGCAGTGGTGGTGGTTCGGGCAACTCCTCGCAGGAAGACAGTGGCTTCCTGTCCTCGCGTGGTCGCATCGTGGCCGACGAGCGTACCAACACGCTGATGATCAGCGACATCCCGAAGAAGATCGCGCGCATGCGCGAGCTGATCAACGTGATCGACCGCCCGGTCGACCAGGTGCTGATCGAAAGCCGCATCGTCATCGCCACCGACACCTTCGCCCGCGAGCTGGGCGCGAAGTTCGGTGTCAGCGGCAGCCGCGACAATGTCTATTTCAGCGGCAATCTCGAGGCCAACCGCTTGACCCGGGAATCGCAGGTCAAGTCCGCGCAGGACAACGCCAAGGCCGAGCGCGACTGGATCGCCGGTGGCCGGGTGGGCCCGGCTCCTGTCCCGGTGGGCTCGACCATCACCCGTGGCCTGAACTGGAACCTGCCGGTGGCTGCCGCCAGCAACCCGGGTTCGCTGGCACTGTCCATCCTCAATGCCGGTTACCTGCTGGACGTGGAGCTGTCGGCCATGCAGCAGGAGTCGCGAGGCGAGGTGATCTCCAACCCGCGCGTGGTCACCACCAACCAGCGCGAAGCGATGATCAAGCAGGGCAAGGAAATCGGCTACGTCACCATCAGCGGTGGTGGCGCTGGCGGCGTCGCGACCCCGAACGTCCAGTTCAAGGAAGTGGTGCTGGAGCTGAAGGTCACCCCGACCATCACCAACGACAACCGCGTGTTCCTCAACATGCAGGTGAAGAAGGACGAAGTCGACCAGCTGATCCAGCTGGAGGGCTACGGCACCGTGCCGTCGATCAACCGTCGCGAAGTCAACACCGCGGTGCTGGTCGAGGATGGGCAGACCGTGGTGATCGGTGGCGTCTACGAGTTCACCGATCGCAACAGCATCAGCAAGGTGCCGTTCCTGGGCGACGTGCCGTTCCTGGGCAATCTGTTCAAGAAGCGCGGCCGCAACAAGGACAAGGCCGAGCTGCTCGTGTTCGTCACCCCGAAGGTGCTGCGCGTGGCCAAGCAGAACTGAGCCGTCGCACCGGAGTCTTCGAAGAAGGGCCGCCGCGTGCGGCCCTTTTTCGTTTGGGCTGGCGACATGCACGAAGCAGATCCATGCCCGTCGTGGACGGCTGTTCAGCGGTTCTTGATGCCAATCGCAGGGCACCCTGCGATGATGTCGGGAACCCGTGCCGTCCTGCGCCGGTCAAAGGCCCCCATGAACCTGCCACCGCCGATGCCCGAAACCGTCTCGCCGCCGCCCGCGCCGGCCACCTCCCGCCTGCATGCGGCGTTCACCCAGCTGCGCGACGCGCTGTCGGCCGAGATCGTCGGCCAGGCGGCACTGGTCGAACGCCTGCTGATTGCATTGTTGGCCGACGGCCATCTGCTGGTGGAGGGCGCGCCGGGCCTGGCCAAGACCACGGCGATCCGTGCACTGGCCTCGCGCCTGGAAGCAGACTTTGCCCGCGTGCAGTTCACCCCCGACCTGCTGCCGGCCGACCTCACCGGCACCGAGATCTGGCGCCCGCAGGAGGGCCGCTTCGAGTTCGTGCCCGGCCCGATCTTCCACCCGATCCTGCTGGCCGACGAGATCAACCGGGCACCGGCCAAAGTGCAGTCGGCGCTGCTGGAGGCCATGGGCGAGCGCCAGGTCACGGTTGGCCGCCATACCTATGCGCTGCCGCCGCTGTTCCTGGTGATGGCCACGCAGAACCCGATCGAGCAGGAGGGCACCTTTCCGCTGCCGGAAGCGCAGCTGGACCGTTTCCTGATGCACGTGCGCATCGGTTACCCGGACCAGGCCGCCGAATCGGAAATCCTGCGGCTGGCCCGTGAGCGTGCCCGTGGTGCATTGGGCGAGGCTGCGCCGGCGCCGGACAAGATGCCGATGCAGGACGTGTTCGACGCCCGCCGCGAAGTGCTGGACCTGCACATGGCACCGGCACTGGAGCGCTACCTGATCGAACTGGTGCTGGCCTCGCGCGATCCCGCGCGCTACGACGCCGGCCTCGGCCGCCGCATCGCCTGGGGGGCAAGCCCGCGCGGTTCCATCGCACTGGAGCGCTGTGCCCGTGCGCGGGCGTGGCTGGCCGGCCGTGACTTCGTCACGCCCGACGACGTGCGTGCAGTCGCCGCCGACGTGCTGCGCCATCGCGTGCTGCCCAGCTATGAAGCCACTGCCGAGGGCTGGGACGGCGAGCGCCTGGTGCAGGAGCTGCTGGCCCGGGTGCCGGCACCCTGAGCCTGCGCATGACCGATCCATCCCTGGAACAGGCACCGTCCGCGCTCGAAGGTGACGGGCTGCGCCCGCAGCTGGCCGAACTGGTCGCGCTACGGCGGCTGGCACAGCGTCCGCCGCCGCCGCGCCGTGGCCGCACCGGCAACGCGGGCCAGGCACCGTCCCAACTGCGCGGCCGCGGCATGGAATACGCCGAGTCGCGCGAATATGTAGCTGGCGACGACGCGCGCCACATCGATTGGCGCGTGACTGCGCGCACCGGCCGCGCCCATACCAAATTGTTCCAGGCCGAGCGCGAGCGGGTCAGCCTGATCGTGGCCGATACGTCGCCGGCGCTGTACTTCGGCACGCGCGTGCGCTTCAAATCGGTGCAGGCCGCCCGTGCCGGTGCGGTTGCCGCGTGGTCGGCGCAGCGCCGCGGCGACCGCGTGGGTGCGCTGCGCGGCAGCGATCGCGAAGCGCCGATTGCCCCCGCGGGCGGGCCACGCGGCGTGCTGCGCGTGCTCGACGCGCTGACCCGCTGGTATGCACAGCCGCCGGCCGACGATCTGGGCCTGGCGCGCGCGCTGGATCATGCCGGTCGCGTGCTGCGCCCGGGGGCACGCATGCTGGTGCTGGCCGATCCGCAGCAGGCCATCCGCATTCCGCCCGCGCGCTGGAGCGCGCTGGCCCAGCATCACGATCTCAGCCTGGTGCTGCTGGTTGATCCGCTGGAACTGCATCCCCCCTCGGCGGCGCTACAGTTCCAGACCGCACAGCAGCGCATCGGCCTCGACCTGCGCCGCAGTGAAGTGCAGGCGCGTTGGCAGGCACACTTCGTCGAACCGCTGCAGGAACTGCGGCGCCAGCTCGGCGCACGCCGTGTCGATGTGCAGGTGCTGTCCACGGATGCGCCCAGCGACGCGTGGCTGGCGCCATCACCGACCGAGGTGCCGGCGTGAGCGCCGCGCTGCCGCTGCGCGATGTGCAGTTGCCACCGGCACCTTCATGGTGGCCGCCTGCCCCCGGTTACCTGATGGTCGGCGCGGCGGTTGTGCTGGTGCTGTTGGTGATCGCCGTGCTGATGTGGCGGCGTCGCCGTCGCCGCCAGCGTTGGTTGCAGCTGTTCGATAGCGAACTGGCAGCCACCACCGACGCTGCGGCCGAACTGGCGGCCATTGCCGGATTGCTGCGCCGTGCCGCACGCCGTGCAAAGCCGGGCAGTGAATCGCTGCGCGATGATGCCTGGTGGCAGCGTGTAGACCCGCAGGGCACGTTGCCCGATGCGCGTCGCAGCCTGCTGGCCGAAGGCGCGTATCGCCCACGCGTCGACAGCAGCGACGTGGCGGCCGTGCGCAGTTGGGCCCGCGAGCGCTATCTGGCGATGCTGCTGGAGCGCCGCCGATGAACCTCTGGACGACCTATTGGCCATGGCCGGACCTGCAGCTGGCATGGCCACTGGCATTGCTCGCGCTGCCGTTGCCGTTGCTGATGCGCTGGTGGAAGCGCCGTGCAGAACCGGGCGCCGCGCTGCGTGTGCCCTACGCCGCCGCCGAGCTCGAAGCGCTGTCCGGTGGGGGCCGCGTCGACGTGTCGTGGCTGCGCACGCTGCTGCTATGGCTGGGCTGGTGCGCGCTGTGCATCGCGCTGGCACGGCCGCAGCAGCTGGGCGAAGCCATCACGCCGCCGCAGCAGGGCCGGCAGATGATGCTGGCGATGGACGTGTCCGGCAGCATGGGCGAGGGTGACATGGTGCTGGGAGCCCAGGCGGTTGATCGCCTCACCGCGGCCAAGGCCGTGCTGGCCGACTTCCTGGATCGTCGTGCCGGCGACCGCGTCGGCCTGCTGATTTTCGGTGATCGCGCCTACACGCTTACGCCGCTTACCGCAGACCTGGCCAGCGTGCGCGATCAGTTGCGCGACAGCGTGGTCGGCCTGGCCGGGCGCGAGACCGCCATCGGTGATGCCATCGGCCTGGCGGTGAAGCGCCTGCGCAGCCAGCCGGAGGGACAGCGCGTACTGATCCTGTTGACCGATGGTGTCAGCAACGCCGGTGTGCTGGAGCCGCTGCGCGCCGCGGAAGTCGCGCGCGCCGAAGGCGTGCGCATCCACACGGTTGCATTCGGCGGCGATGGCAGCATGCGCCTGTTTGGTATCCCGATTTCCACCGACCAGGATCCGGTCGATGAGGCCACCCTGAAGAAGATCGCCAGCATGACCGGTGGCCAGTTCTTCCGCGCGCGTGACACCGCGCAGCTGGCCGGGATCTACGCCGAGCTCGATCGCCTGGAGCCGGTCGCCGCGAAGGGGCCGAGCCTGCGTCCGCGCGAAGAACGCTATGCCTGGCCGTTGGGGCTGGCGTTGCTGCTGGGCGTGCTGGCCTGGCTGTGGCCGGAGCGTCGCCGATGATCGCGTTTGCTTCGAATCTCCCCGATTGGAGCGCATTGCACTTCCTGCGACCGGAGTGGTTGTGGGCGCTGCTGGCGTTGCCCCTGATCCTCGCGCTCGCGGTGTACCGGCAGCGACGCAGTGATGCGTGGCGGCAGGCGGTGGACGCACACCTGTTGCCGCACCTGCTGGCCGCGGGCGCGAAGCGGCGAGTGCGCCTGCCATGGGCGCTGCTGCTGGGCTGGACACTGGCATCGCTGGCCATGGCCGGGCCGAGCTGGCGCCAGCAGGCACAACCGATGTTCCAGGCCAGCGCACCGCTGCTGGTGGTGCTGGACCTGTCCAGCCGGATCACGGCAACCGATCTTCCGCCGTCGCGCCTGCTGCAGGCGCGGGCGAAAGTGGGCGAACTGCTGCGCGCGCGCCAGGGCGGGCAGGTGGGGCTGGTGGTGTATGCCGATGATGCCTACACCGTGGCGCCGCTGACCGACGACGGCAGCAATGTTGCGTTGTATCTGGATGCGCTGTCGCCGGACGTGATGCCGCGTGATGGCCAGCGTGCCGACCGCGGCGTCGACTGGGCGACACGCTTGATGCGGCAGATCGGCGCGTTGCAGGGGCAGATCCTGCTGGTCAGCGATCAGGCGGACAGCGAAGCTGCACTGGCGGCGGCGCAGGCACGCAGCCTGGGCCTGCATGTGTCGGTGCTGGGCCTGGGCACGCCTGCCGGTGCGGCCTACCGCGATGGCAATGCGCAGATCCGCCAGGCCGCGCTGGATGAGGGCAGCCTGCGTGCAGTCGCCACTGCCGGTGGCGGCCGCTATGCGCGCATCTCTGCCGATGACGGCGATCTGCGTGCGCTCGGTGTACTCGACGCGCGCGACGGCACGGCGGCGCAGCGGCCGGGCGAAGGCAAGCAGTGGCGTGACGAAGGCTTCTGGTTGCTGCCGCCGGTGATGCTGCTGGCATTGCTGGCCTTCCGCCGTCGCGCGGTGCTGGCCGCGGTGCTCGCGGTGGGTCTGCTGCCATGGATGAATGACGCGCAGGCGCAGGCCCCTGCGACGCCTGTCTCGCAGCCGGCGCAGGGCACGCTGTGGAAGCGCAGCGACCAGCTGCAGCATCAACGCCTGGCCGAGGGGGTTCAGGCCTACCGCAGGGGCGACTTCGCCACTGCACGCAGACAGTTCGAAGGCATCGACAGCGATGCCGGTTGGTACAACCTGGCCAACACGCTGGCACGCGAAGGCAACTACGACGACGCGATTGCCGCCTACGACCGCGCGCTGGCGCTGCATCCGGGCATGGCCGATGCGGTGGCCAACCGTGCCGTGGTCGATGCCGCACGCAAGCGCAGGCCATCCGGGGGCGGCCAAGGCCAGGATCAACAGAAGCCACCGCACAACGGGCAGCAGAAACAACCGCAGGGCCCGCAGGGCCAGCAGAACCCACAGGGACAGCCGAAGCAGGGCCAGCAGCAACCCGGCCAGGGCCAGCCGCCGTCGGGCCAGCAGGGCCAGCCCAAGGCGGGTGACAACAACGCGCAGTCGGAGCCTCAGCCTGGCGAACGTGGCCGCGATGGCCAGCAGGCACCACCGCAGGTGGAAGATGCCAAGGCGCAGGCGCAGGCCGATGAACAGCAGCGCCAGCGCATGCAGCAGGCGATGCAGCAGGCACGCGAGGGTGAGGCCGGCAAGGGCGGCAAGCCAGTGCCGGGTGGTGAGGGCCGCACGCCGCGCCAGCGCGAGGAGCAACAGGCGGTGGAGGCATGGATGAGGCGTGTGCCGGATGATCCGGGCGCATTGCTGCGGGCCAAGTTCCAGCTGGAAAACGAACGCAGGAAGAGGGAAGGGCGATGACGCGGTCGATCAACATGCACGGGCACTGGCCTCGACAGGTACTGGCGGCGCTGCTGTTGTGGCTGCCGCTGCTGGCCTGGGCGCAGCCGCGCGCGTGGCTGGACCGCGACCGCATCGCGATGGGCGACACGGTCACGCTCAATGTCGAGAGCGACCAGGGCGCCCCTGACTTCACGCCATTGCGCACCGACTTCGACCTGAGCGGGCAGACCAGCAGCCGCCAGGTGGAATGGAGCAATGGCAGCATGCAGCAGCGCAACCTGTATGGCGTGGCGCTGACACCACGACGTAGTGGTGCGCTGGTGGTACCGGGCCTGCAGGTGGGCAGTGTGCGCACCGCACCGCTGACGCTGCAGGTCGATGCGGCGGCCGTGGCGGGGCCCGACAGCAATGCGATGGCCTTCATCGAAACCGTTGTCGATGACGATACGCCGTATGTGCAGCAGAGCGTGGGCGTGGTGGTGCGGCTGTACTTCGCCTCGCAGCTGGCCTCCGGCGAGCTGGTGCTGGATACCCCGGCGGGCGCGTCGTTGCAGCGTGTGGGCGACGACCGCACCGATGTACGCCAGGTCAACGGGCGCCGCTACAACGTGGTCGAACGGCGTTTCCTGCTGATCCCTGAGCGCAGCGGCGCGTTGCGCCTGGCCGGTGCCCGTTTCAGTGGGCGCAGTGCGGGTGGCTTCTTCGACGACTTCTTCGGCGGTGGCGATGGCCGCATGAATGCCACCGGCGCAGACCGCACGCTGCAGGTGCAGGCACAGCCGGCGCAGGCCCCGCAGCCGTGGCTGCCACTGCAGAGCCTGCAGCTGCGCTACACCAGTGCGCCGACCAGTGCCCGCACCGGTGAGGCCGCCAACGTGGTGGTCGAAGCGGTTGCCGAAGGCGCGACGCGCGCGCAGTTCACCGACCTGCCGGTGCCGGATGTCGGCACCAATGCGCAGGTGTTCGCCGAACCGGCACAGTACGAAGAGACCTTCAACGGCAGCACGCCGCGCCTGAAGATCACCCGCCGCTATTCGATCGTGCCGCGCCAGCCGGGTTCGCTGGTGGTGCCGGGGCCGCGCCTGCCCTGGTGGGATGTGCGTAACGGCAAGGCGCAGGAGGCGAAGCTGCCGGACCTGACGCTGGCCGTCGCGGCCGGCACCGGCACCGGCACTGCCTCACCGGCGCCATTGCCGCCGATCGACACCGATGCCGCGCTGCCGGGCGCCGATGGCCGGGACAGCCGCATCGCCGCGACCGATCCGCGTGCCAGCGGCCTGTCCGAGCGTCCGTGGCCGTGGATGGCGGCGGCCATCGGCCTGGCGTTGCTGTGGCTGCTGACTCTCCTGTGGGGCTGGCAGCGAGGTCGGCGCCCGCGCGCAGTGGCGCCAGTAGCGGGCAAGGCCTCTGTGCCGACTGCGGCGGGCGGGCGTGCCGGCCTGGCAGAACTGCGCCGCGCGCTGGATGGCGAGGGCTTCGACCAGGTGGAAGCACAGCTGTGTGCGATGGCTGGTGTGGAACGCATCGAGCAGGTCATCGCGCGGCTTGGGGATGCAGCCCAGCGTCAAGTGCTACAGGACCTGCAGCAGGCGCGGTGGGGCGGGCAGGGGGATCTGGCGCCGCTGCGCACGCGCCTGCGCGAGGTCTTCCGTGACGGACCGCACTGGTCGGCGGCTGCGGGCACCGCCGACACTGACCTGGCGCCGCTGTATCCGCCGCGGCGAACCTGAACCGGCGCCGCTTGCGCGCTTTGTTAGAGTGCATTCATTTTTCGAGGAAACCCGCGTATGACAGCAGCTGCTGCCGACAAGAAGAAGTTGCCCCTGCATTGGAAGATGGGCATCGGCTTTGCGATCGGCCTGGTCCTGGGACTGATCGTGCACGCCCTGGGCGGCAGCGTCGATGGTCTGCAGGCTGGTGCCAAGTGGGTAATGGACTACGTCACCACCCCGGCGTCGGGCCTGTTCCTCAACCTGATCTTCATGCTGATCGTGCCGCTGATCTTCTCGGCGCTGATCATGGGCGTGTCGGAGATGGGCGACATCCGCGCCCTCGGCCGCATCGGCTGGAAGACCCTGGCCTACACCGTGCTGCTGTCCGGCATCGCGGTGGGCATCGGCCTGGTGCTGGTCAACCTGCTCAAGCCGGGCGCGGGCGTCGATCCGCAGACTGCGGCACTGATGCTCTCGGAGAACGCCGAGCGCAGCAAGGAAATCGTCGCTGGCATCCACGGCACGCCGAAGGGCATGGACATGCTGCTGTCGATCGTGCCGAGCAACGTGCTGCAGGCGGCGTCGGACAATGGCGCGATCCTGTCGCTGATGTTCTTCGCGCTGATGTTCGGCATCGGCATGGTGCTGACCGACAACGAGAAGGTCGCCCCGCTGCGCCGCGCCATCGAAGGCGTGTTCGAAATCTCGATGACCCTGATCAACCTGGTCATCCGCCTGGCCCCGTACGCGGTGGCCTGCTTCATGTTCAACCTGGCCGCGCTGTTCGGTTTCGAGCTGATCATCCGCCTGGGCGCCTACGTGGGCGTGGTGGTGCTGGCGCTGGGCCTGCACATGATCGTGACCTACGGTACTGCGGTGTGGCTGTCCGGCCGCTCGCCGCTGTCGTTCTTCCGCGATACCCAGGAAGCAACGGTGATGGCGTTCTCCACCGCCTCCAGCAATGCCACCCTGCCGACCGCGCTGCGCGTGGCCGACCAGATGGGCTTGCCGCAGCGCGTGTCGCGCTTCGTGCTGACCGTGGGTGCCACCGCCAACCAGAACGGCACCGCGCTGTTCGAGGGTGTGACGGTGATCTTCCTGGCCCAGTTCTTCGGCGTGGACCTGAGCATCGGCCAGCAGATCATGGTGATGGCGGTCTGCATCCTCGGTGGCATCGGCACTGCCGGCGTGCCGTCGGGCTCGCTGCCGGTGGTGGCGATGATCTGCGCGATGGTCGGTGTGAACCCGCTGGGTATCGGCCTGATCCTGGGCGTGAACCACTTCCTGGACATGTGCCGTACCGCGCTGAACGTGACCGGCGACCTGGCCCTGACCACGCTGGTGGCCAAGGGCGAGTCGCACGATGGCCCGGCGCTGGGTCCGCAGCAGGACTGAGTCCAACGCCCCTCCTGGCGACCTGATCGGGGTCGGATTCCTTTCCTCAGGGGAAAGGGCTCCGGCCCCTTTTCACATGCGGAATCCGGCGGAGATCACGTCCTTGCGGGCCAGCGGCCGGCACGACCGGGCAAGGTGAACCGACCCCCCGCCCGGCGACTATGGGACAATAGGCCGCCCGCACGTCCGCGGCCGCCTCCCGATTCCGACAGAACCATGACGCAGCCTACCCGTCGCCAGTTGGCCAACGCCATCCGCTTCCTTGCCGCCGATGCGGTTGAAACCGCAAAGTCCGGCCACCCCGGCATGCCCATGGGCATGGCCGACATCGCCGAAGTCCTCTGGAACGACTACCTCCGCCATAACCCGAGCAACCCGCACTGGTTCAACCGCGACCGTTTCGTGCTGTCCAACGGCCACGGTTCGATGCTGCAGTACGCGCTGCTGCACCTGAGCGGCTACGACCTGCCGATCGAGCAGCTGAAGCTGTTCCGCCAGCTGGGCAGCCACACCGCCGGTCACCCGGAACGCCACGAGACCCCGGGCGTGGAGACCACCACCGGCCCGCTGGGCCAGGGTTTCGCCAACGCCGTGGGCTTCGCCCTGGCCGAGAAGCTGCTGGCACAGCGCTTCAACCGCCCGGAGCTGGAAGTGGTCGACCACCGCACCTGGGTGTTCATGGGCGATGGCTGCCTGATGGAAGGCGTGTCGCATGAAGCGGCCTCACTGGCCGGTACCTGGGGCCTGCACAAGCTGGTCTGCTTCTGGGACAACAACCACATCTCCATCGACGGCAACGTCGAGGGCTGGTTCACCGACAACACCCCGGAGCGTTTCGAGGCCTATGGCTGGAACGTGGTCCGCGACGTCGATGGCCATGACCCGGACAGCATCAAGGCCGGCATCGAGGCCGCGCTGTCGCAGAGCGACAAGCCGACCCTGATCTGCTGCCGCACCACCATCGGGTTTGGTTCGCCGAACAAGGCGGGCAAGGAATCCAGCCACGGTGCACCGCTGGGCAAGGACGAGCTGGAAGCCACCCGCAAGCAGCTGGGCTGGGAATACGGCCCGTTCGAGATCCCGCAGGCGATCTACGACGGCTGGCGCGCCAATGGCGCCGGCACCCTGCGCCAGGCCGAGTGGGAACAGCTGTTCGACAAGTACGCCAGCCAGTACCCGGCTGAAGCAGCCGAACTGACCCGCCGCTCGCATGGCGAACTGCCGGCCGACTTCGTTGCCAAGGCCGATGCGTACATCGCCCAGGTGGCCGCGGAAGGCCCGACGATCGCCTCGCGCAAGGCGTCGCAGCTGGCCATCGAAGCCTATGCCCCGCTGCTGCCGGAAATCGTCGGCGGCTCGGCCGACCTGGCGCACTCCAACCTGACCCTGTGGAAGGGCAGCAAATCGGTTGCCAGCGACGACGCCAACGCCAACTACGTGTATTACGGCGTGCGCGAGTTCGGCATGACCGCCATTGCCAACGGCCTGGCCCTGCACGGTGGCTTCATTCCGTTCGACGCCACCTTCCTGGTGTTCAGCGACTACGCCCGCAACGGCGTGCGCATGAGCGCGCTGATCCCGGCGCACGCCATCCACGTCTACACCCACGACTCGATCGGCCTGGGCGAAGACGGCCCGACCCACCAGCCGGTGGAGCACCTGGCCTCGCTGCGCTACATCCCGAACAACGACGTGTGGCGTCCGTGCGATGCGGTCGAGTCGGCGGTGAGCTGGAAGGCCGCGATCACCCGCCAGGACGGCCCGAGCTGCCTGGTGTTCAGCCGCCAGAACCTGCCGCACCAGCCGCGCAGCGCCGAGCAGATCGCGCAGATCGAGCGCGGCGGTTACGTGCTGGCCGATGCCGCCGGCACCCCGGATGTGATCCTGATCGCCACCGGTTCGGAAGTCTCGCTGGCCACCGAAGCCAAGGCCCAGCTGGATGCGGCTGGTCTCAAGACCCGCGTGGTCTCGATGCCGTCCACCGACGTGTTCCTGCGCCAGGACGCGGCCTACCGTGAATCGGTGCTGCCGAACGCGGTGCGCAAGCGCGTGGCTGTGGAAGCCGGTGTCACCGGCTTCTGGCGCCAGTTCGTCGGCCTGGACGGTGCCGTGATCGGTATCGACACCTTCGGTGCCTCCGCCCCGGCCGACCAGCTGTACAAGCACTTCGGCATTACCACCGCCCACGTGGTGGAAGCCGCCAAGGCGCTGTAAGCAGCATCGCGACGTAATGAGGAAAGGCCGGCGCACGCCGGCCTTTTCTTTGCCGCAGGAAAAAGGGGACGGAGGGGATTAAGTCGTTTGTGCACAAACGACTTAATCCCCTCCGTCCCCTTTTCTCAGGCGGTGCGCGCCAGTGCCAGCCGCAGCAGGCGCGCGTCCAGGCGTTCGGCGAAATCCTTCGGTGCCTGCAGGCCCATGCGCTGCAGGTACACCGCATCGCCGTCGCCGGCCGGTTGCCGTAGTGCTGCCCAGACGGTACGCAGCTTGTCGCCGCGGGTCTGCGTATTGGCCTTCAGCCACGCCAGCGCTTTCACCAGCACCTGCTCGATCTCGTTGAAGTCACTGCCCAGCGGATAGTCCGGCAGACTGCCATCGGCGCGGAACGGGGCCAGCGCCGCTGTCAGCGCCTGCGGCGTATTGCGCTGCTGCCGCTGCGGATCCGGTTGCGCGACCGCCAGCAGTTTGCGCGAGGCGTGCGCCTGCTGCAGCAGGCCGCCCTGGAACGGGGCCTCGGTGATTGCGGTCATCGCATGCACGCAGTCCTCGTCGGTCAGTCCGCGCAGGTCGGCAATGCCGTATTCGTTGAGGTAGATGTCGCGCAGGTGGCGCGGAATGGTGGTGTGCCCGTAGTTCCAGCGCACGTTGGATTCGCGTCGGCCCTTGTCATCGCGCGCGGCGCGGAACATCAGCACGCTGCGGGCTTCCGGCAGGGCATGTGCCATCGCCACGAAGTTGTACTGGCCGCCCACACCGGATACCACGCGTCCATCGTCCAGCGCGTCGGACACCGCCGCGCCCAGCGCGGTGGCCATCATGCAGGAGTTGAAGAAGCGCGCATGGCGGCGCTGCAGGCGTTCCAGCGTTTCGTTGCCGCCGTACAGCTGGTTGATCTCGCTGATGCGGCGCATGCCGATCGCACGGCACTCGTCCTCCGGCAGCGTGCGCAGCCACTCGTAGAATTCCGGCGAGCCCAGGTAGAACGCGCCGTGCAGGTACTCACCTTCGGCCGCCAGGGTGGCGTGGTCGATCGACAGCGTGCTGCCGTTCTCGATGCGCTGCATCAGCGCCAGGTCATCGTGTACCTTGCGCTTGATCACCCCGGTCTGCACCAGCCTGCGGAAGCCCTCGTTGAGCATCTCGCTGCAGCCGTACAGGCCCACTTCGAACGGGTCCACGCCGCCGATCTCCTGCACCAGCGGGTGGCTGGCCAGCTGCGGATCCAGCGCGTGCAGCACGCGGCGGTAGCGCGCGTTGTCGGTGTGGCGCAGCACCAGCGCATGGCTGAGCGCGTCGGCCAGCGTACCGATGCCGATCTGCAGCGTGCCGCCATCGCGCACCAGCGTGCTGGCGTACAGGCCGATGGCGTAGTCGACATCGCCGACCGGCTGCCGCGGCAGCCCGAACAGCGCCGGGTACGGCGGCGGTGGGGTGATCACCAGATCGAAGAACGAGACATCGACCGTGGCCGAGCCGCCCAGGTAGGGCAACTGGGGATCGATCTCGGCAATCAGCAGCGGACGCGGCAGGCCACGTGCGGTCATCGCGTCCAGCGTGTCCTGGGTGATGTCGTTGTTGCACGACAGGGAAAGCCGGCGGTCGTTCGGGCGCATCGCCACTTTCTGCACGATCACCTGTGGCGCGCGCTGCGCCACCGCATCGGCGGCGTGGGTGTAGTTCAGGCTGGTATAGCTGGATTGCGCCTGGCGCGACCCGAGCAGGGCGCCGGATTGCATGTAGAACTCTTCCACCTGCACATGTGCCGGCAACGCGTCGCGTGCGATCGCATCGGCATAGGCCAGGCGCGGGAAGTCGTCGCCGAAATGGCGCTGCGCGAACGGCGCCAGGAAGCGCGCCTCCAGGCCGTTGCCCCGCGCCTTCGGCGGATTCAGCGACAGCGCGGTATACAGCTGCAGCGGCCGCGAAGGATCATGTTCGACGCGTGCGTAGAGGGCATTGAGCAGCCGATGCGGCTTGCCCAGTGCCAGCGGTGCCCCGATCCGCAGCGGCCCGTCCACGCGCGCAAACAACCAGTCGACGGCGGCGTCCAGGTCGGTGAGGTGTTCGGTCATGCGCGGCGGTCCTGCGTCGGGGGAGTGCGGGCATTACAGCATGTCGGGCTTGAACCGCCGTCGACGCGAGACTTCCGCGCCGGCCACCATGAACTGCCCATCGCCGCGGTAATGCACCGTGCGCGGCAGTTTCGGCCGGGGCGCAACATGGGCATGCACGATTTCCCAGATGAACAGATTGCTCGCTGCCACCTGGCTGTCGTCGTACAGGCGGCATTCGAAGCACGAATGGCATTGGCCGACCAGTGGCGCGCCGACCTCACGCGCGGGCAGTGCGTCGAGCCCGAAACGGGCGAACTTGTCGACCTCGCGGCCGCTGCAGTTGCCGATGTCCACCACGGTATCGAGCAGCTCCACCCCGGGCACGTTGATCACGCACTCGCCGCTGCCGCGCGCCAACGCGTGGCTGTGGTTTGCGTCCCACAGGTAGGTGGCGACCAGTGAAGGCGAGAAGCCCATGACCATGTGCCAGCCCATCGTCATCAGGTTGCGCTGGCCGCGCCATGCCGTGCTGACCAGCACGATCGGGCCGGGTTCGAGGAAGCGGCGGGCCTGCTCGACCGGGAAATCCTTCTTCGGCAGTGCTTTCATCCGGGGCCAGGGGCGGGAGGAACCGATGCTGGCGCAGCCGGGATGAACCCGGAGTCGAGGGGCTTGACAGGTAGTTCGATTACGCGCGTAATCAATCCGTCGATTACGGATGTAAACCATGACCCCGATCAGCGAAGCCGAAGCCGTCGTGATGGAGGTGCTGTGGCAGCAGGCACCGCGTAGTGCCGATGACGTGGTGGCCGCGCTGGCCCATCGCGACTGGGCCGAGCCGACCATCAAGACCCTGCTCAACCGCCTGCTGACCAAGGGCGCGATCACTGCCGAGCGCGATGGACGGCGTTACCTGTACCGGCCGCTGCTGCAGCGACAGACGTGGGTGGAGGCGCAGAGCCAGGACTTCATCGGCCGTGTCTTCGAAGGGCGCGTGGCGCCGCTGGTCGCGCACTTCAGCGAACGCGGCCAGCTGAGCGCGCAGGACATCGCCGAACTGAAGAAGCTGATCCAGGAGCTGGACCATGACTGAGCTGCTCGACGGACTGTGGCGGGTCAGCTTGTGGCTGGCCGTGGGTGTGGTCCTGCTGGCGGTGCTGCGACCGCTGCTGGTGCGGTTGGGGGGCGCTGGGCTGGCCTACCGCAGCTGGTGGCTGCTGCCGCTGCTGCTGGTGGCCCTGACGCTGCCATTGCCACAGGTTGCGGTGTTGCAGCAGGTACCCACGCTGCCGCTGAAAGTGATGCCCGGTGCCCTCGATGCCCTGAGCGGGCCCTCGCTGCCATGGGCCGGGCTGTTGTTCGCGCTGTGGGCATTGGGCGCGGGCATCCGCCTGTTGCGCGACCTGCACGCACAACATCGTTTCGAACGGAGCATGGGCCCACTGACGCCGCGCACCGATGGCAGCTGGCAGGCCAGCGGCGATCCCGGCTTGCCCGCGCTGGTTGGCCTGTGGCGCCCACGCATCGTGGTTGGTCCCGACTTCGACCTGCAGTTCACCGCACAGGAACAGAGCTTGATCCTGCAGCACGAGCGCAGCCATCACCGTCATGGCGATCACTGGGCCAACGGTGCGCTGCTGCTGGTGCGCGCGGTGTTCTGGTTCCACCCGCTTCTGCCGTGGGCTGCGGGCCGCTTCCTGCGCGACCAGGAACTGGCCTGCGATGCCCGCACCATGGCCCCGCAGCCGGCGCTGCGCGGCCTCTACGCCAGCACGCTGCTGAAGGCGCAGCTGGTCCACCCGGTTGCGCCCGTGGTCTGCCATTGGCGCAGCCAACCCGTGTTGAAGGAGCGTATCGCCATGTTGAAGCAGTCCAAGCGGAAGGCATTGCCGTGGGTGTCCGGGCAGGTGCTGGTGGTCGGGTTGTGTGTGGGCATGGGCGCGGTGGCATGGGCCAGCCAGGGCGGCGCGGTTGGGAGCCCGGGGATCGGTGTCGAGCCGTTCGAGCACGCTGAGGAAGATGCGGCCAAGGCTGGGCTGGACCGTCCGATCCAGATCGACAGGATGCCACCGCCGTCCTATCCGAAATCCGCGTTCGAGCAGCGCCAGGTAGGTGTGGTGAACCTGCGCGTGGAGGTGGATGCGCAGGGGCGTCCCAGCGATGTCCGCGTGCTCAGTGCCACCAATCCGGGCGTGTTCGATGCGGTGTCGATCGCTGCGGCACGCAGCTGGACCTATCGGCCGGCGATGAAGAACGGTAAGCCGGTTGCAGCGGCGGTGAAGATTCCGATCACGTTCGCCATGGACAACACCGAGGACACCCAATGAAGTCCGCTGCGCTGATCATGGCGGCAGCGCTGCTGGTGGGGTGTGCGAGCCAGGACCGCCTGACCACGGTGGATACCCGCAGCGAAAATGTCGGCCACCAGCGCCTGCAGCCGCAGGCGGGCAGCGGCGGTGGACAGTCGCAGGTGTATTCGCTGGGTGCGACCGAAGGCTACCGGATGCCCCAGCTGTACGCGGCACCAGACCCGGAGGTTGGCGATCGTGACCCGCGCGCGGAACTGGCGCCGACCACGATCTGCCTGCAGGTGGTGGTTGATGCCAATGGCGCCGTGGAGCGAAGCCTGCCATTGACCGATCGTCCGGAGTGCGCGGCAGGTGCTGCGGGCGAGAATGCGCCCCTGCTGCAGGCTGCCCAGGAAGCCGTGGCGATGTGGAAGTACTCGTCCGCAGCGGTCTGCCACTTCGCGGCGGGCAAGGTGCCTGCCGACCGCGGTGACTGCCGGGGCGCCGAGCGCGTCGAGCCGGTAGCGGTCACCCTGCAGTACGCCTTCACGTTCGAGATCGTGAAGGGCCAGCACGTGGTGCGGATGCAGGGAAAATGAACGCTCGCGGTCCGTGATGGAAACCGATGGCGCCGGGCTCTGCCCGGCGTACGTCAGGCCCCGCCCTGGATATTGGCCTTTACCGCAGGCTGCATCAGCTTCGGTTCTTCCAACGTCGCATCGCGGGCCTGGCGCACGCTGACGAACTCCGCCTCGGCCACGCCGTCGTGCACGTGGATGTTGTGCGCGCGCTGTTCACCGATGGTGGTTTCGTTGGCGAAGTCGCGGCCGCCCGGGCCGTAGTCGTGGCAGACGAACACGCGGGTGGCATCCGGCAGGGCCAGCAGGCGCTGGATCGAGCGGTACAGCTGTGCGGCATCACCGCCGGGGAAGTCGCAGCGGGCAGTGCCGCCATCGGGCATGAACAGCGAGTCGCCAGTGAACAGCGCATCGTCAATCAGGTAGGCGATGCTGTCGCTGGTGTGGCCAGGCACGGCGATCACCTGGCAGCGCAGTTCGCCCAAAGTGAAGGTCTCGCCGTCACTGAACAGGTGGTCGAAGATTTCATCGGCGCCCGGAAGCTGCAGGCCATAGCGTGGCGCAAACGTCGCCTGCACCGCGCGGATGCCTTCACCGATGGCCAGCGTGGCCTGCGGAAAGCGCTGCTTGAGCCGGCGCCCGGCCGACACATGGTCGGCGTGGGCATGCGTCTCCAGCAGCCAGCGCAGCTGCAGGCCCTGTTGTTCGATGGCCTGCAATGCCGCGCGCAGCGGTGATTCGCTGCTGGCGTCGGTGTCCGGGTCGTAGTCCAGGACCGGATCGATCAGCGCCGCCTCGCCGCTGGCCGGGTCGCTGACCAGGTAGCTGAAGGTGTTGCTGTCACGGTGGAAGAACGACTGCACCTGGACCGGCATTGGAGCTCTCCTCAGCGCGTGCCGAGCACGCGGTTCAGCAACTGCGCCAGGTTTTCACCGGCCAGCCGCAGCTGCGCTTCGGCCAGCGGCCGGTAGCGCTCGGTGTACTCGTCACCGATTTTACGCGAGGCCGGATAAACGCCAGGTTGCATGGAGATGCGGCAGCTGGCTTCGGCCCAGGCCTGCGGGTCGCGCTGCGGGTTGGACTGGCGCGCCAGCTTCGGTGCGCGCTGGCTCTGCAGCACCGGCAGGTAGCCGGCATCGTCCAGCTTGCGGGTGTTGAGCATGCCGCTGTCCCACAGCGAGTGCAGGTTGGTACCGCGGTTGCCGAACTGCAGCTGGAAATCATTGCCGCCCTTGTCGTGGGCGTAGCCGGCGTGCATCGGCTGGTGGATGTCGCCGACCAGGTGCACGACGAACTTCAGCGCCTGCAGGCGCTCGCCGTCAGTCAGGCTGCGGTCGCCCAGAATGGCGCTCTGCGCCTTGAGGGCTTCGACGATGCAGTTGCCGTTCCTGCAGTGCTTCGGTGCTTCGTAGTGGCAGTCGTCTTCGGCGATGTTGACGTAGTGCCAGCCGGCCGAGCGACGGCCCAGGCCCGGGTCCTTGGCGCGCAGCTGGTCGGCCCAGGGCGCGATGCTGGCCAGGGTGGCGTCCGGTTCGGTGGCCAGCAGGCGGTCCACTTCGGCGCGGGCGGCGGGGGTGAGGCGGGCGTCGGCGACTTCGGCGACAAGGCGGTGGCCTTGCGCGCCCCAGGCATGGGCAGGGGCGGAGACGGACAGCAGGGCCGGCGCCAGGGCGGCGGCGAGGAACAGGGAGTGCAGGGCTTTCATGCGCCCATTCTAGCGGGGTAGGTGGATTGAAGAGCGGCGCGTTCCTGTTCCGAAGTGGAAGCGTAGAGGGAGGGGCGTGTCCCGGCTCCGCTCCCTGCCTTGCCCCAGCTCCGGAACCGCTTCAGTCCCAGGCACAAAAAAGCCCCGGCAATTACCGGGGCAACATGCTGCGAGGGCTTTGCGTGTAGCGGGGGAGCGGGGGCGAAGCCCCCGCGCCCAATACACCGCTTTAGAACTTGAAGACGTACGAAGCGCCGTAGACCAGCGGATCGATGTTGACCGTGCCGATCTTCTCGCCGTTCAACTTCACCTTGCTGTCGATGTCGATCCAGCGCATGTCCACGCGCAGGGCGCCCTTCTCGCCGATCGCGAAGTCCACGCCGGCGTGTGCGGCCAGGCCCCACGAATCCTGCAGCTTCAGCTTGCTGCCGGCCAGCGCACCCGTAGTGTCTTCGCTGAAGAAGGTGGTGTAGTTCAGGCCGGCGCCGACGAACGGCGACACCTTGCCCTTGCTGTTGAAGTGGTACTGCAGGGTGACCACCGGCGGCAGTTGCTTGGTGCTGCCGACGCGGCCCAGGCCGTTGATGTTGATGTCGTGCTTGAACGGCAGCGCGGCCAGCACTTCGATGCCCAGGTTGTCGGCGATGAAGTACTCGCCGGTGATGGTCGGCTTGACGTCATTGTCGACGTCGACCTTCAGGGTGCCGCCGGCCAGCCAGCCGTTGTTCGACTTCGGCGCCACCTGGTGCACGCCGGCCGAGACGGTCCAGTCGCCCTTGGACTGGGCCATGGCCGGGGCGGCGGCGAGCGACAGGGCGGCGGCCAGGCTGGCCACGATCAGGGGGGAGGTCTTGCGCATGGGGGTGTTCTCGTTGCTGGGTGGATGGCGACAGTCTCGGCCTCACGCCGCGCTAACGCTTTGATCCGGATCAAATCCTGTCCGTGGGCCGGCCGGCGGTCCCGGCTGGCCCACGGTGGCCAGCGGCGGTTTGCTAGACTTGTGGGCCCTATCCATCCCGCCGCACCTGTCGCGGCCGCAGGAGCTTGAGAAATGGCAATCAAGGTTGGTATCAACGGTTTCGGTCGCATCGGGCGTAACGTCCTGCGCTCGGCGGTGCTGAACTTCGGCGACGACATCGAAATCGTGGCCATCAACGATCTGCTGGAGCCGGACTACCTGGCGTACATGCTCAAGTACGACTCCGTGCACGGCCGCTTCAAGGCCGACGTGGCGGTGCAGGGCAACGACCTGCTGGTCAACGGCAAGAAGATCCGCCTGACCCAGGAACGCGACCCGGCCAACCTGAAGTGGGATGAAGTCGGCGCTGATGTGGTGCTGGAAGCCACCGGCCTGTTCCTGACCAAGGAAACCGCGCAGAAGCACATCGATGCCGGCGCCAAGAAGGTCATCATGTCGGCCCCGTCGAAGGACGACACGCCGATGTTCGTGTACGGCGTGAACGACAAGACCTACGCCGGCCAGGCGATCATCTCCAACGCCTCGTGCACCACCAACTGCCTGGCCCCGCTGGCCAAGGTCATCAATGACAAGTGGGGCATCAAGCGCGGCCTGATGACCACCGTGCATGCGGCCACCGCCACCCAGAAGACCGTCGATGGCCCGTCCAACAAGGACTGGCGCGGCGGCCGTGGCATCCTGGAAAACATCATTCCCTCGTCCACCGGTGCGGCCAAGGCCGTCGGCGTGGTCATTCCGGAACTGAACAAGAAGCTGACCGGCATGAGCTTCCGCGTGCCGACCTCGGACGTGTCGGTGGTCGACCTGACCGTCGAGCTGGAAAAGGAAGCCACCTACGCCGAGATCTGCGCCGAAGTGAAGGCACAGAGCGAAGGCCCGCTGAAGGGCATCCTGGGCTACACCGAAGACAAGGTGGTGGCCACCGATTTCCGCGGCGAAACCTGCACCTCGGTGTTCGACGCCGATGCCGGCATCGCCCTGGACGGCACCTTCGTCAAGCTGGTGACCTGGTACGACAACGAGTGGGGCTACTCGAACAAGTGCCTGGAAATGGCCAAGGTCATCGCCGCCAAGTAAGGCCGGCGTAGATCGCAGACGAACCCCGGCCTGGCCGGGGTTCGTCGTTTAAGGGGCCCACCCTGTCGTAGCATGGGGCGGTCGACCGCTGCCGCTGGGGCGCGGGAACGCAATGGAAGCACGCAATGGAAGCACTGATCGCACTGGTCGTATTGGTCCTGTTGGCCATCCCCCTGCTGCTGGTGGTGGCGCTGGTGATGATCTCCGGCCTGCGCCGCCGCGTCGCGGCGCTGGAAAGCGCGATGGCCGCCGCGCCTGCCACCGCCAGGCCGGCCGCCAGCGCGCCCACGCCTGAACGGGCTGCGGCCACGCCCACGGCCAGTGCCGATCCACCGTTCCTGCGGCCGGTCGCCGCTGCTGCGCCGCACCCCACGCAGCCACCGGTGCGCGAAGCAGCGCCGACCGAGGCGCCTGTTCCCCGACCTGCTGCGCCACCGCCGGTGCCACCGGTGCCGGTGCAGCCGCCGCTGCCTTCCGAGCCGGCACTGCCCAACGTCATCGAGCGCGGCATCGGTGCGGTCAAGCGCTGGTTCACCGAAGGCAACGTCCCGGTCAAGATCGGCATGCTGGTGCTGCTGGCCGGTGTCGCTGCGCTGCTGAAGTACGTCAGCGACCAGGGCTGGCTGGTGTTGCCGATCGAGCTGCGCCTGGCCGGCATCACTGCGGGCGCGCTGGGCCTGCTGGCCTTTGGTTGGCACCAGCGCGAGCGCCGGCGCCTGTTTGCGCTGGCATTGCAGGGCGGTGCCATCGGCGTACTGCTGCTGACCATCTTCGCGGCCTTCAAGCGCTTCGACCTGATTCCGCCGGGCTTCGCCTTCGCCAGCTCCATTGCCCTGGTGGCCGGGCTGTGCGTGCTGGCGGTGGTGCAGAACTCGCGCACGCTGGCCGTGCTGGGCATCCTGGCCGGCTTCATGGCACCACTGTGGCTGTCCACCGGCAGCGGCAATCACGTGGGGCTGTTCAGCTATTACGCGGTGCTCAACGCGGGCATCTTCGCCATCGCCTGGTTCCGCCCTTGGCGCGCGCTGAACCTGCTGGGCTTCGCCTTCACTTTCGGCATCGGCACCTTCTGGGGCGCGCTGCAGTACGTACCGGACAAGTTCAGCAGCACTGAGCCGTTCCTGCTGTTGTTCTTCGTGTTCTACCTGCTGATCCCGCTGCTGTACGCGCGCCGCCAGCCGGCCGGCCGGCGCGATCTGATCGATGGCAGCCTGGTGTTCGGCGCGCCGCTGGTCGCATTCTCGTTGCAGGCAGGCATGCTGCACGAACAACCGATGACGCTGGCACTATGCGCGCTGGGCCTGGCCGCGATCTACGCGGTACTGGCACGGGCGCTGATCGCACGTGCGTCGTACACCATGCTGGCGCAGTCGCATGCCGTGCTTGCGGTGGGCTTCGCCACGCTGGCGGTGCCGCTGGCCTTGTCGGCGCGTGCCACCGGTGCCGTGTTTGCGCTGGAAGGTGCAGGCCTGGCCTGGTTGGGGCTGCGCCAGAAGCGCTGGCTGCCGCAGGTATCCGGCGCGTTGCTGCAGATCGGCGCCGCATTCGCCTTCGTTGCCGGTGGCGACCACTGGCACGAAGACCTGCGCTTCCTGATCAACCCGACCGCCATCGGCGCGCTGTTGCTGGCCCTGGCCGGCTTCGCGTCGGCGTGGAGCTACCAGCGCAGGCCACGTCATGAGGTCGCACTGGTGTACTACCTGTGGGGCCTGCTGTGGTGGCTGGGCGGCCTGGTCCATGAGATCACGCGCTTCTTCCCGTACCGCACCGAAGTGGACGCGTTGCTGGTGCTGGCCGCGGTCACTGCCTGGCTGGTGGCCGAAGTGCAGCGTCGCCAGCCGGCGCGTGCACTGGGCGTGACCGCACTGGCCATGCTCGCGCTGGGCTTCCCGCTGGCCCTGGTGCAGAGCGATGCACACCACCAGCCGTTCGCCGGTTATGGCGCGCTGGCCTGGGCGGTGTTCGCGGTGCTGGGCGTGCGGACCCTGCTGTGCCTGCGCCAGGGCGGCGATACCGTGGCCCGCATCGCGCAGTTCCTGTGGTGGCTGCTGTGGCCGTCGCTGCTTTCGCTGCTGGCCCTGTGGGGCGGTGGCGAAGCCGATCTGGCGCAGGGCTGGACGACCCTGCTGGTGACCTTGCCATGGCTGCTGATGGCGGCACTGTCGCTGTGGCGCTGGAATGCGCTGCGCTGGCCATTGGGACAGGCCTTCGACAGCGTGCGCGTCCCGCTGCAGTGCGTGCTGTTCGGCCTGCTGTCGATCGGCTGGCTGTTGGGCCAGCTGCTGCCGGGCGACGCCGCACCGCTGTTGTGGCTGCCGGTGCTGAATCCGGCCGAGATCGGCCAATGGTTGAGCCTGTTGCTGCTGGCGCGCTGGCTGTACAGCAATCAGGGATCGCAGGCCCCGCAGGCATTGCTGAACATCCGCATGCCGCTGCTGGCACTGGCGGCCTTCGTCGCGCTGACCAGCCTGGTGCTGCATGGCGTGCACCAGTGGGGTGGGCTGGCGTGGAACGCGTCGATGATGCGCTTCAGCCTGGCCCAGACCAGCCTGACCGTGTTGTGGAGCGTGCTGGGCGTGATTGCCTGGGTGTGGGGTTCGCGTCGTGGCCAGCGTGTGCTGTGGATGGTCGGTGCCGTGCTGATGGGCGTGGTACTGGCCAAGCTGGTTATTGTCGATCGCCAGCACCTGGGCAACCTGCTGGGCATCGCATCGTTCATCGCCTACGGCCTGCTGTGCACGGTCGTGGGTTATCTGGCACCGGCTCCGCCGAGCGTGGCGCCGACCGTGGAGGAAAAGCAATGAGGAAGTGGAGCAGGGCGCTGCTGCCGGCGATGTTCGGCATGCTGGCCGCCGTCGTGGTGCAGGCGGCTGATTACCGCACGCAGTATGCCGAGCAATGGCCGCTCACATTGTCCAGCGCGCAGTCCGGTGCCTACCGCATCGTGCTGGAGCCGGCGATCTACCGCCGTGCCGTGAGCCCCGACCTCAGCGACCTGCAGGTGTTCAATGCAGCCAGCCAGCTGCTGCCGTCGGCACTGCTGGCGCCGGACCAGCCGCTGGCGCAACCGCCGGTGCAGCGTGAACTGCCGTGGTTTGTGCTGCCACCGCTGGCCGATGCCCAGCGCAACGATCTGCAGCTGCTGACCGAGCGTGATACCGATGGGCGCGTGCGCCGGGTCGAAGCACGGGTGAGTGGCGGGGCGACGGCGAACGGGCAGGGCGGCTGGCTGATCGACGCCAGCATGCTCGACCAGCAGCCGCTGGCGGCGCTGGTGCTGGACTGGGCCGACAGCGGCCAGCCGCTGCAGGCGCAGGTTCAGCTGGATGCCAGTGATGACCTGCAGCACTGGCGATCGATGGGTCGCGACGTGCCGCTGGTGGATCTGCAGCGCGCCGGCAAGCGCCTGCTGCAGCGCCGCCTGCAGGTGGACGGCACTGCACGCTACCTGCGCATCCTGGCGCAGGGCGACTCGCGGCTGCCGACCCTGCGCGGCGTGTTGGCGGAACTGCCGCCAGCGCCGGCCACGCTGCCGTGGGAATGGCTGTCGCTGGAGCCGACGTCGAAGGGCAAGGGCGAATACACCTTCGAGATGGATGGCCGGTTCCCGGTGGCGCGCGCCGATGTGGCCAGCACCGACAACAGCCTGGTGCAATGGACGCTGTTCAGTCGTGATGACGAGAGTGCCGAGTGGCAGCGCCGCAGCGCGCCGTGGATCGCCTACCAGGTGCAACAGGGCACGCAGGGCCAGCGCCAGCAGTCGGCGGCGCAGCCGCTGGGCGGCGTGCACCGCGACCGCTACTGGAAGCTGGTGGCCAATCCGGCGGAATCTGCCACTGCGGCGACGCTGCGCCTGGGCTACCAACCGGAAGTGCTGGTGTTCCTGAGCCAGGGTGCGGCGCCCTACGCACTGGCGGTGGGCAGCGCGACCGCGCGCCGCACGGACGCGCCGATCGGGGTGTTGATCGAGGAACTTCGGCAGCGCAACGATCCGTCGTGGCAGCCGACGCTGGCGCGACTGGAAGGCAGCCCGGAGCCGCTGGCGGGCGATGCGGCGCTGAAGCCGCAGCATGACTGGAAGTCGTGGCTGTTGTGGGCGCTGCTGGGTCTGGGCGTGCTGGTGGTGGGTGGTCTGGCGCTCAGCCTGCTTCGGCAGAAGCGGACGCCTTCGGCGTAGGTTCCGGCGAACGGCGCAGCCCCTCGTGGGTGGCTGCAAAGCGCGATCCCGGGGATGGGCCGAGCGGGTGGGCTGGGCAGGGGACGCCGTGAATCCGTCCCTGGAGGCTTAGCCGCGCCATCCATGGCGCGGATACCCCTGCCCAGCCCACCCGCCCGGCCTCTGACAGTTTCCGTGTGCGTCCACCCACGGAAATAAAAAAAGAAGAGCAAAAGCTGCTTGGCTGGGCGCTCTTTGTAGAGCCGAGCCCACGCTCGGCTGCTGCTCGCGGTAGACCCAGCCGAGCATGGGCTCGGCTCTACATTGGTTTCTCCGACATCAGAAACCGCTCTTGCTCCTGCCTTTGCCATCCGCTCCGCCTCATGAACCTGTCGAGGCCGGGATGGTGTGGGGTGGCAGGGGTGTGAGCCACATGGATGCGGCGACCAAGCCCCCATGGACGGGTTTACGGCGTCCCCTGCCACCCCACAGCACCCCGGCTCACCCTCAGCACCAAGAAGCGCCAGCGCTTTGGCTGTTGCAGTTCGCTGTTGCCGTACGCCTCTGCCTGCCGCAGGCATCGCCACCCGATACAATGGCCGCCTGCCGTAGCCCGGCATCCCGTCCCTGAGCCAAAGAGTTGCCCATGTCCATCGTCCGCATGACCGACCTCGACCTCTCCGGCAAGCGCGTGCTGATCCGCCAGGATCTGAACGTGCCGATCGAGAATGGCCGCATCACCTCCGAACAGCGCATCACCGCTTCGCTGCCGACGCTCAAGCGCGCGCTGGAGCAGGGCGCGGCGGTGATGGTCACCTCGCACCTGGGGCGCCCGAAGGAAGGCGTGTGGAGCGAAGCGGAGTCGCTGGCGCCGGTCGCCCAGCGCCTGTCCGAGCTGCTCGGCCGCGAGGTTCCGCTGGTGCGTGACTGGGTCGACGGCGTCGACGTGCAGCCGGGCCAGCTGGTGCTGCTGGAAAACTGCCGCATGAATGTCGGCGAGGGCAAGGACGACGAGGCCCTGTCGAAGAAGTACGCCGCCCTGTGCGACGTGTTCGTGATGGATGCCTTTGGTACCGCACACCGCGCGCAGGCCTCGACCCATGGCGTCATCCGCTTCGCCCCGGTCGCGGCCGGTGGCCCGCTGCTGATGGCCGAGCTGGACGCGCTGGCGCAGGCGCTGGACGCACCGGCCAAGCCGCTGCTGGCCATCGTTGCCGGCAGCAAGGTCAGCACCAAGCTGGAACTGCTGGCCAACCTGGTCGGCAAGGTCGACCAGCTGATCGTTGGTGGTGGCATCGCCAACACATTCATCGCTGCCGCCGGCTACAAGGTCGGCAAGTCGCTGTATGAGCCGGACCTGCTGGACACCGCGAAGAAGATCGTGGCCGATGCCAAGGCGCGTGGCGCCGACATCCCGCTGCCGGTCGACGTGGTCACCGCCAAGCAGTTCATGCCGGACGCTGTTGCCGAAGTGAAGGCGGTCGACGCCGTCGCCGAGGACGACCTGATCCTGGATATTGGCCCGCAGACCGCTGCGCAGTACGCGCAGCTGATCGGAAAGGCCGGCACCGTGGTCTGGAACGGCCCGGTCGGCGTGTTCGAGTTCGAAGCCTTCAGCAAGGGCACCGAAGCGCTGGCCCGCGCCATCGCCAGCTCGCCGGCATTCTCCATCGCGGGCGGTGGCGACACCCTGGCGGCGGTCGACAAGTTCGATATCGCCGGACAGGTCAGCTATATCTCCACTGGCGGTGGTGCGTTCCTGGAGTTCCTGGAAGGCAAGACCCTGCCGGCCGTCGCCGCGCTCGACGCGCGCGGCGCATGAGTGCCGACCGTAGCAAGGATGTCCTGTTCTTCGACCTCGACGGCACGCTGATCGATTCGCAGGTGGGCATCACCGCCTGCATCGCCTATGCGCTGCAGAAGATGGACCATCCGGTGCCGCCGCAGGAGACGCTGCTGGGCTGGATCGGTCCGTCGCTGCGCACCACCTTCGCGCCGCTGTTCGTCGAACCGGCACGGGTGGAACAGGCGGTGGGCTACTACCGTGAGCGCTTCGACGTCGAAGGCTGGCGTGAACACACGGTGTACCCGCAGGTGGAAGACACGCTGCGCACGCTGCATGGCCGTGGCCACCGCCTGGCGGTGGTCACCGCCAAGAACGAGCCGCATGCGCGCCGCATCCTTGCGCACCTGCCGTTTGGCGGGCTGTTCGAGGAGATCATCGGTTCGACCCTGGATGGCTCGCGCAGCCACAAGCCGGAGCTGGTCGGGGAAGCTCTGCGCCGGCTGCAGGTGCAGCCCGCACAGTGCTGGATGATCGGCGACCGCCGCATGGACATCGAAGGCGCGCGTCACCACGGCCTGCGCAGCGTGGGTGTGCTGTGGGGCTTTGGCGGTGAGGCGGAACTCACCGCGGCCGGCGCTGGCCAGCTGGCACGCGAACCGGCGCAGCTGGAAACGCTGCTGGCCTAGCTTCCTGTAGCGCCGAGCCGATGCCCGGCTGCTCCGGCGAGTGGCCAGCCGGGCATGGGCTCGGCTCTATGGAATGCCCTGCGCCAGCGTATGTCCGGACAATGTCCGTTGCATGACCTGCGGAGTCAGGCAGCACAAGGCTGTAACCGTATACATGCGGCGTGAAGGATGTGCTAATTTCCGTTCTTTAACGGGAGAGGCCCATCCACCATGTTCGAGCGTCAGCGTCGCACCAAGATCCTTGCCACCCTCGGTCCGGCCACTGATCCGCCGGGCGTGCTGGAGGATCTTTTCCGCGCCGGCGTCAATGTGGTGCGCCTGAACTTCAGCCATGGCGATCCGTCCGGCCAGGCCAAGCGTGCTGCCGAAGTGCGCGCCGCGTCGGCCCGCGTGGGCGTGGAAGTGGGCATCCTGGCCGACCTGCCGGGCCCGAAGATCCGCATCGAGCGCTTCGCCGAAGGCAAGGTGCAGCTGAAGGCGGGTGACCGCTTCGACCTGATCGCCAGCGAGAACGCCGGCCCGGGCAACGCCAGCCAGGTGGGCGTGAGCTACCTCGGCCTGCCGCAGGACGTGGGCCCGGGTGATGTGCTGCTGCTCGACGACGGCCTGATGCAGCTGCAGGTGGTGGAAGTGCAGGGCGAGCGCATCGTCAACACCGTGCTCAACGATGGTGTGTTGTCCGACCGCAAGGGCCTGAACAAGCAGGGCGGCGGCCTGTCGCTGGGTGCCCTGACCGAGCGCGACAAGGAACTGATCGGCATCGTTGCCAAGATCGGCGTGGACTTCATTGCCGTGTCGTTCTGCCGCAACGCGCAGGACATGAACGACGCGCGCGACATTGCCCGCTCGCACGGCTGTGATGCCGCCCTGGTGTCGAAGATCGAGCGCACCGAGGCGATCGAGAACCTGGAAGAAATCGTCGAGGCCAGCGACGTGGTGATGGTTGCCCGTGGCGACCTTGGCGTGGAAATCGGCGATGCCGAGCTGCCGGGCCTGCAGAAGAAGATCATCAAGGCCTCGCTGGCGCAGAACAAGGTGGTGATCACCGCCACGCAGATGCTGCAGTCGATGGTGGAAAGCCCGATCCCGACCCGCGCCGAAGTGCTGGACGTCGCCAACTCGGTCATCGACGGTACCGACGCGGTGATGCTGTCGGCGGAAACCGCCGCCGGTGCCTACCCGGTCAAGGCGGTGGAAGCGATGGCACGCATCTGCCTGGGTGCCGAGCGCCAGTTCCAGACCGAGACCGATTTCAACGCCTCGCCGCGCAACCTGGAACGTGCCGACCAGGCAATTGCCATGGCCACCATGTTCCTGTCGCAGCATGTGGGCGTGCGCGCGATCGTGGCCATGACCGAATCCGGCGGCACCGCGCGTTACCTGTCGCGTTTCCGCGCCAAGGCGCCGGTGTTCGCGGTCACCCGCCACGACGGCGCGCGTCGCCAGATGGCGCTGATGCGCGATGTGTTCCCGATCAACTTCGACAGCCGCGGCCTGACCCCGCGCGAAGCGGCGCGCGGCAGCATCCGCCTGCTGGTCGAATCGGAACTGCTGCAGGCCGGTGACCGCGTTGTGTTCACCAGCGGCGAGCACATGGAAACCCATGGTGCCACCAACACCCTGCGCCTGCTGGAAGTGGGCGAGGATGGCCGCGCCATCGGCCTGGGCGATCTGTAAGCCCTGACGGTCGGGTCGGCGCTGCTGATCTGGGGTCAGAGCCCCTGCGGGGATCTGACCCCATGCCGCAGGACATCCTTTGTCCTGCGTAGACGTGGAAGCGTTTCCATCCTGTCCTCCACGGCGAGGCAACGGGCAGCAGGGCTATACTTACGTTTTTCCCGCACCCGCCACAGGAAATACATGAGCATCGAACAGCTGGCTGAAACCGCCCAGGCCATGGTCGCCCCGGGCAAGGGCATCATCGCGATCGACGAATCCACCGCTACCATCGCCAAGCGTTTCGCCGGCGTCGGTATCGAGAACACCGAGGAGAACCGTCGCGCCTACCGCGAGCTGCTGCTGACCACGCCGAAGCTCAACGAGCACATTTCCGGCGCCATCCTGTACGACGAGACCATCCGCCAGTCGACCAAGGACGGCGTGCCGTTCGCCAAGTACATGGCCGACCACGGCATGATTCCGGGCATCAAGGTGGACAAGGGTGCGCACCCGCTGGCCGGCTGCCCGGGCGAGCTGGTGACCGAAGGCCTCGACGGCCTGCGCGAGCGCCTGCAGGAGTATTACAAGCTGGGCGCGCGCTTCGCCAAGTGGCGTGCGGTCATCAACATCGGGGAGAGCATCCCGTCGGGCACCTGCATCGAGTCCAACGCCCATGCGCTGGCCCGCTATGCAGCGCTGTGCCAGGAATGCGGTCTGGTGCCGATGGTCGAGCCGGAAGTGATCATGGACGGCGACCACGACATCGAAACCTGCTACGAAGTCACCGAAGCTACCCTGCGCTCGCTGTTCGACGCGCTGTACCAGCAGAACGTGCTGCTGGAAGGCACCATCCTGAAGGCCTCGATGGTCATCTCCGGCAAGGACTGTGAAGAGCAGGCCGATGTCGAGGAAGTGGCCGAGTCGACCGTGATGTGCTTGAAGAGCACCGTGCCGGCGATCCTGCCGGGCGTGGTGTTCCTGTCCGGTGGCCAGAGCGACGAGCAGTCCACCGAGCACCTGAACGCGATGAACCAGCTGGGCAACCTGCCGTGGCCGCTGAGCTTCTCCTACGGCCGCGCCATGCAGCAGGCCGCGCTGAAGCTGTGGGCCAAGGACATGAAGGGCAACTACGCTGCTGCCCAGAAGACGGTGTACGAGCGCGCCAAGGACAACGGCCTGGCCGCGCTGGGCAAGTGGAACGGTTGATCCGTCCCATCGCCGGATGAACAAGGCAGCGCCGGCATCACGCCGGCGTTTGCTTTTGCGGGTATCTTTTCCGCCCCCGCGTGCCTGGCCGGTATGCGGGAACCACATGGAAGGCCAAGGAGAAACAACATGCGTTTGGCAGCAATCACACTGGCCGTTGCCACGGTCCTGGTCGCCAGCGGTTGCAACCGCATCGGCGGCGGCGCGGACGCGGGCAAGGCCGCGTCACTCGATTTCGACAAGCCGGTATCCGGCGAGATCACCTCGCGCAGCGGCATCAACTACAACGACGGCAGCCACCACCAGCTCTACCAGATCAAGCTGGAAGACAAGCAGCTGGTCGGGCTGAAGCTGACCGGTTCGCTGAGCGGCTCGATCGCCGTGTTCAACAACGGCAGCCTGGTGGCCAGCAGCAACTCCGGCTACGAGCGCGAAGGCGACGTCTCGGTGGCCTTCCGTGCCAACGGTGGCGGCACCTACCAGGTGGCGGTCAACGCCAACGGCTCGACCGACTACGGTCCTTACCGCCTGCGCGCCGAGAAGCTGGTGCCGTACGACGGCAAGCCGCTGGCGGGCAGCGGCGAGATCGTCGACATGCTGGCCGGGGGTTCCCAGGACTACACCCTGCAGGTGGACAAGGCCGGCCTGTACGAGATCCGCCTGGTGTCGGATGTCTTCGATCCGGTGCTGAAGCTGTCGGGCCAGGGCGTGGATGCAGAGAATGACGATGGCGGCGACAGCACCAACTCGCGCCTGACCCTGTCACTGAAGCCGGGCAAGTACACCCTGACCGCGCGCGGCCTCGGCGACGGCGTCAGCGGCATGTTCACCCTGTCGGCCAACCGCATCGAGCTGCCCGGCAATCTGGTCGAGCGCGATGGCACGGCACTGCCGAAGTCGGGCAGCGTGTACACGATGCTCGACAACGATGGCCGTCGCCGCTTCCTGCTGTCGCTGGACCGCCCGGCCGATGTGCGCCTGGATGCGATTTCCAGCCAGGTTGATACCGTGCTGCGCGTGGTCGGCGGCGATGTCGAGCTGACCGACGACGATGGTGGCAACGGCACCAATTCGCGCTTGGAAGAGACCCTGCCGGCCGGTCATTACACGGTCGACGTGTCCAGCCTGAACAATGGCGCGGGCATGGTGGAAGTGCGCGTGCAGGTGGATGGCGCCAGCGCCGATGGGGCTGCGGCCTCGGCGGCACGCGCCGCAGCCGACGCAGCCGCCGTGGCCGATGACGCCGCCGCGGTGGAAGCTGCCAGCCGTTGAGCGTGACCCACGCCATGCGTGGCTGATCACAACGGTGCAACGGAAAAGGCCGGGTACTGCCCGGCCTTTTTCTTTACGTCGCGCACTGGGATTCAGTGCGCGGCGGCAAAACCCGCATCACCCAGCGGCGGCAGCATCGACCCGCGCGGTTCGCTGTCCGCGCTTTGCCCGGCGGCGCTCAACGCCTGCTGGTAGGCCTTGGCCGTAGCGGTATTGAACGCCACCAGCACGATGCGCATCGGTTGCGCATGGCTGCGCTGCCACGCCAGTGTTTCGGTCACTGCGATCTGCGCCGCCTGGTACAGCGGATAGCCATAGACGCCGCAGCTGATCGCCGGGAACGCGATCGACTGCACGCCCAGCGACTCGGCCAACTGCAGCGACTTCCAGTAGCAGTTGGCAAGCAGCGCCGGTTCGTCGCGCTGGCCGTCATGCCAGACCGGGCCCACCGTGTGCAGTACATGGCGCGCCGGCAGCGCATGCGCGCTGGTGGCGCGCACTTCGCCCGTCGGGCAACGCACGCCCGGGCGCAGCTCCGGCAACTGCGCGCACTCGGCCAGCAATGCGGGGCCGGCCGCGCGATGGATCGCGCCGTCGACACCGCCGCCACCGAGCAGTGTTTCGTTGGCCGCGTTGACGATCGCATCCACCGCCAGGGTCGTGATGTCACCCTGCCAAACCTCGATCTTCATGCGTCCGTCTCCTGCCTGTGAGGTGATCCGCGCATCATCTGCGCCGGCTGTTCCCACGGTAGGGGACAGGGCATCGATACTGCGTCATGACCGTCTCACGCGCTGCGATCCGACGGCCTTCACGCACGATGGCGGGCGACGCCTTCACGCAGGCTGAAGCAGAACGGGGTCAGATCCTTTCCCGCATGGGAAAGGCTCTGACCCCTGTCGCTGATCCACGCGGGTGGGGTCAGAGCCCTTTCCCTGCGGCAAAGGGATCCGACCCCGGGCGGTTTACGGCAGGCCGGCCAGCCAGTCGTCGTCGGAGCCTTCGTTGACATCGGCGAACAGCGGCGTGGAGAAATAGCGTTCACCGGTGTCCGGCAGCATCGCCAGGATCACCGCGCCGGGTTCGGCGCGGGCAGCCACGTCCAGCGCGCTGGCCACGGTGGCACCGGCAGAGATGCCGACGAAGATGCCTTCCTCGGCGGCCAGGCGGCGCGCGGTGGCGATCGCGCGGTCATCTTCGACCGAGACCAGTTCGTCCACCACATCGCGGTTGAGCACGTCCGGCACGAAGTCCGGGGTCCAACCCTGGATCTTGTGCGGCTTCCAGTCATCGCCCTTGAGCAGGGCGGCGCCGGCCGGCTCGGTGGCGATGATGCGGGTCTGCGGGCGCGCGACCTTCAGCACTTCGCCCACACCAGTGAGCGTGCCGCCGGTGCCCCAGCCGCTGACGAAATAGTCCAGCCGCTTGCCGGCGAAGTCGCGCAGGATTTCCGCGGCGGTGGTGTTGCGGTGATAGGCCGGGTTGGCCGGGTTGGCGAACTGGCTGGCCAGGAACCAGCCGTGCTGTTCGGCCAGTTCGGCTGCCTTGCGCACCATGCCGCTGCCGCGTTCGGCGGCCGGGGTCAGGATCACCTTGGCACCATAGGCACGCATCAGCTTGCGGCGCTCGACCGAGAAGGTCTCGACCATGGTCGCCACGAACTTGTAGCCGCGCGCTGCGGCGACCATCGCCAGTGCCACGCCGGTATTGCCCGAGGTGGCCTCCACGATGGTGTCGCCCGGCTTGAGCAGGCCACGCGCTTCAGCGTCGAGGATGATCGCCAAAGCCAGGCGGTCCTTGACCGAGCCGCCCGGATTGAACGACTCGACCTTGGCGTAAACGCTGACCTGCGGCGGTGCCAGACGCTGCAGCTTGACGATGGGGGTGTTGCCGACGGTGTCGAGGATGGAGTCGTACAGGGCCATGGAAGCGCTCCGGAAACGGGGCCGCGCCGGGCTTCGGCGGGCGAAGGGGGAGGGCTGGCCGTTCAGGCCAGCGGCTGCCGGCTGACCGTAGCGCCGGCATATGACGCCCGGAAATGACCAGATACCTTTCTTAAACAACCTTTGGTTATAAGCTGGTGACGGCAATTGACCCTAGAGTGGACCTCCGCCCCACGCCGCCTGCCTGCCCATGACGCTGACCCAGCTGCGCTACCTGGTTGCCATCGCCGACGCCGAGCTGAACATCACGCTGGCCGCCTCGCGCGTGCACGCCACCCAGCCCGGCTTGTCCAAGCAGCTCAAGCAGCTGGAGGACGAGCTGGGTTTCCTGTTGTTCGTGCGCAAGGGCCGCAGCCTGGAGTCGGTCACCCCCGCCGGTACCGAGGTGATCGCCCGCGCCCGCGCCGTGCTGGCCGAGGCCAACAACATCCGCACCTACGCGGCCAACCAGCGGCGCGAGAGCCAGGGCCAGCTGATCCTGACGACCACCCACACCCAGGCGCGCTTCGTGCTGCCGCCGGCGGTGGCGGCGATCAAGCAGGCTTACCCGCAGGTGAGCGTGCACCTGCAGCAGGCCGGTGAAGCCGACGCGCTGGATCGCTTGAACCAGGGTGACGCGGATATCGCCATCATCAGCACCGCTGGGGGAGAGCCCACCGATGGCATCGCGGTGCCACTGTTCCGCTGGCGACGCCTGGTGGTGGTGCCCAAGGGCCACCCGCTGGACCGCGCCGGGCGTGCACCGGACCTGGCCGCGCTGGCCCGGCAACCATTGATCAGCTACGAATCCTCGACCCGCCCGAATTCGTCGCTGCAGCGTGCGTTTGCCGCCAACGGGCTGGTGCCGGATCTGGCGCTGACCGCGCTGGATGCCGATCTGATCAAGACCTATGTGCGTACCGGCCTGGGCGTGGGCCTGCTGGCCGAAATGGCGGTCAGTTCCAACGACGAAGACCTGAGGGCGTGGCCGGCGCCGGACCCGATCAGCGAATGCATCGCCTGGGCGGTGCTGCCGCGCGACCGCGTGCTGCGTGATTACGCGCTGGAGCTGGTGCATGTGCTGGCACCGCAGATCGATCCCCGCGACCTGCGGCGGGTGCTGGATGGCAACCAGGCGGCCGCGTGGCCGGTGCCACCGACCTGGAAATCACTGACCCAGACCATCACGGTGTGAGGGGTTGGTCGAGCAGGGCTTGCAGCCCTGCACCTGCCGCGGCATTCAAGCAACAGCAACAGCAACAGCAGAAGCGGCATTCCGTGGGTTGGCGGGGCGGTGTCGGAGTGCGGGGACGCTGCAAGTACGTCCCTGTAAGCTTGGCAGCCGCATCCATGCGGCTGACACCCCGCACTCCGACACCGCCCCACCTCTGACAGATCTTCGCGGCTGTTGGTAGGTGTCGACCTTGGTCGACACGGTAGATCCACGCCATGCGTGGATGAAAGCTGTCAGATATCGAAATACATCTGGGGTCAGATCCGTTTTCCTTCGGAAAACGGATCTGACCCCAAAGCCGTTCCAACAGACCGCAGGAAACTGTCGAAGGCGGGGCGGGTCCGGTTGCGGGAGTGTCCGCGGCATGGATGCCGCGGCCAAGCCCCCATGGATGGGTTTACGGCGTCTCCCGCAACCGGACCCACCCCGCCTACCCACAGGAACCCGCTTTTGCTGTTGCTTCGGCTCTTGCCGTGGACGTGGCCTCTGCAGGTGCAGGGCGCAGCCCTGCCGATAAATCCCTCCTGCGACGGTTCGTCGCACGGGCAACCCTGGACCCGGCTCTACACTAGCGGGATGACCCGGCTGTCCCGCCCGCAGCGCCTTCTGCTCCAGCTTGCCGTCCTGGCGACGCTGCTGATGGTGCTTGCGCCGCTGGTCAGCCGCGCGCTGCAGGCGCCATCGGTGGGCCACGCTGCGATGGCCGGCATGGACCACGCGCACATGCATCACGATGGCGCCGGATTGGGTCAGAGCCCTCTGCATGGGCAGAGGGATCCGGCCCCACCGGCCGATCCCCACGCCATGCACGGCGAAGCCTGCGAATACTGCGTGCTGGCGATGCGCCTGCTGCCGTGGCTGGCCGTGCTGGTGCTGCTGTTGCCGCTGTTGTGGCGGCCGCGGCTGGTGTTCCCCTGGTCGCGGCAGGTGCTGCCCGCGCTGTGCTGGCCGGCGCATGCCGCGCGTGGGCCGCCGCCTTTCTCCATCGTTCGCTGATGTCCCTGTCGAATCTGCCGCACGACGCCTGACCGGGCGCCGTGCGCGCCTGCGTACCTTGGAGCTGTTCCGATGAAAATGACTTCCCGCCCCGCGGGCGCCTGTGCGCGCCTGCCGGTTGCCCTTGGCCTGGCCGCAGCTGCAACGCTCGCCCATGCCGCGCCCGCCGAAGAGGCGCGTACCCTCGACACCCTGGTGGTCACCGCTGCCGCACCGTCCTCGCCACTGCACTGGGTGACCGACCCACGCCTGCCGCGGCAGCCGGTACCCGCCAGTGATGGCGCCGATTACCTGAAGACCGTTCCCGGTTTCTCCGCCATCCGCAACGGTGGCACCAACGGTGACCCGGTGCTGCGCGGCATGTTCGGTTCGCGCCTGAACATCCTCAGCAATGACGGCAACCTGATCGGTGCCTGCCCGTCGCGCATGGACAATCCGCTGTCCTACATCGCGCCGGAGAGCTTCGACCGGCTGACCATCATCAAGGGCCCGCAGAGCGTGCGCTGGGGCGCAGGTGCCTCGGCTGGCACCGTACGCTTCGAGCGCGATACACCGCGCTTCGAAGAGCCGGGCCTGCGTGCCGATGCCAGTGCGCTGGTCGGTTCGCGCAACCGCAACGACCAGGTGCTCGACCTGACCCTGGGCAACCCGACCGGCTATGTGCGCGCCAGTGGCAACCGTTCCGAAGCCGATGACTACAAGGACGGCCACGGCGATGTGGTGCCATCGAAGTGGCGCAAGTGGAACGGTGACGTGGCGATCGGCTGGACGCCGGATGCCGACACGCTGCTGGAAATTTCTGCCGGTGCCGGAGATGCGATCGCACGCTATGCGGGACGCGGCATGGACGGGGCCGCGTTCGAACGCACCAGCTATGCCGCGCGCTTCGAGAAGCGCAACCTGCCGGGTGCGTGGGACACGGTGCAGGCCAACGTGTACTACAACGAGGCCGATCACGTGATGGACAACTATACGCTGCGTGCGCCGAACCCGAACAGCACGATGCCGATGCCGATGGCTTCGAACGTGGATCGCCGTACCCAGGGCGGCCGGGTCAGTTCCGAGTGGCGCTGGCAGGACGTGCAGCTGGTGGCGGGCGTGGACGGCGAAGACAGCCGCCATCGTGGGCGCATGGGCATGGGCCGCGGCACCTATCGCCAGGTGGCGTGGGAGACCGATGCCCACTTCCGCCGCAATGGCGTGTTCACCGAGTTGACCCTCGGCGCCGGCACCGATCAGCGTTGGATCAGCGGCCTGCGCATCGATCGCGCCAGCGTGCGCGACGAGCGGCAGTCGCTCCGCGGAATGATGGGCAACATGCCCAATCCGACTGCGGGCCAGCGTCGCAAGGAATGGCTCGGCAGTGGTTTCCTGCGCTACGAGCAGGATCTGGCCGACGGCCTGACCTGGTACGCCGGCCTCGGCCACAGTGAACGCATGCCCGACTACTGGGAGCTGTTCTCGCCCGACCACGGCCCGGCCGATGCGGTGAACGCGTTTGCCGGCATCCAGCCCGAGCGCACCACCCAGCTCGACGCTGGCCTGCAGTACAAGGGACCGCGCGTGCAGGCCTGGGTCTCGGCGTACGCCGGGCAGATCCAGGACTACATCCTGTTCACCTACCACCGCAGCGGCGCGATGGGGATGAGCCAGGCCAGCAACGTCGATGCGCGCATCGCCGGTGCCGAGGCGGGGCTGGAAGTGAGCGTGGCCGAACAGTGGAAGCTGGGTGGCACGCTGGCCTATGCCTGGGGCGAGAACCGCGACCAGCAGCGTCCGCTGCCGCAGATGCCGCCGTTGGAAGCGCGCCTGAGTGCGAACTGGGAAGGCCAGCGCTGGAGCGCCGGTGCGCTGCTGCGCGCGGTGACCCACCAGCATCGTGTCGCAGATGGCCAGGGCAACGTGGTCGCGCAGGATCTCGGGCCGAGCGCGGGCTTTGCCACCTTCGCGCTCAACGCGGCGTACCGTTTCGGTTCGCAGCTGCAGCTCAGCGCAGGCGTCGACAACCTGTTCGACCGCGCCTACAGCGAGCACCTGAACCTGGCCGGCAGCGCCGACTTCGGGTTCCCGGCCGACCCGGTGCGCATCAACGAGCCGGGGCGCAGCGTGTGGATGAAGCTGAACTACCGGTATTGATCCGCCGGGTGTAAAAAAAAACGGGGCCGGATCCCCGCCAGGATCCGTCCCCGCCCGACGCCCTCCGTCGGGCAGCTTCGACTCTACGATGACTGACCCGGTGGTGCACGACGGGATACACCCCGATACACGCCGACACTGCCCATGGCAGCCTTGCACGGAATGGGTTCAAGGCGCTATCGCAGCCCTGGTTCCACGCCGGTAAACGCTTGGCACATACCGCTTTCAGGGGCACTTGCCTACACTCGGCGGCCGTGGATCAATTTGGACCGTTCATGTTGGCTCGTATCGCTTCGACCCTGGCCCTTGGCCTCAGCCTGGCCGTGCTGGCCGGGTGCGCAGGCAAACAGGAGGCCGCCGCGCGTCGGCAGGGAGAAGCGGTGCCGGTCACTGCGCAGGTCGTGCAGTCCCGTCAGTGGAGCGACACCCTGCAGGCGCTTGGCACGGCCAAGGCGCGCGAATCGATCAGCGTGACCGCCAAGGTCAGCGAGATCGTCGAGAAAGTGCATTTCGAAAGCGGCCAGCACATTGCTGCCGGTGCGCCGATCGTGACCCTGCGTGGGCAGGCCCAGGAGGCCGCACTGGTGCAGGCGCAGGCGACCTTCCATGAAGCCGATCAGCTGTACAAGCGCCAGCGCGAGCTGGCCGCCCAGCGGCTGGTGTCCAGCGCCACGCTGGATACGCAGAAGTCGATCCGCGATGCCGCCGAAGCGCGCGTGATGCAGATGCAGGCAGACATCGGTGATCGCCGTGTGCGCGCGCCGTTCGCCGGCGTGCTCGGCATCCGCCAGGTCAGCCCTGGCTCGCTGGTGACTCCGACCACGGTCATCGCCACGCTCGATGACATCGAGCACATGCACATCGATTTCCAGGTGCCTGAAGTGGAACTGGCTGCGCTGGGCGTCGGTGACAAGGTCAGCGCCACCAGCGTGGCCTGGCCGGGCCGCACCTTCGAGGGCGTGGTCAGCACCATCGATGCGCGCATCGACCCGGCCACCCGTGCCGTGACCGTGCGCGCCGACTTTGCCAACGGCGACCATGCGCTGCGTCCTGGCATGCTGCTGGACGTGCGCCTGTTCCGCCCCGAGCGCCCGGCGCTGGTGATTCCGGAAATCGCCGTGGTGCAGGTCGGTCGCGATACCTTCGTGTACCGCATCAAGGCTGACGACAGCGTCGAGCGTGTGGACGTGGTAACTGGCGCGCGCCGTGCCGGCGTGGTCGAGATCAGGCAGGGTCTGGAAGCGGGCCAGCGCATCGTGGTCGATGGCACCGGCAAGCTGCGTCCGGGCCTGAAGGTTGCCGCCAAGGACGCAGCGCCCGCCAGTGGTGCAAAGCCCGCTGAAGACGCTGCGCCGGCCGCGGCCGAGGGCCACGGCGGATGAAGCTGTCCGACATCTCCATCCAGCGGCCGGTGTTCGCCGTGGTGATGAGCCTGTTGCTGCTGGTGCTGGGCGTGATGTCCTTCACCCGCCTGACCCTGCGCGAACTGCCGGCCATCGACCCGCCGATCGTCTCGGTCTCGGTGGACTACACCGGCGCCTCGGCGGCGGTCATTGAAAGCCGCATCACACAGGTGCTGGAAGATGCGCTGGCCGGCATCGAAGGCATCGATACGATCAATGCGCGCAGCACCAACGGCCGCTCGCAGGTCAGCATCGAGTTCACCTCCAACCGCGATATCGAAGCGGCGGCCAACGACGTGCGCGATGCGGTCAGCCGCGTGGCCGACCGCATGCCGGAAGAGGCGCGGCCACCGGAGATCGCCAAGGTCGAAAGCGATGCCGACCCCATCATCTGGTTCAACATGGTCTCCTCGACCATGGACACGCTGGAGCTGAGCGACTACGCCGACCGTTACGTGGTCGATCGCTTTTCCAGCCTCGATGGCGTGGCCCAGGTCCGCATCGGCGGCCGCCAGCGCTATGCGATGCGGATCTGGCTGGACCGGGACCAGCTGGCCGCACGCGGGCTGACCACCGGCGACGTGGAAACCGCGCTGCGCAACGAGAACGTGGAGCTGCCGGCCGGCCGCATCGAGTCGACCGACCGTGATTTCACCCTGCGCGTGGAGCGCAACTACATCAAGCCCGAAGACTTCGCGACCATCCCGCTGGGCAAGGGCCGCGACGGTTACGTGGTGCGCATGGGCGACGTGGCGAAGATCGAGCTGGCCTCGGCCGAACGCCGCGCGTACTACCGCAGCAACGGCGAACCGGGCATCGGCTTGGGCATCGTCAAGACCTCCACGGCCAACTCGCTGGACGTGGCGCGTACCGCGCGCGCTGAAGCCGAGCGGGTGGCGCTGACCCTGCCCAAGGGCACGCAGATCTTCGTCGCCTTCGACAACACCACCTTCATCGAAGCGGCGGTGGACCGCGTCTACGCCACGCTGGTGGAAGCGATGATCCTGGTGCTGGCGGTGATCTGGCTGTTCCTCGGCAGTTTCCGCGCCGCGTTGATCCCGGCGGTGACGGTGCCGGTCTGCCTGGTCGCGGCGTTCATCGCGCTGTACGCGTTCGATTTCTCGATCAACCTGCTGACCCTGCTGGCGCTGGTGCTGTGCATCGGCCTGGTGGTGGACGATGCGATCGTGGTGGTGGAGAACGTGCAGCGCCGCATCGACCTGGGTGAGCCACCGCTGGTGGCCTCCAAGCGCGGCACCGCGCAGGTCGCCTTCGCGGTGATCGCCACCACCGCCGTGCTGGTGGCAGTGTTCCTGCCGGTCGGCTTCCTGGAAGGCAACACCGGGCGCCTGTTCCGCGAGCTGGCAGTGGCGCTGGCCGCCGCCGTGGCGTTGTCCGCGTTCGTGGCGCTCACACTGACGCCGATGATGGCCTCCAAGCTGCTCAAGCCGCACACCGGGCAGGCGCCACGTGGCCTGCACGGCTTCATCAACCGCAACCTGGAACGCCTCGCGGGTGCCTATGGGCGGGTGCTCGATCACCATGTCGACCGCACCTGGATCTACCTGCTGGTGATGGCGGCCGCGCTGGTCGCCAGCTGGGGCCTGCTCAAGCTGCTGCCCTCGGAACTGGCGCCGGCCGAAGACCGCGGTTCGTTCCAGATCATGATCGACGGCCCGGAAGGTGCCGGCTACGACTACACCGTGCAGCAGGTGCAGCAGGTGGAGGCGCTGCTGGCCCCGCATGTCGGCCCGGACAAGCCGATCGTGCGTGCCAACCCGCGCGTGCCCGGTGGCTTCGGTGCCAGCGAGGAAATGCACACCGGCCGCGTCAGCATCTTCCTGCAGCCGTGGCGCCAGCGCAGCGAGGCCACGCCGGACGTGGCCAACGAACTGCAGAAGGAACTGGACACCATCCGCGGCGTGCGTGTGCGTACCCAGGTCGGTGGCGGCCTGGTGCGCAGCGGCGGGCAGCCGTTCCAGATCGTGCTGGGTGGGCCGGAATACGCGGAGATCGCGCAGTGGCGCGACCGCATCCTGCTGCGCATGGCCGACAACCCCGGCCTGGTCGGCCCCGACTCGGACTACAAGGAAACCCGGCCGCAGATGCGGGTCAACATCGACCGCCAGCGTGCGGCCGATCTCGGCGTGCCGGTCACCGCGATCGGTTCGGCGCTGGAAACCATGATGGGCTCGCGCCGCGTCACCACCTTCGTCGACAACGGCGAGGAGTACGACGTGCTGGTGCAGGCCGGACGTGACGGTCGCGCCAGCCCGGCCGACCTGGCCGCGATCCGCGTGCGCGCCACCTCTGGCGAGCTGGTGCCGCTGTCCAACCTGGTCACGTTGAGCGAAGTGGCCGAGGCCGGCACCCTGAACCGCTTCAACCGCCTGCGCTCGATCACCATCAGTGCCGGCCTGGCGCCGGGCTATCCGCTGGGCGAGGCCATTGCCTGGGCGCAGAGCGTGGCCCAGGAAGAGCTGCCGCAGTACGCGCAGGTGAACTGGAAGGGTGAATCGCGCGAGTACCAGAGTGCCGGTGGCGCCGTGCTGCTCACTTTCGCTATGGCCCTGCTGGTGGTCTACCTGGTGCTGGCCGCGCAGTTCGAGAGCTTCATCCACCCGCTCACCATCATGCTGACCGTGCCGCTGGGCGTGCTCGGCGCGCTGGTCGGGTTGTGGGTGAGTGGCGGTACGGTGAACCTGTTCAGCCAGATCGGCATCGTGATGCTGGTTGGCCTGGCCGCGAAGAACGGCATCCTCATCGTCGAATTCGCCAACCAGCTGCGCGACGATGGGCGCAGCGTGCGCGAGGCGATCATTGAATCGGCGATGGTGCGCCTGCGCCCGATCCTGATGACCTCGATCGCCACCGTGGTCGGCGCCATTCCGCTGGTGGTGGCCGGTGGTCCCGGTTCGGCCAGCCGTGGCACGATCGGCATCGTGATCATCTTCGGCGTGACCCTCTCGACCTTCCTGTCGCTGTTCGTGGTGCCGGCGTTCTACGCGCGGCTTGCCCCGTACACCCGTTCGCCGGAAGCGGTGAAGCGCGAGCTGGAGAAGCAGGAAGCGGAATCGCCGTCGGTGGGCGGCCATGCCTGACCGGCACACCGACGGGATCGGGTCCCTCGCTGACGGGGTCGGACCCCTTTCCCAAAGGGAAAGGGCTCTGACGCCACTTCGAGGCGACGGCTTCCAGCTGCGCCCCTGGCGCCCCGATGATCTGGAATCGCTGCTGCGCCACGCCAACGATCCCGAGGTGTCGCGCGGCCTGCGCGACCGTTTCCCGTACCCGTACACGCGCACCGATGGCGAGGCCTTCCTCGCCGGCCGCGTGCTGGCCCCCGGAACCCTGAACCTGGCCATCGAGATCGACGGCCAGGCCTGCGGCAGCGTCGCTGCCCAGCAGGGCATGGCCGAGCGTGGGCACACCGCCGAACTGGGCTACTGGCTGGGCCAGGCCTATTGGGGGCACGGCGTGATGACCCGTGTGGTCGGGCTGTTCGCACCGTGGGTGATGGACGAGCTGCGCCTGTTCAGGCTGCAGGCCACGGTCGTCGACTTCAACCTCGGCTCGGCGCGGGTGCTGGAGAAGAACAGCTTCCAGGAGGAGGGCGTGGAGCGCTGCGCGGTCTACAAGCGCGGCGTGCTGCACGACCTTCGCCGTTTCGCCCGGGTACGCACCCAGCTGCCGTGAACACGCGGGCTGGCCGCTGTAGAGCCGAGCCCATGCTCGGCTGCCCTCGGGGGGCCAAGCCGAGCATGGGCTCGGCTCTACAAAACAGCGCTACCGCAGCGGCCTGCGATCAGGGAGAATCGACCGGTCCCTTCCAGCCGACGGGACGTCCTTACAACCCGCCGACTGGAGAGAGCGCGCGTGGAAGCAACCGTACACTTCATCAACAGCATCATCTGGAGCAAGGCACTGATCTTCGTGTGCCTGGGCGCCGGCCTGTTCTTCAGCCTGCGCACGCGCTTCATGCAGATCCGTGGCTTCTTCGAGATGTGCCGCCTCACCGTCAAGGGTGAGAAATCCGACGCCGGCGTGTCCTCGTTCCAGGCCCTGGCCATGTCGATGGCCGGCCGCATGGGCATCGGCAACATCGCCGGCGTGGCTACGGCCATCGCCTTCGGCGGCCCCGGTGCGATCTTCTGGATGTGGGTGATGGGCTTCCTCGGCGCGTCCACGTCGTATGTGGAATGCACCCTGGCGCAGATCTACAAGACCAAGGACGCCGAAGGCCGCTACCGCGGTGGCCCGGCGTACTACATCGAAAAGGCCATGGGCCTGAAGTGGTACGCGCTGGCCTTCGCCATCGCCACGATCATCGCCGCCGGCTTCCTGATGCCGGGCGTACAGGCCAACGCCATTGCCGACAGCATCATCAACGCCTGCCGTGGCACCGCGCTGTGCGGTCCGCTCGATGGCCAGGCCTTCGGCATGGAGTCGGTGCAGGCGCTGAAGCTGGGCATCGGCATCGTGGTGGCGCTGCTGCTGGGCGTGGTGATCTTCGGTGGCGTCAAGCGCATCGCCAACTTCGCCGAAGTGGTGGTGCCGTTCATGGCCGCCGGTTTCATCCTGATGGCCATCGTCATCATGATCATCAACTACGACCGCGTGCCGGAGATGTTCAACATCATCTTCAGCAGCGCCTTCGGTACCCACGCCGCGTTCGGCGCGATGATGGGCCTGGCGGTGGAGTGGGGCATCAAGCGCGGCATCTATGCCAACGAAGCCGGCCAGGGCTCGGGCCCGCATGCAGCGGCCGCCTCGGAAGTCTCGCACCCGGCCAAGCAGGGCTACGTGCAGGCCTTCGCGATCTACTTCGACACCATGATGGTGTGCACCGCCACCGCGTTCCTGATCCTGGCCAGTGGTACCTACAACGTGTACTCGCCGGTGGAGGGCGCCGCGCCGATCTTCCAGGGCCTGGCCGGTATTCCCGAAGGTGCGGGCTACGCCCAGGCCGGCGTGGAAGCGGTGCTGCCGGGCTGGGGTTCGGCGTTCGTGTCGATCGCCATCTTCTTCTTCGCCTTCACCACCATCATGGCGTACTACTACATGGCCGAGACCAACCTCAGCTATGTGAACCACAACAGGAAGCGCCCGCTGACCGTGCTGGTGCTGCGCCTGGGCATCATCGGCATGGTGGTGTTCGGCGCGTTCCATAATGCGACCCTGGCCTGGGCGCTGGGTGACATCGGCGTCGGCCTGATGGCCTGGCTGAACATCATTGCCATCCTCATCATCCAGAAGCCGGCGATGCTGGCCCTGCGTGACTACGAACGACAGAAGAAGCTGGGCCTGGATCCGGTGTTCGACCCTGATGCCCTGGGCATCAAGAACGCCGATTTCTGGCGCCAGCGCAAGCAGGAGAGTGTGTAAGTGAACAACCCTTGGAACAACCGCCGCCCGTCCGCCCGTCCGCCGCGCGCAACGCCGTTGCCGCGCCCGGAGGTGCCGGCCACGGGCGGTGGTGGGCGCGGTGGCAGCGACGAGCTGCGCCTGTACGGCCTGAATGCCGTGCTGGCCGCGTTCGAAGCGCGGCCACAGGCGCTGCGCAAGCTGTACCTGCTGGAGGCGCGCATTCCGCGCCTGCAGCCGCTGCTGAAGTGGTGCGTGGCCAACCGCGTGGGGTATCGCGTGGTTGAAGACGGCGATCTGAACAAGCTTGCCGGCACCACCCACCACGAAGGCGTGGTGGCCGATGTGCTGCGCGCACCGGCGCTGCCGCTGGCGCAGTGGCTGGAGCAGGTCGGCGACGGCCCGGCGCTGGCGCTGTGGCTTGATGGCGTGGGCAACCCGCACAACCTCGGTGCGATCCTGCGCTCGGCCGCACACTTCGGCGCCAAGGCGCTGCTGCTGCCGGGCGGCAGCACGCTGGCGCTGTCCGGTGCCGCCGCGCGCGTGGCCGAGGGCGGTGCAGAAGCGGTGCCGCTGGTGCAGCTGCCGGAGACCGCCCAGGCGATGACGCAGCTGCGTGCGGCCGGCTTCGGCCTGGCGGCGACCCTGGTGGAGGGCGGTGACGACGTGTTCCGCACCTCGCTGCCGGCCCGCCTGGTGTATGTGATGGGCGCCGAAGGCGAGGGCATGGACCGCAGCCTGGCGGGAGCGTGCGACCAGCAGGTCTCGATTCCCGGCAGCGGCGCGGTGGAGAGCCTGAACGTGGCCTCGGCCACGGCGGTACTGCTGGCGCAGTGGGCGAGCCGCCGCGGCTGATCCGGTATCCCGGGTCGGATCCCTCGCCGCAGGCGAGGGCGCTGACCCCTTCCAGGGTCCGTAATTGCGTCAAGCGCGCATGACGTTTTGAAAGTTTCCTTATTGGTCAGCCGCTTCCGGCAACGCAGGGTGGAACTCCATCCCACGTTGTCCAGAAGAGGCTGCCATGCATCACCCACGCTGTATCCTCATCGCATTGCTGGTCCTGACCAGCGTCCTTGCCAACGGCCGTGCCGCAGCCAGCGAACGCAGCCTGGACGGCGTCAACTTCACCGGGCCGCTGATCACCCCCAACCCGGCTGGCCTGCCGCAGGGCAACTGGTACATCGAACCCTATCTGGTGCGGATCGACAGCCGCGATCATTACGACGATGGCGGCCATCGCCGCCGCAGTGGGCAACGCAGCGGCGCATGGGCAACGGTGGTACCGATCATCTACGGCTTCAGCGACCGGGTGATGGGGCAGGTCAATCTCAGTGCATCGCGTGCCGAACAGGGCGGCGCGCGCAGCAGTGGTTTCCGTGCCGGTGACACCACCGCGCGCCTGCAGTACCTGTTGCAGGCGCCCAATGCCGATGGCACGCGTCCGGCCATCTCGGTCGCGCTGGTGCAGCGCTTCAGCACCGGCAGCCATGACCGCATCACCGGCAATCCGCTCGATGCGCAGGGCGACGGTGTGCAGCGCACCACTGCCGCATTGGGCGTGCAGCAGGTGGTCTGGCTGGGTAACGACCGCCCGCTGCGCTGGCGTGCCCAGCTTAGCGCCGGGCCTGCGCCGTCGCGGACGGCGATCTCCGGGGCCAGCGTCTACGGCACCGACGACAGCTTCCAGGGGCACATCTCCCGGGGGTCGGTGCTGGGCCTGTCGGTCGGCGCCGAGTACAGCTTCAATCCGCGCTGGGTGGGCGTGATGGAAGTGGCCGCCAGCCGCGAGACCGGCCAGCGCCTGAGGGGTTTCGCGCGCAACGCCAGCGGTGGTTTCGAACGCATCGACGAGCATCGCCCGGCCAGCCGCAGCGTCACCCTGGCGCCGGCCGTGGAGTACCACTTCAGCCCGTCACTGGGCCTGATCGCCGGCGTCGAGTTCAGCGTGGCTGGCCGCAACACCGGCCGCATCATCAGCCCCCAGGTCGCCCTGGGCATGTTCTTCTGAGGGGCCGCCGATGAACATCGAATCCATCGTCAACGCGATCCTTGGCGTCGTCTGGAGCCCCTACCTGGTGGTGCTGTGCCTGCTCACCGGCCTGTACTTCAGCGTCCGCACGCGCTTCATCCAGCTGCGTGCATTGCCGGACATGCTGCGCCTGATGTTCCGCCATGAGCGCTCCGATGCCGGCGTGTCGCCGTTCCAGGCGTTGTCCCTTTCGCTGTCCAGCCGCGTGGGCGTGGGCAACATCGCCGGCGTCGCCATGGCCATCGCCTTCGGCGGGCCCGGCGCGATCTTCTGGATGTGGATCGTCGCCTTCCTCGGCGCCTCGAGCGCCTTCATCGAGTCCACGCTCGCGCAGATCTACAAGGAGCGCGACGGCAAAGGACAATACCGGGGTGGCCCGGCGTACTACATCGAAAAAGGCCTCGGCCAACGTTGGTATGCAGTGCTGTTCGCATTGGTGACGGTGCTGGCGGGCGCGATGCTGGCCGGCACGCAGTCCAATGCGATCACCAGTGCGGTGAACGAAGCCTGGGACGTGCCGGTGATGACCACCACGGCGGTTCTGCTGGTGGTGCTGGGTGCCATCCTCATCGGCGGTGTGCGGCGCATTGCGCGCGTGGCCGAATGGGTGGTGCCGCTGATGGCCGTGGCCTACCTGCTGGTCGCGGCGCTGGTGATGGTGCTCAACGCGGACAGGGTGCCGGAGGTGATCATGCTGGTGCTGCGCAGTGCATTCGGCGTGGATGCGGCGTTCGGCGCGATGATCGGCACCGCCATCCAGTGGGGCGTGCGCCGTGGCGTGCTGTCCAACGAGGCCGGCATGGGCAGTGGTGCGCATCCGGCCGCCGCCGCGGAAGTCTCGCATCCGGTCAAGCAGGGCCTGGTGCAGTCGTTCTCGGTCTACATCGACACAATGGTGGTGTGCAGTGCGACCGCCTTCCTGATCCTGTCCACCGGCCTGTACAACGTCTACGACCCGTCGGTGAACGGCATTCCGGATGAGGCGCGCCTGCTGCTGGGCAATCTGCCGGGCGTCGAGGCCGGGCCACGCTTCGTGCAGCATGCGGTGGAATCCGCGCTGCCGGGCTTCGGCCGTTCGTTCGTGGCGCTGGCGATCCTGCCGTTCGCGTTCACCACCATCCTGGCGCTGTACTACATGGCCGAGACCAACGTCAGCTATCTGTGTCGCGATCGGCCGACGCCGTGGGTGATGGGCAGCTTCCAGCTGCTGTTCCTGGCAGCGACCGGCTACTCGGCGGTGAACAGTGCAACGGTGGCCTGGTCGCTGGGTGACATCGGCGTCGGCCTGATGAGCTGGCTGAACATCATCGCCATCCTGCTGTTGCAAAGGCCTGCCCTGGCCGCACTGCGCGATTACGAGGCGCAGAAGCGCAAGCAGCGTGATCCGCTGTTCAAGCCGCAGACGATCGGGGTAAGCAACACCCGGGTCTGGGAGAGCTAATACGATCAGGGGTCAGATCCCTCGCCAAGGGCGAGGGCTCTGACCCCCTGTGTCACCGCATCACTCGTTCGGCGGCGTGGTCGCCTTGGCCTCGCTGCCAAAGCTGCCGTCGGCTTCCGCCGCCAGGTACGCGAACACGGTATACGCGGCCACGTTCTGCGCCAGCGCCTTCGGGTCGATCTTGTCCAGCGTGTCGTCGGCGGTGTGGTGCAGGTGGAAGTAGTCCGAGCCATCCTGCGCCAGCCACGCCCACGCACCGCCCTTGGCGGCCAGCGGGCCGACGTCGGGGCCCGGGCCACCCTTGTCGGCCTGGTACTCGATGCCCAGCGGCTTCATTACTTCGGCAATCTGCTTCGTCGCTTCACGCGAGCCTTCCGGATTCGGTGAACCGGTATTGAAGGCGTAGATGCGGCCTGCGCCGAAGTCGCTCTCGGCGGCCAGCTGGTGCAGGGCCACGTCCTTGGCGTGTGCCTCGGCATAGGCCTTGCCGCCGTAGAGGCCCTGTTCCTCGTTGGCGAAGGCGATCACGCGGATGGTGCGCTTCGGTGCCTGCTTGAGCTGGCCGATCAGGTGGCCGGCGGCCATGGTGATGCCCACGCCCGCGCCGTCATCCACGGCGCCGGTGCCCAGGTCCCACGAATCCAGGTGACCACCGATCACCACCACTTCCTTCGGCAGGCTGCGGCCGGTGATCTCGCCGATCACGTTGTACGAGGTGGCGGTGCCGTCCCAGCCGCAATCCAGTGCCACCTTCACCGTGGTGCTGCCACGGGCCAGCAGGCGGGCCAGCTGGTCGGCATCGGGCACTGACAGCGCGGCCGACGGCACCGGGGTCAGGCCGTCATCGAAACGGGTGATGCCGGTGTGCGGCACGCGGTGCGAGTCGGTGCCGGCCGAGCGCATCAGGAAGCCGACCGCGCCCTTGCGGATGGCTTCGGACGGGCCCTTGCTGCGGATCGCACCGCCGCGGCCGTAATCGCGGCCATCGCGGAAGGGCAGCATCTGGTAATCGACGAAGGCGATCTTGCCCTTCAGCGAACCTGCCGGTGCGGCCTGCAGCGCGGCCAGGTCGGGGAAGCGCACCACCTCGGCTTCCACGGTGCCCCCCGGGCTGCCGCCCAGTGCGGTGATCTGCAGCGGCTGCGGGTTCCTGCCGGTCACGGCGGCGTGTTCGCTGCGGCGCTCCCATTTCGGGAACGTCACCGGCTCCTTCCACACCTTGTCGAAGCCCAGGGCCTTGAACTTGGCTTCGGCCCAGGCAACGGCGCGGGCATCGGCTTCGCTGCCGGCAATGCGCGGACCAATCTCGGTGGTGAGCGACTCGACCACCTTCCAGCCGGTGTCATCGGCCAGCGCCTGGTCGCGCAGCTGCGCGGCGGTCGCCAGCGAGGCGGGGGGCAGGGTGGTGGTGCGCGGTGCCGCGAAGGCCGGGACGGCCAGCAGGGCGAGGGAGGATGCGATGGCAAGGACGCGGCGACGCATGGACAACTCCGGGAAGGGACCTAAGCCTTGGAGCTTAACAGTCGTTCAGCCCGGCGCATGGGCGGGAGGTCATGGCTGGCGCGGATGCTGTTTTCCGCCAGATGCAGCAAAGCGAAAGCCCCGCCGGAGCGGGGCTTTCGCCTGCTTCTGTAGAGCCGAGCCCATGCTCGGCTGCCTTTTGCAGATCAGCCGAGCGTGGGCTCGGCTCTACAGGTGGGAGGGGCGCCCATACGCGCCCGGTACCCTTACTTCTTCAGGCTGTCGCGGATCTCGCGCAGCAGCACCACTTCTTCGGCCGGCGCCGCCGGTGCCGCTTCCTTCTTGCGCGACAGGCGGTTGATCGCCTTGACCACGAGGAAGATCGCGAAAGCCACGATCACGAACTGGATGACGGTGTTGATGAAGTCGCCGTAGCCAACCACCACCGCCGGGATCTCCTTGCCATCCGGTCCGAGCCGGGCTGGCGACAGCGTCCAGGCCAGGCTGGAGAAGTCCACGCGGCCGATCAGGTAGCCCAGCGGCGGCATGATGATCTTCTCGACCAGTGCGGTCACGATCTTGCCGAAGGCCGCGCCGATCACCACGCCGACGGCGAGGTCGATGACGTTGCCGCGCATCGCGAATTCCTTGAACTCGGTGAGCATTCCCATTGTTGTTTTTCTCCGGTGGGGAAGTGGACAGCGCGCAGGGTAGCGCAGGTGATGTCAGCCGGCGATCACGCCGTGGCGCTCGGCCACGTTTTCCAGGCGCGCGCTGAAGCGGTCGCCGGGCTTGAGCGCGGCCACGCCGGACGGCGTGCCCATGAACACCAGGTCGCCGGCACGCAGCTGCCACAGCTTGGACAGCTCATGCAGGATCTCCGGCACGTTCCAGATCATCTGGTCGAGCAGAGCCTGCTGGCGCACCTCGCCGTTGACCTCCAGCGACAGGTTCAGCGCGGCCAGGTCGCCGACTTCCTCGGCGTGGACGATTTCGCTGATCGGCGCGGAGGCGTCGAAGCCCTTGGCCGCGTCCCACGGGTGGCCCTTGTCCTTGGCCGCGGCCTGCAGGTCGCGGCGGGTCAGGTCCAGGCCGACGGCATAGCCGTAGACCAGTGCGTCGGCGTCGGCCACGGCCAGCTCGCCGGCGGGCGCATCGCGGCCGATCGCCACCACCAGCTCCACTTCGTGGTGCAGGTTGGCGGTCGCTGGCGGGTAGGGGATCGCATCGTCGTGGCCGACCACGATCGCATCGGCCGGCTTGCTGAAGAACATCGGGCGGCCACGGTCATCGGCCGCCGGCACTGCCGCACCCATTTCGCGGGCGTGGTCGGCAAAGTTGCGGCCGACGCAGTAGATGCGGTGCACGGGGAAACTGCCACCACCGGCTACCGGCACACGCGGCAAGGCTACGGCAGGGATCACATCGGAGACATCGGACATGCGGGCATCCAGGAAGGGCGTGCCCGCAGTCTAGAACGCATGGCGCCCGCCGTCAGCGGGCGCGCAGGAGGTGGATCAGCGCGAGGCCGGCAGCACCGGCTTGCGTACCACGCGGTACTCGCCTTCGACCACGGTCGGGTCGACCGGGCGGGCAACACCCGGCTTGCGCGAGGCCAGCAGCTTCCACGCCAGGCCGACCAGGATCATCGCCGCACCGACGAACACACCGATGAACACCATCGCGGCCAGGATCGCCAGGCCAAGCAGGCCCACGGCAACGCGCACCAGCGGGTGGCGCGGCTTGCGCGGCGCGAACAGGGTGCGGAACTGGTTGAAGGCGGATGCGCGATTGAACATGGCGGCTCGATAGGCTGGGATCAGCGAAACCAGAGTATCGGGACGCGCCACTGTCATTGAGTGAAAAACTCGTTAAATATAGCCTGTGCTTATTACGGATCAATGACTTGTGTTCATGTCGCAGCCAGTCACCTGAGTGGGCATGCGACAATGCGGGTTTACCGTACGAGCCTTCGCCATGACTGCCGCTGCTGCCCTGATCGCCCTGGATGCCATTGCCGATGGCGCGTTTGCCGAGGTCGAAGCGGTGGTCGATGGCGATGCCGAATCGCTGGTGCTGTACCGCGACGGCGCGCAGGTGCGCGCATTCCTGAACATCTGCCCGCATGCCGGCCGCCGCCTGGACTGGGCGCCGGGGCAGTTCCTGAAGAGCCGCGAGGGCCACCTGGTGTGCGCCGCGCATGGCGCGTCGTTCGCGCTGGACAGTGGCGACTGCATCGCCGGCCCGTGCAAGGGCGACCGCCTGCGCGCGGTGCCGGTGGGCGTGCGCGACGGGCAGGTCTACCTGGCTTGAGGCCAGAAGCAGTCGAGCACGGCTCGACGCTACAAAAGCCGTGTCGACCAAGGTCGACAGCTACCAGAGCGAGATCCGTGCCGACCAACGGTCGGCACCCACCACCAGCCGCGTGAAACTGTCGAAGGCGGCGCACTGTGGGTTTGCGGGGTGTGAGCGGCATGGATGCCGCGGCCAAGCCCCCATGGATGGGTTTACGGCGTCCCCGCAAACCCACAGTGCCCCGCCATCCCACGGAATGCCCGCTGTTGCTGTTGCTTCGGCTTCTGCAGGTGCAGGGCGCAGCCCTGCCGATCAAGTCCCTCAGAACATCAGGTTGATCATCAGCACCACCACGCAGGTGTAGATCAGCGACAACGGGCCGCCGACCCGCCACATCTCGCGCGGGGTGTAGTTGGCCGGGCCGGTGATCATCGAGATCACCGGGTTGGAGGCCGTCATCAGGTTGTTGGACGCCGACAGCGCCACGATCAGCGCGAACGCGGTCGGGTTGCCACCCGCCGCCAGTGCCAGGTTCACCGCAATGGGGACCATCACGATGGTCGCGCCCACATGGCTGATCACCAGCGAGAACGCCGTGGTCAGCAGCGCCAGCGCCACCTCCAGCACCCACACCGGAATGCCGGTCGGCAGCTTGTCGATGGTATGGCCGGCCACCCACGCGGCCGCACCGCTGGAGTCCATCGCCCAGCCGAGCGGAATCAGCCCGGCCATCATGAACACCGTCTTCCAGTTGATCGAGGCATAGGCCTCGTCCATGCGCAGCACGCCGGTCAGCAGCATGCCGGCCACGCCGGTCATCAGCGTCAGCGCCACCGGCAGCTTGCTGGTCAGCGCGATCAGGATGGTCAACGCGAAGATCGCCATCGCGATCTTGAACTTGTGCGGGCGCTGCTCGCCGGTCGGGTAGTCGGTCACCACCACGAAGTCGCGGCTCTTGGCAGCCTGCGCCAGGTCGGTCCAGATGCTGTGGAACACCAGCATGTCACCGGCGCGCAGCTGCACGTCACGCACGTCCTCGCGGATCACCTGCTTGTCACGGTTGATCGCCAGCAGGCTGATGCCGCGCTCCTTGCGCAGGCGCAGGTCGGCCGCACTCTTGCCGATCACGTTCGAGGTCGGCGGCACCACCGCCTCGGAAATGCCGGCGCGGCTGGGGTTGAACAGGTCGCCCAGGTGCTTCAGGCGCGAGGACATGCGCAGGAACTGGTTCTGCGCGAAGTCGCTGATCTGCTGGCGCGGGCCCATCGCACCGAGCACGCTGCCGACCCAGATGCGCATCTCCGCCGGCGGCGCCAGGCGGGTGTCATTGCCGGTCTTCAGGGCCAGCAGCAGTGGCGCATCGTGCAGGGTCTCGGCCTCGCCCAGGGTCATGCCGACCAGCGGGCTTTCGGCGCTGACCACCAGCTCGAACACATCGCCTTCGATGCCGTAGGTCTTGGCAAAGTAGCTCTCGGTTCGCGCCGGGGTGACCCCGTCGTTGACCAGGTTTTCTTCCTCGATCAGCTTGCGGTCGCCGTAGTAGCGGAAGTACAGCAGCGAGGCGACCAGCAGTGCCACGCCGATCGGCAGCGGCGCGAACATGCGCAGCGGCTCGATGGTGGCCAGGCCGGAGGGCAGGTTGTTGTTGGCCGAGGCCAGCAGATCGTTCAGCAGGATCAGCGGCGAATTGCCGACCATGGTCAGCGCGCCGCCCATCACGATCGCCGCCGAGATCGGCAGCAGCAGGCGCTGCATCGTCAGCCCGGTGCGCGCTGCCAGTCGCGAGGCGACCGGCAGGTACAACGCCATCACCGACGGGTTCTGCATGAAGGATGAATTCAGGCCGGCGATGGCCGTGGTCATCATCAGCAGCCGCTGCTCGACACCGTGGCCGCGCCGCAGCAGCCAGGCGGCCAGCCGGTTCAGCGCCCCGGTGCGGTCCAGACCCGCACCGAGGATGGTGGTGGCGATGATGCTCATCACCGCGTTACCGGAGAAACCGCCGAAGATTTCCTCCGGCGCGATCAGTCCGGTGACACCGAGCACCACCAGCACCACCAGCGCGACCACGTCGGCGCGGATGCGCTCGAACAGGAACATCGCCATCGTGAAGCCGACCAGCCCGAGCACGAGCTTCATGTCGTTGGTCAGCGTCAGCGCGGTATCCATGTGGGGCGCGGCGTCCTCAGGCGATCGTCAGGTGCGGTCGTACAACAGGTCCCAGACGCCGTGGCCGAGCTTCTGGCCGCGGGTCTCGAAGTGGGTCTGCGGGCGCCAGTCCGGGCGCGGCACGCTGCCACGCGGGCCGGCACGGTTGACCAGGCCGGCGGTGGCATCGAGCACATCCCACATCTGCTCGGCGTAGTCTTCCCAGTCGGTCGCGCAGTGCAGGCGGCCACCCGGGCGCAGCTTGCGCACCAGCAGTTCGGCGAACGCCGGCTGCAGCAGGCGGCGCTTGTTGTGGCGCTTCTTGTGCCACGGGTCCGGGAAGTAGATGCGCACTTCATCGAGCGCGCCGTCGGCGATCTCGTTCTGCAGCACTTCCACCGCATCGTGGTGGTACAGGCGCACGTGGTCGGCATTGTCCTCGGCCAGCGCGTTCAGCAGACGGCCCACGCCCGGGGCGTGCACCTCGATGCCGATGTAGTCGCGCGACGGGTCGTGCTGGGCGGCGAAGCGCAGCGCGGCGCCGTTGCCGAAGCCGATCTCCAGCACCTTGGGTGCCGGGCGGCCGAAGGTGGCGTCCAGGTCACGCAGCTGACCGTTGTAATCGATGCCGAAGCGCGGCCAGCGTTCGTCGAACGCGCGCTGCTGGGCAGGGGTGAAGCGGCCCTGGCGCAACACGAAGCTGCGCACTTCGCGGCGGCCCTCGCTTACGGTGAAGGGCTTGGGCGGAGCCTTGGAACCGGCGCTGTCGAATGGATTGGTCATCAGCCGATCAGCCCATCCACCGGCGAGGAGGCGCTGGCGTAGCGCTTGCGCGGGATGCGTCCGGCCAGAAAGGCCTCGCGGCCGGCCTCGACCGCCTTGCGCATCGCACTGGCCATCAGCACCGGGCTGCGTGCACCGGCAATGGCGGTGTTCATCAGTACGCCGTCGCAGCCCAGCTCCATCGCGATCGCCGCGTCCGACGCGGTACCGACGCCGGCGTCGACGATGATCGGCACCTTGGCGTCTTCGATGATCTGCAGCAGGTTGTACTTGTTCTGGATGCCCAGGCCCGAACCGATCGGCGCGGCCAGCGGCATCACCGCAGCGCAGCCGATCTCTTCCAGGCGCTTGGCCAGGATCGGGTCGTCGGAGGTATAGACCATCACCTCGAAACCGTCCTTGACCAGCTGCTCGGCGGCCTTCAGGGTCTGCATCACGTCCGGGTAAAGGGTCTTCTGGTCACCCAGCACTTCCAGCTTGGTCAGGTTGTGGCCGTCCAGCAGCTCACGGGCCAGCCGGCAGGTACGCACGGCGTCCTCGGCGGTGTAGCAGCCGGCGGTGTTGGGCAGGATGGTGAAGCGCTCCGGCGGCAGCACGTCCAGCAGGTTCGGCTCGCCCGGGTTCTGCCCGATGTTGGTGCGGCGGATGGCCACGGTGACGATCTGGGCGCCAGCGGCCTCGGTGGCCAGGCGGGTTTCTTCCAGGTCCTTGAACTTGCCGGTGCCGGTCAGCAGCCGCGAGCCATAGGTCTTGCCGGCGATCACCAGCGAATCGGGGGAGACATGAACGTTCATGGCGCGATTATCGCTTATCCGCCTGAAGATGGGGTCACGCAGAGGGCGGGGTCGAGCGTGGGGTCAGATCCCTTTGCCATCGGCAAAGGGATCTGACCCCTGAACACCCGCGCAGGCCTCAGCCCCCGCCCAGCGCGTGCACGATCTCCACCACGTCGCCTTCGGCCAGGACGTACTCGCCATGGCGGCTGCGGCTGACGATCTCGCCGTTGACCTCCACCGCCACCCGGCGCTGCAGCAGCTGCTCGGCCTGCAGCAGGTCGTGGAGGGTCGCCGAAGCGGGCAGGGTACGGGGTTCGCCGTTGAGCTGGATGTTCATCGCCGCATTGTCGCCGATGGCCTGCGCGGATCGGAACCCTTGCAAATTTCGTTGATCGCCAGCCCCGGCACAGCGTGGTCCAGCGCCCTCAGGCGACAATCCATGCGGCGGCGCAGCGTGAGCAAAACGCGGCGCAGTGGAACCATTCACCGTGCGCCGGCGTACGTCCGCCGGGTCCTCAACGATATCCCCACAGGAGTTTTTTACATGCTGCTCAGCAAACGCCCGATCCGCTCCCTGATGGCGGCCGCGATCGCGCTGGCCGCGCTTCCGGCCATGGCAGGCGAATCCCCCTATTCCAAGGCCGTGTTCTTCGGTGACAGCCTGACCGACGCTGGCTATTTCCGCCCGCTGCTGCCGGCCGATGTGCGTCCGGTGACCGGCCAGTTCACCACCAACCCGGGTTGGGTGTGGGCGCAGCAGGTCGCCAACTACTACGGCCTCAACGGCACGCCCAACGGCAATGGCCAGAACGGTGACAACTACGCCGTCGGCGGCGCCCGTGTATCGGCCGACGAAGCGGGTGGCCTCGGAGCCATTCCGTCGCTGAAGTCGCAGGCGACCCGTTACCTTGCTGCGAATGGTGGCAAGGCTGACGCCAATGCCCTGTACACCGTCTGGGGCGGTGCCAATGATCTGTTCGCGGCCACGCGCGCAGCGGCCGGTGGTGCCTCGCAGGCCCAGGTGCAGGGCATCATCGGCGCCGCGGTCACCGACCAGATCGCGCTGGTGGGCGCCCTGAAGCAGGCCGGTGCCCAGTACGTGCTCGTGCCGAATCTGCCGGACGTGGGCATCACTCCGCAGTTCCGTGGCCCCAACGCCGCCGCCGCCACTGCACTGTCGGCCGGTTACAACAAGGCCCTGTACGGTGGTCTGAAGCAGGCGGGCATCGAGTTCATTCCGCTCGACACCTTCAGCATCCTGCGTGAAGTGACCGCCAACCCGGGCATGTACGGCTTCACCAACGTCACCAGCACCGCCTGCAAGATCGATCCGGCCAACTCGACGCAGAGCATCCTGACCTGCAACCCGACCAGCTACGTCAGCCCGGATGCGGCCAACACCTACCTGTTCGCCGATGGCGTGCACCCGACCACCGCGGGTCATCAGCTGCTGGGTCAGTACGCGGTCTCGGTGCTGGAAGGCCCGCGCCTGCAGCAGGTGCTGAGCCACTCGGCACAGACCATCGGCCGCTCGCGTGCCGACCAGGTCAGCATGCACCTGGGTGGTCGTCCGGCTGACGGCCTGTCCTGGTGGGGCGGCGTGCGCGGTGACCTGCAGCGCTACGACCACGCCGACCTGTACGACGGCCTGGCCCCGGCCGGCCTGTTCGGTATCGACTGGGCCCGCGACGGCATGGTGTTCGGCGGTTTCGCCGGCTTCGGCCGCCTCAGCGCCGACTTCGGCAACAGCCGTGGCGACTTCACCCAGAAGGACACCACCGCCGGTCTGTTCGCCGGCTGGTATGGCGACCGCATCTGGGTGAACGGCCAGGTCAGCTACACCTGGCTGTCCTATGACGTGAACCGCAAGGTCCAGCTGGGCCCGGCCACCCGTGAGCATGGTGGTTCGCCGGACGGCAGCAACCTGACCGCCGCCCTGAACGCCGGTTACGAGTTCGGCACCGAAGGCGGCTTCCGCCACGGCCCGATCGCCTCGGTGATCTGGCAGAAGGTGAAGATCGACGGTTACACCGAAAGTGCTGCGGCTGGCACCCTGGCCACCGCACTGGGCTATGACCGCCAGAACGTCGATTCGACCGTCGGCCGCCTCGGCTGGCAGGCCCGCTTCGATGGCGGCGCCGTCAAGCCGTACGCGCAGGTGACCTACGATCACGAGTTCGAGGACACCAAGCAGGCCAGCGCCTGGTTGCAGACCCTACCGGAACTGGGCAGCTACCGCGTGCCGGGCCTGAAGTTCGACAAGAACTACGCCACCGTCGTGCTGGGCGCCCGCACCGAGCTGTTTGGCCTGCAGAGCAACTTCGGCCTGAGCGCTTCGACCGGCCAGAAGCGCGCGCAGGACGCTACCCTGTTCGCCAACTTCAGCGGCACGTTCTAAGCAGCACCCGCTGGGGTCGGGGCCCTTTCCGCAAGGAAAGGGCTCTGACCTGTTGCGCCGGGGGTCGGATCCGTTTCCGCCAGGAAACGGCTCTGACCCCATTGCGGCACGCTGCCATTGCGCAACACCGGCCCCACCGCATAGACTTTCACCCGCAATGCGGGCGTAGCTCAATGGTAGAGCTGTAGCTTCCCAAGCGTGCGACACGAGCCGTGCCGCACGTTCAACCGACCAGGCGGTTTCCTGGCCACAGCTGTACAGATCTCGGTCTGACAGCAAAACGTCCCCCAGCAACACGGTGGACGATACGTTGAACGGTAGGAGTACATCCCTACTGGCACGGCGAAGGCTGTGCATGCAATTGTTGGTCGTCCACCCTGCCAAGGGTTGTCGAACCAACCCGGTGTTCAGCCACCGGTAGCCAAGGAGTGGTGCGGGAGAAGTAATTCTCCGGTGCTAAGCTCTCCGTTAATGTAGCCATCCTCACGGATACGATTCTCCCGTGAGGGAGGACTCGTGACCTCGGTAGTCGTAACCGAGTAGGCGCTAGGCTGAGTATCAAGGATCAGTACAAACGAATCGCCATATAAACGTCGTCAAGCTAGACGGGCCAACTGCGACTGGGCCCTACCCAAAACGGGACGAGGTCGGATGTTTCTCTGCTTGGTAGAGACACGCTGACAATTGCACCTCCGGCGAAAAGGCGAGATCCTAGGTACTCTGTTGCATGTACGGAACGTGGTAAGCCCAACTGGTTGTCGCCTCGGCGACTAGGTTCTCCGCAAGGAGAAACGATGACCAAGTGGGTATAGGATGGTGGAGTAAGCGAACGCCTCTCTGTAATCGAGGGGATAGGGGATGAAAAGATCGCCCCAACCCGAAAGGGTGCTGACTTCCACCGGGTGGTCTGTCGCTAGACAGGCTTCGCAAACTCACACCCAACGGGGAACGACTCCCCTTTGGGGCGTCTATCCCCTGACGGGCTCTGGGCGGGTGTAGCTCAATGGTAGAGCTGTTGCTTCCCAAGCAACTGACGAGGGTTCGATTCCCTTCACCCGCTCCACTCCAGGAGGTAGATATGGACGCCATCATCGATGGTGATGTCGCCTCCTCACACCTCAGCAACTGGCACTCCATCAACTGGAAAGCCACAAGCTGCGCTGTGTCGAGGATGCAGGCAAGAATAGCGAAGGCAGCCAAGGATAAGCAGTGGCGTAGGGTCACACGCCTACAGAAACTACTTGTCCGCTCAACTGCAGCCAAAGCAACGGCTGTACGTCGAGTCACGGAGAACCAAGGCCGTCGTACCCCGGGTGTAGACCGTGCAACGTGGTCGACACCTGCGGCAAAGTGGAATGCCATCAACTCCCTGCAACGTAAGGGATACAAGGCAAAACCGCTTCGCCGAATCCACATCCCCAAGGCCCGAGGTGGCACCCGCCCTCTCGGTATACCGACGATGAAAGATCGAGCAATGCAGGCGCTGTATCTGTTTGCGCTCGACCCCGTCGCCGAAGCATATGGGGACATTCACTCATACGGGTTCCGTAATTTCAGGTCGACAGCTGACGCTGCCGCCCACCTGAAGACCTGTCTGAGCACGAAGACCAGCTCACGCTGGGTGATGGAAGGGGATATCAAAGGCTGCTTCGACAACATCAGTCACGACTGGCTGATGAAACACGTACCAATTGACCGGCATGTGCTGTCGCAGTGGCTGAAAGCAGGCTTCATGGAAGACCGTAAGTTGTTTCCGACGGACGCGGGTACACCACAGGGCGGAATCATTTCCCCCGTGCTCGCAAACATTGTCCTTGACGGATTGGGCCGGCTCATCGATGCGCTCCCACGCCGCAACAAGTGCAACTTCGTCCGCTACGCAGACGACTTTGTCATCACAGGAGCCTCTGCGGAGATCCTGGAACGCAAGGTCAAGCCGATCGTCGTCAAGTTCCTCGCAGAAAGAGGGCTCACGCTCTCCGAAAGCAAGACGAAGATCACACACATGGACGAAGGCTTCGACTTCTTGGGATGGAACTTCCGGAAATTTGGAAATCTCCTCCTTAGAAGGCCGTCGAAACAAAACACCAACGCCTTCATGGCTAAGATCCGCAGCCAGCTCCGGCTACTGCGGGGATCCACCCAAGACGACGTACTGCACGTCCTTAACCCGATCATTCGGGGGTGGGGCATGTATCACCAAGTCGTGAACGCTTCAGAACCGTTCGCAAGATTGGATCACCTTATCCACCACGCGGTCTGGTGTTGGGCCAAACGCCGTCACCCCACCAAAGGTCTCCGCTGGATCAAACGTCGGTACTTCCGGCGCGACAAGTCCCGCGACTGGATCTTCGGTGTTGGTAAACACACTCTGATGCGCCTGTCGTCCCTCAAGGTCGGCGAGTACATCAAGGTGCGGTCTGACGTTAGCCCCTACGACCCCAAAGACGAGAGCTACTTTAATCAGCGGTTGCAGTACCGCATGAAGCGCTCGCTGACCGGGAAAAGGAAACTGCTATGGCTTTGGACAAAGCAAGAGGCCAAGTGCGCCTGCTGTGGGCGGAAACTGACCAGCACCAGCTGGCACATCCACCACAAGGTTTTCAGGGTGTACGGGGGGTCTGACCGCCTCTCCAACCTTGTTTTGCTCCACACCACCTGTCACGAGCAGCTTCACGCCCGTGCCAGGCTACGGCTGTCGCCCCCTCCCATAGAAGAAGGGGGTTCGTGACTGCTTGAGCCGTGTGAAGGGTAACTTTCACGCACGGTTCTGAGGGGGGAGGGTGGCCGCGAGGCCACCTTCCCACCCGACTACTGACGTGGGTTCGATTCCCATCGCCCGCTCCAATCGCGCCACGCGCGTAGACAGAAGGCCGCTCATCAGCGGCCTTCTTCATTTCTGATTAGTTTCATATCCACGGCCATGCCCGCCCGGTTAGCGTTGCCGCATTTCCTACACGGAAGCAGCGCATGGAAACGAAGGACGACGTCGTCGGCAGCCTTCATGAGATCTACAGGAACTCCGGTGCCGGCACCTCCCGCCAGCTGGAGGCAGTGCGCGCACTGGGTCGCGCCGGTGGGCCGAAGGCCGCGCAGCTTCTGTGGCAGATCTATGAGGGGACCTCGGCCGGATCGGTCACGCAGATGGCCTGCATCGCAGCGCTGGGTGAATCCGCGCGCGGGTTCTGAAGCGGAACCAGCCCGCATGGTGATGCGGGCCTGTGGTGTATCCGGCGACGGTTACTCTTTCGCCGGAATCGTCGCCGCAGGAGCCGGCCACTACCGGCGCAGGCGGCACGGGCCAGGCATCATCCACCCGCCACACGCCCGCGCTATGCTTCGCGCCTGCCGACCGATCCCACCGCGATGAAGCTCGCCATCCTGTCCCGCAACAGCTCCCTGTATTCCACCCGTCGGCTGGTCGAGGCGGCGCGCGCGCGCGGCCACACCGTGCGCATCCTGGACCCGTTGCGCTGCTACATGCGCATCGCCGCCGATGGCTTTTCCATGCACTACAAGGGCCGGCCAATGACCGGCGTGGACATGGTCATTCCGCGCATCGGTGCCTCGATCACCCGCTACGGCACCGCGGTGCTGCGCCAGTTCGAGCTGATGGGCGCGCGCACGCCCAATCCGTCCGACGCCATCCTGCGTTCGCGCGACAAGCTGCGCGCGCACCAGCTGCTGGCGGCCAAGGGCATCGACATGCCGGTCACCGTGTTCGGCGACAACCCCGACGACACCGTCGACCTGCTGTCCATGCTGGGCCCGCCGCCGCACGTGGTGAAGCTCAATGAAGGCACCCAGGGGCGCGGCGTGATCCTGACCGAGAAGGCCAGTGCCTCGCGCGGCATCGTCGAAGCGCTGCGCGGCCTGTACGCCAACTTCCTGATGCAGGAATTCATCGGCGAGGCCAAGGGGGCCGACCTGCGCTGCTTCGTGGTGGGCGACCAGGTGGTGGCGTCGATGCAGCGGCAGGCACCGGAGGGCGACTTCCGCTCCAACCTGCACGCCGGGGGTACCGCCGTGGCGGCCAAGGCCAGCCGTGCCGAGCAGCAGGTGGCGGTGCGTTCGGCCAAGGCGCTGGGCCTGTCGGTCTGCGGCGTGGACCTGATCCGTTCCGCGCGCGGCCCGCTGGTGCTAGAGGTCAACTCCACGCCCGGGCTGGAAGGCATCGAAGCGGCCTGCGGGGTCGACGTGGCGACACGCATCATCGAGCACGTAGAGAAGATCAAAAAACCCTGATTATCCATGGGGTTATGATTCTCACCGGCAAATGATCCGGGCCTTTAACGAGGCTTTAATCGGATCGGGCGTAGGCTTCAGCGAACCGCAGCTCTGCCTCTCAGCAGGATCGGTATCGGGATACGACTTCAGGCCCAGGCGGGTGCACCGTCTGGGCCTTTTTTATGCCTGTCGGCCCCATGCCCAAGGTCTCTTGTGGAGGCCGCGTGACGGTCGTAGAGTTGGCCCTTCGTTCCGGGATGGATCGGGAGGTTGGCGATGTACCGCATCATGATGATCGCGTTGCTGCTGGGCCTGTCTGGCGCTGTTGCCGCCAAGCCGGAGAAAGTGGCTGTACAGATGGACCGGCAGGGCTCGGTCGCCGAGCAGATGCGTCAGGTGGAAACCGCCCTGGCCGCCCCCGACTATGCCGAACTGTCCGCCGAGGATCGCGGCCAGGTGCAGCAGTCGCTGTCGCGTATCCGCCAGCACATGGGCGAACGCCAGACCGTGCAGGAGCTGCCGCCGCAGCTGCAGGCCGAGGTCTTCAACGAGCAGGAACGCATCAACACCCTGTTGGCGCGTGGCCATGAAGACAGCCGGCAGATCTGCAGGTACGAACGCACCACCGGCAGCAACATGCCCAAGAGCCGCTGCCTGACCGTGGCCGAACGGCGCCGGATCGAAGAGAAAGGCAAGGCGCTGATCAACGACCAGCGCAGCTACAACACGCTCAGCCCACCGCCCGCCGGGCGTTGACCGCACCGCCCTTCGGCCCATCGAGCGTGCTGTGACGGCGCATCGGTGGCACCGCAGGATCGATGTTCCACTCATGGAAGAACCTGGAGGTAACGATGCAGCGCATGACCCCCTTCGCCCTGATGTTGGGCCTGGCCCTGGCCACCACCGCCCACGCCAAGCCCGAGAAAGGGCAGGTGAAGTTCGACGCCAACGCACCGGTGGCCGAACAGATCCGCAACGTTGAGACGGCGATCAACAGCGAGGACTACAGCGAGATCGGGCTGGAAGACAAAAGCCGCGTGCAGCAGGCGCTGGGCCGCATCAAGATCAAGATGGGCGACCACGAACGCGTGGAGCAGGTCAGTCCGCAGGACCGCACCGAGATCTTCAACGACCAGGAAGTGATCAACACGATCATGACCCGCGCCCACGCCGACAGCCGCATGGTCTGCCGTCGTGAACGCACCACCGGCAGCAACATGCCGCAGAGTGTCTGCCTGACCGTGGCCCAGCGCCGCAAGGCGCAGGAAGACAGCCGCAAGGCGCTCAACGACAACCAGCGCTTCAACAACTACAAGCCCTGATCGCTGCCGGACCGATCGCATGCCGCCATCGGTCACCCTGCCGTGCGTCCCTTGTGGGCGCATCGGCGGAATCGTACAGTCGAGACCCTATTCATGGACGAACATGGAGCTCGTCATGTACCGCAATACGACACTTGCCCTGATGCTGTCGCTCGGCCTGGTAGCCACCGTGCAGGCCAAGGCGCAGAAGGACACCGTGCAGATGGATGCCTTCACCCCGGTGTCCGAGCAGATCCGCCGCGTTGAAACGGCCATGGGCAGCGAGGACTACAGCGAGATCGGGCTGGAGGACAAGAGTCGCGTGCAGCAGGCACTGAACCGGATCCGGATCAAGATGAATGGCCGGGAGAAGGTGGATGAGTTGGCCCCGCAGGAGCGCAACGACCTGTTCAACGAGCAGGAGATCGTCAACACCATCATGACCCGCGCCCAGGCCGACAGCCGCATGATCTGCCGCCGCGAGCGCCTTACCGGCAGCAACATGCCGACCAGCGTCTGCCTGACCGTGGCCCAGCGTCGCAAGGCCCAGGAAGACAGCCGCCGGGCGCTGACCGACCAGCAGCGCATCAGCCGCTGACCGCTCGCCGAGGGGGCTTTTGCCGGTGTCGGCCCTTCGGTACGAAATGTTAAGAATGGAACCTGTATCGTTCAGCAGGTAGACGTCGCGTCCACCCACGCAGGGGCATCCTGAGCGGGTGGGCCTGGCCCCCCGACGACCCTTCAAGAACCAGAGGTCCCAGTGCGCATTCTCGTAATCGAAGACAACAGCGACATCGCCGCCAACCTTGGCGACTACCTTGAGGATCGTGGCCACACCGTGGACTTCGCCGCCGACGGCGTGACCGGCCTGCACCTGGCCGTGGTCCACGAGTTCGACGCCATCGTTCTGGACCTGAACCTGCCGGGCATGGATGGCATCGAAGTGTGCCGCAAGCTGCGCAACGAAGCGCGCAAGCAGACCCCGGTGCTGATGCTGACCGCCCGCGACTCGCTGGACAACAAGCTGGCCGGTTTCGATTCCGGCGCCGATGACTACCTGATCAAGCCGTTCGCGCTGCAGGAAGTGGAAGTGCGCTTGAACGCGCTGTCGCGCCGCGGCAAGGGCGTGCAGACCCGCGTGCTGGAAACCGGCGACCTGGAATACAACCTGGATACGCTGGAAGTGCGCCGCCAGGGCAAGCTGCTGCAACTCAACCCGACCGCGCTGAAGATCCTGCAGGCCCTGATGGAGGCCGCGCCGGCCGTGGTCACCCGCCAGGAGCTGGAAACCCGCGTGTGGGGCGAGGAGCTGCCCGACTCGGATTCGCTCCGTGTCCACATCCACGGCCTGCGTGCGGTGGTCGACAAGCCGTTTGAAGTGCCGCTGATCCAGACCCGCCATGGCATCGGATACCGCATCGCCACCCCGGAAGCCTGATTCCGTGGCAACCAAGGGGGAGCGCCGGCGTTCGCCGTATCGCCGGCGCCTGCGCAGCCGCATCATCGTCTCGTTCGTGTTGTTGGGCTTCTGCCTGACGACACTGTTCGCGTTTGCCACCAACTGGGCCCGCATGCGCGTGGAAAACCAGCTGGTGGAAGACGTGATGAACCGCAACATCAACGAGTACGTGCGGCGGTTCTACGAGAGCCCGGATCGCAACCCCGACCTGCCCGTGCAGCAGATGCGTGCGCGCCTGATCAAGCCTGACAAGTTTGACGCGCTGCGCGAGGAAGAGCCGGACTGGTATGAGTTCAAGGATGGCCTGTACAACATGGGCGGCGTGGACGAGCGCGGCCAGCGCTATTCCTACAAGCTGGCCGTGCGCAAGACGCCCGACGCCTGGGCGTTCCTGGCCTATGACATGACCGACAGCGTGCGCGGTGGGCAGCAGCTCAACCGCGCGCTGGTGCTGTCGGTGCTGGTGTTCAGCCTGTTGTCGCTGGTGCTGGGCTGGTGGTCGGCATCGAAGGTGATGAAGCCGGTCTCGGACCTGGCCGCGCGGCTGCGTGCCTATCGCGGCGGCACCAGTGATCCCGAGCCGCTGGCGCCGCGGTTCCCCGACGACGAAGTGGGGCAGCTGGCGCAGGCGCTGGATGATTATTCGTCGCGACTGACCGAAGTGGTGCAGCGCGACCGCGAGTTCAATGCCGACGTCAGCCACGAACTGCGCACGCCGCTGGCGGTGATCCGTGGCGCCACCGAACTGCTGCTGACCCGGCCCGGCCTGGATGAGAAGGTGTTGCAGCGCCTGCAGCGCATCCAGCGTGCCGAACAGCAGTGCAGCGACCTGATCGGCGCACTGCTGCTGCTGTCGCGCAACGAACGCGGGCAGGGCACCAGCAACGTCGCGCGCGTGGCCGAACAGCTGCTGGACGCCCACCGCGCCCAGCTGGGTGGCAAGCCGCTGGAGCTGGCGCTGGAAGGCGAGCGCAACTTGGTGATCGATGCGCCGGAGGCGGCCTTGTCGGTGGCGCTGGGCAACCTGATCGGCAACGCGGTGAAGTACTCGCAGGATGGCGAAGTGCGCGTCTTTGTCGGCAGCAATTCAGTGTCGGTGACTGACAGCGGCCCTGGCCTGAGCGAAGAAGACGCCGCCAAGCTGTTCCAGCGCGGCTATCGCGGCACCCATGCCGGCCATTCGCAGGGCGGTGGCATCGGCCTGTCGATCGTCAGCCGCCTGTGCGATCTGTACGGCTGGCAGGTCAGCGTGCGCCCCGGTGGCGAGCGCGGCGTGATCGCCACGCTGACGTTCTCGCCGAAGCCGTTGTAAGGGCCGACTGCCGACCTCCATCGGCATCTGGATCTGCTCTGGTCGCTGCCGACCTCGGTCGGCAATGGCTCTGCTTTGGTAGGTGCCGACCTTGGTCGGCACGAATCCCGCCGGCACCGTATAGCGCCCTGTGTCGCTAGTGCCATCGAATTAACCTCGCAGTCGTGATGCGCAAGAAGCCCAATACGACATCACCGTGATCGCCGCCACGCCGCGTGCGTGTCCGCGTGCACGCATTCGTGCCCTCAGCGGCGGCTTGAGAATTTCCTTACAGATCACAGCGCTGCGTGATGGCCAGATGGGTCGGCCGGGGCAGGTGCCTTGGCCGGGATTGGCGTCCTGAAAAAAACCTTCAACTCAAGCGCTCCGGGTGGGCTGCGGCTCATCATGGAAAATGCATCGCCTGCCTCGTTTCGGCGGATGGTGCGTGGGGATTCATCAGAATCCGCTGGAGTCTTTTTCCTCGCGCTTGAGTTGTTGGGTCTCCGGTACGCCAACCCGCACCGTCCGCCACCTCGCATCCGCAGGTGGCTCGTCGTCTGCGAGGAGATTCACCATGTCCGCACGCCCCGTGTTCCCTCAACTGCACGCCCTGATCGGCGAAGCCGCCGACCTGCTGCCGGCCGACGTCGCCGCGCGCATCGAAACCCTGCTCGATGATCCCAAGGATCTGCTGCCCGCGCTGCTGGCCCGCATGGACGGTCGCGATGCAGCCGACGGTCGCCGACTGGAAGCGCAGGGCCTCAGCCCGGCCCAAGCGGCCACCATGGCCGGTCTCAGCCGCACCCTGGCCGGCTTGAATGCACTCATGCAGGTGCTGCACGCCGCCGAAGCCGCCCGCGAACAGGGCGGTGCCCACCAGCAGCTCAGCCCGGATGTCGTCGACGGCCTGCTGCTCGGCGCCCGCGAACTGGCCCGCTACGCCCGCCTGCAGCTGGAGTAGATCCACGCCATGCGTGGATGCAGAACGCTTTGTAGAGCCGAGCCCATGCTCGGCTTGATGATCGCAGCCGAGCACGGGCTCGGCTCTACAGCAGTTCCACGCTGGCGCGGGGTAGATCACCGCCATGCATGGATTCGCTTCGGTAGTGCCGGCCGTTGGCCGGCAGCCAGGCCTCAGCCCCCAGCCAACCCCAGATACCGCGCATGCAGCGCTTCCACCTGCGCCTGCAGGTCTTCCGGGTGGCCATCGTTGACCACTACATCATCGGCCAGTGCCAACCGCTGCGCGCGGCTGGCCTGGGCGGCGATCATCTTGTCGGCCAGCGCGGCGTCGATGCCGTCGCGCTGCATCAGCCGGGCGTGCTGCACGGCTTCGGGCGCATCCACCAGCAATACCCGGTCCAACCACGGGTAGGCCTGCCGCCCACCGACCTCGGTCAGCAGCGGAATGGCGGCAATCGCATAGGGGCTGGCGGCCTGCGCGCATTGCTGTTGCATCAGCAGGCGGATGGCCGGGTGGGTGATCGCTTCCAGCGCCGCCCGTTCGGTCGGGTCGGCGAACACGTGGGCCCGCAGGCGTGCCCGGTCCAAGCTACCGTCCGCCTGCAGCATGCCGGCGCCGAAGCGCTCGGCGATACGGTCCAGGGCCGGGCTGCCGGCGGCAACCACCGCGCGGGCGGCCAGGTCGGCGTCGGCCACCACGATGCCCAGCGCCTCGAAGCGCCGGGTCGCCTCGCTCTTGCCGGCGGCAATGCCGCCGGTCAGGCCAACCACATAGCGGCTCATGGGGATTCCCCTCAGCGCAGTCCGCTCAACACCAGGTACTGCTCCACCACGGGCGCGCCCCACATGAAGTACAGCCAGCCCGCGATGGCCAGGTAGGGGCCGAACGGGATCGGCGTGGCGCGGTCACGGCCCCGGGTGTACAGCCAGATCGAGCCGATGATGGCGCCCAGCACCGACGACAGCAGGATGATGGGCAGGATGCCCTTCAACCCGCACCAGGCGCCGAGCGCGGCCAGCAGCTTGAAATCGCCGTGGCCCATGCCTTCCTTGCCGGTCAGCTGCTTGAACAGCCACCAGACCATCCATAGCGACAGATAGCCCACCGCCGCGCCGACCAAGGCAGGCTTGGCCGGCATGTACAGGTTGTCGATGTTGCCTATCAGGCCCAGCCACATCAGTGGCAGGGTCAACTGGTCAGGCAGCAGCTGGGTGCGCAGGTCGATGCCGGACAAGGCGATCAGGAAGCAGGTCAGCACGATGGCGCCGAAGCCCTGCCAGCCGAAGCCGAACTGCCAGACGCAGGCCAGCACCAGCACCGAGGTCAGGGCCTCGACCAGCGGGTACTGCAGCGAGATCGGCGCCTTGCAGTGGCGGCACTTGCCGCCCTGGATGATCCAGCTGAACAGCGGGATGTTCTCGTACCAGCTCAGCTTGTGCTTGCAGTGCGGGCAGTGCGAGGGCTCGACCACGATCCCCGGTGGTGGGGGCTCGTAGAAGTCCGGTTCTTCCAGGACCTCGCGCGCATCGCGCTTCCACTGCCACTCCAGCCGCTTGGGCAGGCGCAGGATGACGACGTTGAGGAAACTGCCCAGCAGCAGCCCCAGGGCGGCCGCGGCGGGGTAGCCGAGGCCGGGATGCTGGTCGAGAAATGCCATGTATGCGTCAGACCACCGATGCCAATTTGAAGATGGGGAGGTACATGCCAATGACCAGGCCGCCGACGATGATACCAATGAACACCATGATCATCGGCTCGAGCAGGCTGCTCAAGGCATCAACGGCATTGTTGACCTCCTGCTCATAGTACTCGGCCACCTTGAACAGCATGGCGTCCAGGGCGCCCGCCTCTTCACCGATACCCGTCATCTGGATGACCATGTGTGGGAACAGGGCGGTCTGCTTCATGGCCATGTTGACCGGGTAACCGACCGAGACGTCATCGCGCATGCGCAATACGGCATGCTCGTAAACCGTATTGCCGGTAGCGCCTGCAACAATGCCCAAGGCTTCTACCAGCGGTACGCCAGCCTTGAAAGTCACAGCGGTCGTGCGGGCAAAGCGGGCAATCGAGCTGTTATGCATGATCTGGCCAATGACTGGCACTTTCAGGATCAAGCGATCCATCCCGTGCTGCATCTTCGGCGAGCGTTTGTAGGCCATGGTGAAACCTACGATGCTGCCGATGACGATGATCGCGATCAGCCACCACCAAGAGACCATGAACCGGGATGCGGCTACGATCATCTGAGTAAATGCTGGCAGATCAGCGCCAAATCCCCTGAAGACGTCCTCAAATTGCGGAACCACCCAGATCAGCAGGATCGAGCTGACCAAGAGCGCTACCGCAATGACCATTGCAGGGTAAAACAGAGCCTTTTTTATCTTGCCCTTCAGGGCTTCGATGTTCTCTTTGTAGTTGGCCACGGTATCAAGCACCGTCTCCAATACACCGGCGCCTTCACCTGCACGCACCAGGTTGCGATAGAGCTCGTCGAACTGCACCGGATACTTGCTGATTGCCTCATGAAGGGACGATCCGCCCTCGATATCGGTGCGGATGCCGTCCACCATCTTCTTCATGCGCGGGTTCTTGTGCCCGCTGGCGATGATGTCCAGCGCTGAGACGATCGGCACACCGGACTTCATCATCGTCGCCATCTGGCGGCTGAAGAATGCAATGTCCTTCGGCGAAATCTTGCTGCCGGCTGCGCCGAACAGTGGCTTGGGCTTTGGCTTGACCGTGCCCGGGGTGATGCCTTGGCGGCGCAGCTCGGCCCGCAGCAGATTCGCGTTTTTCGCGGCCTGCTCCCCTTTCATCTTCACACCCCGCTTGTCCGTCCCCTCCCAGACAAACGGCTGCAGGTCCGTGGTGCTGCGCGCCACGGGCTCCTTCTTGATCGCACTGCGACTGACAGACATATCGGCTCCCCAAGACCCGCCATCCCCAGGCGGGCGTCTAGCCGTCGATGGTAGCGGGTTCATGCCCGTCTGGGCAGTTGTTGGGGGCACCATCATGCGAATTCGTGCCGGGTGCCGACCAAAGGTGACGCACTGCGTCACATTGCCGCGTCCATCGCAGATTCGCATCCGGGGGGTTCCCATCCGTGAAATAGCTGCCATCATGGGCGCGGGGAAATCCAGGGGGAGGCGTGCCGGGGTTGGCACGCAACCTGCGTTGATCCACCCGCAGGGGGCAGGACCCGCTCAGCTGACCACTGGTCAGACCGATCCTGACTTCTGAAATCAACCACCACTTATCTTGGGGATGTACCAAATGAAGAACCAGAAGGGCTTCACCCTTATCGAACTGATGATCGTTGTTGCGATCATCGCCATCCTGGCTGCCATCGCGCTGCCGGCTTACCAGGACTATGTGGCACGCTCGCAGGTTTCCGAAGCGATGACCCTGAGCTCGGGTGCCAAGACCGCTGTTACCGAGTACTACGCCGACAAGGGCGCCTTCCCGACCACCAATGCAATGGCCGGCCTTGCTGGCGCGTCGTCGATCAACGGCAAGTACGTGGCCAGCGTGACCGTTGGTGCCAACGGCGTGATTACCGCCAAGATGAAGGGCTCGGGCTCGGTGAGCTCCAAGGTCGCCGGTCGCGACTTTGCGCTGGTCCCGGCAGACGCTGGCGGCTCGATCACCTGGGACTGCAAGGGCTCCGCCACGACCATCGACGCCAAGTACCGTCCGTCGTCCTGCCGCTAATCGCGCAGACGGCATAGCGGTATGGGGAAAGGGCCGCTTTGCGGCCCTTTCTTTTTGGGGCAAGGGGAGTTCTATTCGATGCGAAGTGTGCCTGCTCAGCGACTGCTGCCTCTGGTGGGTCTTGTCCTGCTGGCGCTGCTGGGTGTGGGCGTCTACTGGAATGGCTTGAATGGGGGGTTCATCTTTGATGACTTTCCCAATCTGGTGGACGATCCGGATTGGCGCTTGACCTCGATGGACTTTACTTCCATCGCGCAGGTCATGGGCAATGGGGTCACGGGCGACGTGGGCCGTCCATTGGCAATTCTCAGTTTCGGCCTGAATTACTACTTTACTGGCTTGGCGCCTTGGCCGATGAAGGCGACCGGCTTGGCTCTACACCTCCTGAATTCAGTGCTGGTGTTCGCCCTGGCGTCCATGCTGATCAGGCGAGTGCTCAGCATTTCGTGGTCACAGGTGCGCTTGACGGCCTTCATGGTCGCCACCGCGTGGATGGTTCATCCATTGCAGGTGTCTACCGTCCTTTATGTCGTGCAGCGCATGGAAATAGGAGGGGCGACGGGAGTCCTGATCGCGCTTCTCTGCTATCTCAAGGCGCGCGGCAGCGCTCCCTGGTCCCGGGCGTCGTTGCTCTGGTGGTGCTGTGCGGTGTTCGGAGCCGGGATTGGCCTGGGCTTCAAAGAGACCGCGATACTCATTCCAGCTTACACACTCTTGATCGAGGTGTTTCTCCTCAAGTTCCGGAATCCGGATGGAACACGCGCGCGCGCAATTTCCCTCCTATATGCCTTTGGAGCGATAGGGGCGATCTTTCTATATTTCGCAGTGATTCTGCCTGGCGCCCTGGCGCCGGAACGCTACTCGGCACGTGATTTCAGCTTGGCAGGCCGGTTGTACTCGCAACCGGCGATTCTGCTGAACTACCTTCAGCAGATCATGCTTCCCTGGCCCGAGTCGTTGAAGTTCTATTACGACAATGCACAGGTCCCGCCATCCTGGCGTTCAACTACTTTCATAGTCCCGATGCTGGCGCTGGTCGCGCTGTCGACAGCGGCTTGGGGGCTGCGCAAGCGCTGGCCCCTGACGGCACTTGGCATCGGATGGTTCTTTGCCAGCCATTTGCTGACCAGTAACGTTGTGCCGCTGGAGTTGGCATTTGAACATCGGAACTACCTGGCAATCGTGGGTATCGCTCTTGCCCTGGTGCAACCACTGGCCGCGGTGATGCAGAGGTGGACCGTTGAGGCACGCCGTACGGTAGGGGGAGTCCTGCTGCTTTTTGTTGCGGCCATGGGGTGGATCCAGGTGCAGACGTGGGCAGATCCAATGCGCCTTGCTCTCACGTTGTCCAACCGTAATCCTGATTCTTCGCGGGCCGGTTATGAACTTGGACGAGCACTGCTGGCATCGGCCCCCGCCGATCCTGCCTCCCCGGCCTGGGCGCTGGCTGAGAAGGAGTTCACGCATGCGGCCTCATTGCCCGGTAGTTCGCCACTTCCCGAGCAGGCACTGATCATTCTCAAGTCGCATCAAGGGCGGGCGCAGCCCCGGGAGATATGGGGTTCACTTGAGCGGAAGATATCCAGGCGGTCATTGGGACCACAGGAAGTCGGGGCGCTTGAAGCGATCGTCGCATGCCGGGTTGAGGGGGGGTGCAGGCCAGTTGAAGAGCAGGCACTGTTTGCTCTGTTGTCGACCGCAACTGCAGAGAATCCTCGATCGTCGAGGGTCCGGGTAGTGTTCTCCAACTACGCCTTCAACGTGATGAAAGATCCGTCTCTAGCGATGAGGCTCATTCGTGAGGCCGTGCAGATCTCGCCGGAGGACCTGGGATGCCGGCTTTGGTTGCTGAGGATGGGATTGGCATCGAACTTGCTTCAGGTCAGTGAGGCTAGGCAAGGATTGGGGATCCTGCGAGCCGTCAATCATCGCCATGCATATGACCGGGACATTGAGGGCCTGGAGCATTGGCTGGTGGCGAGCCAACAAACAACAGGGGAGTAGTACATGAATCAGCGTGGATTTTCCTTGATCGAACTCATGATCGTGGTCGCTATCATCGCCATCCTGGCGGCAATTGCGCTGCCGGCCTACCAGGACTATGTTGCTCGAGGACAGGTGGCTGAGGGGCTCTCGTTGTCGACCGGGGCCAAGGAGGCAATAGCCACCTACTACTCCGACCATGGGCAGTTTCCTGCCGACAATCGCGCCGCCGGCATGGCTGCTCCAGGGTCGGTCTCCGGAAGATTCGTCCGATCGGTGACCGTTGACGGTACCGGATCGATCTCGGTGGCCTTTGCTTCTTCGGCCAGCGCGAAGGTCGCCGGACAGACACTAGTTCTTACCGCGAGCGATACCAACGGGGCGGTGAACTGGTCTTGTGGAGGGTTGGACGCCCGGTATGTGCCCACATCCTGTCGCTAGACGACAGTCCGGTCCCGGGGCTTGAACGAGAGTTCAGGGGTGATTTGAGCGTGTCGCCTCTAGAAGAAGCGCTTCCATCTGAATGGCTCGCTCTTCCCAGTCGAAGGCCCTCAGGGCGGTATTGGAAAGCGGCATCTGAAGCTGAAGATCGATGGATTCTACGAGATCATTGATGTCGCCGGGGGCGTATACGCGTATTGCGCCCCCGCCGATCCGTCGTGTGTCACCAACGTCTGAGGCGACGATCGGCACACCACAGGCAATCGATTCCGCTAGCTTCAATGGGTAGCAGAAACGCCCAAACCCTGAATTGCGATTGCAGACTACTGATACATCGAGTGAATTGATTAGTAACGGGACCTGCTTCCAGCCGATGACGCCGAAATCGATGATCCTGGGATGTGGGTAGCGGTGAAGGGTGGCATCCCTGGGGCCGGCAATGACGAGGTGGATGTCGGGGTGGCGCTCTGAAAGTGCCTGGAATGCTCGGAATAGATCTTCAATCCCCCTGCTTTGATCGAGGGCGCCGGCACAGCCAATTAGGCGAGCCTTCACGGGAAGACCAAGCATCTCCCTGCTGACACGTTTGTCGATCGGATGAAACAGATCCCGGCGGACTCCGTTGCCAATGACATGTACTGGAACAGGTGTTGAAAGGGTGGATTTCACGTGATCAGCCAGGGCATGTGTTACTGCGCTGATTGCCTTTGAGCCCGCACATGCGCGACGGAACGCGGCGCGCATGCCTGGGATCCGGCTGAGTCCGAAAGATTCGTAATTGTCGTAGAGATCTGCAACGTGAGGAGTATGGATGTGCTTCGCCAAGCTTGCACCGAGCACGGTGCATGGTGCATCAGAGCTTGTCAGGAGGACATCGATAGGGCACTGCTGGTGAAGTCGCCTGATTGCACGTTCTAACTGGATGGTCTCGAGTGAAAGAGCGTTGATGGAACGCCATTGAACCCCTGCCGCAGACAGGAAATTCCCGGAATCTCGATGCCGATAGCTCAGTGCGATTCCGCTGATGGCATGCCCACGGCGCGCAAGTGCTTCCGGGATTTCCCAGAGTCGGCCATAGCGGTCGTCGATGAGGTCGCGTCCGGTGTACTGCCGCTTGCTGAGCATGAGGACATGCATGGACTGACCTGTTTGGAAAATCAGATGGGTAGTGCATCATCATGGGCCAGTTGAAGGTGGGAAGTCACCTGCGGGGGGGGGCATGGGATTTGCAACAGCGCTGAGGCGGGTGGGTAATCAGCTGCGCATCGGGGAGCGGCCGGGCTGGGTGCAGAGCATGCTGCGCCGCCTGTTCCGTCGGGCCCGCGGGCGGCAGACCGTACGCGATTTCGATGGCCGGTTCATCATGACCCTCGATCTTGCCGAGCATATGCAGCGTCGCATGTTCTGGATGGGCTACTACAACCTTCGCCTCGTCTCTCTCCTCGACCGTCTCCTCGAGCGGGGAATGACCGTGATCGATGTGGGTGCCAACATCGGGGAGATTAGCCTGGTCTGCGCGAATCGAGTGGGCAGTGCCGGTCATGTCGTCGCATTGGAGCCGATAGCCGGGATTGCTGACGAATTGCGATTGAATGTGCGGCGCAATGGGCTGCAGGGGATAGTGCAGGTCCATCAGCAGGGCTTGGCGGGAGAGGTTGGCCGGCAGGCGATCTATGCGTCCTACGGACAGCATGATGTGGATGAAGTTAATCTGGGACTGGGGAGCCTGCATGGAACCGAGGGCGTCGACCAGCGCATTGGAATGGTCGACATCACGACGCTGGACGAACTCGTACGGCGTATTGGCCTGTCACGGCTGGACCTATTGAAGGTCGACATTGAAGGCGGTGAGTTGCCCTGTCTGCAGGGGGGGATCGAAACGCTACGACGCTTCCTGCCGATAATTGCGGTGGAAGTGCAGGAGCGCTCCAGCCTGGCCGCTGGATACCATAGTCGGGAGATTCTGGAGCTGCTATCGCCATTGGGCTATCGCTTCTATCGCTTGGAGGCGAGGCGGCGGTTGGTTCGGATCGGTGTTCAGGATCTGTGTGACTATCAGGATGTGATCTGCATTGCAGGGCCGGTCCGGGCCTTGGAGGTTGCATGATCTGGCTGCTGGCCAGCCGCTGGGAAGCCGGCGGATTGGAGCGCGTGCAATTGAACCTCGCGCGTGGCTTCAAGAAGAGAAAATGCTCGGTGAGTATCATCGCCGGGCGTGATCTGAATGGGCCGGGTGACAATGGTGAAGTGACGTTCATCGCTCCGCGCGGTGCCTGGCAGATGCTCCTTGGATTGCCCTTGCGCATCCGACGTGAGCGGCCACGCGTCGTGGTCACTACCTCCAACGACATTGCGGTATGGGTCACCTTCTGGCGCCGCATTCTCTATCCTTCTACGGCAGTCGTTGTGGCTCAGCATCTTTCGCTGTCAGGGCCCAGGCGGGCGGCTCGTGGGTTTGTCAGGCTCAAACTGGAATTGATTCGTTGGGCGATGCGGGGCATGCTGACGCGGTCCCAGGGTCTGGTCGCTGTTTCTGTGGCGTTGGCGGCAGAAATGGCGTCTGAGCTGAAGCTCCCTCGCTCCGGAATACGAGTGATTCACAACCCGTTGGTCAGTACGGAGGGTGTGCAGGCAAGGCACATTTCTCAGGCGTGGCCCTTCCCGCATGACGATGTTCCGGTTTTTATCTATGCGGGGCGCCTTTCACCGGAGAAGCGCCTCGATCTTCTTTGGGAGGCATTTGTGCTGGTGCGAGCCACACATCCGGCACGTTTGCTCATACTGGGACAGGGGCCGGAAGGTGCGCGTGTGGCCCAGTGGATTGAGAGGAGCACATTCCAGAGCGACTGCGCTCTGCTGGGGCGGGTGGAGGATGCGCTGCCCTGGATGGCCCGAAGCACGGCGCTGGTGCTGCCGTCAGACTACGAAGGGTTTGGCAATGTCCTGGTCGAGGCCATGAGCTGCGGCGTTCAGGTGATTGCTACCGACTGCCCACACGGTCCGTCGGAAGTCCTGGGCGGCGGTCGGTTTGGTCAACTGGTGCCTGTGGGAGATGCGCATGCATTGGCCCAGGCCATGAGGAATGTGCTGAATGGAAGGCGGCAGGTGGCTGCTGAAGATCTTCGCGAACGTAGCAAGGCATTCTCCATCGATGCAGCCTGTGAGGCGTATCTGGAGCTCTTCAGCTTGGCAATTGAGCGGCTTCAGGGCCGGGACTGAAAATCACAGTCAACCATGCGGCCATTGCCATCAGTGCTTCGGCGACGATGATCATCCAAACCGCTCCCAACAGTCCGTGTGCAGGAATCCAGGCTGCGGCGATCAAGGTCATTATCACCAGCCCGAGAGTCTCGATGACGAATCGATGCATTTTCTTGCCACGTCCAATCAGCACATTACAGGCGATTTGGCGCAGGCTGTAGCCGATGATGAACAGGCCCATCCATTGCAGGCCGGGAATGGCAGCAGAGAACTCAATACCGAGCACGGAGGGCAAGATGCTGGCGGTACACCACAGCACGAGGCCCCCCAGCGTTCCATACGCCGTCGCGACCAAGATCATTGAAACGATCAGGTGTAGATGCTGGGGGGACACTGGTTGCGCACGGAACAACCGCGGCATCGCTGACATGACCATTGCATCGAGTGGCATCGCAATTACCGCCGCGATGCGATAGCACGCAGCATACAAGCCGGCTAGCTCGCTTCCACCTGCATGCAGGACGAACGATTTATCCAGGGTAGTCACGGCAACGGCAGAACTCCATGCAGCGGCGTGTCCGGTGCCATGCTTCAAATCGCTGCGTCCGATCTGCAGGTGTGCTGGGCCGGGGCGCAGTATTCGCCGGACCAGCATGAGGGCCAGCACCGCGCTGCATGCCGAAGAGGCCAGGTGCAGCAATAGATAGGTCGTCAGGTTGTGGTCGACCGGTAGCAGCCCGAAGATGCAGATGGCTGCAAGCCTCATGCCTGCGTTCAATGCGGGAAGGGCAGCGGCCCAGCCCAAACGATCATTGGCTGAAAATGCGAATGCAGCATTGGTGACGATGGGGAATGCGATGATCTCCGAAAGCGCGACAAGGCCGAGTGCGGGCCACGACATCAAGCCAGCGGTCAGTAGAGAAAAGGCCAAGGAAAGTGGCGCTGCGCTCAGGGCGCAGAGCACAAGGCTCTGCTTCCAATAACGGGGAAACTTCCCGTGGTCCGCAGTGCTGTATTGGTACATCAGCATGCCGCTGCCCAGCCCGACTAGGCCGGCAAGAGCCGAGGCCGTGCCAACCGTGCCGGAGAACAGGCCGTAGTCGGTTGCCCCCAAGACGCGAGCGCCGAGGATGATCCATGCAGCCAAGCACGCCATCCGCATGCCCTGCCAGAACATCACCAGGATCGAGGTCCTAGCAAGGTTGCCAAGGCGCGGTAGCCTAGCGGACATTCTGGGGCTCCATGATGGCGCGTAGTCGCTTCGCATAGTCTGCGGCGACTTGCGAATGGTCGAAGCGAGCTACCAGCTCAGGTCGTTGTGCGTGTGCCCACGCTTGCGCCTGTTCCGGTGCACTCAGCAGTTCGATGATTACGCTTGCAAGCGAAGTTGAGGATCGTTGCGTGGCCAGATAGCGAGGCGGGCCCGCTGGAAATGCATCACGTACTGCCGGCACGTCCGTGGTAACGACCGGGCAGCCGCAACCGAGAGCTTCCACAGTAACCAATCCAAGCCCTTCCTGATCTCCGTTGCGGGCCTCGACGAAGGGAGCGACGAGCGTAGTCGCACGTTGGTAGTAGGCGGGAAGCGCGTTCTGTGTCACCGGGCCGACGAAACGGACGTGCTTTTGCAGACCTAATGCTGCCACCTGAGCTTCCCGTTCTGGTAGTTCCGGCCCGTGTCCGATGACGGTGAGGAAGACCTGGGAATGACGAGCCAGAACGAGTGGCAAAGCATCAATCAGGTACGTCAATCCCTTCTTCTCGACCAGTCGTCCGACGAACAGCAGTTCGTTACGTGCCCGCTTCACTGGGGAGGGGACAAAGCGGTGTTGAAGGTCCACGCCCATTGGCGAAACTGCCAAGGGAAGGTTCGCCGCTAATGCGCGAAAGGGCGCCACCATCGCCTGACTGACGACGCTGGCCGCTTGTGCGCGAGCTAGGGAGAATCGTTTCACGGCCGAGAGGAGCCGCCCCTTCAGAGAGAAGAGATCTCCGCCATGAGATGTAATCAGCATCGGGGGGCGGAGGCGTCTTGGCAGCAGCGCGCTTGTGAGTCCCTGCGGAATGATCCAGTGTGCATGCAGCACTTCGTGACGATTTCGCCGCAGCTCGCGTTGCAATGCCCACCACTGACACAGCAGGAACGTGGGCAACAGTGCAAGCATCCAAGGTCGGCGGCGCAAGTTGGAGGTGATGCCACCACCATTGACAAGTTGCTCCATGCCTTCCGGCGCGTAGCGATAGCGAATGACCTGTACACCGTCCAGTTTCTCTTGGGTGGCGGCGCCAGGAGCGTGAGGACATAGCACAGTGACCCGGAAATCACCGGTCAGATGCCGGCTGAGGGCGTGCACGAACCCAGGCTCGGTGTCTCCTTCCCACCGCGGATAGGTGGACGCCACGACCAGCAGCCCCGGAAGAGAGGCGGTCTGCATGCCTCCCTCAGTCACTCGGTTGAGTCCTTCCGCGATGCAAGGTAGGTAAGGCCGGTGATCTGCTCCGATACCAAGCCGATAAGGAAGATGATCACCGATGCGCTGAACAGCAGTGTGCTCATGTTGGTGAAGCGATGCATGGTCGCGAATGTATACCCGTAGTAGCCCAAGCCCAGAAGGAAGAAGGCCAGCGCCACGGGTGCGAACAGCTTCAGGGGAGAGTACAAGGTGGCAATCTTGAAGATGATCAGCAGGAAGCGGATTCCATCCTTGATCGGACGAATGTGGCTACCGTTTCCCACACGCTTCGCGACAGGAATGGGGACATAGGCAACAGGGTAGGCGCTTCGGAAGAATGCCATGGTGCTGGTCGTTGGGTAGCTAAATCCGTTAGGCAGCAAATGCAGGAACTCGCGGAAGCGTCGCGCGCGTACCGCACGGAAGCCCGAAGTCAGGTCCATTACTTTGAAGCCGGTCATATGGCTGGCCAGCCAGTTGTAGAATCGATTGGCAAGGCCGCGGTGAACGTTGGCTTGGCCGCTGCTGTCGCGAGCGCCGACGACCATGTCGTAGCCTTCGGACAGCTTATCCAGCAATGCCCGGATGTGGGCCGGGTCATGCTGCCCATCGGCATCCATGAACACCAGAATGTCTCCACAGGCTGCGCGTGCGCCACGTTTGATCGAGGCACCGTTACCCATCGAATAGGGGCTGGAAAGCACCCGAACACCTTGTTCCCGCGCAATTGTTGCGGTGGCGTCGGTGGAGCCGTCATCGACTACGATGATCTCTGCAAGTGGGTACTGCAAACGAAGTTCCGGCAGCGTGCGAAGAAGGCCTTCGGCTTCATTCTTGGCCGGCAGGATGATGCTGAGCTGATTCAAAGTGTGTCCCCATTTTCCCCGGTGCAATGGTACTCCGCTGCGGTGCCTGAATGGGGCGGGGAAGGAGCGGAAGGAAAGGCACGGGTCAGACCTCCTCCAACCTGAAGTAGTCTGAGGAGCGGCTGTAGACGAAAGCGATGTGGAAACATGTGACCAGAAGGGATGTTGGCGGGCCGTTGACGGGGCTATCATCCCCGGGGGAGTCAGGATCGTGCCTGCCGGGCTGGGAGTGCCGGGCGAGGCAGTCATGCTGAAGGATTGGCGTCGTCGTCGGCCATCGGGTCGCGGCAGGTTCTGCTGCCCTGTGCGGTGCCTCTGGAAGGCGCGCCGCACTGCCTGACCCATGATGAGCCAAGGATCCATATGAACGCCGTAACCACCGCCAATCTCGTCGGCATCACCGGCCTGGCCCGTCGCCTGGTCCAGGATGGTGCGCTGGACGAGGCTTCCGCCCGCGACGCCATGGCCAAGGCCGCTGCGGCCCGGCAGCCGCTGCCGACCTGGTTCGCGCAGAACAAGGTGGTCGGAGCGGCCCAGTTGGCGGCGGCCAACGCGGTCGAGTTCGGCATGCCGCTGTTCGACGTGTCCACGTTCGACGCCAGCCAGAACGCGATGAGCCTGGTCAGCGAGGAGCTGCTGCGCAAGCACAACGTGCTGCCGCTGTTCAAGCGCGGCGGCAAGCTGTTCGTGGGCACCAGCAACCCGACCCATTCGCTGGACGAGATCAAGTTCCACACCAACCTGGTGGTGGAGCCGATCCTGGTGGATGAAGACCAGATCCGCCGCACGCTCGAGCAGTGGCATGCCAGCCATGACACGCTGGGCGACGCGCTGAGCGGTGACGACGATGGCATTGGCAACCTGGATGTGTCCGGCGGTGACGAAGACATTTCCGGAGCCGGCGACTCCGGCATCGATGCCAAGGGTGATGACACCCCGGTGGTGAAGTTCGTCAACAAGGTGCTGGTGGACGCGATCCGCAAGGGCGCCTCGGACATCCACTTCGAGCCCTATGAAGACGACTATCGCGTGCGCCTGCGCATCGATGGCCTGCTGAAGATGGTGGCGCGCGCGCCGGTGAAGCTGAACCAGCGCATCGCCGCGCGCCTGAAGGTGATGGCGCAGCTGGACATCGCCGAGAAGCGCGTGCCGCAGGACGGACGCATCAAGCTCAACCTGTCCAAGACCAAGCAGATCGACTTCCGCGTGAGCACGCTGCCGACCCTGTTCGGCGAGAAGGTGGTGCTGCGTATCCTGGACGGCAGCGCGGCCAAGCTGGGCATCGACAAGCTGGGTTACGAGCCGGACCAGCAGAAGCTGTTCCTGGACGCCATCCACAAGCCCTACGGCATGGTGCTGGTGACCGGCCCGACCGGTTCGGGCAAGACGGTGTCGCTGTATACCGCGCTGGGCATCCTCAACGACGAGACGCGCAACATCTCCACCGCCGAAGACCCGGTGGAAATCCGCCTGCCCGGCGTCAACCAGGTGCAGCAGAACAACAAGCGCGGCATGACCTTCGCCGCGGCACTGCGCTCGTTCCTGCGACAGGATCCGGACATCATCATGGTCGGCGAAATCCGCGACCTGGAGACGGCCGAGATCGCGATCAAGGCGGCGCAGACCGGCCACATGGTGCTGTCCACGCTGCACACCAACGATGCACCGCAGACCATCGCGCGCCTGATGAACATGGGCATCGCGCCGTACAACATCACCAGCTCGGTGACGCTGGTGATCGCCCAGCGCCTGGCGCGCCGGTTGTGCAACAACTGCAAGCGCCCGGCCAACCTGCCCGAACATGCGTTGCTGGCCGAGGGCTTTACCCAGGCGCAGCTGGATGCGGGTATCGAGCTGTACGAGGCGGTCGGCTGTGACGAGTGCACCGAGGGGTACAAGGGCCGCACCGGTATCTACCAGGTGATGCCGATGACCGACGAGATCGCCACGATCGTGCTGGCCGGTGGCAATGCGTTGCAGATTGCCGAGGCCGCGCAGCAGATCGGGGTGAACGATCTGCGCCAGTCGGCGTTGAAGAAGGCGGCTGCTGGCGTCACGAGCTTGGCCGAGATCAACCGCGTTACGAAAGATTGAGGCGGAGAGTGATCATTGTAGAGCTCCGCTGGGTGGGGCTCTTTCCATAGTCACGCGGCGATCGGACTGACAATGTTCATCCATTCAAGGATGGGCTTGGCCACTGCATGATCGTCCGTACGGCAGTCGAAAATTTCGATATTGCCGAGTTGTATCCGACATACCGTAAACGCTTCTTCTTCGTTCAGGCTGTTGTCGGTCAGAATGCAGGCATCAGCCACGCCCGCTGCAGCCGCAATGGCCCTTTGCGTTCGAGGAAAGCGCGAGGTCAGCTTTCCCGGCTGGACGTTGTGTCCGCCGCTGGCAACACGTGTTAGAACCCGTGCGATGGAAAGTTGATCATTGGCCAACCCAACAAAAACCAGAATGACGAAGTAGCCCGCCTCCTGCAGTTGTTGGATTTGATCAATCTTTGATTCAAACGTACCGTCGCCACGAGGCTGCCAGTGCGAGAACACCGTCTCAAACGCAAAGGGAACGTTTGCCGTCATCGCGTGGCCGACGAAAGCCTGGACTCCTTGCTGTGCGACCTTCATCCATGCGTCATTTTCGTCTCGTAGCTGCACCGCCCATTGTGGGAGCGCCTGCTTGTTCGCATCTGGCAGGATGGACAGCATCATGCGATCAGCATTGATCAGAGGAATCTGCAACGAATCGGCCAAGTGTTCATACCACAATGTCGATTTACCAGACCCATTGTGGCCGGCAAGAATGACCGCAAGCGGGCGATTAGTTTCTGCCCTTGCCTGTTCTATACGGCCGAATGCAGTCGCCAGGTCAGGCGGCGTTTTCCTTGAACTTGCCATTGATAAACCGTCCTTGGGCTATCTTTCCATCGAGGCGGCGGATGATCACGCCAGGATGCTGTGGGTCTGCACTGTAGTAAGGAACGCCTCGCGCTTCCTTGAGTGTGACGCCAGGGCGGCCTAGTGCCTGGCCAAGTGCTTGTAGCGCGCGCTGGCTTTCCGCACGGCCTTGCCGCCCAGCCTTGGCGTCTAGCGCTGGACTATTGATCAGTACTGAGCCGAACTGAATCTGGCGCCAGTTGTCCGTGGCCTTCTTGGTACCTGGCTTCTGACGGGCGACGGCAACGCGGTCGGCGACCACAAGCGTTTGCCTGTATGGCTGCGGGGGCGATTTCCGGGACATGGAGCGGACGCTATCAGATCATTCGGGCGACAACAAGGTAGCCTGATCAATGGATGTTGCGTCCATTTACTTATTCAGTTTGTTGGACCATCTGATGCCCTTTCCTTCGGAAGGGATCCGACCCTGTCCTTACTCCATCCCCAGCTTCTTCAGCTTGTAGCGCAGCGCGCGGAAGGTGATGCCCAGCTGCGCGGCGGTGCGGGTCTTGTTCCAGCGGTTCTCTTCCAGCGCGCGCTGGATGGCGCTGCGTTCGAGCTGTTCGATGTACGAGGGCAGGGCGGCGCTGCCGGGCTGCAGGTCCACCACGGCTTCGGCGTGTGCTGCGCTGCCGGGCGTGCGCGGGGCATGCTGCGGCAGGCGCAGGTCGTCGGCGCCGATGCGGTCTTCTTCGGCCAGGGCCAGCGCACGTTCCAGGATGTTCTCCAGTTCGCGCACGTTGCCGGGGAAGGCGTACTGGGCCAGGGCGTCCAGTGCCGACGGCGCCAGCAACGGCGTCGGGCGGCCATGGCTGCGGGCCAGCCGCGCCAGCACCGATGCGGCCAGTTCCGGCAGGTCCTGGCGACGCTCACGCAGCGGCGGCACCCTCAGTTCGATCACGTTGATGCGGTAGTAGAGGTCGTGGCGGAAGCGCCCGTCCTCGACCAGCTCGGCCAGGTCCTTGTGGGTGGCCGAGAGGATGCGCACGTCCACCGGCTCCTCGGCAGCCGCGCCCACCGCGCGCACCGACTTCTCCTGGATCGCGCGCAGCAGCTTCACCTGCATCTGCAGCGGCAGCTCGGCCACTTCGTCGAGGAACAGGGTGCCGCCATGCGCGGCCTGGAACAGCCCGGGCTTGTCGGCGTGGGCGCCGCTGAAGCTGCCTTTGCGGTGGCCGAAGAATTCGCTTTCCATCAGCTCGCCGGGAATGGCGCCGCAGTTGACCGGCACGAACGGGCCGGCCGCGCGGGCGCCCTGGGCGTGGATGGTTCGTGCGACCAGCTCCTTGCCCACGCCGGATTCGCCGAGGATGTAGACCGGCGCCTGGCTGCGCGCGACCTTGCCGATGGTGGTGCGCAGCACGTCCATGGCCGGCGAATCGCCGAGCAGGCGTGCGCCCTGTTCGGCGGCGGGGCCGGGCGCAGGGCGCTCGGTGTTGTTCAGTTCCAGCGCGTGCTTGACCAGGCCGCGCAGCACGGCGATATCCACCGGCTTGCTGACGAAGTCGAAGGCGCCGGCCTTCAGCGCTTCCACGGCCAGGTCCATGCTGCCGAAGGCGGTGATCATCGCCACTGGCGTGCGCGGGTAGTGCTGCGCGATCTCGCTGACCAGCTCGATGCCATTGCCGTCCGGCAGGCGCATGTCGGTGATGCACAGGTCGTACGGATTGCTGGCCAGCAGTTCGCGCGCTTCTGCAAGGTTGGCTGCCGTACTGATGCGCAGCCCCATGCGGCCGAGCGTCAGTACCAGCAGTTCGCGGATGTCGCGTTCGTCGTCGACGACGAGGGCGCTGCGGGTTTCGTTCATGGGCGTGAAAGATAAACGAGGGGGCTGGAAGCGACAAATGTTTGACGCACAGAATCGAGATCAGGTGGGCAACAGCGTATGCGGGCCGGGCAGCACCAGGCGGAAGCAGGAGCCTCCAGCGGGAACCGGGATGTAGTCCAGCCGCGCCTGGTTGGCCCGGCACAGCTCGCGGGCGATATACAGGCCCAGCCCGGTGCCATGCTCGGACGTGGTGAAGAACGGCCGGAACAACTGTGCGGCCACACTCTCGGGAATACCGGGGCCACGGTCCATCACGTCGATGACCGCACTGCGCTCGTGCTGCGCCACGCGCAGGCGCACCCGCGCCGGCTGCTGGCCGATGCGCCCGTACTTGAGCGCGTTGTGCACCAGCACGGTCAGCACCTGGTAGAGGTGCTTGGTGTCGACCTGGGCCAGCACCGAGGTGTCGTTGATGATCGGCTCGATGCTGTCGGTCTCCAGCGTCTGGCCCTGCTTGTACTCCAGCACGAAGCGGCGCACGAAGGCGGCCAGGTCGACGTTCTCCGGCGTGGCGCGCTCGCGCCGGGCCAGGCCCAGCACGCTTTCGACGATGCCGTTGGTGCGCTGGCACTGCTGGCGGATGATCTGCAGCAGGCGGCGGTCGCTTTCGTTGAAGCCGGTGCCTTCTTCCAGCAGCTGCACCGCGTAGTTGATCGCGGCCAATGGGTTGCGGATCTCGTGGGCGAGGCTGGCCGAGAAGCGGCCCATCGCCGACAGGGTGAGCGATTCGGCGCGGCGCGAGACCACGCTGGAGTCGTCCAGGAACACCAGGGCCAGGTCGCTGCCGGCCAGCAGGCGGGCAAAGCGCGGCTGCACTTCGGGCTGGTCGGGGTTGAGCTGCAGCGGTAGTTCGTCCTGCGCCCAGCCATTGCGCCAGCGCTGCAGGCGACGGGCGAGTTCCGGGGCGGCGCTGGCCAGGTCCAGGCGGCCGCTTTCGCCGCTGCCATCACTGTCACCGAGCAGCATCGAGGCGGCCTCGTTGGCCAGGGTGACGCGGTTGTCGGCGTCGACCACCAGCACGCCGGTACGCATGCGGCGGATGATCAGCTCGTTGATCTGGAACAGGTTGGCCACTTCATCGCCGCGCTGGTTGGCCAGCTGCTGGTTGCGGCGCGCGCGGCTGCCGACCTGGTAACTGATGAAGGCCAGTGCCAGGTAGCTGGTGGCGAACATGGCCAGTTCGGCCAGGGTACGGGTGGGGTCGCCGCCTTCCAGCAGCTTCCAGGTGTACTCCACGCCGGTGGCGAGGCTGGCGGCCAGGGCCAGGCCCAGCCCCAGGCTGAGCGGCAGCAGGGTGGCGGCGGCGGCGATGTTGAACAGCAGCGACATCGAGATGCCGGCGCTGGCACCGGGCAGGGCATGCGACAACAGGGTGGCGGCGACGATATCCACCAGCACGCCGCTGACCACGATCGGGCGCAGCCAGCGTTCGTTGCGGCCGATCACCAGAGCCAGCAGGGACAGCACCAGATAGATGGCGGCGACGGTGTCGGCCAGCCGCGGGTGGTGCGCTTCGCCGACCATGGCCGACAGCGGGCTGTAGAGCAGGGCGGCGATGACCGAGGCGATCAGCACCCGGTACAGCGCGAAGAAGTACAGCTCACGCCGCGGAATCGATTCGATGCGGTCGATCAATGAAGCACTGGGTGACACGCCGGAACTCCCCTTCTGGCTGCCTGGGTCTGGACGCTGCGGCGGGCCTGCCTGGCGTCCCCTGAGGCCGGGCGGGCACGTCGCTTCGATGTAGCCTGCGGTGGAAGCAGCAGGGCAAGCCCGACTCTACACACCTTGGTCGGCCAGTATAGGGCCCCAGGCAGGGCGCCGCCGGAGCCGCCCGGATCGCGCATTTGGCCCGGGATGGATACCGGTGGCCAGTGGGCCGCCGGGCGCAACTGCCTGAATGACGGCGGAAATCTGGCCGGGTCTGGCGTTTTGTACAGACTTCTTTGCGCCCCGGCGCCGGCTCGGCCACAATAGTGGGCCCGCCGCGGTCCATGCCGGCGCCCCGCCGGGGCCCTGAGGAATTGCGTGCGGTCGTTCCTATTCCCACGGTGACGCATGAATTTCCACGAATACCAGTCAAAACAACTGCTTGCCGAGTACGGCATCCCGGTCCCGGCCGGCAAGGTCGCTGCGACCCCGGACGAAGCGGTTGCCGCTGCCAACTCCCTGGGCCAGGGCCCCTGGATGGTCAAGGCGCAGATCCACGCTGGCGGCCGCGGCAAGGCTGGCGGCGTCAAGTTCTGCAAGACCACCGACGACGTGAAGGCCGCTGCGGCCAAGATGCTCGGCACCAAGATGGCCACCTACCAGACCGCAGGCGTTGAACTGCCGGTCAACCTGGTGCTGGTGACCACCGCCGGCGAGATCGTCAAGGAACTGTACCTGTCGGTGCTGGTCGACCGTGGCACCAAGACCATCACCTACATCGCCTCTTCGGAAGGCGGCGTGGAAATCGAGCAGGTCGCTGCTGAAACCCCGGAGCTGATCCACTCGCTGAACGTCGACTTCGTCGAAGGCGTGCAGGGTTACCACGGCCGTGATTTCGGCTTCAAGCTGGGCCTGACCGCCAAGCAGGCCGGCCAGTTCGCCAGCATCATGGTGAACCTGTACCGCCTGTTCAACGAAAAGGACCTGGCCCTGGTTGAAATCAACCCGCTGGCCATCCTGGACGACGGCAACCTGTACGCGCTGGACGGCAAGTTCGACAGCGACGACAACGCCGCGTTCCGCCAGAAGGCCCTGGTCGCCATGCGCGACAAGACCCAGGAAGATCCGACCGAAGTGATCGCTTCGGAGCTGGACATCAACTACGTCACCATGGACGGCAACATCGGCTGCATGGTGAACGGCGCCGGCCTGGCCATGGCCACCATGGACGTCATCAAGCTCAACGGCGGCGAGCCGGCGAACTTCCTGGACGTGGGCGGCGGTGCCAACAAGCAGCGCGTCATCGAAGCGTTCAAGCTGATCCTGTCCTCGGACAAGGTCGAAGGCATCTTCGTCAACATCTTCGGCGGCATCGTCCGCTGCGACATGATTGCCGAAGGCATCATCGCCGCCGTGAAGGAAGTGGGCGTCAAGGTTCCGGTCGTGGTGCGCCTGGAAGGCACCAACGTGGAAGAAGGCAAGCAGCTGCTGCGCGACAGCGGCATGGCCATCATCCCGGCTGACAACATCAACGATGGCGCCAAGAAGATCGTTGAAGCTGTCAAGAACGCTGCCTGATTCGACACCAAGGAATTCCCATGTCTGTTTTGATTAACAAGAACACCAAGGTGATCGTGCAGGGCTTCACCGGCCAGCAGGGCACCTTCCACGCCACTCAGATGATCGAGTACGGCACCCAGGTTGTTGGCGGCGTGACCCCGGGCAAGGGTGGCACCACCCACATCGATCTGCCGGTCTTCAACACCGTTGCCGACGCCGTGCAGAGCACCGGCGCCAACGCTTCGGTCATCTACGTGCCGCCGCCGTACGCGGCCGACGCGATCCTGGAAGCCGCAGCTGCCGGCATCAAGGTCATCGTCTGCATCACCGAAGGCATCCCGGTGCTGGACATGCTGCGCGTCAAGAACGTGCTGACCCGTTCGCATCCGGACACCGTGCTGATCGGGCCGAACTGCCCGGGCGTCATCACCCCGGGTGAGTGCAAGATCGGCATCATGCCGGGCCACATCCACCAGCCGGGCAAGATCGGTATCGTGTCGCGTTCGGGCACCCTGACCTATGAAGCGGTCAAGCAGACCACCGAAGTCGGCCTGGGCCAGTCCACCTGCATCGGCATCGGTGGTGACCCGATCAACGGCCTGAACTTCGTCGACTGCCTGAAGCTGTTCAACGAAGACCCGCAGACCGAAGGCATCATCATGGTTGGCGAGATCGGCGGTGACGCTGAAGAAGCCGGCGCCGAGTACATCAAGAACCACGTGAAGAAGCCGGTCGTCGGTTTCATCGCCGGTGCGTCGGCTCCGGCCGGCAAGCGCATGGGCCACGCGGGCGCGATCGCCTCGGGCGGCAAGGGCACCGCGGAAGGCAAGTTCGCCGCCATGGAAGCTGCCGGTGTTGTCACCGTCCGCTCGCCGGGCGACCTGGGCGCTGCCATCGCCAAGCTGGTGAAATAAGATCGACTGCCTCCGGCAGACGATGCTGTAGAGCCGGCCGCTGGCCGGCTGCTTGAACACAGAAAGGCCGCCTCCGGGCGGCCTTTCTGCGTCTGACGTGGGGCCAGATCCCTTTTGCTGCGCAAAACGGATCTGACCCCGGCGTTACAATGGCGGCATTGCAACCACAGGCTGGATTCCCATGGCTTCGATCCGCATCGCGATGGCGCAGTTCGACTTCCCGGTCGGCGACGTCGCCGGCAACACCGAGCGCATCATCGAGATGATCGGCCAGGCGCGCGACGAGTACGGCGCCGAGCTGGTGATGTTCCCCGAGCTGGCGGTGAGCGGTTATCCGCCGGAAGACCTGCTGCTGCGCCCGGGCTTCCTGTACGAGTGCGAGCAGGCAATGACGCGCATTGCCGCAGCCTGCCGCGGCATCACGGCGGTGGTCGGCTGGCCGCAGGCGGCTGGCGCGGTGGTCTACAACGCCGCCAGCGTGCTGCGCGACGGGCTGGTCGAGCAGACCTACCGCAAGCGTGAGCTGCCCAATTACGCCGTGTTCGACGAACGCCGCTACTTCGATGTTGATCCGGACGGCGGCAGCTGCGTCTTCGAGGTCAACGGCATTCCGGTGGGCCTGCTGATCTGTGAGGACCTGTGGTTCGCCGAGCCGCTGGCCGACACCGTGCGCGCCGGCGCGCAGCTGGTGGTGGTACCCAATGCCTCGCCGTACGAGCGCGGCAAGCACGCCCAGCGCGATGCGGTGCTGGCCGCACGCACCCGCGAGAGCGGGGCAGCGATTGCCTATCTCAATGTGGTCGGTGGCCAGGATGCGCTGGTGTTTGATGGCGCCTCGGTGGTGGCCGATGGCGACGGCACGGTGCACCCCGCCGCTGCCGCCTTCGTCGACCAGTGGCTGGTGGTGGAGTACGACGGCCAAACGCGCCGCTTCATGCCGCACGTGTGGATGGACGACGGCGACGAGAGCATGGACGCGCTGGCCTGGCGCGCGGTGACGCGTGGCATCCAGGATTACTGCCGCAAGAACGGTTTCAAGAAGGTCTGGCTGGGCCTGTCCGGTGGCATCGATTCGGCGCTGGTACTGGCGCTGGCGGTCGACGCGCTCGGCGCGGAGAACGTCACCGCTGTGCGCCTGCCGTCGCGCTACACCGCCGGCATGTCCAACGACCTCGCCGCCGAGCAGTGCCAGGCACTGGGCGTGAAGCTGGAAGCGGTCTCGATCGAGCCGGCGTTCAAGGGCCTGATGGAATCGCTGGCGCCGATGTTCGAAGGCACTGCGCCGGACGTGACCGAAGAGAACCTGCAGTCGCGCAGCCGTGGCGTGATCCTGATGGCACTGGCCAACAAGTTCGGTGGCCTGCTGCTGACCACCGGCAACAAGAGCGAGTACGCGGTCGGCTACGCCACCATCTACGGCGACATGTGCGGTGGCTATGCGCCGCTGAAGGACCTGTACAAGACCGAAGTGTTCGGTTTGTCCAAGTGGCGCAATACCGTGGGCGGCGCACCGGTGATCCCGCCGGCGGTGATCAGCCGCCCGCCGTCGGCCGAGCTGCGCGAGAACCAGCTGGATCAGGATTCGTTGCCGGCCTATGACGTGCTGGACGGCATCCTGTACCGCTACATCGATCAGGAACAGTCGCGCACGGAGATCGTGGCCGCCGGTTACGACGCGGCCGTGGTTGACCGCGTGCTGCGCCTGGTGCGCATCAGCGAGTGGAAGCGGCACCAGGCCGCGCCGGGGCCGAAGGTCTCGCGCCGGGCGTTCGGCCGCGAGCGTCGTTACCCGATCAGCAACGGCTACAAGGGCTGAGGCAGCGGTTGGCAGGTAGTGCCGGCCGCTGGCCGGCAACCCGTATCCCGCGCATCCACGCATGGCGCGGATCTACCGTGTTCGTTAGTGCCGGCCGCTGGCCGGCAACCCGTATCCCGCGCATCCACGCATGGCGCGGATCTACCGTGTTCGTTAGTGCCGGCCGCCGGCCGGCAACCCGTATCCCGCGCATCCACGCATGGCGCGGATCTACCGTGTTCGGTAGTGCCGGCCGCTGGCCGGCAACTTCCTGGATCGCGTATCCGGCATGGCGTGGATCTACCGGGCTTCGTCGAGCCGTTGTTCGAGGCCTGCGATCTCCGCAGCGTCGTTGAAGTGGTCGTCCTCCAGCCGCGCACGCACGAACGCCAGGGCATCCGCCGCCGCCGCATCCAGCGTGCCGCGATGATCGACCGGGTAGCGCCGGAACGCGACCGGCTCACCTCGCACGGCCAGGCTTGCGGCGTACAGCAGGGTGGTCAGATAGGGCACGTCGCGGTCCTCGCTGCCATGGGCCAGCATCAGCGGCTGGCTGAAGCCGCGGCGCGGTACGCCCAGGTAGTCATGCAGCACCGCCCAGATGCCCGGCACGCGGGTCAGCGGTGCAGTGAACATGCTGCCGGTATCCATGCCGTCCAGCGTGGTGGCCAGATCACCCAGGCACTGCTCGCGTGCCAGAGCAATGCGGGCGCGCCCGGCCTCGCTCAGCACGCCGTCGACCTGCGGTGCAACCTGCAGCAGGCCGTCGAGCAGGTACGCGTGAGATGCGTTGAGCGCGCCGGGATTGGCGGTGCGGTTGTCGGGCTTCATCACCAGCGCGGTCAGTTCGACTGCGGTGGGCGTTCCGGCGGTGAAACTGCCGCGGTACTGCAGTGAGGGCCCGCCATGGGACGCCGCCAGGTGGCCGGCGACCAGCGCGGCCGCGCCCCCCTGCGAATAGCCTACCGAGACCCAGCGCGGCGACAACGCTGCGGTGCCCAGGTACTGCCGGCTGGCCTTGACCATATCGATGGCGTTGCGCGCCGCGGTACGCACGTGCAGGTAGGCATGATTGCCTGGGCTGCCCAGGCCCTGGTAGTCGGCGGCGGCGACGGCATAGCCCTGGGCCAGGAACACGTCCAGGAAGCGTCCGTCGCGTTCGGCATGGGTGGGGCCGGAGACCGAGGGCGCACAGCGATCCGCAATGCCCTGAGTGCCATGTGCCCAGGACACCACCGGCCACCCGCCCGCAGGCGCCGCGCCGGCGGGCAGGTACAGCAGGCCGGTGCCTTCCGCCAGCTGGCCGCGGTGGTCCGGGGTGCGGTAGTGCAGCTTGTAGGCCTGCGCGGCCCTGGACGGCACCCATGACGCGCGATAGGGGGCAGCAGACAGCAGATCGCCCGGTGCGTCCCGCGCGGCGGCCGCGGGCGCCAGGGTCAGCGCCAGCAGGGCGCTGGCGAGAAGGCAGGACAGGAAACGGAAACTACAGGGCCGTGTCGGCATGGGGCGCTCCGTGATGGCCGGTGTGGCCGCAGCGCCGCAGTGTGGACACCCCCGCCCAGGCGGGGTGCGACCGCCGTCGCAACTGCCGGGGATTCGTAGCATTCCGAGTGTCGTGGTCCATTGGTGCACGAACCATCCACGCATGGCGTGGATCTACCGACAAAGAAAAGGCCCCTTTCGGGGCCCTCTCTTATTTCTTTTCCAGTCGCGCGTTGCGCTGGCCGGTGCTGGCGGACTTCTCGCCGGCGAACGGGTTCAGCTTGCGGATCATCCACGGGTACTTCGGCCACTTGCCTTCCAGCCACGGGTGATCCGGCTGGTTCAGCTGCAGGACGCGACGGGCGTCGTCGGCCAGGGTCTTGTTGCCCAGGTGGGTGTAGGAATCGGCCAGCACGGCCACGGCGTCGTACTGGAAGGCGCTCTGCGGGTAGGTTTCCAGCAGGTAGTTGGCGCGGCCCACGGCCGAGACCCAGGCGCCGCGGCGCATGTAGTACAGGGCGTTGTCCAGCTCGTGCTGGGCGAACACGTCACGCAGCTCCAGCATGCGCTGGCGCGCATCGGCGGCGTAGCGGCTGTTCGGGTAACGATCAACCACGATGTTGAAGTCCGAGTACGCCTGGTGCGGCGTGGACAGGTCGCGGCGGCTGGCATCCAGCGACCATACGCGGCGCAGGAAAACCGTACTGCGGTTGGAGTTGGCCAGGCCGCGCAGGTAGTACAGATACGCAATGTTGCGGTGGGTCGGGTAGGTCCGGATGAAGCGGTCGATGCTGGACACCGCGTCATCGTGCTTGCCGGCCTTGTACTGGGCGTAGGCGGTTTCGATCATCGCCTGCTCGGTGTACGGGCCGTACGGATACTGGGCCACCAGGCGGCGGAAGCTGGCTTCGGCGCCGCTCCAGTTGCCGCCCTGCATCAGCTTGTGGCTTTTCTCGTACAGCTGTTCGACCGGCACGCCTTCGTCGGGGCGATCACCCTTCTTGGCGCCGCGGTGGCAGCCGGTTGCGGCGATGACCAGCACCAGCAGCAGGGCGGTGAGGCGGACGGGCGCGGAGAGCATGGCGGAGCGTCGGATCATGGGGTCGAGGCGGGACGCGGCTGGAATACGAAGGGTCGATGATAGCCTAGTGTCCTGTCCAGCGACTGAAACCGGCCGCCGGGACCCCAAAATTTCAAAGAATGCCCCCTGCCATGTCTGAACAACCCTCTGAATCGGCCCGCCAGGCCATCGTCCCCGACACCGCCGCCGGCCGTCGTTTCGATGCCGTCGTGGCCGAACTGTTCCCCGAATATTCGCGTTCGCGCCTGACCGAGTGGATCAAGTCCGGTGACGTCCTGCTGGACGGCGCCCAGGTGCGCCCGCGCGATCCGCTGCGCGGCGGCGAGGTGGTGACCCTCCACGTGGTGCTGGAAACCCAGACCGACGCCCAGCCGGAGGACATCCCGCTGGACGTGCTGTTCGAGGACGAGCATGTGCTGGTGATCAACAAGCCGGTCGGCCTGGTGGTCCACCCCGGCGCCGGCAACCACAGCGGCACCCTGGTCAACGCGCTGCTGTTCCGCGACCCCTCGGTGGCGGTGCTGCCGCGCGCGGGCATCGTGCACCGCCTGGACAAGGACACCAGCGGCGTGATGGTGGTGGCCAAGACCCTGGAAGCGCAGACTGCATTGGTCGAGCAACTGGCGGCCCGTGACGTGCACCGCCAGTACCTGGCCATCGTGATGGGCGCGCTGGTGGCAGGCGGTACCGCCGATGCCCCGATCGACCGCCACCCGCGCGACCGGCTGAAGATGGCGGTGCGCGAAGACGGCAAGGAAGCGGTGACCCACTACCGCCTGCGCGAGCGCTTCCGTGCGCACACCGCGCTGGAGTGCCGCCTGGAAACCGGCCGTACCCACCAGATCCGCGTGCACATGGCACACGTGCGCCATCCGATCATCGGCGACCCGCTGTACGGCGGTGCGCTGAAGCTGCCCAAGGGTGCCAGCGACGAGCTGGTGGCCGCGCTGCGCGGCTTCAAGCGCCAAGCCTTGCACGCCGAGACCCTGGAGTTCATGCATCCGATCACCGGTGAGCCGGTGCGCAATACCGCGCCGGTGCCGGAGGACATGCTGCACCTGATGAAGGTGCTGCGCGAAGACAGCGAAGCCTTCGCCGCCCGCGAGCGGGATCGCTGGTGATGGCCGCCGCGCTGCCGTTGCTGCAGGCGGACTGGCCGGCGCCGGCAGGCGTCCATGCGCTGACCACGCGCCGGCATGGCGCGGGCATTTCGCCGGCGCCGTTCGCGCAGTTCAACCTCGGCAACCGGCACGCGGCCGATGGTGATACCCCGGCCAACGTGGAGCACAACCGCCAGCTGCTGCAGCAGGGGCTGGCACTGCCCTCGGCACCGCACTGGCTGCGCCAGGTGCACAGCAGCACCGTGCTGCGCTTCACCGCGCCACCGGTGCCCGGCACCAGCGAACCGGTGGCCGACGCCGCGGTGACTTCGGTGCCGGGCGTGGTGCTGGCGATCCTGACCGCCGACTGCCTGCCGGTGGTGTTTGCCGCGGCCGATGGCAGCGAGGTGGGTGCGGCCCATGCCGGCTGGCGTGGGCTGGCTGACGGCATGCTGGAGGCCACGGTGGCCGCCCTGCAGACGCCGCCGGCGCAGCTGCGGGCCTGGCTGGGCCCGGCCGCCGGGCCGTCCGACTATGAGATCGGCGAGGAGGTCTATCACGCCTTCGTCGGCCATGATCCGGCCGCCGAAGCGGCGTTCGTGGCGACCCGGCCGGGCCACTGGAAGGTGGACCTGTTCGCGCTGGCGCGGCAGCGGTTGCAGGCGGCGGGGATGGACCCGGCGCAGGTGTATGGCGGCACGGTGTCGACCATGGCCGATCCTGACCTGTATTCGCACCGGCGCGACCGTCGTACCGGGCGCATGGCGACCCTGGCCTGGATCGCGCCCTGACCACGCCGCTGTTCGCGCGCGTGCTGGGGCCGGCCTTCGCCACCCTGGCAGCGCCGGTGCAGGCGCTGCATGCCGCGTCGTTGCCCTGCCGCTACGTGGGGCAGGCGCGCATCGTGCGAGGGCGGCACTGGCTGGTGCCGCTGCTGGCCGCGTTGGCGCGGCTGCCGAAGGACGGCGACGCGCTGCCCACCGAAGTGGCGTTCAGTGCACGCGGGCAGGGCGAGCAGTGGGCGCGACGGTTCGACCGCTGGCCGATGGTGTCGCGGCTGTGGGCGCACGAAGGGCTTCTGCGCGAGCAGCTGGGCGCGGTGCGCTTCGAGTTCGCGTTGCAGGCCCGCGAGGGTGGTATCGACTGGTCGGTGCGGCGGGTCTGGGCGTTCGGGCTGCTGCCGCTGCCGACGCGTTGGTTCGGCGGTGTGCGCTGCCGTGAAGCCTGGCGCGGCGAGCGTTACACTTTCCGGGTTGATGTGAGGTTGCCTTGGGTGGGAGCCCTGATCCGCTATGAAGGCTGGCTCGAACCACAGTGACGGCGCCGCCGGGACTGGCAGCGCGGTGATCGTGTTCGACGGCGTGTGCGCCCTGTGCAACCGCTGGGTGCGCTTCCTGCTGCGTTTCGACCGCAAGGGGCGCTACCGTTTTGCAGCGATGCAGGGGCAGCAGGGCAGCGCGATGTTGCGCGCGCACGGGCTGGACCCGCAGGACCCGATGTCGTTCCTGCTGCTGGACGCGCAGGGCACCTGGACCGATACCGATGCCATCCTGCGTGTACTGGCCGGGCTGGGCGGTGGATGGCGCCTGAGCGGCGTGCTGCGGATGGTGCCGCGCGGCTGGCGTGATGCCGCGTATCGCGCGCTGGCGCGCAACCGCTACCGCTGGTTCGGGCGGCATGATGCCTGTCATCTGCCCGCACCGGAGCAGGCAGCGCGGTTCCTGGATTGAAGAAAAAAGGGGACGGAGGGGATTAAGTCGTTTGTGCACAAACGACTTAATCCCCTCCGTCCCCTTTTTCCTCAGCCTTCCAGTGCGTCCAGGTAGCTGCGCCGCCAGTGGTTGATGTCGTAGGTGCGCAGGTGCTCCATCATGGCGTGCCAGCGCTCCTTGCGCTTGCGCAGCGACATCGTCGCCGCGGTGGCGATGGCGTCGGCAACGCCATCCAGGTCGTGCGGGTTCACCAGCAGTGCCTGCTTGAGTTCATCGGCGGCGCCGGCCAGCAGCGACAGCACCAGCACGCCCGGGTCCTCCGGGTCCTGCGAGGCCACGTATTCCTTGGCCACCAGGTTCATGCCATCACGCAGCGGCGTGACCAGCCCCACCGCCGCTGCACGGTAGAAACCGGTGAGGGTGGCATGGGTGAAGTTCTGGTTGACGTAGCGCAGCGGTGTCCAGTCCGGCTCGGCGTGGCCACCGTTGATGTGGCCGGCGATCTGCTCCAGCTGGCTGCGCAGCTGCCGGTACTCGGTGACATCACCGCGCGAGACGGGGGCGATCTGCAGGTAGGTCAGCGACCCGCGCTGGTCGGGATGGCGCTCAAGGTACCGTTCGAAGCCGAGGAAGCGCTCGGGCAGGCCCTTGGAATAATCCAGGCGATCAACGCCGATCGCCAGTTGGCGATCACGCAGGCTGGCGCGCAGGTTCTTTACGGCGGCCTTGGTGGCGGCGGTACCGGCCTGGCGCGCGATCAGCTCGGTGTCGATGCCGATCGGGAACGCCGCCGCGCGGAAACGACGCCCGCCCGGTGCCTCCAGCTCGCCGTTGGCGAGTACCCGACCGCCGCCGAACAGGCGCAGGTAGGTCTGGAAGCGATCGGCATCGCGCTGGGTCTGGAAGCCCACCAGGTCATACGCGTAGAGCGCGGAGAACAGCCGCAGGTGGTCGGGCATCGCCTGCAGCAGGTCGGCCGACGGCATCGGGATGTGCAGGAAGAAGCCGATGCGGCAGCCGATGCCACGCTCGCGCAGCAGTGCGCCAAGCGGGATCAGGTGATAGTCGTGGATCCAGACGATGTCATCCTCGCGCAGCAAGGGCGCGAGCTTGTCGGCGAACAGTGCGTTGACCTTGTGGTAGGTCTCGCGGGTGGCACGGTCGTAGTCGACCAGATCCAGGCGGAAGTGCAGCAGCGGCCACAGCGTGCGGTTGGCAAAGCCGTTGTAGTAACCGTCCACCTCGCGCTTGCTCAGGTCTATGGTGACGTAGTCGATGTCACCGTCTTTCTGCCGGTGCAGCGTGCCGCTGCCGTCCTTTACCGTCTTGCCGCTCCAGCCGAACCACAGGCCGCCGCGTTCCTTCAGGGCGGCCAGCAGGCCGACAGCCAGGCCGCCGGCGCGGTTCTCGCCGGGTACGGCCACACGATTTGAAACCACCACCAGACGACTCACGATGCCTCCTGCCAGGACCGCGACAGGCGCATCGCGGCAGTGATCAGGCCGACGTGCGAATAGGTCTGCGGGAAATTGCCCCAGGCCTCGCCGCTGTCGAAGGCCAGATCCTCCGACAGCAGGCCCAGGTGGTTGCGCTGCTTCAGCAGCAGCTCGAACATCTCGCGCGCCTCGTCCATGCGCCCGATCGCCGCCAGCGCATCGATGTACCAGAACGTGCAGATGGTGAAGCTGGTTTCCGGCTCACCGAAGTCATCTGGCGCGACATAGCGGTACAGCGAATTGCCATGCTTGAGGTCGCGGCCGATCGCATCGACGGTGGCGATGAAGCGGGCGTCCATCGCATCGATGAAGCCGATGTCGGCCAGCAGCAGGAGCGAGGCGTCCAGGCGATGGCCGCCGAAGGTATCGGTGAAGTGGCCCAGTTCCTCATTCCAGGACTCGGCCATGATGCGCGCATGGATGGTGTCGGCGCGCTCGCGCCAGTAGTGAGCGCGGTCATCGCGCTTCAGGCGCACGGCGATCTTGCACAGGCGATCGCAGGCGGCCCAGCACATCGCGCTGGTGTAGGTGTGCACTTCGGTGCGGCCACGGAACTCCCACAGGCCAGCATCGGGCACGTCATGCAGGGCGAAGGCCTGTTCGCCCAGCGGTTCGAGGCGGGCGAAGGTGTGCGCGTCGCCGGGATCCTGCAGGCGGCGGTCGAAGAACAGCTGCGTGGAGGCCAACACCACGCTGCCGTAGACATCGTGCTGGCGCTGCACCCAGGCCAGGTTGCCGCGGCGTACCGGGCCCATGCCGCGATAACCGGACAGGCTGGGCACTTCGTCTTCGTCCAGCTTGGCTTCAAAGCCGATGCCATACAGCGGCTGCAGCGTGCCGTCGGTGGTGGCCAGGTTGAAGATGTAGCCGAGGAACTGTTCCATCGTGCGCGTTGCGCCGAGACGGTTCAGCGCCCGCACCACGAAAGCCGCGTCGCGCAGCCAGCAGTAGCGGTAGTCCCAGTTGCGCACGCTGCCGGGTGCTTCTGGAATGGAAGTGGTCATCGCCGCGATGATCGCGCCGCTGTCCTCGTACTGGCACAGCTTCAACGTGATCGCACTGCGGATGACCGCGTCCTGCCACTCCAGTGGAATGGACAGGTAGCGCACCCATTCGCGCCAGTAGTCGCGGGTGCGCTGGAAGGCTTCCTGCACGTAGCCGCTGATCGACCGGTTGAGCGACTCATCCACGCCCAGGATCAGGTGGATGGGATGGTTGAGCACGAACGGCAGGCCATCGCGCACGAAGCGCACCGGCACATCGGTGGTCAGCCGCAGCACGTGCTCCGGCAGGATCCAGCGCACATGGTTGCTGCCCCAGGTCGACTCTGGCACGCGTGCGCCCCAGTCGGCCAGCGGGCGCGCGCGCACGGTGATGCGCGGGCTGCCGGCCAGCGGACGCACCTGGCGGATCAGGCTGACCGGCCGGTAGAAGCGGTCGTTCTGCCGCCAGCGGGGGGCGAAATCCAGGATTTCCAGTTCGCCGCCGTGCGCGTCGCGGAGCACCGTGCGCAGGATCGCCGTGTTGGTGAGGTATTCCTGCTCGCTGCTGGCGAAGTCTTCCAGCTCGATGGCGAAGTCGCCACCGGTCTGCTGGTTGGGGCCCAGCAGCGCACAGAAGGTAGGGTCGCCGTCGAAGGTCGGCAGGCAGCTCCAGACAACGCGGGCACGTTTGTCGACCAGGGCGCCGAAGCTGCCGTTGCCGACCACGCCCAGATCAAGATCGGGTTGGGTCATCACGCGGTACATCTCGGTTGCGGCCGTGGGGGGTGGCCGGGTCAATAGGCATTCTCACGCAGCCAGGCGTGCACGCTGCGTATGTCGGGCAGCGCGAACACCGCCGCGCTGGGTTCACGTTCACCCACCAGCACGCTCCAGCCATGCTGGCTGTTGGCGGCATCGAAGCCGAATTCATCGGTGAGGTCGTCACCGAGAAACACCGGCAGGCGGCCGCGGAAGGGCAGGTACTGCATCATCCGGCGCACGGCACGGCCCTTGTCGGTGCCGACGGGCACGAACTCGACCACATGGTCGCCGGGTTGCAGGCGGTAACTGGCGCGGCCCCGCACGTGGCGATCGGCGAAGGCGCGCACATCACTTGCCGCGTGCGGCGCACCGCGCCAATGCAGGGCCAGGCCGACGCCCTTGTCTTCCACCAGCACGCCGGGATGGCCGTGGGCAAAGCGCATCGCCTGCTGGTGCAGCGCGTGCAGCCACTCGGCGGTGTCGTCGTCGTGCTCGTCGCGCAGCACACGACCGTCCTCGCCGCGCAGTTCGTGCCCATGCAGGCCGGCGGCAGGCAGCTGGAGGGGAGCAAACAGCTGGTCCAGCTGTTCAAGCGGTCGGCCACTGACCAGTGCCACGGCGCCTTCCAGGCGGTCACTGATGCGGCCGATGGCTTCGCGCACATCCGGCAGGAGCTGCACGGCATCCGGTCGTGCAGCGAATTCGATGAGGGTGCCATCGACATCGAGGAACAACGCACAGGCGTCGTCCAGCAATGGCGGTGGCGGACGCAGGGGGAGCGGTTCAGCCATGACGACCAGCCTGCCAGCCTGGGCGTGTACGTGGGGTCGAGGGCAGGCTGCGGATCAGCTTCGGTGGGTGCCGACCGTTGGTCGGCACGGCAGGTTAGCCTGCATCCAGCCCAAACAGCGCGGACCAACGGTCCGCACCCACCCAATGCGATCAGAACGTATAGCGGACGCGGCCGTAGTAGTACGCGCCGTTGCTGCCGATCGGCGACAGCACGTCGTACGGCAGGTTGCCGAAGTAGTGGATATCGCTGTTGGATCGATCCGGGTAGTTGTCGGTCAGGTTCTGGCCACCGATCGCCACGCTCCATTGCGGGGTGATGCGGTACTCGACTTCGGCATCCAGCTGCCATTCGGCCTGGTAGGTCTGGCGCGGGATATAGCCATCACCGAAGTTGAACACCCGGGTGGCGCTGCCGTAACGGTTCACGCGGGTGCTCAGCGACCAGTGGTCGTTGCTCCAGGCGGCCGAGAAGCTGCCACGCGTGCGCGGGGTGGCATCGGTCAGGGTGTTGGTCTCCTCGATGCCGAACAGTACGTAGTCCGGGTTCAGCGCGCGCAGCTGCGCCGGCGTGGCCAGCACATTCTTCAGCGTGGTCTTGGTGTAGGCGTAGGTGCCGGTCAGCAGCAGCTGGCCATCGCCCAGCGACTGCCGCCAGTTGCTTACCAGCTCGGCGCCACGGGTGCGGGTATCGGCGGCATTGACGAAGAAGCTGGCGCTCTGCAGGCCACTGACGCCGTAGCTGGCGGCCACGTAATCGGTCAGCGCATCGCCGGTGATGCTCTCCGACAGCGCGATGCGGTCGTCGATATCGATCTGGAAGAAGTCCAGCGACAGGTCGAAATGCTCGCCGATGCGGCTGGTGAAGCCCAGCGAGGTGTTGATCGACTTCTCCGGCTTCAGGTTCTGCGCACCCAGGCCACGCGCGATCGGATTGTTGACCGACAGCAGCCGGCCCTGCACCAGCTGGCCGCCGGCGTTGTAGCCGGTGGAGGTGGATTCGTAGCCGATCTGCGCCAGCGACGGAGCGCGGAAATTGTTGGAGATGGCACCGCGCAGTGCGAACGCCGGGGTGAATTCGTAGCGCAGGCCGAGCTTGCCGGTCAGTTCGCCGCCAAAGTCGTCGTTGTGCTCGTAGCGCGCGGCCAGGTCGGTGGAGAACTTCTCGCCGAACTGGCTGGACAGGCTGGCATAGGCGCTGGCCACGTCGCGCGACAGGGTGGCGGCGTCCTGTGGGGTCAGGCCGCCACCGGCCTGCGAGCCGGTCGGGCGGTCGGTGTACGGGCCCGCCGCATAGCTGGCCGGGTCGCCGGGGCGGGTCTGGTAGCGCTCATGGCGCGCTTCCACGCCCAGGCCCAGCGTGTGGCTGATGCTGTCGCTCTGGGTGAACACGCGGCTCAGATCGAGGTTGCCCACGGTCTGCGCGTACTCGTAGTCGGCGGTCTTGAAGCGGGTCGGGCTGGTCGGGCCCAGCGATGCGTTGAGCGAATCACGCAGGCGGTAGGTGAAGTCGTTCTGGCCGTAATCCAGGCTGCTGTCGTAGCTCCATTCGCCCCACTGCCCGCGCACGCCGGCCACGGCCTGTACGTCGCGGTTCTCGCCTTCGGAGATCGGTCGGTAGCCGTTCGGATAGACCTGCTTCCAGTTGGCATCGCCATCGGGATAGCGGAAGTAGTTGGCGCCTTCGGTATCGCGCTGGTTGAAGGTGCCGAACGCGTAGAACGTCGAGGTCTGGCCTACCGGAATCTCGGTGTTCAGCCACAGGTTGATGTCCTTGCTCTTGCCATCGCCCAGCACGTAGTTGCGCTTGCCCTGCAGCGCCAGGTTGTCCGGCGTCTGGTCCCACGGCGGAATCTGGTCAAAGCCAGCGCGGTTGGTGCCGTTGCGGTGCTTGTATTCCAGGCCGACGCGCAGGAAGCCGCCGTCCTCGCCCAGCGAAGTACCGACCTTGGCGCTGACGTTGCCGGTCTGGCCGTCGGTGAGGGTGCGGCCGATCGGCTTGAGGTCGGTGTGGTTGGCACCGTAGCTGGCCTCGATCTCGCCACCGTCGCCGCCGTTGTCGAGGATCACGTTGATCACGCCGGCCACGGCGTCCGATCCGTAAAGCGCACCGGCACCATCGCGCAGCACTTCGATGCGCTTGATCGCGCTGACCGGGATCGAATTGAAATCGACCGGGGTGGTGCCCTTGCCGATCTTGCTGTCGGTGTTGACCAGTGCGGTGTGGTGGCGGCGCTTGCCGTTGACCAGCACCAGCACCTGGTCCGGCGACAGGCCACGCAACTGCGCCGCGCGCACGTGGTCGGCGCCACCGGAGTTGGATTGGCGCGGGAAGTTGAACGACGGCAGCAGCGCCTGCAGCGCGCTGCCCAGTTCGCCGTTGACCACGCCGGCCTTGCGGATGTCCTCGGCGGTGAGCACATCCACCGGCGAGGTGGATTCGAGCACGGTGCGGTCTGCGGCACGGGTGCCGGTGACGATCACGGTGTCCAGGTTGGTGGCGTCCTGGGCCAGGGCCGGGATGGCAGCGGAGGAAAGCGCGAGGGCGATGGCGAGGCCGAGCGGCGACGCGGGCAGGCGGGCGGACATGGAGGGCTCCAGCAACAACGACGACGGGGAAGGGGGGAGATAGTTTCACTTACATCCATCCGGATGAAGCGATATATTATCTTCGCGTGATGGCCGGTGCCGATGCAAGTCCCTGCCGGTCCGGCATGAGCTGATGCCCGGTTGGCATCAGCACGCCGGGCCGGTGGCGCTGTACGCTGCCGGCTTGCCCTGTCCCCCTTCCCCGGAGCTGTACCGATGAAACACCTTGGCCTCGTCTTCGCCGTGCTGCTGGCCACCAGTGGCTGCGCCAGCCTGTCTTCGCAGGCGCCCAGCGCCTATGCCACGGCCACCACCGCCGAACTGAAGGGCGATGCCGCCCGCCCTTCCGCCGGCCACGGCTGGGTGCGCAGCGAGCTGTACTTCGGCGTAGGCGAGGAGCAGGGGGCCGGCAACCGCCCGCAGGCCGACACCATCAGCGACGCGCAGTGGCGCGCCTTCCTTGACAAGGAAGTAACGCCGCGCTTCCCGGACGGCCTGACCGTGTTTGATGCCTACGGCCAGTGGCTGTTCCGCGGCGATGCCGCGCCCAACCGCCTGCGCACCAAGGTGCTGGTGGTGCTGCACGAGGACACCCCGCAGCGCCGCGCCGACATCGAGGCGATCCGCCTGGCGTGGAAGCAGCAGACCAGGCATCAGTCGGTGCTGTGGTCGCGGCAGCCGGTCGAGGTATCGTTCTGAGTTGAAGGTGCCGCCGCGGTGCTGCAGGGAGCAATGATGAACTACAGGGAATGCCTGCTGGGCCTGGCATTGGCAGGCGTACTGGCACCGACGGCGCAGGCGGGTGGGGACGACGGAGAAACGCTGCGCTTCCAGGTGGCCGCGCATGTGCAGGCGCATGCCGATCCGCAGCAGGACGGCAGCATCGCGGTGCAGCTGTCACCGTCAGGCAAGCGCCAGACGCTTGAGGGCGCGGCCGATGCCGACGGCAATTCGCGATGGTCGCTCGAAGATGTCGATTTCGATGGCTACCCGGAACTGGTCGCGCGCGCCTCGGTGGGCATGGTCAACGAAGCGGTGACGGTGTACCGCTTCGATCCGGCCAGTGCCGGGTTCCGCGCGCTGCAGGCCGACACCCACGGCAAGGACAGTTGCGGTGACCTGATGGGGCTGGCGGTCGACCGTCCGAGCCGCACGCTGACCAGCAGCTGCCGCAGCGGCCCGATGTGGTACACCGACCAGTACCGGTTTGCAGGCGCGAAGCTCTATCTGTACCGCGCCGAGAGCGTGCTGATGCTGGGCGATACGTTGAACGCCGCGCTGCAGTGGGAACAGACCGGCGAGCAGGGCCCGCTGGCGGTCTGGCGCACCTATGATGCCGCCGGCCGGGTGCTGGAAAGTGCCATCGCCGATGGCCTGGGTGCACCGCCGGATGGACCGTTGCGTGGCCAGCAGGCCACCGTGGTACCCGCGCGGCTGTTCCTGTTCGATCGACCCGGCGCATCCAGCACCAGGCGTTACCTGGTGCAGGGAGACCGCGTGGAGATGCTGGATGAACAGGATGGCTGGGTGAAGCTGCGCTACCGCAACCCGAAGCAGGGCGCGGTGGAGGGCTGGATCAACGTCAACGATTGACTCGATCTCCGCCGGTAGTTTGCCTATCGAGGTGATGTGCGCCTTGCCCACGGAGGCATCACTTCTTCGGGTCTAGCCTCGGATGCTCCCCCCTCGAGGATGTATCCGATGAGCAAGCGCGTTGCCGAGATCGTTGTCGATACCCTGCAGCAGGCGGGCGTCCGCCGCTGTTACGGCATCGTTGGCGATACCTTGAATCACGTCACCGATGCCCTGCACCGCAGTGAAATCGACTGGGTACATGTACGCCACGAAGAAGTGGCCGCCTTCGCTGCCGGCGCCGATTCGCTGGTGAGCGGCGAGTTGACTGCCTGTGCGGGTTCTTGTGGTCCCGGTGGCCTGCACTTCATCAACGGCGTCTTCGAGAGCAATCGCAACCGTGCACCGATGGTACTGATCGCCAGCCAGGTGGTGACCAGTGAGCTGGGCATGGAATTTCCGCAGGAAGTGGACTTCAAGGCGGTGTATGCCAGTTGTTCGGTGTTCTGCGAGCAGGTGCACAGCCCGGAGCAGGCGCGGCGCGTCGTGGCCCTGGCCTGCCAGGCCGCGATCAGCCGCCGTGGCGTGGCGGTGGTGATCCTGCCGGCCGACATCAGCCAGGCCGAGGTGAAGCACGATGTGCCGTTCTCGGTTCACTACACCCAGCCGGTGCTGCGCCCGTCCGATGCCGAGCTGCAGCGCATCACCGAACTGCTGGGGCAGGGCAAGCGCATCGGCATCTATGCCGGTGCCGGTTGCCAGGGCGCGCACGCGCAGCTGCTGGAGCTGGCCCGGCGCCTGCAGGCGCCCATCGCGCATACCTCGCGCGCCAAGGATTTCGTCGAGCCGGACAACCCGTACAACATGGGCATGACCGGCATCTTCGGCATCGAATCCGGCTTCCACACGCTGATGGAGTGCGACACGCTGCTGCTGCTCGGCGCCGACTTCGCCTGGGGCCAGTTCTACCCGGACAAGGCCACGATCATCCAGGTCGACCGCGATGGCAGCCATCTCGGCCGCCGCCACCCGGTGAACCTGGGCGTGGTCGGTGACATCGCACCGACGCTGGATGCCTTGCTGCCGATGTTGCCGCCGCGCGAGGACAGAAGTTTCCTGGACGAATGTATCGAACGTCGCGACAAGGCGCTGAAGAAGCGCGAGCAGGAAGAACAGCCGGGCGGGGGCGAGCTGATCCACCCGCAGCATCTGACCGCGCTGCTGTCGAAGTACGCCAGCAACGATGCGCTGTTCACCGCTGACGGCGGCTCGCCGATGGTCTGGGTGCTGCGGCATATCCGCGTCAACGGTCGCCGCCGCACGCTGACCAGCCTGCTGCACGGCACGATGGCCAATGCAATGCCGCAGGCACTGGGCCTGCAGAAGGCGTTCCCCGGCCGGCAGGTGATTTCGCTGTCCGGCGATGGCGGCCTGGCGATGCTGCTGGGCGACCTGCTGACGGCCGTGCAGGAGAACCTGCCGATCAAGGTGGTGGTGTTCAACAATGGCTCGCTGAACTTCGTCGAGCTGGAGCAGAAGGTGGAAGGCCTGCTGGACAACTACACCGACCTGAAGAACCCGGACTTCGGCCGCCTGGCCGAGGTCATCGGCTTCCACGGCCGCACGGTGACCCGCAGCGAGGATCTGGAAGAGGCGGTGCTGGATTTCCTGTCCCAGCGCGGCCCGGCGCTGCTGGACGTGCATACCAGCCGCGCGGAGCTGGTGATGCCGCCGCAGATCGAGGCCAAGCAGGTGGCCGGTACGGCGTTGTACGCGGCCAAGGCAGTGTTGAACGGCCGCTTCGACGACGTGAAGCATCTGCTGGTGGACAACTTCCTGAAGAAGTAACGGGGTGGGTTTGATGCAGGGCTGCGCCCTGCACCCGCTACGAGCCGGAGCCAGAGCAGAAGCGGCCTTCCTGAGGGATGGCGGGGTGGGTCCGGTTGCGGGGGACGCCGTAAACCCGTCCCTGGGGGCTTGGCCGCGGCATCCATGCCGCGGACACCCCCGCAACCGGACCCACCCCACCTTCGACAGTTTCCTGCGATCTGTCGGTAGATCCACGCCCTGCGTGGATAGCGTGGAAATGATCGAATTGTTCGTGTAGAGCCGAGCCATGCTCGGCTCAGAGCGAAGCGACCCGCTTTTGCTTTTGATCCTTTGATTCCTTTCCGTGGCTGGCACGCGCAAGGAATTATCAGGGGCCGGTCGGGATGGGCTGCGCAGGACCGTTGGCGCCATGGATGGCGCCATCGAGCCCCCAGGGATGGGTTTACGGCGTGTCCTGCGCAGCCCATCCCGACCGGCCCACTCCGATAAAGCTGCTTTGACGACCCCCCCAGCCACGAGGGGCCCCGCCGTTGGCTGGAACCCATCATTCCACGACGGAATTGGCGCGCCGGCCCCGCTGGGCCTACCATCGGCGCTCCCCACCCCCACCGCCCCTTCCATGTCCGCTCCCGCTTCCGCCGTACCGCGTCGCTGGTTCGTCGCCGGCGACTTCAACGGCTTCTTCGGCCTGGTCGTCGACAACCTCTCCATCCTCGGCTTCATCGCCATGGCCCTGGTCGGGATCTTCCAGTTCCCCGCCGACGTGGTGTTCGGCCGCATGTTCCCCGGCACCGCCTTTGGCGTGCTGGTCGGCAACCTGCTGTACACCCTGATGGCGCGCCGGCTGGCGGCACGTACCGGCCGCGACGATGTCACCGCCATGCCGCTCGGCCTGGATGCCCCCACCAGCATCGGCATGGCCCTGCTGGTGCTCGGCCCGGCCTTCCTCGCCTTCAAGCAGCAGGGCATGGATCCGCACGCTGCGGGCATCGCCACCTGGCAGCTGGGCATGGCCGCGCTGGTCATCATGGGCGTGCTCAAGTTCGTGCTGTCGTTCTTCGGTGAAGCGGTCACCCGCGCACTGCCGCGAGCTGCGCTGCTGGGTTCCATCGCGGGCATCGCGCTGGTGCTGATGGGCCTGCTGCCGCTGCTGGAAACGCTGCGCTCACCGCTGGTCGGCTTCACCACGCTCGGTTTGCTGCTGTACGTGCTGATCGCCAAGGGCAAGCTGCCGGTGCGTGGCCCGGGCGTGCTGCTGGCCTTCGTGTTCGGCACCGTGCTGTATTACGGCCTCGGCCTGGCCGGGCTGGGCGCACCCGGCTTCCATGTACCGGAGTGGGTGCCGCCGCAGGTGGTGCTGCCGCTGCCGACACTGGGCTTCCTCGACGGCCTGCCCACCGCGATGACCTACCTGCCGCTGCTGCTGCCGTTCGGCCTGCTGATGGTGGTGGGCGGCATCAACGTGTCTGAAAGCGCGCGCGCAGCCGGCGACGACTACCGCACCCGCGACATCCTGCTGGTGGAAGCGGTGGCCACGCTGGTGGCCGGCGTCTGCGGTGGCGTGGCGCAGACCACGCCGTACATCGGCCAGCCGGCGTACAAGCACATGGGTGCGCGCAGCGGCTACACGCTGCTGACCGGCCTGTTCGTCGGCATCGGCGGCATGCTCGGCATCATTTCCGGGCTGGTGCAGTGGCTGCCGCTGGCGGTGCTGGCACCGATCATCGTGTACGTGGCCATCGATATCACCACCCAGGCCTTCCAGGCCACGCCGCGTCAGCACACCGGTGCGATGGTGTTCGGCTTCCTGCCGTCAGTGGCCTACCTGCTGGCGATCAAGGCACCCGGCTGGATCGCGCCGGACCAGCTGCCGCAGCTGCTGACCAAACTGGATGGCCACGGTCTGCCCGAGCTGGCGGTGATCTTTACCCTCGGCAACGGCTTCATCATCACCTCGATGCTGTGGATTTCGGCGGTGGCGGCGATGGTCGATGGCCGCCTGCGCCGTGCCTGCGGCTTCCTGCTGGTGGCGGCGGTGCTGACCCTGTTCGGCCTGATCCATTCGGTGGACCCGCGTGGCGGCATCTACCTGCCGTGGGATCTGGACGGGCTGGCGCGCATCATCAGCTGGCAGTTCGCTGGTGCCTACGTGGCACTGGCGTTGCTGCTGGGGTTGCTTTCGCTGCAGAAGCAGCCGGTGCAGCCGCTGGGTGAAAACAACTGACCCAACGGTAGTGCCGGCCGCTGGCCGGCAACCTCATGGGCTTCGGTCGGATCGTGCAGCTGCCGGCCAGCGGCCGGCACTACCGTTCGGCGTCCAGTTCCGGGTAGTGGCGGAAGATGCCGTTGGTGTTGAACGGCAACCGCCGCTCCGAGGCCAGATAGGCGGCGATGTTCGGCCGCTTCGCCACCCGCTCCTGCAGCGCACGCAGCAGGGGCAGGGTCGGCGCCAGTGCCTGCATGCGGCGCGGGAACATGTAGTCCAGTCCGCTCAGCAGCTGGAACAGCGACAGATCAACATAGGAATGCTCGCGCAGTGCGTGGCGGCCACCATTGGCGGCCAGCACCTGCTCGAAGTAGCCGAGGAACTTCGGCAGCCGTTCGCCACGCAGTGAGGCGGCCCGTGCCTTGGCTTCGGTCTTCTGCTCTTCGTAGTACTTCGATGCGGCAATTGGATGGTGGGTGTCATGCACCTCGGCCACCAGATCAGCGATGGTCAGCTGCAACTGCAGTGCCTGCATCCGCCGCGAGGCCGCCTGCGGCACCAGGTCAAGCGGCGGGCCGAGGAAATCCAGGATCGCCGCGACCTGCGCGATGACCTGGCGGCCGGCCTTCAGGAACGGCGGCGCAAAGGGCTGTGCCCCTTCGTTGCGACCCTCCAGAAACGGCTGCATCACCGCATCGCCGTGCACCCGCGCCATGTCGATGTAGTCGGCGCCGGCATCTTCCAGCGCCAGGCGCACGAACTCGCCACGGCCCTGGATGCCGGTCCAGTAGTACAGCGCGTACTGCATGGCAGAGTCTCCACGGGACAGGACTCCTAGCCTCGCGCGGGTGGCGCAAAGCAGACGTGAGCGTGGACGACGCGTGCCTGAACCCGAACGGCAGCGGAACAGGCAGGGAACCGGCTGCACTCGATGGGGTCACACCTTCTCCATGCGTGTGAAACGAGGTGCTGCATCATGCAGAGTGGAAAGGCGGTCTGGCCCTGGGTGTTGGGTGTGGTGGTGATCGGTGGCGCGGGCGGCTGGTTGTTCCGCGATCAGCTGAAGAGCCTGGCCGACGGTGTCCCGGTGCCGGTGCAATCAACCCCTGCCAGTACCAGTGCACCGGCACAACCGCAAGCGGCCGCAGAGCCCGCGCCAGCACCACCATCGATCAGGCATCCGCTGGATACCGAGGCCGCCGCCGACCCGGCGCTGCCGAAACTGGCTGACAGCGACGCCGCGGGCTGGGGCGCACTGAGCCAGCTGTTCCAGGGCGAGGGGCCGCTGACCCTGCTGCTGCGTGATCACCTTATCCAGCGCCTGGTCACCCAGGTCGACAACCTGGACAAGCCCAGCGTGCCGCCGACCGCGCTGGCCGCGCGGCCGCTGCCGGGCAATCTGCAGGTCGATACGGGCGAAGGCGGCGAACGCATCGCCGCCAGCAATGCGGCACGCTATGCGCCCTACGTGCAGGCGTTCACTGCGCTGGACCCGACGGCAACGGCTACCGCTTACAAGCGCTTCTATCCGCTGATCCAGCAGGCCTATGCCGACCTTGGCCGGCCCGAGGGTTATTTCAACGACCGCCTGGTCATGGTGATCGACCACCTGCTGGACACCCCGGAACTGGCCCAGTCGCCGCTGGTGCAGCGCGATGAACGCGGCCGCTATCGCTTCGTCGATCCCACCCTGCAGTCACGCTCGATCGGGCAGAAGGCCCTGCTACGCATGGATCCTGCACAGGCGCGGGCGATCAAGCAGCAGCTGCGGGCGATCCGCAGCGCGATCACCCGCTGAGCCCGTCCACCGTACGGAACTGATCGGGATCAACGCGCCGACCACACCCGCTCCGGCATGCTGGCCGCAGGCTGACTGGCCCCGGGGTGCAGTCGCAGCCACCCTTGAAACCGGGTGGGGCAACCGCATCTTTGCAGCATTGCCGGCCCAGGCCGGCCCTGATGACCGATGAGGATTCGCAATGCGGATGGACAAGCTCACCTCGCGTTTCCAGCAGGCGCTGGCAGACGCACAGTCGTTGGCCGTGGGCCGCGACAACAGCATCATCGAACCGGTTCACCTGTTCAGCGCGTTGCTGGACCAGCAGGGTGGCAGCACGCGCCCGCTGCTGGCCCAGGCCGGGGTGAACGTGCCGGTGCTGCGCGAGCGCCTGACCGAGGCGCTGGACGCACTGCCGAAGGTATCCGGCCAGGCCGGCAACGTCTCGATGGGCAACGATCTGGGGCGCCTGCTGAACCAGACCGACAAGCTGGCGCAGCAGCACGGGGACGCCTTCATTGCCAGCGAGTGGTTCGTGCTGGCGGCGCTGGACGATGGCGGCACGCTGGGCATGGCGCTGCGCGCCGCCGGTGCCGACAAGACGCGCCTGCAGGCGGCGATTGACAAGCTGCGTGGCGGCGAGAACGTGCAGTCGGAGAATGCCGAGGAGCAGCGGCAGGCGCTGGAGAAGTACACCATCGACCTGACCGCGCGGGCCGAGAGCGGCAAGCTCGACCCGGTGATCGGCCGTGACGAGGAAATCCGCCGCACCATCCAGGTGCTGCAGCGCCGGACCAAGAACAACCCGGTGCTGATCGGCGAACCCGGCGTGGGCAAGACCGCGATCGTGGAAGGGCTGGCCCAGCGCATCATCAACGACGAAGTACCCGAGGGCCTGCGCGGCAAGCGCGTGCTGTCGCTGGACATGGGCGCGCTGATCGCCGGGGCCAAGTTCCGCGGCGAATTCGAGGAGCGACTGAAGGGTGTACTCAACGACCTGGCCAAGAACGAAGGCCAGATCATCCTGTTCATCGATGAACTGCACACCATGGTCGGCGCGGGCAAGGCCGACGGCGCGATGGATGCCGGCAACATGCTGAAGCCGGCGCTGGCACGCGGCGAGCTGCATTGCATCGGTGCGACCACGCTGGACGAATACCGCAAGTACATCGAGAAGGACGCTGCGCTGGAGCGCCGCTTCCAGAAAGTCTTCGTCGGTGAGCCGTCGGTGGAGGACACCATCGCGATCCTGCGCGGGCTGAAGGAAAAGTACGCCGTGCACCACGGGGTGGAGATCACCGACCCGGCCATCGTGGCCGCCGCCACGCTGTCCAACCGCTACATCACCGATCGCCAGCTGCCGGACAAGGCCATCGACCTGATGGACGAGGCTGCCTCGCGCCTGCGCATGGAGATCGACTCCAAGCCGGAGGAGCTGGATCGTCTGGAACGCCGGGTGATCCAGCTGAAGATCCAGCGCGAGATGCTGAAGAAGGAAAAGGACGAAGCCTCGCGGCAGCGGCTGGCCGACCTGGAGAACGACATCGACGGGCTGGAGCGCGAGTTCTCCGACCTCAATGAAATCTGGAAGTCGGAGAAGGCTGCGCTGCAGGGCGCCACCAAGATCAAGGAGCAGGTCGAGCAGGCCAAGCTGGAACTGGAAGCCGCGCAGCGCCGCCAGGATTTCGCCAAGATGAGCGAGATCCAGTACGGCCTGTTGCCGCAGCTGGAAAAGCAGCTGGCCGCGGCCCAGGAAGCCGAGCACAAGGACTTCAAGCTGGTGCAGGACCGGGTCACCGACGAGGAGATCGCCGAGGTCGTGTCGCGCTGGACCGGCATTCCGGTCAACAAGATGCTCGAAGGCGAGCGCGACAAGCTGCTGCGCATGGAAGAAGTGCTGCACAACCGTGTGGTCGGCCAGGAGGAAGCGATCAAGGTCGTCTCCGACGCCGTGCGCCGTTCGCGTGCAGGCCTGTCCGATCCGAACCGTCCGGCCGGCTCGTTCCTGTTCCTCGGCCCGACCGGCGTCGGCAAGACCGAGCTGTGCAAGTCGCTGGCCGAATTCCTGTTCGACAGCGCCGACGCGATGATCCGCATCGACATGAGCGAATTCATGGAGAAGCACAGCGTCGCCCGCCTGATCGGCGCCCCCCCGGGTTACGTGGGCTACGAGGAAGGCGGCTACCTGACCGAGGCGGTGCGCCGTCGCCCGTATTCGCTGATCCTGCTGGACGAAGTGGAGAAGGCGCATCCGGATGTGTTCAACATCCTGCTGCAGGTGCTGGACGATGGCCGCCTGACCGATGGCCAGGGCCGCACCGTGGACTTCCGCAATACCGTCATCGTGATGACCTCGAACCTGGGCTCGCACCAGATCCAGGACATGAGCGCCGACGACAGCCCGGAGGCCTACACGCAGATGAAGGCAGCGGTGATGGGCGTGGTGCAGGCGCACTTCCGTCCGGAGTTCATCAACCGCCTGGACGACATCGTGGTGTTCCACCCGCTGGACAAGCAGCAGATCAAGCAGATCGCGCGCATCCAGATGCGCGGGCTTGAGAAGCGGCTGGCCGAGCGCGGGTTGAAGCTGGCGGTCTCCGATGCGGCGTTCGACCTGCTCGGCAACGTCGGCTTCGATCCGGTGTACGGCGCGCGCCCGTTGAAGCGTGCGATCCAGTCGCAGCTGGAAAACCCGCTGGCGCAGCAGATCCTGTCCGGCGCCTTCGTCAACGGCGATACCATCGAAGTCGGCAACGACGGTGGTCGCCTGGTGTTCGCCAAGGCTTGAACCGGTGGCGCCCCAGCCATGGCTGGGGCGCCATCCGAGCCTTGGCAGCGCACGATGGTCCTGTTTCACTTTCGCAAGGATGAGGAGAACCGCATGGACGTTGCCCGCAGGGCTTCACTCTGCATGACGCTGGCGGTGGCTGCTGTTTGTGGACACGCCGCGGCCGCCGAACAGGTACAGCTGCCGCCGATGAAGGGCTACCAGCAGGCCCACCAGAGCACCGACGCGCAAGGCAACCGCATCACCGAGTACGTGCCACAGGGCCAGACCGTGCACGACTGGACCGACATGGTCACCGTCAACGATGCGCCGAACAGTGGCCATGTGAGTCCGCGTGAGTTCCTCGGCATCATCGAGGCGGGGTGGCGCATCGCCTGTCCGGCGGCGCAGAGCCACTGGATCCGCGAAGGTGAAGAAGGGGGACGGCCCTTCGCCCTGCTGATGCTCAGCTGCCCGCGGAATCCGGGGACAGGCAAGCCCGAGTTCACCTGGATCAAGGGCGTGCAGGGCAGGCAGGGCTTCCACACCGTGCAGAAGTCGTTCCGCTCCGAGCCGGAGAAGGAGGACGTCGTGCAGTGGATCGGCTGGCTGCGCGAGGTCGGGTTGTGCGGCAACGGCGACGCACCGGCCTGCCGCTGACCGCAGAGGGAAAGGGCGCCCAGCGGCGCCCTTCATGCATCAGAAGCGGTGGGTGTAACCGCTCATCAGCCCGAACTGGTTTGCCTTCTGCACGATCGGGCTGTTGGCCGCATCGCCGAGCAGGCGCGTGCCTTCGGCCGAGATGTACCAGTTGCCGTTGCGGCCCACGCGGTGGCTCCACTTCAGGCCGACACCGGCACTGACCAGGCCGGCCTTCGGCTTGTGCTCGGCGAAGCCCGTGCGTTTGGCCTGTTCCGGGCTGACGCCGTACCAGGTCTGCATGTAGCCGCGGTTGCCGTAGTCGGTGGAAACACTGCCGCTGACCACGCCACCGGCCAGGTCGAACAGCGGCATGCTCAGGTTCAGATGGATCTGCTGGGTGGCCAGGCCGTTCTCGGCCTTATCCTCGTCCTTGCGGGTGAACTGCCAGGAGCCGCTCAGCACGGCTTCGCCCAGCGTATAACCAGCCGAGACGCCGACCAGGGGACGGGTATCGATATCACCCATGCCGCGCAGGAAGTCCGAACCGCCCAGCAGCGAGTCCTTGTCCTTGCGGATGCCGCTGGCGCCGACATAGGCACGCACGCGCGTGTGCTCGCCGAGGGAGGTGCCCCAGCCGATGCCACTGGTGCCCAGAAACCATCCCCCCGGCGAGGTGACATCAAAGGACAGCGACGGCGTCGCACGATACTCCTCGCTGCCGCTGTAGCGCGGTGCCACGCCGCCACCGGCGGCGAGCTCGAAGGTCCAGTGGTCATCCTTGGCGTGGGCGATCGGGGCGGCGAACAGCGGCAACACGGCCAGGCAGAGCAGGGCGGGGGAACGGCGAAGCTGGGACATGGAAACTCTCGGCAATGGGAGGAAAGCAGCGCGCGCATCCGGCGAGTGCTGCAGGGTTGCCAGCGTGGCGATATGCCGGCGACCGATCCGTCCGCAGTTGTGCGGGAGTTGTAATCAACTGTAATCGCGCCCTTGGGCGTTCAGCTGGCAGCCAGCGGCCAGTGCATTTCCAGGCGCGCGCCGCCCAGCGTGGCGCGACTGATGCGCAGCTCGCCGCCGTGGCGGGCTGCAATGCGGCCGACAATGGCCAGGCCCAGGCCGAAGCCGCCGGTATCGCGGCTGCGGCTGTCGTCCAGGCGGGTGAACGGGCGCATCACCTTCTCCCGATCGGCTTCGGCGATGCCCGGGCCGTCATCGTCCACGCGCAGGCAGGCGCGGCCGCTGATACCGACCAGCGAGACCTCCACCTGCGAACGCGCGTGGCGCAGCGCATTGCCGACCAGGTTGCTCAGCGCCAGCTGCAACAGGCGTGGCTCGGCATCCACTCGCGGCAACGCGCTGGGCTGCACGCGCAGGACAATGCCGGCACGTTCGGCATCGCGGCGGGCATCGGCCAGGCAGGCCTGCAGCCAGTCGTTGGCTTCGATGCGCTGCATCGGTTCGCCCTCGCTGGGATGCTCCAGCCGTTCGTAGGCCAGCAGTTCGCTGACCAGCCGGTTGAGCTCGGCCAGGTCGCCGTGCAGGCCCTGCGCCAGCCGTTCGCGGCGTTCGCGGTCATCGCTGTCCTGCATCAGGTCCAGGCCGAAGGCCACCCGCGCGATAGGCGTGCGCAGTTCGTGCGAAATGGCATGGGTCAGGTCGCGCTGGCGCTGCACCAGTTCGGCCACGCGTGCCGCCATGCGGTTGGAGTGTTCGACGATGACCCGGATCTGCGAGCGGGGCGAAACCTGCGCACGTGCCTGCAGGTCGCCGGAACCGATGCGGTCGGCGTGCCGGCGCAGTGCTTCCAGGTCGCGCCAGAGCAGGCGCACCCAGGCATACAGGCTGGCGCCCACCAGCAGCAGGATGCTGAGGTAGGCGGCGATGGTCATGTACGTCGTCATCTGCACCGCGCCGGGCAGGCGCAGGTGCAGCCAGCGGCCGCCGATGCCGTCGATGGGCAGCAGCACCTGCTGGTACTGATCGCGCACGACGAAGCCATCGGCCTTCACGGCCTCCTGTTCCTGCGCGTCGAGCGCGGGAGGTTTGTCGAGCAGGGTCAGGGCGATGCCGTAGTGTGGCTGCCACTGTTGCAGGCGCTCACGCTGCTGGACGGCGTCCAGGCCGGCCAGGCCACTGCGCAGGGCGTACACCTGCCCGCGCACCTGCTGCACGAACACGCGATCCTGCACGGGCGTGTAGATGCCATCCAGGATGTGGTTGAGAAAGAACACCGACACCAGGAAGCAGGCGCCGGTGATGAACCACAGCCACAGGAACAGCCGCTTCATTCCGACCAGGCCGCAGGATTGAACTGGTAGCCGCGCCCCCACACGGTCTTGATCCGCCGCGGTTCGCGCGCATCGTCGCCGAGCTTGCGGCGCAGCTTGCCGATGCAGACGTCGACGCTGCGGTCCAGACCGTCGAAGCCGATGCCGCGCACCGCCTGCAGGATCTGGTCGCGCGACAGGATCTGCCCCGGCTGGCTGGCCAGCAGCCACAGGATCTCGAATTCCGTGGTGCCCAGCTCGACCGGCTGGCCGTGCAGGTGCACCTCGCGCTGCATGCGATCGATCAGCAGCTCACCATGCATCAGCCGGCTGGGCGTGCCGGTGTTGCTGCTGCCGTGGCGGCGGCGCAGCAGGGCGCGCAGGCGGGCCAGCAGCAGGCGTGGCTCGATCGGCTTGTGCACATAGTCATCGGCACCCGATTCCAGGCCCAGCACCTGCTCGATGTCGTCCTCACAGGCGGTCAACATCAGGATCGGCACATCGGAGAAGCTGCGGATCTGCCGGCACACATCGATGCCCCCCAGGCCGGGCAGCATCAGGTCCAGCACCACCAGCTCCGGCGCATGCTGGCGGCAGGCGGCGCTGGCGAGGTCGCCGCGTGCCACGTGCTGCACGGTGAAGCCATGTTCGTGGAGATAGTCGCTGACCAGTTCGGCCAGGCGACGGTCGTCCTCCACCAGCAGGACCGACGTGGGCGAACTGCTGGCAGGGGGAGTCCAGGGGGATGGCTGCATGCGTGGGGCCTCCGTTCCCAGGCAGGAGCGCCCGGCGGCGCAGCCTAGCAATGCCCCACGACGACTGCCTGAATCGCGGCCAACCTGATAACCGCGGGTACGGACGTCATCGCCAGCGGCTTTCAGCGGGCGGCCCCGGCTGGCCTATGGTGGCGGTTTCCCCGGATGGAGCCTGGTGCAATGAGCGACCCGCAGTGGCAACTGGAAACCCTGGCCGTGCACGGCGGTTACCGTCCCGACCCGACCACCCGCGCGGTGGCGGTGCCGATCTACCAGACCGTGGCGTATGCCTTCGATGACACCCAGCACGGCGCCGACCTGTTCGACCTGAAGGTTCCGGGCAACATCTACACGCGCATCATGAACCCCACCACCGACGTGCTGGAGCAGCGCCTGGCCGCGCTGGAAGGCGGCATCGGCGCGCTGGCGCTGGCCTCGGGGCAGGCCGCGATCACCTATGCCATCCAGACCATCGCCGAGGCCGGCGACAACATCGTCGCCTCCAGTGCGCTCTACGGTGGCAGCCTCAACCTGCTGGCGCACACGCTGCCGCAGTACGGCATCCAGGCGCGCTTTGCCGATCCGGCCGACCCGGCCGCGTTCGCCGCGCTGATCGACGACCGCACCAAGGCGGTGTTCGTCGAATCGATCGGCAACCCGCGCGGCAATGTCACCGACATCGCTGCGATCGCCGAGGTCGCGCATGCCGCGGGCGTGCCGCTGATCGTCGACAACACCGTGGCCACGCCGTTCCTGCTGCGCCCGTTCGAGCACGGCGCCGACATCGTGGTGCATTCGCTGACCAAATACCTCGGGGGACACGGCAACAGCCTGGGCGGCGCGATCATCGATTCCGGCCGCTTCGACTGGACCGCACAGCCCCAACGCTTCGCACGGCTCAACCAGCCCGACCCCAGTTACCACGGCGTGGTCTATACCGAAGCCCTGGGGCCAGCGGCCTACATCGGCCGCGCGCGGGTGGTGCCGCTGCGCAATACGGGCGCTGCGTTGTCGCCGTTCAACGCGTTCCTGATCCTGCAGGGCATCGAGACCCTGGCCCTGCGCATGGAACGCATCAATGCCAATGCGCTGGCCGTTGCGCAGTTCCTGAAGGCGCATGCCAAGGTCGCCTGGGTGCGCTACGCCGGACTGGCCGACGACCCCGAGCATGCCGCCGCGCAGCGCTATCTGGGTGGACACGGCTCGGGCGTACTGACCTTCGGTCTGCCCGGTGGGCGCGAGGCCGGCGCCCGCTTCCTCGATGCGCTGAAGCTGTTCACCCGCCTGGTCAACCTGGGGGATGCGAAGTCACTGGCCACCCATCCGGCTTCGACCACGCATCGCCAGCTGGATGCAGCGGAGCTGGCCAAGGCCGGTGTCAGCGAGGACACCGTGCGGCTGTCGATCGGCATCGAACACATCGGCGACCTGCGCTCGGACCTGGAACAGGCCCTGGCCGGCGCCTGATAGCTGCGCGCTTGGTCGTCATCGCCACAGGCGATCACCGCCGGCACCGCGATGGGTTACGGTGGAACTGCCTCTCCAAGGCGTGGCAACGTGGCGATCCAGATCCCCGGTCGATGCGGGTCGACCGGGGATTTTTTTGTTTCCGGGGTCAGATCCGTTTTCCTGTGGAAAACGGATCTGACCCCGCGCGCCGCCGTGTCGACCAAGGTCGACACCCACCAGAGCAGAACGCCGTTCCGACAGATCGCCGGAATCTGTCGAAGGCGGGATGGGTCCGGTTGCGGGGGCGTGAGCCGCATGGATGCGGCGACCGAGCTTACATGGACGTACTTGCAGCGGCCCCCGCAACCGGACCCACCCCGCCATCCCACGCAATGCCAGCCTTTGCTTTCGCCGTTGCCGCCGCTTCGGCAGGTGCAGGGCGCAGCCCTGCCGCACGCACACCCCTCACACCACCGGAATGCTCTGCTGCCCCAGATTCCGGTACGGCGGCGTGGACATGATCATCTCCGCCAGCGAATACGCCAGCTCGCGCTCGGCCATCACCGTGCCATCGGCGCCGTGCTCCAGCAGATGCTTCACCTCGGCATCGCTGTGCGCGCGCGCCAGCAGGGTCAGGTCCGGATTGATCGCCCGCAGCTTGGCCAGCGCCTCACCGGCTTCCAGCGGCTGCGGAATCGCCAGCACCGCGATCTTGGCGCGCTCCGGATGGGCCTCGGCCAGCACCCGGTCGGCGGCGGCACTGCCGCGGATCGCCGCCAGGCCCTTGGCATGTGCCTGCTCGACGTGTTCCTTGTTGTCATCGATCACCAGCACCGGCACGCCACGGTCGCGCAGCACCTGCGCCAGTTCGCTGCCGACGCGGCCGTAACCGATCACGATGGCGTGGTCATGCAGGTCGCGCGACGGGCCGATCGCTTCGGGCGGCTCGGGTACCTGCGGAGACTGCTCCTGCTTGGCCTGCCAACGGTCCAGCAGGCCGAACACCAGCGGGTTGAGCATGATCGACACCAGCGCGCCGGCCAGCACCAGCGACTGGCCTTCCTTCGGCAGGATCTGCAGCGCCACGCCGAGGCCGGCGATGATGAAGGCGAACTCGCCGATCTGCGCCAGGCTGGCCGAGATGGTCAGCGCGGTGCTGGTCGGGTGGCCGAACGCACGCACGATGAAGAATGCCGCCGCCGACTTGCCGAACATGATGATGGCGACGGTGGCCAGCACCTGCCACGGATGCTGGACGAGGATGTTGGGGTCGAACAGCATGCCGACCGACACAAAGAACAGCACCGCGAACGCATCGCGCAGCGGCAACGAATCATGCGCGGCCTTGTGGCTCAGCTCCGATTCGTTGAGCAGCATGCCGGCGAAGAACGCGCCCAGCGCGAACGAGACGCCGAACAGCATCGCCGAGCCGAACGCCACGCCCAGCGCGATCGCCAGCACCGACAGGGTGAACAGCTCACGCGAACCGGTACCGGCGATGCGCTCGAGGATCCACGGGATGACCCGCCGACCGACCACCAGCATCACCGCCACGAACAGGCCCAGCTGCACGAAGGTCCAGCCGATGTCGGCCAGCACGCTGCCGAGCGAGTGCGATTCCTTGGCCGCGTCAGGACCGAACACACCGGCCATCACCGGCATCATCACCAGCGCCAGCACACAGGCCAGGTCTTCCACGATCAGCCAGCCGACCGCGATCTTGCCGCGCATCGTTTCCAGCAGGCGGCGTTCCTCCATCGCCCGCAGCAGCACCACGGTACTGGCGGTGGCCAGCGAGAAACCGAAGATGACGCCATGGATGGCCGGCCAGCCCATCAGCGAGGCCACGCCCCAGCCGAGCAGGGTGGCCACCGCGATCTGGCCGATGGCGCCGGGAATGGCGATCGCCTTGACCGCCATCAGGTCCTTCAGCGAGAAGTGCAGGCCGACGCCGAACATCAGCAGCATGACGCCCAGTTCGGCCAGCTGGTTGGCCAGCGCCTGGTCGGCGACGAAGCCGGGGGTGAACGGGCCTACGCAGATGCCAGCAACCAGGTAACCGACCAGGGGAGACAAGCGGAGCTTGTTGGCCAGCGCGCCGAAGATGAAGGCGAGCCCCAGGCCAACGGCAACGATGTTGATCAGGTCGGTGTCATGGTGCATCGGCACTCGCAGAAAGCAGGGGGATACCCCGATTTTCACCGAAGCGGCCAGATACGGCAAACCCGCCGTCCACGTGCCGTGGCCGGCGGATTTGCCCACGCATTTCTCCTCAACCCCCGCCTTCGGCGCGCCCCTTCAACAAGAAGGGGCTCTCCTCCAGACGCGGCCCGGGTATGCCGGCCAGCGGCCGGCACTACCCCTTACCAGGTGTACTTGATCCGCCCGTACACATACGCGCCGTTGAAGCCGAACGGCGAATAGTTGCTGTACGGCAGCATGCCGAAGGTGGAGTTCTGCAGGTCCTCGGTGCGGTCCGGGTACTTGTCCAGCAGGTTGTCGGCACCCACGGTCAGGGTCCAGTTGCTGCTGGGCTTGTAGCTGGCCGAGGCATCCACCACCCAGGCGTCGCCGTAGGTCTGGTCACGCAGCGCGGTGGCCGAGTTGCGCACGGTGAATTTGCCGTAGCGGGTGGCGGCCAGGCCCAGCTCCCAGTGGTCCGAACGCCAGGTGCCGCTCAGGATCGCCTTGTCGCGCGGGTAGCTGTCCTCGATGCGACCGATCTCATCACGGCCGATCAGCGACTGGGTCAGGCCCAGCGTGCCGAACACCGGCGGGGTGCCGCCAACGCGGCGCACTTCGGTGTCGTTGTAGCTGTACGCCGCGGTCAGCTCCAGGCTGCTGGCGCTGAACGGCACCGTGTAGCTGGAGACGAAGTCGACACCGCGGGTGCGCGTATCCAGGCCGTTGGTGAAGTAGGAGAACGCGGTTACCTGCGGCAGGCCCAGGGTGCCCAGCAGCGCGCTGGTCGCGGCATTGGTGGTGATGCTGGACGACAGCGCGATGCGGTCATCGATGTCGATCTGGTAGGCATCGACGGTGATGTACAGGCGGTCGACCGGCTGCAGCACCAGGCCCAGGCTGTAGGAGGTGGAGGTCTCGGCCTTCAGCGGCGAGGCGCCCAGCGCCTGCGCGGCCTGGCTGGTGGTCGGGAAGGTGCCGCGCTCGACGAATACGCCATTGAGGAACTGGCTGGTCACCGCCTGGTAGCCCTGCTGCGCCAGCGAGGGCGCGCGGAAACCACTGGAGGCGGTGGCCCGCAGCGCCACCTTGTCGGTGAACGCGTAGCGCGCCGACAGCTTGCCCGAGAAGCGGTCGCCGAAGTCCGAGTAGTCCTCGTAGCGGCCGGTGATGCCGGCCGAGAACTTCTCGGTCAGGTCCGCTTCCAGGCCAGCATAGACCGCGTAGTTGTGGCGGTCGGCATGCACTTCATTGGTCGGGGTGAAGCCCGCGAAGCCCTGCGCGCCGCTGCCGGTGTACGAGTTCAGTTCGCCCGGGTTCTGGTCCCACTTTTCCTTGCGGTACTCACCACCGAAGGACAGCGTGACCGGGTAGGCCAGGCCCCAGTCCAGCGACTTGGTCAGGTCGGCATTGAAGATGTCCTGCTGGTACTTCAGCGTGCCGTCGTAGAACGAGCGCGGGCTGGTTGCGCCGAGGCTGTAGTTGATGCTGTTGCGGGTGTGGAAGTCCAGGGTGTTCTCGCCGTGATTCAGGCTCAGGTCCCAGGTCCAGCCGTTGTCGGTGTTGCCCTTGACCCCGGCCACCAGCGAGCGGTCCTTGGAATACTGGTTGATCTCCGGCACGTAGCCGTCCGGGTAGGTCTGCGCCAGCAGCGCGCTCTGCCCGCTGTGGTTGCGCGAACGGTAGAACGCGAACGAGGTGATGTCGCGGTTGCTGAGCAGCGCGCTGGCGTAGCCGGTCACGTGGTCGCTGAAGTCGAAGCTGGCGTTGGCCGAGGCCGCGGTGGCATCCACGCGCGGGTCGCCGACGATGAAGGTCTTCTGGCCGATGCTGGGGAAGTTGCCGGTGTTCGGCGTGGTGCCGCGGTACGGGCCGGCGCGGTTGCTCTCGTCCTGCTGGCTGATCTGGCCGGCCACGTGCACGCGGCCGCGGCCGTTGCCGAACTCGACGCCGGTGTCGCCGGACAGCTGGTACTTGTTGCCGTCGCCGGCCGAGTACTGGCCGTAGTCCACTGCCAGGCTGCCGCCACGGCCGCTGCCCTTGAGCACGATGTTGATGACGCCGGCGATGGCGTCCGAGCCGTACTGCGCCGAGGCACCGTCGCGCAGCACTTCCACGCGCTCGATCGCGGCGATCGGGATCGCGTTGATGTCCACCGCCGACGAGCCACGGCCGATGCTGCCGTTGACGTTGATCAGCGCCGAGGTGTGGCGGCGCTTGCCGTTGACCAGCACCAGCACCTGGTCCGGCGACAGGCCGCGCAGCTGCGCCGGGCGCACGCCGCTGGTGCCGTCGGTCAGCGCCGGGCGCGGGAAGTTCAGCGAGGGCAGGGCGCGCGACAGCGCGGTGGCCAGTTCACTGGTACCGGTGGACTGCAGCACTTCGGGGGTGATGATGTCGATCGGCGACTGCGATTCGGCGACCGTGCGGTCGGCCACGCGGGTGCCGGTGACGATCACCGTGTCCAGGGTGTTGGCGGCGGTGCCGGCCTGCTGTGCAGCGGCGACGAACGGAGAGCCACCGAGTGCGACAGCGACGGCGGCGGCGATCAGGCGGGTCTTGCGGGTCATCGGGATGGGCTCCGGTTGGCGGGGGCGGCACCGGAATCGACATCACGAGCGTGAGGCGGACGGCGGTTGTTGCGGTGCGCAATACAGCAATTAACGGGATATTCAGTGCCTGTCAAATGCCAGGCGTCAGAAAAAACGTTGCAGCAGCAACCATTTAGCCCGGATCAGCGCTGGCAGGAAGGGACCCCGGGACGCGCGCGGCGGGGACGTGGGAGAGAGGAACGTCGGCCACTGCGCATCCCGGGACGCGTCAAGTATTCGTTAACGCTAGAATTGCGTCGCAGGAACAGTGCTCACCAGCACATTCCATCCGGTTATATGGACCCCTCCCCCGATGATCTCCCTTCGTAATTTCGCCTTGCGCCGCGGCGAGCGGCTGCTGTTGTCCAATGTCGACCTGACCCTGCATGCCGGTTACCGGGTGGGTGTGGTCGGTCGCAACGGTGCTGGCAAGTCCAGCCTGTTCGCGGCGGTGAAGGGCGAGCTGGAGGCGGACAAGGGTGACGTCGACCTGCCCGGCAAGGTGCGCATCGCCAGCGTGGCCCAGGAAACCCCGTCGCTGCCCGACCCGGCGCTGAGCTTCGTGCTCGGCGGCGACCTCGAGGTGGCCGCGGTGCTGGCCGCCGAGGCCGACGCGACCGCCCGCGAAGACTGGGAAGCGGTGGCCGAGGCACACACGAAGATGGCCGAGCTCAACGCCTACGACGCCGAAGCGCGCGCCGGCAAGCTGCTGCACGGCCTCGGTTTCCCTGCCGAGACGCACCACCGTGCGGTGTCCTCGTTCTCCGGCGGCTGGCGCGTGCGCCTGAACCTGGCACGCGCGCTGATGATGCCCAGCGACCTGCTGCTGCTGGACGAACCGACCAACCACCTGGATCTGGACGCGGTGTACTGGCTGGAACAGTGGCTGCTGAAGTACCCGGGTACCCTGCTGCTGATCTCGCATGACCGCGAGTTCCTCGACAACGTGGCCACCCACACCCTGCACCTGCATGGTGGCGGCGCCAAGCTCTACCCGGGCGGCTACACCGATTTCGAGCGCCAGCGCGCCGAACAGCTGCGCCAGCAGCAGATCGCGCACGAGAAGGAACAGGCCGAGCGCGCCCACCTGCAGAGCTTCATCGACCGCTTCAAGGCGCAGGCCAGCAAGGCCGCGCAGGCGCAGAGCCGCATGAAGCGCCTGGCCAAGCTGGCCGGCACCGAAGCGGTGCGCGCCGAGCGTGAGTTCCGCATCGAGTTCGCGCCGCCGGCCAAGCTGCCGTTCTCGCTGATCCGCCTGAACCACGTCGAGGCCGGCTACGGCAAGGACGCGGTGATCCTGCATAACGTCGGTTTTGGCCTGGAAGCGGGCCAGCGCATCGGCCTGCTCGGCCCGAACGGTGCCGGTAAGACCACCCTGGTGAAGACCCTGGTGGGCGAGCTGGCGCCGATCATTGGCGAGCGCATGGCGCATCCGGACCTGAAGATCGGCTACTTCGCCCAGCACACGGTGGAGTCGCTGCACGAAGGCCAGTCGCCGATGGAGCACTTCCGCGAGATCGCCCCGGACGCACCGAACCAGTCCTTCCGCGATTTCCTCGGCAAGTGGAACTTCCCGGGCGACCGTGCATTCGAGCCGGTCGATGGGTTCTCCGGTGGCGAACGCGCCCGCCTGGCGCTGGCGCTGATCGCCTGGCAGCAGCCGAACGTGCTGCTGCTGGACGAACCGACCAACCACCTTGACCTGGAAATGCGTGAAGCGCTGGCCGAAGCGCTGGCCACCTTCGAAGGCGCGATCGTGATGGTCTCGCATGACCGCCACCTGATCGGCCTGGTCTGCGATACCTACTGGCGCGTGGCCGATGGCGTGGTCGAGCCGTTCGATGGCGACCTGGATGCCTACGCCGCGTGGCTGCGCACCCGCCCGCAGGCGCAGGGCACCAAGGCACGCATGGAGCAGGTGGAAGAACCGGTGGTGGTCAAGACCGCGCCGGTGGCGCAGGTGGTGCAGAAGAAGCCGGTGAACCCGCACAAGCTGGCCGCCGCCGAGGCCAAGGTGGCCGAACTGGAGGGCGCGCTGGCCGAGCTCGACCGCCAGCTGGCCGACCCGGCCAACTATGCCGATGCCGCCCGCATGGCGGTGATCGGCCGCGACCGCGAAACCACCGCCGCGCAGCTGGAGAAAGCCGAAGCGGCGTGGATGGAGCTGCTGGAGTCCTGATCACGCAAAAAAGGGGACGGAGGGAATTAAGTCGTTTGTGCCACAAACGACTTAATTCCCTCCGTCCCCTTTTTTGTTACGTGCCCTGCGCCTGCAGCCATTCGCGGAACCGCTTGGCCGGTTCGCGCTCGGCGCGCGAGCGCAGCCGCGTCAACCAGTAGCGGCCCAGCTCCAAGGTGGTGCCGAAGGGCTGCAGCAGGCGGCCTTCGGCCAGTTCCTGCTCGAACATGCACAAGGGCAGCAAGGCCACGCCGGCGCCCCCGGCGGCGGCCATCGCCACCGTCAGTGAGGAATCGAACACCGGCCCGCGGGCTTCCACGCCGCTCACCCCGGCCGCCTGCAACCAGCGCGGCCATTCGTCGCTGCGGTAGGAACGCAACAACGGCAGTGTGGCGAGGTCGCGCGGTTGCTTCAGCCGCCGCGCCAGCGCCGGTGCGCACAGCGGTGCAAACGGCGCGTCGAGGATCGCCGTGCACGCCTGGCCCTGCCAGTCGCCATCACCAAAGCGGATCGCCAGGTCCAGCCCTTCGCCGGCCAGGTCGATGCGGTTGTTGTGGGTCTGCAGGCGCAGCTCGATGTCCGGGTGCGCTGCCTCGAACGCGGCCAACCGTGGCAGCAGCCAGCCGGTGGCGAAGGTGCCGACCACTCCCAGGGTCAGCACTTCACGCGCAGGTCCGCCGGTGTAACGCGCGATGCTGGCGGAGATGCGCTCGAACGATTCGTTGAGCACCGGATACAGGGCCGCGCCTTCATCGGTGAGCGCCACGCCGCGCGGGAGGCGATGGAACAGGCGGATGCCGAGCCGGTCCTCCAGCCCACGGATCTGGTGGCTCAGTGCGGCCTGGCTGACACACAGCTCCAGCGCGGCACGGGTGAAGTTCTGGTGGCGGGCGGCGGCCTCGAAGGCGCGCAGCGCGTTCAGTGGCAGGGTGGGGTGCAGCATCGGAGAGCCGTGAGCCAGGGTGATGGCTGATCCTACCCGTTCAATGAGGAATTTCGTAAATCTCAAACATTTGATCGCGTCAGGCATGAGTTCAACTTATGGCTTGCCCTGATTTTTCGCGCTGGTCGGTCGCAGGGGAGGCGCCAATAATCGAGCGGTCACCAGGAGAACCCCTATGCTCGCCCGTCGCCGATTCCTGCAGTTCAGTGGTGCTGCCGTTGCGTCCTCGCTGTTTGCCCCGGCGCTGGCGCAACCGGTTTCCGCCTCGTCTGGCATACCCGCCGCGAACGCCGCCATTGCCGGCGCCGCCGATTTCGCCGCGCTGGAGAAAGCCAGCGGTGGCCGCCTGGGCGTCACCGTGCTGAACACCGGCAACGGCCGTCGCATCGGCGGGCATCGGCAGGATGAGCGCTTCCCGATGTGCAGCACGTTCAAGTCGATGCTGGTCGCCCATGTGCTGAGCCTTGCCGATGCAGGCCGCGTTTCGCTCGACACCCGTGTGCCCATCGCCGGGAAGGATCTGCTGTCCTACGCTCCGGTGGCGCGCCGCCACGTGGGCAAGGATCTGACCGTGCGCGACCTGTGCCGGGGCACGCTGACCACCAGCGACAACACGGCGGCCAACCTGCTGCTGGAGGTGGTGGGCGGGCCGTCGGCGCTGACGGCATTCCTGCGCGGGCAGGGCGACAGCATTACCCGCAATGACCGCAACGAGCCGGACGTGAATCTGTTCGCGAAGGGAGACCCGCGCGATACCACCAGCCCGGCCGCGATGGCCACCAGCCTGGCCCGCTTCGCGGTGGGCAATGGCCTGCAGCCTGCATCGCGCCGGCAGTTCGCCGATTGGCTCATCGACAACCAGACCGGCGATGCCTGCCTGCGCGCCGGGCTGGGCAAGCGCTGGCGGGTGGGGGACAAGACCGGCAGCAACGGTGATGACACGCGCAACGACATCGCCGTGCTGTGGCCGCATGCGGGCGGCACCGCGTGGGTGGTCACCGCCTATCTGCAGGGCGCATCGGTCGATGACGACCAGCGCGCAGCAGTGCTTGCACGGGTGGGGGCGCTGGCCGATGCGATGATCGGATGAGGTAACCGGGAGTCATCCAGAAACGGCTTGCCGGATCGGTCGGGCGCGCGCATCCTGCGCGCGTTCGAACCCCACGGAAGACCCCGATGAGCCATGAGTTGATCTACCTGCTGCTGATCTTCGCGCTGCTGGTGATCCCGCGCGCACTGCAGCGCTTCAGCCTGCCGGCGCCGTTGACCTGCCTGCTGTTCGGCATCATCGGCATGCTCTGGCTGGCCGACCAGGCACACGACGCGGTGATCGGCCTGCTGGCCACGCTGGGCATTTCCTCGCTGTTCCTGTTCGCGGGCCTGGAAGTGGATCTGCAGGCGCTGCGGCGTGGCATGTGGCCGCTGCTGGCGCACCTGGTGATCCGTACCGGCACGCTGTTCGGCGTGGGCTGGCTGGCCTGGCGCTATGCGGGGCTGCCATGGCAGGCCGCTGGGCTGCTGGCGCTGGCGCTGCTGACGCCCTCCACCGGCTTCATCATGGATTCGCTGTCGCGGCTGGGCCTGAGCGAGGACGAGAGGTTCTGGGTCACCAGCAAGGCCATCGCCGGCGAACTGCTGGCGCTGGCGGCGTTGTTCATCGTGCTGCAGGCCGGCGACCCGGGCCACATGGCGCTGTCCAGCCTGGCCCTGCTGGCGATGATGATCGGCCTGCCGCTGCTGTTCATTGCGCTGGGCCGCTGGGTGGCGCCGCACGCGCCGGGCTCGGAGTTCTCGCTGCTGGTGATGGTCGGCATGGTGGCGGCGTACATCACCTATCTGCTGGGCGTGTATTACCTCGTGGGCGCGTTCATCGCCGGCCTGGTCGCGCGCCTGCTGCACCAGCGCATGCCGCTGCTGGCCTCGCACGAGAACCTGCACGCGCTGCGCCTGTTCGCCTCGTTCTTCGTGCCATTCTATTTCTTCAATGCCGGCACCAAGGTGCCCAGCGAAGCCCTCAGTTTCGAGGCGCTGGGGCTGGGCATCGTGATCACCCTGGTGGTGCTGCCGCTGCGCATCGGCGTGGTCTGGCTGCAGCGCCGGGTGATGTTCGGCGAGAGCTTCCGCAGCAGCCTGCGCGTCTCGCTGGCGCTGGCCCCGACCCTGATCTTCACCCTGGTGCTGGCGGCGATCATGCGCGAGCGTTTCCAGATTCCGGCGGTGCTGTTCGGCGCGCTGCTGCTGTACGCCGCACTGACCACACTGTTGCCGTCGCTGGTGTTCCGCACACCCTTCGACGTCGATCCGGTGGAGCAGGAGCCGGCGGGCGAGGGCGAGTCCGCGCCGGTAGCGGCCACCGAGACGCGGCCGGAACCTCACATCGCCGAACGCTGACCGGTTGCCGCGCGCGGTTTGCGCCCGTCGGCCATGGCCGTTAGGGTTGGGGCATGAAACTGCCTGCCGTTGTCACCGCTTCCGCCCTCCTGCTCAGCCTCGCTGCCTGCTCGCAGCGTTCCGATACGGTCGCGCATGATCTGGCGACCGCACCGGCCGATGCCTTCATGGCTGCCATCGCCGCGCATTGCGGCCAGGCCTATGAGGGCCGGGTGGTGGAGGACACGCCGGCACCGACCGGCAAGGACCCGTTCGCCGGCCAGCGCCTGGTCATGCATGTGCGCGGCTGTGCCGACCCCGCCCATGAACTGCGGATTCCCTTCCATGTGGGGGATGACCATTCGCGCACCTGGGTGCTGACCCGCACCGGAAACGGCCTGCGCCTGAAACACGATCATCGCCACGAAGACGGTAGCCCCGACGCGATCACCCTCTATGGCGGCGACAGCACGCCACCGGGCACCGCCGAGCGCCAGCGGTTCCCAGCCGACTCCGATTCGGTGGCGATGTTCCGTCGTGCCGACATGCTGGCCTCCACGCACAACACCTGGGCGATGGAGATCGACCCCGACCAGACTTTCGTCTACGAACTGACGCGCCCGGAAGGCCGCCGTTTCCGCGTGAAGTTCGACCTGAGCAAGCCGGTCGAGCTGCCGCCCGCACCGTGGGGCGACGAGAAGGCGCCAGCACCCTGATCTTCGGGTCGGATCCCTCCTGCGGAGGGTCCGACCCGGTCACTGCATGAACCCACGGGTCAGAGCCCTGGCCGTCGGCCAAGGATCCGACCCCGGGGCTCAGCGCGCGCTGAAGCGTGCGCGGCAGCCGTTGCTCACCCACACCTGGCCGCGTGCATAGCCCCAGCTGCGGCCTTCCTGGCAGGCACTGCCGGACAGCTGCTGCTGCAGCACCGGCCGGCCCTGGCGCTCATCCCAGTCGCAGTTCTGCGTGCGGTTGTTGTTGCTGCTGCAGGTGATCGAATAATTGCTGTTGCCGCCGCCCCAGCCACCGCCGCCGCCCCAGCCGCGGGCCTCGGCGAACTCGGCGCGGCAGCCGTTGCTGACCCAGACCGCGCCGTTGCGCACGCCCCAGGTGCGGCCTTCATCGCAGGGGCTGCCGGACAGCTGGCGGACCAGGCGGGCGTTGCGCCAGCCGACCGGGCAGCTGCGCTCACGGTTGCTCTGGCTCTCGCAGCGGATGGTTTCGCCGGGACGGCCGTTGTTGCCGCCCCAGCCACCGCCATTGCCACCGCCCCAGCCGCCGCGGGCTTCAACGAACTCGGCGCGGCAGCCATTGCTGACCCAGATGCTGCCATTGCGGCTGCCCCAGGTGCGGCCCTCGTCGCAGGCGCTGCCGGACAGCTGGCGGACCAGCTGCGCATTGCGCCAGCCGGTGCTGCAGACACGTTCACGGTTGTTCTGGCTTTCGCAGCGGATTACCCCGTCCTGCGCAGCGGCCGGAGCAGAGGGCAGGGCGAGCACGGCCAGAGTGCTCAGGGTCACGGCCAGGCTGGCCAGGGACAACGATTTCATGGCGGCATCCCATACGGTGGCAGGTGCCCGACTATAGGGACCGGGGCGATCAAGCCGGCGTGACTGCCCGGATTTGCCCCGGCCGGGGCCTCGGCCGCAGAATACGAGGCTTTCCGGCCCCCATCCGGTGCCGGCGTTCTCCAGCGGAGCTTCCCCCCATGCGTACCCACTTCTGCGGCCTGGTCGACGAGACCCTGATTGGCCAGACTGTCACCCTCGCCGGCTGGACCGACGTGGCCCGTAACCAGGGCGGCGTCTGCTTCATCGATCTCCGCGATCATGAAGGCATCGTGCAGGTGACCGTGGAGGTCGACAACGCCGACGTGTTCGCCGTGGCCGCGTCGCTGGGCTATGAGGACGTGCTGCAGGTGGAGGGCGTCGTGCGCGCCCGCCACGCGGTGAACGACAAGATGCGCACCGGCAAGGTGGAAGTGATCGCCACCGCCATCACCGTGCTGAACAAGGCCGCCCCGCTGCCGTTCCACGCCCACGAGAACCCGGGCGAGGAAACCCGCCTGAAGTACCGCTACCTGGACCTGCGCCGCCCCGAAATGCAGCGCATGCAGCGCACCCGCATCAAGCTGGTGCAGGCGCTGCGCCGCCACCTGGACGAAAAGGGCTTCCAGGACATCGAGACCCCGATCCTGACCAAGGCCACTCCGGAAGGCGCGCGCGACTTCCTGGTGCCGGCGCGCATGCATCCGGGCGAGTTCTACGCCCTGCCGCAGAGCCCGCAGCTGTTCAAGCAGATCCTGATGGTGGCCGGGTTCGACCGCTACTACCAGATCGCGCGCTGCTTCCGCGACGAGGCCCTGCGTGCCGACCGCCAGCTGGAATTCACCCAGCTGGACATGGAGTTCGCCTTCGTCCGCGAACGCGATGTGCAGGACTTCGTCGAGGACATGATCCGCGCCATCTTCAAGGAAGTGGTCGATGTCGAGCTGGATGCCAGCTTCCCGCGCATGACCTGGGCCGAGGCGATGCGTCGCTATGGTTCGGACAAGCCGGATCTGCGCATCGCGCTGGAACTGGTCGACGTGGCTGAACTGGTCAAGGACAGCGAGTTCCCCGTGTTCACCGGCCCGGCCAACGATGCCGAAGGCCGCGTCGCCGCGCTGCGCATCCCGGGCGGCGCGTCGCTGAGCCGCAAGCAGATCGACGAGTACGCCGCGCATGCCGCCAAGTACGGCGCCAAGGGCCTGGCCTACATCAAGATCGCCGACAACGGCGAAGTCAGCTCGCCGATCCAGAAGTTCTTCAGCGAAGAGCACTTCGCCGCGCTGGTGGCCCATGTCGGTGCCGGCAACGGCGATATCGTGTTCTTCGGTGCCGGTGGCTACAACAAGGTCTCCGACTTCATGGGCGCGCTGCGCCTGAAGGCCGGCAAGGACTTTGGCCTGGTCGCCGACGGCTGGGCACCGCTGTGGGTCACCGACTTCCCGATGTTCGAGTGGGACGAGGAAGAACAGCGCTACGTCGCCCTGCATCACCCCTTCACCGCACCGGCCGTGGACGACATCGCCGACCTGCGCGCCAATGCCCGTACCGCCGTCTCGCGCGGTTACGACATGGTGCTCAACGGCAATGAAATTGGCGGCGGTTCGATCCGTATCCACCGTCCGGACATGCAGAGCGCGGTGTTCGAGCTGCTGGGCATCGGTGCCGAAGAGGCCCGCGCCAAGTTCGGCTTCCTGCTCGACGCGCTGAACTACGGCGCGCCGCCGCACGGTGGCATCGCCTTCGGCATCGACCGCATCGCCGCGCTGATGGCCGGAACCGAGTCGATCCGCGACGTCATCCCGTTCCCGAAGACCACCGGTGCACAGGATCTGATGACCGACGCGCCGTCGCCGATCGTCGACGCGCAGCTGGCCGAAGTGCACATCCAGGTTCGCCCCAAGACCAACTGATCAGGAGATCCAGGCAATGACCGAGTTTGCGTTTTCGCTGGAGTGGGAAAAGCTGGGCAATGAAGGCTCCGAGGCCACCCTGGTCACCGAGCGTGCACGCGTGTTCGGGGGGTGGCTGGTCCGCGTCGGTACCAATCCGGCCGCGATGGCCCTGACCTTCGTCGCCGACGGCGAAGGCCGTTGGGACGGTGAAGACTTCGGCGTCGAGGACTACGAGGACGACGAAGAGGAAGAAGAGTACGACGAGGACGAGGAAGGCGAGGAAGAAGAGGACGAGGACGAAGAGGAATACGAGGAAGAGGGCGAGGAAGAAGAAGCGGAATCGGAATCGCCTGGAAAGGCTTGACCCGCGCTTCGCCCTGACGTCAACTTCCTGCATGTATTCGATCCGCCGCGCCACTGTGGACGACGCGCCGACCCTGTCGGCGCTGGCCGCACGCACGTTCACTGAAACCTTCGGCCATCTGTACCCGCCGCAGGACCTGCAGGCCTTCCTCGAGGAGGCCTACACGGTCGAGCGCCAGCGCGTGATCCTGTCCCACCCCGATTACGCGGTGTGGCTGCTGGAACTGGATGGGGAGGCGGTCGGCCATGCCGCCGCCGGCCCCTGTGGCCTGCCGCATCCGGATGTGAAACCTGGTGACGGCGAACTCAAGCGCCTGTACCTGGTCAAGACGCAGCAGAGCTGCGGCTGGGGCAGCCGCCTGCTGGAAACCGCGCTGGCCTGGCTGGAACACGAAGGCCCGCGCACGTTGTGGCTGGGCGTGTGGTCGGAGAACTTCGGCGCGCAGCGCTTCTACGCCCGCTACGGCTTCGAGAAGGCCGGCGAGTACCTGTTCCCTGTCGGCGACACCCAGGACCTCGAATTCATCCTGCGCCGCGCGCCGCGCGCGGCCTGACGTTCACCGCCGCTTGCCGCGCGCGCGTGTTCAATCACCTCACGTTCCTGCCCCGCTGACCGCCAGGCTGTTTGCATGACTCCCCCCGTATTGCTGCTGCATGGCATCTGGAATGCCCGTGCCTGGGTCGGGCCACTGGCCTGGCGCCTGCGCGCGCGTGGTTTCCAGGTACACGCGTTCGGCTATCCCTCGGTGTTCGGTGGCCCCGATGTGGCAGTGCCGCAGTTGCTGGAACGTCTGGCCGACGCCGGGCCGTTGTCGCTGGTCGGTCACAGCCTGGGCGGACTGCTGGCACTGGAGGCGCTGCGCCGCGATCCGCAGCTGCCAGTGCAGCGCGTGGTCTGCCTGGGCTCGCCGCTGCGCGGCAGTGGTACCGCGCGCTCGTTGTCCGATCATGGCTGGGGCCTGGCGCTGGGGCGCAGCAGCGAGCTGCTGCTGGACGGCCTGCCGGACTGGCAGGGCAAGGCCGAGGTTGGCCTGATCGCCGGTTCGGTACCGCACGGGCTGGGCAGCCTGCTGGGCGCGATCGACGATGCGTCCGACGGCACCGTGGCACTGGCCGAGACCCGCCTGCCGGGCCTGGCCGACCATTGCGTGGTGCGTACCAGCCACAGCGGCCTGGTGGTGTCGCCCGACGCCGCGCGGCAGACCGCGCATTTCCTGCGCCACGGCCACTTCGACCACAGCCGCGACGCGGCGGCGGCATAGGGGCAGGGGAGGCGGGGCCGCCTTGTAGCGCCGAGCCCATGCTCGGCTGCATTCCGTCGGGCCCATTGAGCCGAGCATTGGCCCGGCGCTACAACAATACGGGCCTAGACACGGTTGCAGCGCCCGATCAGGTAGAATCCGCGCCTTGATCCTGAAGCAGCCAGACGGTAGCACCCATGGGTAGAGGCCCCTCCATCGAAGCCCGCAAGAACGCGTCCGACGCGAAGCGCGGCAAGATTTTCACCAAGATCATCCGCGAGATCGGCGTTGCCGCGCGCGGCGGTGGAGGCGACCCCAACAACAACCCGCGCCTGCGCGTGGCGGTGGACAAGGGCCTGGCCGTGAACATGTCCAAGGACGTGATCGAGCGCGCCATCAAGAAGGCCACCGGTGAACTGGAAGGCGTCGATTACGAGGAAATCCGCTACGAGGGCTATGCCCCGGGTGGCGTGGCCGTGATCGTCGACTGCCTGACCGACAACCGCGTGCGCACCGTGGCCGACGTCCGCCATGCGTTCAGCAAGTGCGGCGGCAACATGGGCACCGAAGGATCGGTGGCCTTCATGTTCAAGCGCCTGGGCGTGCTCAGCTTCGCCCCGGGTGCCGACGAGGAAGCCATCACCGAAGCAGCCATCGAGGCCGGCGCCGACGACATCGTGGTCTACCCCGATGACGGCTCGATCGACGTGGTCACCAGCCCTGACGCGTTCAACGCAGTCAAGGACGCAATGGTCGCCGCCGGGCATGTCGCCGACCACGCCGAGATCACCTTCCGCGCCGACAACGACATCAAGGTCGAAGGCGAGGTCGCCCTGCAGGTCAAGAAGCTGCTGGACATGCTGGAAGACCTGGACGACGTGCAGGACGTGTATTCCAACGCCGAACTCGGCGCCGACGCCTACGCCTGAGCCGTCCTCGACGGCCTGGGCGCGGGCCGTTGAACGGTCACCGCGGACAGTCATGAGCCCATACGCCTGCCAGCGCCCCCCGTTCCGCCCCGCCAGGAGCGCGGCATGACCCGCATCCTCGGCATCGACCCCGGTTCGCAGCGGACCGGGGTCGGCATCATCGATGTCGACGCCGCCGGCCGCGTCAGTTACGTGCACCACCAGCCGCTGGTGCTGCTGGGCGCCGACGACTTCCCGCAGCGCATGAAACTGCTGGTGCTGGGCCTGGCCGATCTGTGCCGCGAGTACCAGCCCAATGAAGTGGCCATCGAAAAGGTGTTCATGGCGCGCAATCCCGATTCGGCGCTGAAGCTGGGCCAGGCCCGCGGCGCGGCGATCTCGGCCGTGGTGCTGCGCGACCTGCCGGTGCACGAATACGCCGCCAGCGAGATCAAGCTCGCGGTGGTCGGGCGCGGTGGTGCCGAAAAGCAACAGGTTCAACACATGGTCGGGCTCATGCTCAACCTGAAAACCAAGCTGCAGGCCGACGCGGCCGACGCGTTGGCGGTGGCGATCACCCATGCCCACGTAAGGGCGACGGCCAACCGCCTGGGGCTCAGTGCCCGCCAGGCGTGGGGCCGCAAATGAGGAGCTGCACGCAATGATCGGTCGACTGCGCGGCATCGTCGCCTACAAGGCGCCGCCGTGGCTGGTGGTGGACGTGAACGGAGTGGGCTACGAACTGGAGGCGCCGATGAGCACCTTCTACGACCTGCCCGAGCTCGGCCGCGAGGTCACCCTGTACACCCATTACTCGCAGAAGGAAGACAGCGTCTCGCTGTACGGCTTCCTGCGCGAGGGCGAGCGGCGCCTGTTCCGCGACGTGCAGAAGGTCAGCGGCATCGGCGCGAAGATCGCGCTGGCCGTGCTGTCTGGCGTCAGCGTCGAAGAATTCGCGCGCATGGTCCAGGCCGGCGACATCACCGCGCTGACCCGCATCCCGGGTATCGGCAAGAAGACCGCCGAACGCATGGTGCTGGAACTGCGTGACCGCGCGGCCCAGTTCGGTGCCGGCGGCGCGCTGCCCACCGGCAGTGGTCCGGCCCCGGCCGATCCGCTGTCCGATGCCACCGTGGCCCTGCAGCAGCTGGGCTACAAGCCGGCCGAAGCGGCCCGCATGGCCCGCGATGCCTTCAATGAAGGCGACGAAGTGGCCACCGTGATCCGCAAGGCGCTGCAGTCCGCGCTGCGCTGAACCGCGTCCCTTTCCCCCAACCTACCGCCTGAGCTTCGCCAGGAGTCCCATGTCCAGCAGTCAAACCCCGCACGCAGCCGCCCCCGGCGGCCATGGCCACGCCCCCTCCGCTGGAGGACTGGCGCTGGTCATCGGTGCGATCGGCGTGGTGTTCGGCGATATCGGTACCAGCCCGCTGTACACCCTGAAGGAAGCGTTCTCGCCACACTACGGGCTCAACAGCGACCACGACACCGTGCTGGGCGTGCTGTCGCTGGCGTTCTGGGCGCTGAACCTGGTGGTGACCCTGAAGTACGTCACCATCATCATGCGCGCCGACAACGATGGCGAAGGCGGCATCATGGCGCTGATGGCGTTGACCCAGCGCACGCTGCGCAACGGCTCGCGCTCGGCTTATGTGGTGGGCATCCTCGGCATCTTCGGCGCCTCGCTGTTCTTCGGCGACGGCGTGATCACCCCGGCCATGTCGGTGCTCAGTGCAGTCGAAGGCCTGGAGGTGGCCGCGCCCGGACTTCATGTCTTCATCGTGCCGGTCACCCTGGTGGTGCTGCTGGCGGTGTTCGCCGCGCAACGCTTCGGTACCGAGAAGATCGGCAAGGCGTTCGGCCCGATCATGGCAATCTGGTTCGTGTCGCTGGCGGCAATCGGCATCTACAACATCGTCGATGCGCCCGAGGTGCTGAAGGCCTTCAACCCCTGGTGGGGCATCCGCTTCTTCATGGAGCACGGCTGGCACGGCATCTTCATTCTCGGTGCAGTGGTGCTGGCGGTGACCGGCGGCGAAGCGCTGTATGCGGACATGGGCCACTTCGGGCTGCGCCCGATCCGCCACGCCTGGTACTTCTTCGTGCTGCCGTGCCTGGTGCTGAACTACCTGGGGCAGGGCGCACTGGTGCTCAACCACCCCGAGGCCCTGAAGAATCCGTTCTTCGAGGCAGTGCCGTCGTGGGCGCTGTACCCGATGATCATCCTGGCCACCATGGCGGCGGTGATCGCCTCGCAGTCGGTCATCACCGGCGCATTCTCGGTCTCGCGCCAGGCCATGCAGCTGGGCTACATCCCGCGCATGCGCATCAAGCACACCTCGCACGACACCATCGGCCAGATCTACATCCCGGGCATCAACTGGGGCATTGCGGTGATGGTGTTCGGGCTGGTGCTGGCGTTCCGCAGTTCGTCCAACCTGGCCGTGGCGTACGGCATTTCGGTGTCGGCCACGATGCTGATCGACACCCTGCTGCTGGCCGTGGTGGCGCGGACGTTGTGGCCGAAGTCGCGTGGCTGGCTGCTGCCGCTGTGCGTGGTGTTCTTCATCATCGACCTCGGCTTCGTCATCGCCAACGGCGCCAAGCTGCTGCAGGGCGCCTGGTTCCCGGTGGTGCTGGGCATCTTCCTGTTCACCATGATGCGCACCTGGCGCCGTGGCCGCGAGCTGCTGCGCGACGAGATCCGCAAGGACGGCATCCGCCTGGATACCTTCCTGCCGGGCCTGATGCTGGCCCCGCCGGTGCGCGTGCCGGGCACCGCGGTGTTCCTCACCGCCGACCCGACCGTGGCGCCGCATGCGCTGATGCACAACCTCAAGCACAACAAGGTGCTGCACGAGCGCAACGTGTTCCTGCACGTGGAAACCCTGCCGATCCCGTATGCGATGGAAGGGCAGCGGCTGAAGATCGAATCAGTGGGTGACGAGTTCTACCGCGTCTACGTGCGCTTCGGCTTCATGGAGACCCCGGACGTGCCGCTGGCGCTGATGCGCTCGTGCGACCACGGTGGCATCTATTTTGATCCGATGGACACCACCTTCTTCGCCAGTCGCGAGACCATCGTCGCCACCGCCAACCGCGGCATGCCGATCTGGCGTGACAAGCTGTTCGCGCTGATGCACCGGAATGCCGCTCCTGCGACCGGCTTCTTCCGGATTCCGGGCAACCGCCTGGTCGAACTCGGGGCCCAGGTCGAGATCTGACGCGCGCGGGGTCGGATCCCTTTTCCGTAGGAAAAGGGCTCTGACCCCATGTTCCCGGTGTTCCGGTTCGGGGTCAGAGCCGTTTTCCTCTGGAAAACGGATCCGACCCCATACGCTTTTGCCGCATAATCAGCACATGACCGACGACCGTATCATCGGCGCCGGCGCCACCCGCGAGGATGACGCCGCCGACGCCAGCATCCGCCCCAGGCGCTTGGCCGACTACCTCGGCCAGGCCCCGGTGCGCGAGCAGCTGGAGATCTACATCGAAGCGGCCAAGGCCCGTGGCGACGCGCTCGACCATGTGCTGATCTTCGGGCCGCCCGGCCTGGGCAAGACCACGCTCAGCCACGTCATCGCCAACGAGCTGGGCGTGGCCCTGCGGGTGACCTCCGGCCCGGTGATCGAGAAGGCCGGCGACCTCGCTGCACTGCTGACCAACCTGCAGCCGCACGACGTGCTGTTCGTGGACGAGATCCACCGCCTGTCGCCGGTGGTCGAGGAAGTGCTGTACCCGGCGATGGAAGACTTCCAGATCGACATCATGATCGGCGAGGGCCCGGCGGCCCGCTCGATCAAGATCGACCTGCCGCCGTTCACCCTGATCGGCGCCACCACCCGCGCCGGCCTGCTGACCGCGCCGCTGCGCGACCGCTTCGGCATCGTCCAGCGCCTGGAGTTCTACAGCGTCGAGGAGCTGACCCGGATCGTGCGCCGCTCGGCCACCATCCTCGGCATCGACTGCACCGCCGACGGCGCCGGCGAGATCGCGCGGCGCGCGCGTGGCACCCCGCGCATCGCCAACCGGCTGCTGCGCCGCGTGCGCGACTACGCCCAGGTCAAGGCCGGTGGCCACATCGATGAGGCCGTGGCGCAGGCGGCGATGAAGATGCTCAAGGTCGATCCGGAGGGCTTCGACGAGCTCGACCGGCGCCTGCTCAAGACCCTGGTCGACTACTTCGACGGCGGCCCGGTCGGCATCGAATCGCTGGCCGCGGCGCTGTCCGAAGAGCGCGGCACGCTGGAAGACGTGGTCGAGCCGTACCTGATCCAGCAGGGCTTCCTGGTGCGTACCGCGCGCGGCCGCATGGCCACCCACAAGGCTTACCGGCACATGGGCCTGAAGCCGAAGAACCCGCCGCAGGACCTGTTCGCGGAGGTTCCCGATGTCGGTTGAGCCCCGATTCAGTTGGCCGACACGCATTTACTGGGAAGATACCGACGCAGGTGGCGTGGTCTACCACGCCCGCTACGTGGCCTTCATGGAACGGGCCCGGACCGAATGGATGCGTGCGCTCGGCTACGGCCAGGAGCGCATGCGCGCCGAGCACGGGATGGTCTTCGCGGTGCGCTCGATGCAGATGGATTTCATCAGGCCGGCACGGCTGGATGACACCCTGCAGGTGACTGCCCGCCTGGTCCAGCTGAAGAAGGCCAGCATGGTCTTCGACCAGCAGATCCTGCGCGACGGCGAGCTGCTGCTGTCCGCGCAGGTCCGCATCGCCGCACTGGAAGCGGCCAGTTTCCGCCCGCGTGGCATGGACGATGCCGTCCTTGCCGTGCTGCAACCCCACCTCCACCCCGAATCCGAACATTGAGGAACAACGGATGATCGCAACGCTCCTGGCCCTGCAGGCCACGGTCACCGAGGCACTGCCGGCCGACGTCAGCAACGCCGCGACACAGACCCTTGCCCAGGCCACCACCGGCGGCGGCATCAACTACCTCGAACTGATGGCCAAGGCCAGCCTGCCGGTGAAGATCATCGTGCTGCTGCTGCTGGTCGGCTCGTTCGTCAGCTGGGTGATCATTTTCCGCAAGGCCCGCGTGTTCAAGCAGGCCACCCGCGAAGCCGACGAGTTCGAGAACCGCTTCTGGTCCGGCGCCGACCTGGGCAAGCTGTACAGCGCAGCCACCGACCGCAGCCGCAGCGTGACCGGCCTGGAAGCCATCTTCGAAGCCGGTTTCCGCGAGTACACCCGCCTGCGCGACAAGCGCCGGCTGGATGGCCGTGCGCAGCTTGAAGGCGCGCAGCGCGCGATGCGCACCACCTATACCCGCGAAGTGGACCAGCTCGAGCGCAACCTGGAGCTGCTGGCCAACATCGGCTCGACTGCCCCGTACGTGGGCCTGGTCGGTACCGTGTTCGGCATCATGGTGACCATGCACGACATGATCAGCAGCGGTGCCCAGGCCGGTATCGCCGCCGTCGCGCCGGGCATCTCCGAGGCACTGTTCGCCACCGCCATCGGCCTGTTCGTGGCGATCCCGGCGGTGTGGGCCTACAACCGCTTCACCACCCGCGTGGAGCGCATGTCGGTGCGGTTCGAGACCTTCGCCGAAGAGTTCAGCTCCATCCTGCAGCGCCAGAGCGCTGGCGACGAGTAAGCGCCTGACCCGGGAGTCCAAGCCATGTCCGCTGCCATCGGTCGCCGCAAGCGCCGCAAGCTGAAATCGGAAATCAACGTCGTTCCCTACATCGACGTCATGCTGGTGCTGCTGATCATCTTCATGGTCACCGCACCGCTGCTCACCCTGAGCTTCGACGTCGACCTGCCGCAGTCCAACGCCAAGGCGCTGGAGAGCAAGCAGGACCCGGTGATCGTCTCGGTGCGCCAGGACGGCCAGCTCAGCCTGAAGCTGCCCGACGCCAAGGAGCCGGCCGCCGTGTCGGCCGAGGAACTGGAAGGCCGCCTGGCCGGCATCGCCGCCCAGGACAAGGGCGTGCGCGTGATCGTCGCCGCCGACCGCGCCGTGGCCTATGAGAAGGTCATTGCCGCGATGGACGTGATCAAGCGCGCCAAGGTAGACAAGGTAGGCCTGGCCACCGATGCACGCTGACGCCCTGCCACCCCCGCATCAGCGCGAACCCGGCTGGGGTCTGCCCCTGGCGCTGGCGTTGCTGGTGCACCTGCTGGTCGCGCTGGTCTTCATCGTGGCCTGGCTGTGGTCGCCCCAGCGCAACACCGATGCCGCCGCTGGCGACCCCTCGGTCGAGGCCAGCCTGGCGCTGTCCGCCTCCGAGGCGTCCGCCGCACGCCAGGCGCTGCGCCAGTCGGAGAAGCTGGAGGACCTGCCGCCGCCGGTCGCCGAGCCGATCCCGGTGCCGGAAGACACCATTCCGCCGCCGCAGCCGATTCCCGAGCCGCGCCCGCAGGACGCGCCCACGCCCCAGCAGCAACAGGCGCAGGAGCGTGTTGCGCAGCCGGACACCAAGGACCAGGAAGCGGTGAGCGCACTGGCCGTCTCGCAGGAGAAGGCCAAGCAGGAACAGGAAGCCAAGCGCCGCCAGGAGCAGATCGACCTGACCGAACGCAAGCGCCAGGAAGAAGCGGAGCAGAAGCTGCGCCTGGCCAAACAGCAGGAAGCGGACGAGAAGAAGAAGCAGGCCGAGCAGGAGCGCGTCGCGGCTGACAAGGCCGAGGCCGAGAAGCAGAAGAAGATCGCCGAGATCCGTGCCCGCCGCGAGCAGGCCGAGAAGGAAGCCAAGCTGGCCGAGCGCAAGCTGCGCGAGGTCGCCGCCGCGCGCAATGCCGCCGGCAGTGCCGCTGCCGGCTCCAGCGGCGCTTCCCAGCCGGCGGCCGGTGGTGGTGGCAACAGCGACGATCTTTCAGCCAAGTACGCCGCAGCGATCCAGGCCAAGGTGCTGTCGCAGTGGGTGCGCCCGGATACGGTGCCGCTGGGCCAGCGTTGCCAGATCACCATCACCCAGATTCCGGGCGGCACGGTGATGCAGGCCAAGGTCAGCCCGAACTGCCCCTATGACGAGGCCGGCAAGCGTTCGATCGAGGCCGCGGTGCTCAATGCGCAGCCACTGCCGTACCGCGGCTTCGAGTCGGTGTTCGCGCGTACGCTCAACTTCACCTTTACCGCCCAGGATCGCTGAGGCGGGCAGGGCAGGGGTGGCCTCGGGCCACTCCTGCCCACGGATGTCGCGCTTGCCTCTGGCGTGCTCGGTTTCGGCCGGGCAGGCTGTAGGTTGTTGTCGAACACCGCCCCGAGGGGCGGCGTGACCGGGGCAGGCGGGTGCGATGTTAGCCACGACGTTAACGGTGCGTGAGAGGACGGGCTGGAACTGACCCGGAATTCACGTACCCTTGGTTCATGATTGCGAAGCGGTTCACTCCCGCTTTGTTATCCCTCGTTCCGGTTTCCCCCTATTGAGCGCTCCATGAAAAAGATGCCTCGCTGGCTTGCCGTGTTTGCGGCCCTGTTGCTGCCCTTTGCTGCCGTCGCGCAGCAGAAGGGGCTGGATATCGACATCATCGGCGGCAATGCCTCCGCCCTGCCGATCACCATCGTGCCGATGCCCTACCAGGGTTCGTCGGCCGCTCCGCAGACCGACGTCGCCGGCGTGGTCCGCGCCGACCTGGAGCGTTCGGGCCAGTTCCGCACGCTGCCGGAAGCGCAGATCGTCGAGAAGCCCGTGCGTGGCGGTGACATCCAGTTCGCCACCTGGCGCGCGCTGAAGCAGAACTACATCGTGGTCGGCCGCGTGCTCGATGCCGGTGCCGGTGCCTACCGCGTCGAGTACGAACTGTTCGACGTGCCCAAGGGCGAGCGCCTGCTGGGCCTGGCGATGACCGCCCGTGGCAACGCCATGCGCGACGTCGCCCACCAGATGGCCGACGCCATCTACGAGAAGATCACCGGCGTGCGCGGCGCCTTCTGGACCCGCATCGCCTACGTGACCGCCAGCGGCAAGGGCGATGCCATGCGCTATGCGCTGATGGTGGCCGACTCCGACGGCTACAACCCGCAGACCATCGTGCGTTCGGCCGAGCCGCTGCTGTCGCCGTCGTGGAGCCCGGATGGCAGCAAGCTGGCCTACGTCAGCTTCGAGCGTGGCAATTCGGCGATCTACATCCAGAACATCGGCACCGGTGCGCGCGAACTGGTCACCAGCTTCCGCGGCATCAACAGCGCCCCGGCGTTCTCACCCGATGGCCGCAAGCTGGCCCTGACCCTGTCGCGTTCGGGCAACCCGGAAATCTACGTGATGGACCTGGGCAGCAAGCAGCTGACCCAGCTGACCAACCACTTCGCCATCGACACCGAGCCGACCTGGGCGCCGGATGGCAGCGCGGTGTACTTCACCTCCGACCGCGGCGGCCGCCCGCAGGTCTACAAGGTCGGCGCCGGTGGCGGCAGTGCCGAGCGCGTGACCTTCCAGGGCAACTACAATGCCAAGCCCTCGGTGTCCTACGACGGCAAGAAGATCGCCGTTGCGCAGGGCTCGGGCAACAGCTACAAGATCGCGATGATGGACAGCTCGCTGGGTTCGCCCCGCTGGAGCACGCTGTCCCCGGGTTCGCTGGATGAATCTCCGAGCTTTGCGCCCAACGCAAGCATGGTGTTGTACGCCGCCCGCGAGGGTGGCCGTGGTGTGCTGTACGCCGTTTCCGCCGATGCGCGCGTGCGCCAGCGGTTGGTTCTGGCTGACGGAGATGTGCGCGAACCGGCATGGTCCCCATACCGTACCCAGCGCTAAAAGAGTGTTAATATTTTCGCTGTCTTGAACCCCTCATCGGCCTAGGAGCCACAAAGGTATCGCCATGAACAAGTCCACCCGCGTTCTGCTTGTTTCCCTGCTGTCTGTGGCCGTCCTGGCCGGTTGCTCGAAGAAGGTGAAGGAAGAGCCGGCAACCCCGGTCGACACCGGCACCTCCACCACCACCCCGACCGGTCCGTCGACCTCCGGCCTGTACGGCCCGGGCGACCTGGACACCGACGCTTGCCTGCGCCAGCGCGTTGTCTACTTCGACCTGGACAAGGAAAATGTGAAGCCGGAATTCCAGGCCATCATGGCTTGCCACGCCAAGTACCTGCGTGACCGTCCGTCCTCGCGCATCACCCTGCAGGGCCACACCGACGAACGCGGTTCGCGCGCGTACAACCAGGCCCTGGGTGAGCGTCGTGGCAACGGCGTCAACTCGGCCCTGCAGGCCAACGGTGGCTCGGCTTCGCAGCTGACCGTCGTGTCCTACGGTGAAGAGCGTCCGGTCTGCACCGAGTCGAACGAGTCCTGCTGGTCGCAGAACCGTCGCGTCGAAATCGTCTACACCGCGCAGTAATCCATGCGCATTGGCATCAAACTGATGCTGGTCGTTGCGGCAGCCCTCGTGGCTGCCGCACCGGCGCATGCACAGCGACAGAGCCTGGCCGACCGTGTCGGCGCGCTCGAGCAGCAGATGTACAACAACAGCGCCAACCAGGACCTGTTGAACCAGATCAATCAGCTGCGGCAGCAGGTCACCAGCCTGCAGGCCTCGATCGAGCAGTTGCAGCACGACAACGCCCAGCTCAAGCAGTCCGCCCAGGACCAGTACCTGGATCTGGACAGCCGCCTGAACCGGTTGGAAGGGGGCAATGCCGCCCCGGCCCTGCCGCCCGTTCCGGCGAGCGCGCCGAAGGCCGCACCGGCCCCGGCAAAACCCGCAGCGGCGGCCACTTCCGAGCGGCCGCCTTCCGTCCACGGTGATGCCGGCAGTCTTGCCGCCACCGGCGACGAGCGCACCTCCTACAACGTCGCCTTCGATTCGCTGAAGGCCGGCAAGTACGATGATTCGGCGCAGTTGTTCCTGAGCTTCCTGCAGCTGTACCCGAACGGCGTCTACGCGCCGAACGCGCTGTACTGGCTGGGCGAGAGCTACTACGCCACCCGCAACTTCCCGATGGCCGAGACCCAGTTCCGCGAACTGCTCTCGCGCTATCCGACGCACGACAAGGCTGCCGGCGGCCTGCTCAAGGTCGGCCTCTCGCAGTATGGCGAGGGCAAGGTCGACCAGGCCCAGCAGACGCTGGAGGCCGTCGTGGCGCAGTACCCCGGCTCGGACGCCGCGCGCACCGCGCAGGACCGTCTGCAGTCCATCCGCCTCGGCAAGCAGATCCGCTGATCCGCTGACCCGGCGTACAATAGGTGCCCTGTAGAGCCGAGCCCACGCTCGGCTGCTTTCGTTTCCGGTTCGGCAAACCCGCCCGGATCCGGCAGCGCCGGGCCCTGTCTGCCCGGTTGTTTTCGTAGAGCCGAGCCATGCTCGGCTGCGTTCGTTACCGGCCACGGTAGCCCACCCGCCACGTGTCCCACCAAGAAGTACCCGCCATGACCGCCGTTACTCCGTCCAGCGCCGCCGCCACGCCCAGTGAGATCGTGCAGTCGCCCCTGCCACGCCTGAAGATCACCGAGATCTTCACCTCGCTGCAGGGCGAAGCCGATACCGCCGGCTGGCCAACCGTGTTCGTGCGCCTGACCGGCTGCCCGCTGCGTTGCCAGTACTGCGACACCGCCTATGCCTTCCACGGCGGCACCTGGTGGGATATCGACGACATCGTGGCCGAGGTGCTGGCCCAGGGCGTGCGCCACGTGTGCGTGACCGGTGGCGAGCCGTTGGCGCAGAAGCGCTGCCTGGTGCTGTTGGAAAAGCTGTGCGATGCCGGCATGGACGTCTCGCTGGAAACTTCCGGTGCGCTGGACGTCAGCGCGGTGGACCCGCGGGTGTCGCGCGTCGTCGACATCAAGACGCCGGGTTCGGCCGAAGCCGCCCGCAACCGCCTGGAAAACCTGCCGCTGCTGACCGCCCGCGACCAGATCAAGTTCGTCATCTGCAACCGCGAGGACTACGACTGGGCCAAGGCGATGGTCGCCGGGCACGGCCTGGTGCAGCGCTGCACCGTGTTCTTCTCGCCCAGCAAGGGCGAGATCACCGCGCGGCAGCTGGCCGACTGGATTGTCGAAGACCGGCTGCCGGTGCGCTTCCAGATGCAGTTGCATAAAATCCTGTGGAACGACGAGCCGGGCCGATGAGCCGGCGCAGCGTTCCCTGATGTAACTCCGGCGCGGGACAGCGTGCTGGCTTTCCCCTCCCAACCGGATGTTTTTCCCATGAAGAAGGCAGTCGTGCTTCTCTCCGGCGGCATGGATTCAGCCGCCGTCATCGCCATGGCCCAGGAACAGGGCTTCGCCGTGCATGCCCTGAGCGTGCGCTATGGCCAGCGCCATACCTCCGAACTGGACGCTGCCGCCCGCGTGGCCAAGGCCCAGGGCGTGGTCGCGCACAAGACCGTGGACGTGGACCTGCGCAGCATCGGCGGCTCGGCACTGACCGACGACATCGACGTGCCGGAGGCCGGCGGTGCCGGCATTCCGGTCACCTATGTGCCGGCGCGCAACACCATCATGCTGTCGCTGGCCCTGGGCTGGGCCGAAGTGCTTGGCGCCAACGACATCTTCTGCGGCGTCAACGCCGTGGATTACTCCGGCTACCCGGACTGCCGCCCCGAGTTCGTGGCGGCGTTCCAGGCGCTGGCCAACCTGGCCACCAAGTCGGGCGTGGAAGGTGCGGGCATCAAGGTGCACGCACCGCTGCAGTTCCTCAGCAAGGGCCAGATCGTCAGCGAAGGCGTGCGCCTGGGCGTGGACTTCGGCCTGACCGTGTCCTGCTACAACGCCGACGCTCACGGCGCCGCCTGCGGTCATTGCGATGCCTGCCGCCTGCGCGCGCAGGGCTTTGCCGAGGCCGGCGTGCCCGACCCCACGCTGTACGCCTGACCGCGTCTGGTAGAGCCGGCCGCTGGCCGGCTTCACTGCAGGTGCGAACCGCCCCTTCTTGGTGGGTGCAAGCCGCCCCCTCTCGGTGGGTGCGCCCGCCCCCCTCTCGGTGGGTGCGAACCGTTGGTTCGCACTCCTTGACCTAGCGGGCCTGCAACCATCCCGATGCCTCGATGAAGCCGCGCACCGCGTCCGGATCGGCGTAGTCCAGTTCGATCATCCGCGCGATGGCGGCCCCCTCGTCGGTCTGTTGGCGCATGTACTCCTGCGCGATGCGGTATCCGGCGTAGTAGCCCAGATCACTCACCCCGAACGGATTGCGCGCGCTGTTGTACAGCCAGTTGTCCAGGCTGTCACCGTGCATCTCGGCAAGGAAGCGCGTGCGGATTTGTGCCTCGTGCGCGGGCCCATAGGCGTACAGCGGCAGTGCCGGACGGCGACCGCTGATGCGCTCTGCCACGTATTCGGCTACGCCTTCGCGTACTGCGTACTGGGCCAGGCTGCCAGTGGTCTCGCGCTGCTGGGTATGCACGTACTCGTGCAGGTTGTTCTGCGCGTTGTTCGCACCGGGGCGGCTGTCGTAGAAGATCCGCAGGCGGCCGCGCATCGGCTCGGGCAGCTCGCTTACGTCCACGCGCTCATCGCCCAGCGCCATCTCCGCCCCGATCAACACCTTGTCGCCCAACGTGGTGCCGCCGGTACGCAGCACGCCCATCGCGTAGGTGATGGTGGCCGGACGCAGTGCAGGGTAGAGCGCGCGGAACGCGTCCAGGTCCCGGTCCAGCGTGGCGCTGGCCTGCTGCGCGTTCGCAGTCAACGGCCGTACCGAAGTCCAGAAGCGTGGCCATGACTGCATGGCCTCGGCGTATTCGCGGGCCGTGTAGTTGCGGACCTGCGTCAGTGCATGCAGTCCGGGGCTGCCGGGATCGATGTAGCGTTGCTGGACCAGCACCACGCGGCGTTCGGCATCAGGCTCGGCGCGCACCGCGTCATAGGTGGCCCAAAAGCGGGCGATGTCGTCAGTGACGACCTGGGACGGCGAGGCCACTGCTGTGCAGGGCAACAGCAGGATGGCGATCAGATAGCTGGAAAAGCGCATCCGTGGCTCCGGGTGTTGAACATGGATGGGATGCGTGGAAGGCCCGGAAGGTTTAAGCGGGCTGACCCGACCGGGTAGTGCCGGCCGCTGGCCGGCACACGCACCAACCCTGTACTTCGCGCGACCCGGCAAAGTAGGGTAGAATGCGGACCCCGCCGAAAGGCCGGGCGATGCATCGGGCCGTTAGCTCAGTCGGTAGAGCAGAAGACTTTTAATCTTTTGGTCGAAGGTTCGAATCCTTCACGGCCCACCATTGCATTGACGATCAAGGCGCCCAAGGGGCGCCTTTTTTGTTGCTTCCTTCAAAGCACTTCCGCAATGGGGGAAGTGCCGCTGCAACGATGCGGTGTTGCAGGTGCCATCGACTCCCCGGCGCCCGCTGGCAGCGGGTGCGGGGAGGCGGCGCTCCGCGCACCCGCTTCCGTCGCTGCTGCCCCCACGTCACTCACCTTAAAAAAATTACCTTTAAGGTAACAATAATGGTAATTTCAGGTAATTGATCTCATCAGAACCGGCCGTTTCCGGCCGGCCAGGGACGCTGTCAGCCGTAATGCGCGCGCAACAGCCCGGCGTCGTGGAAGGAAATGCCCTCGCGGATGCACTCCTCCGCGCGCTCCATGTCCTTGTGCAACTGGATCAGTGCGTCGTCGGCGAGCTGCTCGATGTTGACCACACCGCAACATGCCTGATCGATCACATGCTGCATGGGTTCGCCCCAGCGTCGGCGTACGTTGCGGATCATGCGGCAATGCCACTCGCGCATGATCGCGTCCATGCGCCTCTCCCCGCGGACCACATGTGCGTCTCCCGCCACCACCCGCAATGCCGGCGCCGGGGTGCGCTCGCCGCGCAGTTCCTGGGTCCTAGCGGCCAACCGCTGTGCGAGCTCCTCGAGTCGCGTGTGAGTCATCCCTTGCCTCCCTGATCCGTCTTGCCAGAAGCTTCGTCAGGTCGAGCACATTGTCCGGTGCAGAGGGCTGACCGAACTCGTCCACGACCATGAATGCGGTCTCCAGCAGCACGGGATCGTAGATCCATTCCGGTGGATCGCCGACCAGCTCCAGGTAGTGCGAAAGCACCTTGACCGCAGCGCTCATTTTCTCGAAATCCAGTCCCGTAGATTGAGACTGAAGCGACACGTCCCCGTCCTGATCGACGCGATCCAGCGTTCCATGTGGAAGCTGCATCACTGATTCAAGATCGCGCGCAAGCCGATGGCCGATGCTCTTCGGGTTGCTCTCGGAAATCCACTGGCTGACCTGGGGCTGGGCCCAGCGGGTGCCACCGTACAGGCGGGCCCACTCGGCCGGGCCGCCGGCGGCGGCCACGCGGAGGCGCATGTTGAGGGTGCGAGCGGTACTGGCGTCCATCTGTAGATGGTGCGCTGCATTACCAATCCAGCAAATGACCAAAACGGTATTGACCACCAATTACCGTAGCAGTAATGTGTGGCCCATGAACCTCATCGACTACGCCATCTCCCAAGGGGGCTACGGCACCCCCAGCTGTCCCGTCATGCGCCGCCTGGCCCACCAGACCGGTTGCGCGCTGCGGACCCTCTACATGATCGCCCGCGGCCACAAGCTGCCCGGCGCGCGCCTGTGCCGGCGCATCGAGCTGGCCACTGCGGGCGCCGTGCGCCGCGAATCCCTGCGCCCGGATGTGTTCGGTCCGGCCCCGTCGCCCGTCAAAGGAGAAGCCACCCATGCAGCTTGATACGTTCGGTGAGTATGTCCGCAGCCGCCTGGAGCACTGGGGCGGCGAATATGCGCTGCATCGCGACTGCGAATACCTCGGCTTCCAGTCGCGCAACCTGCTGGCGGTGCTGATCGAGCATCGTGGTGACATGCCGGGGCGGGCCCAGGGCTACAAGCCTCTGGAAACCGATCAGCTGGCGCAGCAGATCGAAGACATCATCACGGCGGTCGCGCGTGACAACGTGGCGATGGCCTGTGCGCTGCGCGGCTACTACTGCGGGCGTGGCCGACGCAAGGTCGAACGATTCGAAACGGCGAATCTGCTGCTGGCCAACAGCGGGCAGCGGCCGGTATCCAACCGGCATTACCTCAACCTGGTCGAACTTGGCTTCCAGCGCGTACGTGGCTGGATGGAGGGCATCGCCCAGGCCGCATGAGCGGCGGAACCGATCTTCCGCCCGCCTCCCGACCGGAACAACCCTCGTGCCGAGCCGGCAGCGGGGCGGGCACCTCTTCGGGCCACGTCGATGCGACGCGGCCTGCATTCCCTCCAGGACCCATCATGAAAGAAGAAATCATCAGCACGGCCGGCGCGGCGGCCATCAAGTCGGCGCCGCCGGTTACCGTCGCCGGTGCGCTTGCAGCCGGCATCACCCTGGACCGCCTGGTCGTGGTCCTCACCATCATCTACCTGGCGGCGCAGATTGCCTATCTGGGCTGGCGCTGGCTGCGCGAATGGCGCCGCAGGGAGCGCGAATGAGCCGGCCCGGCAGTACATTGCAGGTACGCAGCCTGGTCGCCGCGCTTGCGCTGAGTGCTGCGGGCCTGATCGCCATCGTTGACCGCGAGGGATACACCGACGCCGCAGTGGTGCCCACGCGCAATGACCGACCCACCTATGGCTTCGGCTCGACCGTTCGCGAGGATGGCACGCCGGTGAGGCTGGGCGACCGTACCACGCCGGTACGCGCGCTGCATGCCGTGCAGGCTCATCTGGCCAGGGAGGAAGGGCAGTTCCGCGCGTCGCTGCCCGGTGTGGCGCTCAGCCAGGGCGAGTACGACGTCTATGTCGATTTCCTCTACCAGTACGGCATCGGCAACTGGCGCGCGTCGTCGATGCGCCGGCATCTGCTGCAGGGTGAGTATCACCAGGCCTGCGATGCCTTGCTGCTATGGAGGCGGGCAGGGGGCTACGACTGTTCAACCCGCATCGACGGCCGCCCCAACACCGTGTGCTGGGGAGTGTGGGAGCGCCAGCAGCAGCGCCATGCGCGTTGCCTGGCGGAGCAGTGACCCATGCCGCGCATGCTGGTGGTGATGGCGTCGCTGCTGCTGTGGTCGTTGCTGATGTTCATGACTGGCTGGCGTTGGCGCGGTGATCGCAGCGACCTCGCGATGGCGCGTGCCGATGTGGAGCAACAGGCCGGCGCGGTGCAGTCCGAACGGCGGTTGCGCCGGGATCAGGAAGAACGGAGCGAGGCGATGGCCTCACTGGGGGAACTACATGAACAGGATCGTGAGCGCGCGGCCGAGGTGGATGCCGATGTGGTGGCTGCCCTGCGCGCTGGCACTCTCCGCCTGCGCGACGACCTCGCCGCGTGCCATACCGGCCGTCTGTCCGAAGCCGCCGCCCGCACCGGCGAACGTGATGCGGGCGCCCAGTTACGAGCAGAGGTTGCGGCAGCGCTTGTTCGAATCGGACGCGATGCCGACGACCAGCTCCGTGCCTGCCAGGCCGTGATCGAACTGGATCGCCGTTGAGGGCGCCGGCGCAGTTATGCTGGCCGTCCTCTCGAAAATGGAAGTTCGCATGCGCGTCGTCGCTCTCTCCGCCCTGATCCTGCTGGCCGCCGCAGGGCCGGGCCTCGCAGCTGTTCCCACCGTGCCGGCAGCACCGCCGGCATCGACCGCTGCGGCCGCACCACTGGTGATCGGCGAGACCTTCACCGTGCAGTCGAAGGCACTGGGCGAGACCCGCCGCATCAATGTCTATCGTCCGCAGCCCTGGGGCCTGGATCCGAAGGCGCCGCTGCCGGTGCTGTACATGGCCGATGGCGGCATCGGCGAGGATTTCCTGCATGTGGCAGGGCTGGTGCAGGTGCTGACCGGCAATGGCAGCATGCGTCCGTTCCTGCTGGTCGGCATCGAGAATACCGAGCGCCGCCGCGACATGACCGGCCCCAGCAGCGACCCGCAGGACCAGAAGATCGCGCCACGCATCGGTGGCTCGGCGGCCTACCGCAGCTTCCTGCGCGATGAACTGATGCCGCAGGTACGCCAGCGCTACCCGACCACAGACGAGCGTGCGCTGATCGGTGAGTCGCTGGCTGGCCTGTTCGTGGTCGAGACGCTGCTGCAGGAGCCGACGCTGTTCAACAGCTATATCGCGCTGGACCCCAGCCTGTGGTGGAACCGTGGTGCGATGCTGGCCGGAGCATCCCGGCAGCTGCCGGCGGTGACGCGTGCACAGCCGCACGTGTTCCTGGCCAGCAGCGGGCAACCGGAACTGGCCGCATCCACTGCACGACTGGCCGAGATCCTGCAGCAGGCCTCGCCGTCGCCGCTGGTGAAGTACCTGCCGCTGCCGGAGGAAACCCACGCGACCGTCTACCACCCGGCCGCATTGCAGGCGCTGCGCACACTGTTCCCGGCGCCGCCGCCGGCCTCGCCCTGACCGCGCGTGGCGCGGCGCCGCGCGACGTGTGAGGATGCGGTAGCGACGCCACCCGGGTGCGTCGCCCGCAACGGGAGAGTGTGGATGCAGCGTGTGCGTGGATGGAGTGTGGCGGCCTGCCTGGCCATGGGGGGCTGTGCGATGTCGGTGGCGCCACCGGCAACTCCGGATGAAGCGAAGGAAAGCGCGGCCACCGCCGCGCAGGGCGTGGTGCTGCCGGATACCGAGGCGCTGCGCGTGCACGACCCGGTGGGACGCGATTACCCGATCTGGGTGGCGTTGCCGGCCGACTACGCCGCACATCCGGAAAAGCACTATCCGGTGCTGTACGTGACCGATGCGCTGTACAGCTTCCCGCTGGTGCGCAGCGTGCGCAACCTGGTCGGGCAGCAGGGCGTCAACATCGAGAACTTCATCCTGGTCGGGCTGCCGCCGCAGGAGGGGCTGACCTCCAAGCAGAGCCGCTCGCGCGACTACACGCCCAGCACCCCGGCGCGTACGGTCGATGGCTACTACAGCGACGACGTCTCCTACGGCGGGGCCGCGCACTACCGCGATTTCCTGGCGGCGCAGGTGCTGCCGATGGTCGATGCGCGCTACCGCACCGATCCCACCCGCCGCATGTTCGCCGGCCACTCCTATGGCGCGCTGTTCGGCGCCTATGTGCTGACCACCCAGCCGGACTTGTTCAGCACCTACATCCTGTCCAGTCCGTCGCTGTGGTTCGACCAGCTACTGCTGCCACGCATGCAGGACGTCGCCGTCATCCCGGCGCAGCCCACGCGCGTTCTGTTGTCGGTGGGCAGCTATGAAACGGACAAGCCCGGGCCGCGCTATTCAACCGGCAACGACATGCTGCGCCAGACCGCCGACTTCACCGCCCAGCTTCAGCGCAGTGGCCGCAAGCTGAAGGTGGACAACGTGGTGATCGACGGTGAGGACCACCTGACCGTCTACCCGCGGGCGATCACCCGTGCGCTGCTGGAAGTGATGCCGGGCGAGGGGCCGTATACCGGCGGTTGATGGCCGGTGGCATCCACGCATGGCATGGATACCGGGGTGTGGTGTGGATGAATGCCTCAGGCGGCCTGTGCATCCGGCCCGGTCAATACGCCCACATCGGCGTGCCGGAAGCACAGCCGGATGGCGTCGAGCAGCTCGCTCATGTTGTAAGGTTTGGGCAGGAAATGGATGCCGTCGCGCAGCTGCGGCAGCACCTGGTGCTGGTCCATGCCCGACGTCACCAGGATCGGCAGCTGGGGATACAGGCTGCGGACCCGGTTGGCGGCTTCAATGCCACTGATCGCACCCAGATTGACGTCGGTGAACAGCAGGTCGAAACGCTCACCGGCCGCCAGCAGGCCCAGCGCCGCTTCGGCAGAGCTCACGCCCACTACGTGGCAGGCCTGGCTTTCCAGCGCCAGTCGGCTCAGCTCGCGGGTTTCCTCGGCGTCCTCGATGAGCAGGACGCGGGGTTCAACGTGGCGCTTGGACAGCAACATGACGCGACAACTCCGGACAGCAACGGTGAAAAGGCGCGCAAGTATGCGCAAGCCGGTAGTGATCCCGACGTGCACGGCAAGCTAAGCGGGCGTTACAGCCCTCTCTGGCGCCTGAACCGCACGTGCCAGGCCAGCACCGCCACCGCGAGCAGGGCGGTGCCGATGCGCAGGCAGGTGGCCTGCCAACCCAATGCGATGGCGTCATCGAAGCTGAACACATTCCAGGCCAGGTTCATCGAAACATGCAGGACCAGGCCGCACCACAGGGTGTCGCCGTCGAGGTGGTCGAGCCAGGCGAAGATGAAGCCGCCCAGCGCGATCACCGCGCCAATGAACAGTGCGATGCCGCCGCCGTCGAACCCGCCGAAGCCGAGCCAGTGCACCATGCCGAACAGCAGTGCCTGCGGCAGCGCGAGCAACGGCCACGGACCGCGCACGATCTTCACCAGCAGCACGAAGCCGAGGCCACGGAACAGCACTTCCTCGGCCAGCGGGAACAGCGCGGCCAGCATCGTGGCATCCAGCCCAGTCAGCGCCGTGTTCGGAGTTCCGAGCAGCGCCAGTCCCAGCCAGCAGGGCAGGCTGGCCAGCAGCACCCACAACGGGCCGCCCCAGCCGTTTCCGCGCAGTCCCAAGCTGGCCATCAGGCCCATGCCACGGGGCCGCAGCAGCGCGGCCAGCAGCAGTGCCACCAGTACCGCCAGCGCGTTGTCCAACAGGCTGCCGCCATAGGGGATGGGCAGTGCGGGAACCGGTGTGCCGATGGCCGCGGCGATATCCCGCAGGTTCAGGCCAAGGCCGACACCCAGCAGCACCAGCAACAGGCGCGCGGTGGTGGGCAGGCGGGACAATACGGTCATGTACGCATTCCCTGCGGAACAAGGGCGCAGTGTGCCGCGCGGTACGCATGTGGGCACGCGCCGGAAGTCCCTGTGCCATCGGTCACGCGTTGCCGCACAGTCATCGCGGTGCAGGTACAGTCGAAACCAGACCGACAGGAGCAATACCGATGCTGTGCCCCGTGTGCAAGACCCAGACGCTGCAGATGGCCGAACGCCACGGCATCGAGATCGATTACTGCCCAAGTTGCCGCGGCGTGTGGCTGGATCGTGGCGAGCTGGACAAGATCATCGAGCGCGCAGGCGCCGGTGCGGCCGTACCGCCGCCAGCGCCCGTGCAGGCTCAGCCGGCCTCGCCGCCACCGGTGATGCACCGTGATACCCGCCACCTCGGCCAGCGCTACGAGGACAACCGGGGCCAGGGCTACAAGAAAAAGAAGAAGGACAGCTTCCTGTCGGAACTGTTCGATTTCTAGTTTGTAGCGTCGAGCCATGCTCGACTGGATATTGCAGACCCTGGCCAAGCATGGCTCGACGCTACATGGGCTGCATGATCATGGCCGCCGCAGGATGAACTCGCGGTCGTGGGTATCACCGACGATGAAGTCGTACTCGCCGACCTTGCTGCAGCCATAGCGCGCGTAGAAGCGCTGCGCGCCGAAGTTTTCTTCCCATACGCCCACCCACAGGGTGCGGCGCTGCGGCCGGTCCAGCCAGGCCATGAACGCGTCCATCAGGCGTGCACCATGGCCGCCGTTCTGGTGTGCGGCCAGGATGTAGAACCGCTTCAGTTCGATGTCGCCCTCGCGTGCATCGGCGTGCGGCAGGGTGTTGGCACCGGCGGCCAGGTAGCCGACCACGGCGTCGCCGTCCATCAGCAGCCAGATGGCACTGCGTGGGTCGGACAGTTCAGTGCGCTGCGGTTCGCTGCTGTAGTGCGCCTGCAGGAAATCATGCAGCTCCTGCGCGGGGTACGAGTCGCCCCAGGTTTCGGTGTAGGTGGTGATGGCGATCGCCGACAGGGCGTCGACATCGGCAAGGGTGGCGCGGCGGATCTGCAACGACATGGCGGTGCCTGCACTGGAACGTGGCGCAGTGTAGCCGGCCCCGGCGGCTGCCGGGGCTGGCCATTGCGCACGAGCCGCTGCTCAGAACCACATGCGCACGCCGGCCACCCAGCGTGTGTCGCGCGCGTGGTCACCGGCGTAGTCGGCGGTGTCGCCAAACGTGCGCTCGTGGCTGATGCCGATGTATGGCGCAAAACGGCGGCTGAACTCATAGCGCAGGCGCAGCCCGGCTTCGACCTTGTTCAGTCCGCGACCAATGCCGTACTCCGGTTCATCCCTGGCAGCGACGGTGGCTTCCAGCAGCGGCTGCAGGATCAGGCGGTTGGTCAGCAGCACGTCGTACTCGACCTCGGCCTTGGCCAGCACCTGGCCGCCGGAACCCATATACAGCGTGGCCGAGCTCTCGAACTTGTACGGTGCCAGCCCCTGGATGCCGATGGCCGCCCACGTGCGCGAGTCGGCCGGGCGGAAGTCCTGGCGCACGCCGACCAGCACGTCCCACCACGGCGACACGCTGCGGCCATACAGTGCTTCCAGCGACGATGACTCGGTGCGGCCGCGGCTGCGTTCGCCATCGGTGCGCAGCCACAGGCGGTTGATGTTGCCACCGATCCAGCCGGTGGCCTCCCAGGCCTGGCCATTGCTGCTCTTGCCGTCCCAATGTTCGAGGCGGTCGATCAGCAGCAGGCTGTTGATCTCCGGCGCATGCTCCATCGCACCGTGCGCGATCGGTGGGAATGCGGCAGCGCGGTCGGCATCGGTCGGCACCGGGATGGGGGCGCGCGGTTCGGTGGGCGCGGGCGTGGCATGGCCCATTGCCCCGTGGTCCATCTGCGAATGGTCCATCGCCGCCGGTTGCATCGCGCCATGGTCCATCTTCGAGTGATCCATGCCGGCATGATCTGTGGCGCCCGAATCCATCTTCGAATGATCCATCTTCGAATGATCGGCCTGTTCGACCGGCGCGTTGGCGGTCTTTGCGGGCGGATCCATCGCGGCCATGTCATGCCCGGCGTGCGACTGCGCGAACACCGGCAATGCGGCGGCCAGGCCCAGGGCCAGCAGGCTGGGGGAAAGCAGTGAGCGGCTCATTCTTCGATCCTCACTTCGCGCATCATGCCCGCTTCCATGTGGTACAGCAGATGGCAGTGGTAGGCCCAGCGGCCGAGCGCATCGGCGCGCACGCGATAGCTGCGGCGGGTGCCGGGCGGCATGTCGATGGTGTGCTTGCGCACCTGGAATTCCTCCTGCGCGTTCTCCAGATCGCTCCACACGCCATGCAGGTGGATCGGGTGCTGCATCATGGTGTCGTTGACCAGCACGATGCGCATGCGCTCGCCGTAGTTCAGCCGCAGCGGTTCGGCGCTGGCGAACGGAATGCCATCGAACGACCAGGAGAATTTCTCCATGTGCCCGGTCAGGTGCAGTTCGATCTCACGGCTGGGCTCGCGGCCATCGGGGTCCTCGAACAGGCTGCGCATCGCGCCATAGGTCAGCACCTGGCGGCCGTTGTCGCGCAGGCCGATGCCGGGGTCGTCCAGCTTCGGTTCGGTGGCCGAGCTCTGCATGTCCACCAGCGGGTTGTTGCGCTCGCTGGCCGGGTGCTTCGGCGCCTTGCTGGCGGTATCGCCACCGGCAGGCGCGCCGTGGCCCATGCTGGCGCCGCAGCCGCCCTCCATGCCCTTCATCGCGGCCATGTCGTGCCCGCCATGACCGCCACCGCCCATGTCATGCCCCATGTCGCTCATGGTCAGCAACGGGCGCGGGTCGCGTGCAGGGATCGGCGCCTGCAGGCCATGGCGTACCGCCAGCGTGCCGGCGGCGAAGCCGGTGCGGCCCATGTCCTGGCAGAAGATGGTAAACGCGTCCTGGCCGGTGGGCTCGACCAGCACATCGTAGGTTTCGGCGGGAGCGATGCGGAACTCATCGATGCTGACCGGATGGATGTACTGGCCATCGGCGGCGACCACGGTCATCTTCAAACCGGGGATGCGCACGTCGAAGTAGGTCATCGAGGCGCCATTGATGAAACGCAGCAGCACCTTCTCGCCGCTGCGGAACAGCCCGGTCCAGTTGCCGGCCGGGGCGGTGCCGTTCATCAGGTAGGTGTAGGTGTGGGCGTTGATGTCGGAGATGTCGGTCGGCGTCATCCGCATCCGCCCCCACATGCCACGGTCGGACAGCGCGGCTGACCAGCCCCCGCGCTTCACGTCACGCAGGAAGTCAGGCAGGGTGCGCTTGTAGTAGTTGTCATGCTCGGCGAGCTTCTTCATGCGCCGGAACAGCGCACCCGGATCCATGTCGGTCCAGTCGGACAGCATGATCACGTGCTCGCGGTCGTGCCGGTACGGCGCCGGTTCGGCCGGATCGATGATCAGCGCGCCGTACAGGCCGGCCTGCTCCTGGAACATCGAGTGGCTGTGGTACCAGTAGGTACCCGACTGCTTCAGCTGGAAGTGGTAGTGGTAGGTCTCGCCGGGGCCGATGCCGTTGAAGCTCAGGCCGGGCACGCCGTCCATGTTGGCCGGCAGCAGGATGCCGTGCCAGTGGATCGAGGTCGGGTGGCGTTCCAGCGTGTTGCGCACGAACAGGTCCACGGTCTGGCCTTCGCGCCAGCGCAGGATCGGCGCCGGCAGCGATCCATTGACGGTGATCGCCGGGCGGGTGCGGCCGGTGAAGTTGGCCAGTGATTCGCCGATGGCCAGTTCGATGCGGGTGTCGCTGAGCACGGCTGGGGCGCCGGCCAGGCGCGGGGTGGCCGTGGCGGCGGCGAGCGCGCGCTGTGGTACGCCGACGGCGGCGATGCCGGCAACCACGCCGCCGGCGGCCAGGCCCTGCACGAACAGGCGGCGCGACGGCATGGGCACGGCGCCCGGACCGGGGGGAATGCGGGTATTCATGGTGGTGACTCCAGACACGTAAAGACGCCGGCTGGTGGCCGGCTACGGTGCGCAGGGCGCACGGTGCATGTGGAATCAGCCGATGGGAGGGCGTGAGATCGGCGGCAGCGGCGGCGCCGGACGGCCGGTGGCCGGCATCGGCTGTGGTGCCAGCGACAACGCCGGGCCGGCCATGAACGGCAACGGCTGCACCACCAGCAACGGGTGCTGGGCACAGCTGCGCACGCAGTCCTTGATCTGGCAGTGGGCGTCGTGGGCGGGGGCCTTGGCCTGCGGGGCCGGGTCGGCCTGCATGCCGGCGTGGTGGTGGCAGTCGGCGTCACCGCCAGCTGCGGCGGCCGCGACGGCGTGTGCCATCCGCCCCATTTCTTCATGACCGCTGGCCATGGCCGCGTTCAGCCCGTTGAGCAACAGGCTGAGCATGAGCACGACACGAAGCAGGGTCGAGGCCAGGGACATGGCGCTAATCTAGCCGCAAGCGGGCGCGGATGCACTTCCGGCTGAATGGCCGGTTCAAGGTTGGAGCTGCACCAAGGTGGAGCCGGGCCCGCGCTCGGCTGCTGTTCGCGCAGGGGCAGCCGAGCGTGGGCTCGGCTCTACAGGGGCGCCCGCGCGCTGTTGGGACCATGCCCGGCGGCCGCGCAGCGCGGCAGCGCGATACCGTCAGCCCTCTTCGCGCACGATCTCGACCAGGCGCGGGCCGTAGCGGCTCAGCTTGGTGCCGCCGATGCCGCCGACCCGTGCCAGTGCATCCAGGCTGGTCGGGCGCTGTTCGGCGATGTTGCGCAGGGTGCTGTCGTGGAAGATCACGAACGCCGGCACGTTCTGTTCGCGGGCCAGTTCGGCACGCAGGCCGCGCAGGGCGTTGAACAGCGCCAGATCCTGCGGCAGTACCGACAGCCCGGTACGCTGCGCACTGCGCTCGCGCCCGCTGGTGCTGCTGGCCGGGTCGCGGCGCATGCTGATCTGGCGGCGGCCGGTCAGTACGTCGCGGCTGGCGTCGGTCAGGCGCAGGCCGCCGTGGCCCTCGCCGTCCACTTCCAGCAGGCTGGCGGCGACCAGTTGGCGGAACACGCTGCGCCAGGTGCGCGCATCCAGATCGCGACCGATCGCATAGGTGCTGAGCTTGTCGTGGCCCTGCTGCTTCACCTTCTCGTTCTCGCTGCCACGCAGGATGTCGATCAGGTGGCCGACGCCGAAGCGCTGGCCGCTGCGGTAGACGCAGCTCAGCGCCTTCTGTGCCGGAATGGTCGCGTCCCACGAGGCCGGCGGTGTCAGGCAGTTGTCGCAGTTGCCGCAGGGCTGGGGGTAGGTCTCGCCGAAACCGGCCAGCAGCACCTGGCGGCGGCACTGCATGGATTCGCAGTAGCCCAGCAGATGGTCGAGCTTGGCCCGCTCCAGCTGCTTGCGCTCTTCGCCGGCCTCGGACTGCTCGATCATCTGCTTGAGCAGCACCACGTCGCCCAGGCCGTAGCACAGCCAGGCCTCGGCGGCCTCGCCATCGCGACCGGCGCGGCCGGTTTCCTGGTAGTAGCCTTCCATCGACTTGGGCAGGTCGGTATGCGCGACAAAGCGCACGTCCGGCTTGTCGATGCCCATGCCGAAGGCGATGGTGGCGCACATCACGATGCCGTCCTCGCGCAGGAAGCGGCGCTGGTTGTTCGCGCGCACGTCCGGCGGCAGGCCGGCGTGGTAGGGCAGGGCGTTGAAGCCCTGGCCGCAGAGGAATTCAGCGGTCTCCTCGACCTTGCGCCGCGACATGCAGTAGACGATGCCGGCCTCGCCACGGTGGCTGCGCAGGAAGTCGGTCAGCTGCTTGCGGGCGTTGTCCTTCTGCACCACGGTGTAGCGGATGTTGGGGCGGTCGAAGGAGCTGACGAAGTGGCGTGCTTCCTGCAGATCCAGGCGCTCGGCGATCTCGCGCTGGGTTGGCGGATCGGCGGTGGCGGTCAGCGCGATCCTCGGGATCTGCGGCCAGCGCTCGTGCAGCACGGTCAGCTGGCGGTATTCCGGGCGGAAGTCGTGGCCCCACTGCGACACGCAGTGTGCTTCGTCGATGGCGAACAGGGCGATCTGGCTGCGCGACAGCAGCGACAGGAAGCGACCGGTCAGCAGCCGCTCGGGAGCGACATAGAGCATGTCCAGCTCACCGGCGAGCAGTTCGCGCTCGACGCGGCCGGCAGTCTCGGCATCCAGGGTGGAATTCAGGTACTCGGCGCGCACGCCGAGCTGGCGCAGGGCTTCGACCTGGTCCTGCATCAGCGCGATCAGCGGCGAGATGACGATGCCGCAACCGTCACGCAGCAGGGCCGGGACCTGGTAGCACAGCGATTTGCCGCCGCCGGTGGGCATCAGCACCAGGGCATCGTGACCGGCAGCCACATGCTCCACGATGTCCTGCTGCGGACCACGGAAATCGTCGTAACCAAAGACGCGTTGGAGCAGGTCGTGCGCGGGACGGGAAGCCATCCGGTTAGTTTACCCCGGAGGGAGGGGTAGGGGTTCGGCAGGGCTGCGCCCTGCACCTGCTGCAAGCCAGTGCAACGTCAAAGGCAACAGCCGGCTCTGCGCTGTCTGCTTATTGGGCGGGGCGGTGTGGGCTTGCAGGACACGCCGTAAACCCGTCCTTGGGGGCTCGATGGCGCCATCCATGGCGCCAACGGTCCTGCAAGCCCACACCGCCCCGCCCCCGACAGTTTCCCGGTGACGGGGGCCAGATCAATCCACGCCATGCGTGGATGAAAACTGTCAGAACTCGACAAACAAAATGGGGTCAGATCCGTTTTCCTGGGGAAAACGGATCCGACCCCAATGGCTTTGCCGGCAGATCGCGGAGAACTGCCGAAGGCGGGGTGGGTCCGGTGGCAGGGGCGTCCGCGGCATGGATGCCGCGGCCAAGCCCCCAAGGACGGGTTCACGGCGTCCCCTGCCACCGGACCCATCCCGCCTACCCACAGGAGGCCAGCTTTTGCTCTGGCTCTGGCCTTGGCTTTAAGGCCTCTGCGGGTGCAGGGCGCAGCCCTGCCGGGCCCCCCAACTCTTACTGCAGCAGCGAGCGCAGCATCCAGGCGTACTTCTCGTGGGTCTGCAGCCGCTGGGTCATCAGATCCTCGGTCGGGGCGTCGTCTCCCTTGGCCGCCACCTCCAGCACTTCACGTGCCGTACGGCAGACTGCTTCGTTGGCGACCACCAACTGGCGTACCATTTCACGCCAGTCCGCGCTGTCGGTCAGGCCCGGTTCCTCGGCGATCGAGGTCAGCGCAGCGAATTCCCGGTAGGAGCCCGGGGCATTGAAGCCCAGCGCGCGGATGCGCTCGGCCACGTCGTCCAGTGCCGCCCACTGCTCGGTGTACTGCGTCTCGAACATGGTGTGCAGCGAGTTGAACATCGACCCGGTCACGTTCCAGTGGAAGTTGTGCGTCTTCAGGTAGAGCGTGAACGCATCGGCCTGGAAGCGCGACAGACCGTCGGCGATCTTCTTGCGGTCGCCCTGGGTGATCCCGATATCGATGTTCGGCGCCGACGGTGCCGCCGCTGCAAGCTTCTGCTTGCCGGTCTTGGCCTTGGTCGTGCTCTTGGTCTTCGCCATGGGGTTCCTCCTTGTGGAATCGTTGGCCTTCACAATAAACCGGTCGTGATGACTGGTCGCTATCAAAGTTTTGAACGAACCGATTGATGAACTCTATCGATAAAAATCCATCGTCCCGCCTGCGCCAACAGCGCGCCGCCATCGACGGCGCCATGAGCCGCGACCGGGGCCGTTTGCTGGGGATGCTCTCGCGTTGCCAGGCCAAGCCACAGGATGCGGCGTTGGCCGCTACCTTCGAGCAGGCCTTGCAGGCGTCGGTGCAGCGCCGGCAGGTCCGGGCGCAGCAGCAGCCGTCCATTACTCTGGACCCGCAGCTGCCGATTGCGCGTGAAGCCGACGCCATCATCGGGCTGATCCGCGACCATCAGGTGGTGGTGATCGCTGGTGAAACCGGCTCGGGCAAGACCACCCAGCTGCCGAAACTGTGCCTGGCCGCAGGCCGTGGCCAGGCCGGCATGATCGGCTGCACCCAGCCGCGACGGATTGCCGCACGTGCGGTGGCAAGCCGCGTGGCGCAGGAACTGCAGAGCGAACTGGGCCAGCTGGTCGGCTACCAGGTGCGCTTCAACGACAAGGTCAGCGACGACAGCCGCATCAAGTTCATGACCGACGGCATCCTGCTGGCGGAGATCGCCAGTGACCGCTGGTTGTCGAACTACGACACGATCATCGTCGACGAGGCGCACGAACGCAGCCTCAACATCGATTTCCTGCTGGGCTACCTGAAGCAGCTGCTGCGCAAGCGCCCGGACCTGAAACTGATCGTCACCTCGGCCACCATCGATACCGAACGCTTCGCCCAGCATTTCGACAATGCGCCGGTGATCAGCGTCGAAGGCCGCACCTACCCGGTGGAAGTGCGCTATCGCGCGCTGGAAGGCGAGGGCGAAGACCAGGGCGAACGCACCGTCAACGACGCCATCGTGTCGGCCATCGACGAGATCACCCGCCTGGATGCGCGCGGCGACGTGCTGATCTTCCTGCCGGGCGAACGCGAGATCCGCGATGCGCACCAGTCGCTGGAGCGCCGCAAGTACCGCAAGTACCGCAACACCGAGGTGCTGCCGCTCTATGCGCGGCTGTCCAACCAGGACCAGGACCGGGTGTTCAATCCCGGGCCGAACCGGCGCATCGTGCTGGCCACCAACGTCGCGGAGACCTCGCTGACGGTGCCGCGCATCCGCTACGTGGTCGATCCGGGCTTTGCCCGCGTCAAGCGCTACAGTCCGCGCAACAAGCTGGACCGCCTGCACATCGAGCCGATCTCGCAGGCCAGCGCCAACCAGCGCAAGGGCCGCTGCGGCCGTATCGCCGAGGGCATCTGTTACCGCCTGTACGCCGAAGCCGATTTCCAGGCGCGGCCGGAGTTCACCGATCCGGAAATCCGCCGCTCCAGCCTGGCCGGGGTGATCCTGCGCATGCTGCAGCTGGGCCTGGGCCGCATCGAGGAGTTTCCGTTCCTGGAAGCGCCGGACGAGCGTGCGGTGGCCGATGGCTGGCAGCAGCTGACCGAACTGGGTGCGATCGACGCCGAGCGGCGCATGACCACCATCGGCAAGCAGATGGCACGCCTGCCGGTGGACGTGAAGCTGGCGCGCATGCTGGTCGCCGCGCAGGCCGCCGGCTGCCTGCGGCCGATGCTGGTGATCGCCTCGTTCCTGGGCATCCAGGACCCGCGCGAACGTCCGCCCGAAGCACGCGGTGCCGCCGACAGCGCGCATGCGCAGTTCGCCGATGGTCGTTCCGAGTTCGTTGGCGTGCTGCGCCTGTGGGATGCCTACCGGCAGGCCCATGAAGACCTGACCCAGTCCAAGCTGCGCGACTGGTGCGGCCGTCATTTCCTCGGCTTCCTGCGCATGCGCGAGTGGCGCGAGCTGCACCGCCAGCTGCGGCTGCTGTGCGAGGAACTGGGCTGGAAGGAAGAGGCCGACGAGGCGTCGATGGCGCCGTTGCTGGCCGGCAGCAGTGCGCCGGCAGCAGCGCGTGATGATGCCGCCGCAGTGAAGGCCACCCGTGGCCAGCTGCACCGCGCTGCACGCCTGGCCCGCGAAGGCAAGGCCGAAGCGGCGCCGACGCCGGTGGCCGTACGTGCACAGAAGGAGCAGGCACCGGCGGGCGGCGGCTTCAGCGAACGCGTGCGCGCGGCTGCCTACCAGACCCTGCACCGGGCGTTGGTGGCGGGCCTGCCGACGCAGATCGGGCACCGCACCGAGAAGGGCGATTTCCAGGCGCCACGCCAGCGCCGTTTCCTGCCGTTCCCCGGTTCGGCGCTGTCCAAGCGCCCGCCGCCGTGGTTGCTGGTGGCCAACCTGCTGGACACGCAGAAGGTCTGGGGCATGACCCTGGCCGCGATCGAGCCGGACTGGGTCATCGCCGAACTGCCGCACCTGCTGCTGCGCAAGCACTTCGACCCGCACTGGTCGCGCGCGCAGGGCCAGGTGCTGGCCTCCGAGCAGATCAGCCTGTTCGGCCTGGTGCTGGCACCGAAGAAGCCGGTGCACTACGGCCGCATCGCACCGGGCGAGGCGCACGACATCTTCGTGCGCCAGGCGCTGGTGACCGGCGAGATCAACACCCGCGCCAGCTTCGTGGCCGACAACCAGAAAGTGCTGGAGGTCGCCCGCGAGGAGGAAGCGAAGCTGCGCCGCGCCGGCATCGTGGCCGACGAGGACTGGCAGGCGCGCTGGTACTTGGACCGGGTGCCGCCGCAGATCCATTCGGCCGCAGGGCTGGATACCTGGTGGAAGGGGCTGGCGCCGGAACAGCGCAAGACCCTGCACTGGTCACTGGTCGACCTGTTGCCGGGTGAGGGCAGCGAACAGGAGCGCTACCCGAAGTACCTGTCACTGGGCCAGGCGCGCCTGCCACTGCACTACCGCTTCGAGCCGGGTGCCGATGATGACGGCGTGACCCTGGACGTGCCGCTGCACCTGCTCAACGCGCTGGACCCGGTGCAGCTGGGCTGGCTGGCGCCTGGCTTCGTCGCCGACAAGGCCTCGGCACTCATCCGCAGCCTGCCCAAGGCGATGCGCCGCAACTACGTGCCGGCGCCGGACTTCGGTCGTGCGTTCTTCGAGGCATTCCCGCAGCCCAGCGCCGATGCCATCACTGGCGAACTGGCGCGCTTTTTGTCACGTGCCACCGGCGCGACGGTGACGGCGCTCGATTTCGAACCCGCTTCGATCGAACCGCACCTGCGCATGAACCTGCGCCTGCGCGACGAGCACGGCAAGGTGCTGGCGACCTCGCGTGATCTCGATGCGTTGCGCGCGAAATTCGGCGGCCGTGCCGGCGATGCCTTCGCTGCACGCGCGGGGCGCGAGATGGCGGCCGATGGCCTGCGCACGTTCCCGGCCGCGCCGATTCCGCTGCAGGTGCCCGGTGAAGCCGGCGTTCCGGCCTATCCGGCGCTGCTGGACGAGGGCGACAGCGTGGCGCTGCGCATCTTCGCCGATCGCCAGCAGGCGCAGGAGGCCCACCCGCTGGGTGTGCGCCGGCTGCTGGAGATTGCCCTGGCCGAGAAGGTCAAGCAGGCGCGCAAGCAGCTGCCGGTGGGTGCCAAGACCGGCCTGCTGTATGCCGCGATCGAATCGCAGGAACGCCTGCGTGGAGACCTGGTGGATGCGGCGATGAACGCGGTGCTGGCCGAAGGCCTGGAAGACATCCGCGATGCGGCAGCCTTCGAGCAACGCCGCGAGCATGCGGCCAAGGCCCTGTTCGGCGAGGCGATGTCGCGGCTGAAACTGGCCGAGTCCATCCTGGCGCTGGTGGCGGAACTGAAGCCGTTGCTGGAGGCGCCGTTGATGGGCTGGGCGCGTGGCAACCTGGACGACATGGAAGCGCAGCTGGCCGGGCTGATCCACCCCGGCTTCCTGCGCGACACGCCGGCCGACGCGCTGGCGCAGTACCCGCGCTACCTGAAGGCGATGATCCTGCGCACCGAGCGTGCCAAGCGTGATCCGCCGCGTGACCAGGCGCGCATGCTGGAATTGCACCCGTTCCTGGAGGCGCTGGAAGCGGGCGAGCAGCAGGGCCTGCGTGATCGCCCGCAATGGCAGGCGCTGCGTTGGGATCTGGAAGAGCTGCGGGTGTCGTTGTTCGCGCAGGAGCTGGGGGCGCGCACCGGCATTTCGGCGAAGAAGCTGGCGCAGCGGGTGGCTGCACTTCGCCAGGCGTGAACGCGCGCCATGGTCGCCCCATCGGGCGACCATGGCCGCCGGGCATGGATCCGGCACGGCCGGAATGCCCGGGCGTTACTTGGTGCGACGAACCTTCGGTTGCACGTTCACCCCGTCCACCTTCATGTACCAGGCGCCCATCACGCCCGGGCGCATGCTGACGTTCGGCGCTTCCTTGCGGCCACCGGAATAGTGCGTGGCGTCTATCTGCTCCCACTCCTGGCCGTTCTGCAGCACGTAGCGGCGGCCCTGGCCGAAGCCACGGAATTCGCCCTGCAGGGTGCTTTCGATCGGTTCGCTGCTGCCGAAGTCCAGGAAGCCGCGGTTCTTCTTGATCACTTCCTGGCGGCCTTCTTCGCGCGCTGCGGCGACGGCCTGGGTGGTGGCCGCCTCGACCTTGCCCTGCAGCCAGCGGTTGAGCGTGGCCAGTTCAGCGGCGCTGAGCTTGTCCAGGCCGGCGGCCTTGAACTCGGCGGGCGACATCTGCTGCTGCAGGTCGCCCTCCACCACGCGCTGGGCCAGCGCAGGCGCGGACAGGGACAGCAACACGGCGGCACAGGCCAGCAGCCGTGGACGGACGCGCAGGGCAATCGAAGGCATGGCGGGTCTCTCCTGGATGTGTTGGCGAGTGTAGCGGCATGTCTTCATGCCGGGTGATGGTGGCCGCAGTGATTGTCCCTGAACGGCACCGGCGCTAGTGTAGGGGCCTCTGTCTTGCCTGCTCGATGCTGTGAACCGCGCTTCCGTCCCTGGCCTGGATGCCTTGTTGAACCGTCCCTCGGCAGCGGTGCTGCCTGCTCCGCTGCGCCAGGCCCTGCGCGAGCATTGGGAAGCGCCGGATTGCGACCACCAGATGCGTGCCACCTGGTCGGTGCTGGGCGATACCCTCGATGCGCTGGCGATGCTCTCGGCCGACGAAGGCGCGGTGGTGGCAGCATTGCTGTTTGACCTGCCGGGCCTGCGTGCCAGCCTGGACCAGCTGCCGCTGGGCAGCCACCAGGCGGCGGTGATCGGCCTGCTCGACGGCCAGGATGCGGCCGACCCGGTGTGGGCGCTGCACGCCGGCCGTGAGGCCGGACGCAACAGCGAGGGCCTGCGCCGGCTGCTGCTGGCGATCATCCGCGACCTGCGCGTGGTGCCGATCCTGCTGGCGCGCCAGCTCGCGAGGATGCGCGCGGCCGACAAGCTGGACGACGAGCAACGCCGCGCGCTGGCCCAGCTGACCCGGGACATCCACGCGCCCCTGGCCAACCGCCTGGGCATCTGGCAGCTGAAGTGGGAGCTGGAGGACCTGGCGTTCCGCCACCTGGAACCGGAAACCTACCGCCGCATCGCCCGCGAGGTGGACGAAACCCGCATCGCCCGCGAGCGTTACGTCGAGAACGTCAAGAAGGTGCTGTCGCGCGAGCTGGTCGCCCAGGGCATCAAGGCCGAAGTCAGCGGCCGCCCGAAGCACATCTACAGCATCTGGCGGAAGATGCAGAAGAAGCGGCTGGCCTTCGACCAGCTGTATGACATCCGTGCGGTGCGCGTGATGGTCGACGACGTCGCCGCCTGCTACGCCGCGCTGGGCGTGGTGCACGCGCTGTGGGCGCCGGTACCAAGCGAGTTCGATGATTACATCGCACGCCCGAAGGCCAACGATTATCGCTCGCTGCATACCGCCGTGGTCGGCCCGGAAGGTCGCACCATCGAAGTGCAGATCCGTACCCATGAAATGCACTCGCAGGCCGAGCTGGGCGTGGCCGCGCACTGGAAGTACAAGGAAGGCGGCAAGGGCGCGGAGAAGTCCTTCGATCGCAAGATCACCTGGATGCGCCAGCTGCTGGAGCAGGCGCAGGACGGGCAGGGCAATGAACTGGCCGGGGCGCTCGATGCCGAGCTGACCGAGGACCGGGTCTATGCGCTGAGCCCGAAGGACGAGGTGCTGGACCTGCCGCAGGGCGCTACGCCGCTCGATTTCGCCTACCAGGTGCACACCATGGTCGGGCACCGCTGCCGCGGCGCCAAGGTCAACGGCCGTATCGTGCCGCTGACCTATCGCCTGCGCAGTGGCGACCGCGTCGAGATCCTGACCGGCAAGGAGGCCGACCCGCGCCGCGACTGGCTGATGCCGGCCAATGGCTTCCTGGCCAGCAACCGCTCGCGCGAGAAGGTGCGCAGCTGGTTCCACAAGCTGGACCGCGCGCGCAACGTGCAGGCCGGTCGCGAGCTGCTCGAGCGCGAGCTGAAGCGGCTGGGCCTGCAGCACTCGGACCTGGCCGTCGCGGCCAAGAAGTTCCATGCCGACAGCGTCGATGACCTGTACATCCAGGTGGCGCTGGGCGATACCGGCCCGAACCAGGTCAGCCGGACGTTGCTGGAGGCGGAACGTGCCGCCAGCCAGCCCGCGCCCGCGCCGACCCTGCCGCGGCCGACCGCGCGCCGCGAGAACCTGGGCAAGTCCAAGTTCACCGTGCAGGGCGTGGGCAACCTGCTGGTGCAGCTGGCACGCTGCTGCCAGCCGGTGGCCGGCGAGCCGATCGTCGGCTACCTGACCCGTAGCCGTGGTGTCACTGTGCATCGTGCAGACTGTGCCGCGCTGGCCCGGCTGGCCGCCGCCAGCCCGCAGCGCATCCTGCCGGTGGAGTGGGGCCAGGCCGGTGGCGGCTACGAAGTGGATGTGGTGGTCGACGCGGTCGACCGCCGCTGGCTGCTGAAGGACATCACCAACCTGATCGCCCAGGAAGACGCCTACGTGCTCGACATCCACAGTGACAACGTGCGCAACAGTGGCCGTGCCCATCTGCGGCTGCGGCTGAAGGTCAGCGACTACGGGCAGTTGTCGACGCTGCTGGGCAAGCTTGATGCGCTGCCGGGCGTGAGCGAGGCACGTCGCCTCGGCTGAGCTTCACGCTGCCCCGGCTACCCTGCACGCATGGAACGCGAGCCCCCGCATCGCCCGCATGGCGCTGAACATCCTGCGCTGGACCGCGTCCGTCGCGAGGGTCGCTGGTGGTGGCTGCAGGCACGCCATGCGCGCCGGGTCTGGCGCTGGGCGCTGCTTGCGGCGCTGGCCGTGTTCGTGCTGCTGGTCCTGCTGCGCAAGCCGCTGGCCGACTGGTTCTGGGATGAGCCGCAGATCGAACAGCTGCTGGCCGAGGGGGATCGTGCGCTGGCCGCCGGTCGTTTGAGCGATGCCGATGGCAGTGGTGCGCGCGAGCGCTACCAGGCGGTGCTGGCGCTGGACGGTGATCGCCCGCAGGCGCGCCAGGGCCTGGCCAATACCGGCGCGGCAGCGCTGCAACAGGCGCGCGATCGCCTGCACGCCGGTGACCTGGACGGCAGCGCGCAGGCACTGGCACTGGCCCGTGAGCTGCAGGTGCCGCAGGGCGAAGCCGATGCGGTCGCCCGCCAGCTGCAGGCGCGACGCAGTGCCGGAGCCGGTATTGGTGCGTTGTTGGCTCAGGCGCGCAACGCGTTCGCGGCCGGACGCCTGGATGATGGCGACAGCAGTGCGTTGCCCTTGTTCCAGCGCATCCTTGCCCTGCAGCCGGACAACCTGCCGGCGCTGGAAGGTCGCGAAGATGCGCTGAGCGACCTGCTGCTGCAGGCGCGCACGCTGGCAGGGCGCGGAGAGCTGGCCGAGGCGGCCGCGATCCTGCGTCGTGCCCGCCAGTTCGATGCCGGTCATGCCGATCTGCCGGCCAGCGAGGAAGCCCTGGCGCGCGCGGTGGACCAGCGCCTGCGGCAGGCGCAGCGGGCACTGCAACGACAGCAGCTGGACGCCGCAGCCCAGGGTTTCCTGGCAGTGCTTGCGGTGGCGGCCGATGATCCCAATGCCCAGCGGGGGCGTGAGCAGGCGCTGCAGGCGGTGGTGGCGCGCAGCCAGACATCCGCCGACGACTTCCAGTTCGATGCGGCGCAACGCGATGCAGCCCTGGCGGCGGAGCTGGGCGCTTCGCAGGCAATCCGGCAACAACTGGCACAGCGCCTGCAGCGTGCGCGCCAGGCGCAACAGGCCCTGCAGCAGCCCGCGATCAGTACGGTGCAGCGCGAACGCCAGCTGCGCGACCACCTGCGCAAGATCGAGCGTGCCGAACGTGCAGGGCAGTGGATCAGCCCACCGGGGCACAGCGCGTTCGACGCACTGCGCGAAGCCCAGTCACTGGCCCCCCGCGACACGCGGGTGAAGGCTGCCGCAGCACGCCTGCTGCCCGCCAGTCGCCGCTGCTTCGACGACAATCTGCGGCAGAACCGGGTACAGGCGGCGGGTGCCTGCCTGCAGGCCTGGCAGACGCTGTCACCGACCGCAGCGGGCCTGCCCTCGGCGCGGCTGCGGTTGGCCCAGCGCTGGCTGGCGATCGGCAGCGAACGGCTCGGCAATGGCGACCTGGCCTTTGCCGCGCACGCTGCCGAACAGGCGCGGTTGCTGCAACCGGACCTGGCCGAACTGCCGGCGTTCGAAGACCGCCTGCGTCGCGCCGGTGGACGGGCGGACTAGGCGAAGAACACCCGCTGCACGGTCGCGCGGGCGGCATCAAGTGAGAAATGCTGGGCGACGTTGGCCAGGCCGGCATCGGACAACTGCTGCCACAGCTGTGGATCCTGGTACAGGCGGATCACCGCATCGGCGAAACCGACAGCGTCATCGGCCACCAGCACGTCCTGGCCGGGATGCAGGTGCATGCCTTCCACGGCGCAGGTGGTACCGACCACCGGCTGGCCATGGGCCATGCTCAGGTTGATCTTGCCCTTCACGCCGGCGCCGAACCGCAGCGGCGCAATGGCGATGCGCGCGCCGTCCATGTAGGGCGTGATGTCTTCGACGAACCCGTGCATCTGCACACCGGGCTGGCGTGCGGCCAGTGCCAGCAACGACTCCGGCGCCGCGGCGCCGATGCAGTGCAGGCGCACTTCCGGCAACCGGGCGCGGATGCGGGCAAAGACCTCGCCGATGAACCATTCCATGCCGTCCAGGTTCGGCGGATGACGGAAGCCGCCGACAAACACCAGGTCGCGCCGCTGCTCGAATACGGCGCCGGCACCGGCGACCTCATGCAGGTTGGAGATCAGCTCCACCCGCACCTGCGGCGCATCGGACTGCAGCTGCTCCCGTTCGGCCGCACTGACCAGCACGGTGATGTCGCACTGCTCCATCACGGCCAGTTCGCTGCTGCGGGTACGTTCCGCTGCACGCAGCAGGGTTGCGTCGCCGGCCACTTCGGCACCGCGGCGTTCGCGCAGGTAGTGCAGGTCAACGGTGTCGAACACGGTCCGTGCCTGCGGTGCATAGCGCTTGAGCAGCGGCAGGCATTCGTGGGCGACGTGGTGACGCACCAGCATTGCCACGTCGAAACGCGATCCGTGGCTGCGCAGCCAGCCGGCTACGCTGTCCAGGAAGGGCGCGTACCAGACTTCCACGCCCATCCGTTGCAGCGCTTCGGTGGCCGCACCGGCGTGCTCGCGCCGGGTCGGTACGAACACAACGTGGGCGCCGCCCTGCAGCAACAGGCGGATCAGATTGACCTGGCGCAGTGACCCGGAATCGCGATCCGGTTGCGGTACTTCCTCGTCCAGGATCAGCACCTGGCGCCGGCCGCGCAGCAGCAGCGCCGGAGACGGCACTTCGCCGACCGCCGGATGACGGCCCAGTTCGGTGGCCCAGCGGGCGGCGAAGATGGCCTGGTTGCGTACCTGGTAGGCCTTCACCCCGCTGCCGGTGTCGGTACCGTTGCTGGTGCCTTCGTCGTGGATCACCCGGCTGGCCGGCTGCACCAGCACGCGCAGGCCGTGTGCACGCACGCGGAAGGCCAGGTCGGTGTCCTCGTAGTAGGCCGGCTTGTAGCGGGTGTCGAAGCCGTCCAGCTGCTGCCAGAGGGCGCGTGGCAGCATCAGCGCCGCGCCCGAGCAGTAGTCGACGTCGCGCAGGCTGGCAAAGCGCGGATCATCGGCGGCCTCGAAGCGGCCGTAGCTCCAGCCACTGCCATCGGCGAAGATCACCCCGCCCGACTCCTGCAGGCGGCCATCCGGGTACAGCAGCTGGCTGCCGACCAGGCCGGCGTCGGGCACGCTGCCGAAGGTGTCCAGCAGGGCGTCGAGCCAGCCCGGCTGCGGCACCGTATCGTTGTTCAGCAGTACCACGTAGCGGCCGCGTGCGCGCGATACACCGTCATTGCAGGCTTCAATGAAGCCGCCGTTGTGCGCACGCACTTCATAGCGCAGCCCGGCCACCTGCGGCATCCACCGCACGGTGGCATCGCTGCTGCCGTCATCCACTACCAGGATCTCGCACGCGGCGGCCGGCGGGTGCGCCGCCAGGGCGCGCAGGCAGGCCACGGTGTGGGCGACGTGGTTGTAGACCGGGATGACGATGCTCACCTCCGGCGACTCGCTGAACGGCACCGTGAAGGGGGCGAAATCCTGCGCTGGCGGCAGGAACAGTGGCGTGCGCGGGGCGGGGACGGCGCGCTGGGCATGCACGCGGATGCGTTGCCAGGTGGCACGCCAGCCACGGGTGCGCAGGCTTGCCAGGCTCCGGCGGGCCAGGCCCGACAGGCGGTTGATCAGGTATCGGATCTCGGCCAGGGACATCGCCATCCGGTTGCAACTCCAGCTTAAGCAGGGGAACCCGGGAGAATTCGCCAGCCGCAGCGGCTGGGGTAGACTCGCCAGACCCTACATTCTCGCATTCCCGTGCCCCGACGCTACGATTCCGACGACATCGACGATTCCGACGACGACCAGCAGGACAACGGTCCGCTGTGGCGGCGCCGGCTGATCACCTGGAGCATGGCTGCGGTCGCGTTGGGATTGGGTTTCCTCATTCCCTATACGCTGTACCTGAACCAACAGGTGACCCAGCGTTTCGGTGAACTGCGCTGGCAGATCCCGACGCGCGTGTACGCGCGCCCGCTGGTGCTCACCCCCGGCAAGGCGATGGATGCGTCTACGCTGAAGACCGAGCTGGCCGCCTCTGCCTACCGCGATGACGGGCAGGGCAAGGAGCCGGCCACCTATGCGGTGAACGGCGGGCGCTTCGTCATCTCCAGCCGCGGCTTCAACGACGTTGACGGCCGGGTGGCCCCGCGCCGGGTGGAGCTGTCGCTGGCCGATGGCGGCGTGGCCTCGCTGCGCGACGCCGACAACCGCAAGGCGCTGAAGGCCGCGCGGCTGGATCCGGCGCGCATCGCCACCCTGTACGGCCAGAAGCAGGAAGAGCGCCGCCTGATCCGCATGGACGAGGCGCCGGACCTGCTGGTGACTGGCCTGCAGGCGGTGGAGGACAAGGACTTCAACCGCCACCACGGCATCGACCTGTCCGGCATCGCGCGCGCGGTGTGGGTGACGATCCGTTCCGGTGGCCAGAGCCGCCAGGGCGCTTCGACGCTGACCCAGCAGCTGGCCCGCAGCGGCCTGCTCGGCATCGGCAAGGAGCAGACGGTCACCCGCAAGTTCAATGAGGTGCTGTACGCACTGATCATGGAAGCGCGTTATGACAAGCGCACCATCTTCGAGGCCTATCTCAACCAGGTGTACCTGGGCCAGCGCGGCAGCCAGGCGATCCATGGCATGTCCTCCGGCGCCGAGTTCTGGTTCGGCCGTGACCTGCAGTCGCTGGAGACCGAGCAGATCGCACTGCTGATCGGCCTGGTCAAGGGGCCGTCCTTCTACGACCCGCGGCGCAACCCGGAGCGCGCGCTGGATCGCCGCAACTTCGTGCTGGGCAAGCTGCACGAGGCCACGCTGATCGACGATGCCGAGTACCAGCGCGCGCTGAAGGCACCGCTGGGCGTGCCCAAGACGCCGGGCCTGGTGGCAGCCAACCGCTTCCCGGCCTACGTTGACCTGGTCCGCCGCCAGCTCGGCCATGACTATCCGGAATCGGCGCTGCAGGGCGCGGGCCTGAGCGTGATGACCGGCATGTCGCCGTCCGCGCAGGCCTATGCCGAAGGCGCGGTGACCCGCACCATCAAGTCGCTGGAAAGCAAGCGCCGCCCCGAGCTGCAGGCCGGCATGGTGCTGACCGACGTGCACAACGGCGACGTGCTGGCGGTGATCGGCAGCCGCGAGGTGTCCGAGGTCGGCTTCAACCGCGCGATCGAGGCGCAGCGTCCGGTCGGTTCGCTGCTCAAGCCGTTCGTCTACCTGCTGGCCCTGGCGCAGCCGGACCGTTACTCGCTGGCCAGCTGGGTGGATGATTCGCCGGTGACGGTGCAGCTCGGCCGCGGCCGCAACTGGAGTCCCGGCAACGCGGACAACCGCAGCCACGGCACGGTGCGCCTGATCGACGCACTGGCGCATTCCTACAACCAGGCCACGGTGCGCGTGGGCATGCAGGTCGGCCCGGAGCGCGTGACCCAGCTGATCCATGTCCTGGCCGGCATCAAGGCTGACGCCAACCCGGCGGTGATCCTCGGCTCGACCGACCAGAGCCCGTACGCGATGGCGCAGCTGTATCAGTTCCTGGCGTCCGGCGGCGAGATCCAGCCGCTGCACGCGGTGCGTGGCGTGCTCGATCCGCAGGGCAAGCTGCTCAAGCGGTACGACAAGACCCCGGCACCGGCGCAGGAAGGCGACTCGATTGCCGCCAACCTGATCAGTGTCGGCCTGCAGCAGGTGGTCGCCAGCGGTACCGCGCAGCGGCTCAATGCCGATGGCCTCGGCCGCCTGCAGCCCGCCGGCAAGACCGGCACCACCAACGATGGCCGTGACAGCTGGTATGCCGGCTACACCGGTGATCACCTGGCAGTGATCTGGATCGGCAACGACCAGAACGCGCAGGCCGGCCTGTATGGCGCCACCGGCGCGATGCGGGTCTGGTCGGGCATCTTCCAGCGCCTGCCGAGCGCGCCGCTGCGGGTCAGCAACAAGGGCCTGGACTGGCAGTCGGTGGCTCCCACCGGCCTCAACAGCACCGATGAAGGCTGCCCCGGCGCGCGTCGTTTCCCGTTCGTGGTGGGCTATGCGCCTGCCTATGCGCCGTGCGCGCCGGCCGCGTCGCCGGAGGGGCAGGGCGAGGCCGACGGCGAGGGCGGTGGCTGGCGCAGCTGGTTCGGCCTGGACCGCAAGCCGGAAGCGCCTGCCGAACCTGCCGCGGCACCTGCCGCCGCCACTCCTCCCCCGAGCCGATGATGCCGATGAACATGCGATCCCTGCTGCAGCCCCTGGCCCTGACCGGCCTCAGCCTGGCCCTGGCCGCCTGCGTGAGCAGCGCACCACCGGTGGTCAAGCCGGTCGATACCACCACGCCGGCGCAGCGCCTGGCTGCGGTGGATGCTGCAGCGGGTCCGGACGACAAGGAATTGTCGGTACAGCCGCTGCGTGATTCGCAGGTGGAAGATCTGCGGGTAACCGCACTGGCACAACGCCAGGCGAACGACCTGGCCGGCGCGGCCAGCAGCCTGGACCACGCGCTGGAGATCGTGGCGGGTGACCCGGCAGTGCTGCAGGAACGTGCCGAACTGGCGCTGCTGCAGGGCCAGTGGGCGCAGGCGGAGACGTTCGCGCGCAAGGCGGTGGATCTGGGCTCGAAGACCGGGCCGCTGTGCCGCCGGCATTGGGCGACGATCGAGCAGTCGCGCCTGGCGCGGGGCGAGAAGGAGAATGCGGTGTCGGCGCATGCGCAGATTGAGGGCTGCACGGTGCCGGGGATCAAGCGGTACTGAATTTCCAGCCAACGGCGCAGCCCCTCGTGGCTGTGGGTTGGTCGCTGAAGCCAGAAGCAAAAGCCGCGCTTGGCCGCGGCATCCATGCCGCGGACACCCCCGCGAACCCACCCCGCCCGACCTCTGACAGTTTCCGTGTGCGTCCAGCCACGGAAAAGAAAAAGAAAATCAAAAGCGGGTCGCGCGCTGCGCGCACTCGTTGTGGGGTCGGATCCGTTTTCCGCAGGAAAACGGATCCGACCCCTTCTTGTTTCCGTTCCACCCACCGCTTCTGAAAGGGCAGTCGAGCAAGCTCGACGCGACGCCGCGCGTGCATCCGTCACTGGGAAACTGTCGAGGGTGGGGCGGGAGGGGCAGGCAGGACCGTTGGCGCCATGGATGGCGCCATCGAGCCCCCATGGATGGGTTTACGGCGTGTCCTGCCTGCCCCTCCCGCCCCGCCAAACACGCGGCAACCCAGAGCCATGAAACACGCTGTTGCTGTTGCCTTTGCCTGCGCTCTGGCTTGAAACGGGTGCCGGGCAGCGCCCGGCCGGGTATCCTCTCCCTCTGATGTCCGACCTTGTCCATGCCAGCCGCGAAGCCCTCAGCGAAGGCGGCGCGCTCGCCTCGCATCTGGATGCCTTTGTCCCGCGTCCGGCACAGCTGCACCTGACCGACGCCATCGCCGAAGCGCTGCAGCAGCGCGACCTGCTGCTGGCCGAGGCCGGTACAGGCACCGGCAAGACCTTCGCCTATCTGGTGCCGGTGCTGCTGTCCGGGCTGCGCACCATCATCTCCACCGGTACCCGCGCGTTGCAGGACCAGCTCTACCACCGCGATCTGCCGCGCGTGCGCCAGGCACTGGGCGTTGGCCTGCGCAGCGCGCTGCTGAAGGGGCGCGCGAATTACCTGTGCCGCTACCGCCTGCAGCAGGCGCGGGGCGAACCGCGTTTTTCCAGCCCGGAGCAGGCTGCGCAGTTCCAGCGCATCCTGGCCTGGTCCGGCCGTTCGGAGTTCGGTGACATCGCCGAACTGGAAGGCCTGGCCGATGACTCGCCGCTTCTGCCGATGGTCACTTCCACGGTCGACAACTGCCTGGGTACCGATTGCCCGTTCTGGGACGACTGCTTCGTGGTGCGCGCGCGCCAACGTGCGCAGGCTGCCGACGTGGTGGTGGTCAACCACCACCTGCTGCTGGCCGACCTGGCACTGAAGCAGGACGGCTTCGGTGAGTTGCTGCCGGGGGCGCAGGCCTTTGTCATCGACGAGGCGCATCAGCTGCCCGAGTTGGCCGCGCAGTTTTTCGGCGAAGGCTTCGGCATGCGCCCGTGGCAGGAACTCGGCCGCGACTGCCTGGCCGAGGCGCGCGGCGTAGGCGGCGCGCAGTCGGCCCTGCAGGAACCGGTCGACCAGTTGCAGCAGGCGTTGCTGGCGCTGCGCTCGGCGATGGAGGGGCTGCCGCAACGGGGTACGCAGTGGCGTGCGCTGGCGATGCCACAGGTGCGCGATGGATTCGATACGGTGATGGCCGGCCTGGTGACGCTGGAGCAGGCACTGCAACCGCTGCGCGAGGCGGCGGCGGGTCTGGATGCCTGTCATGCGCGGGCACGCGAGGCGGTGTCGCGGCTGCAGCGCTGGCTGGGCGATGATGAGCCCACCCTCGATTTCGATACCGATCCGGCGGAGACCCCCCGTGCCGCCGATGTGCTCTGGTATGAGCTCACCCCGCGTGGTTTCCGCTGCCAGCGCACGCCGATGGATGTGTCCGGCCCGCTGCGCGAGCATCGCGAGCGCAGCCGCGCGGCATGGATCTTCACCTCGGCCACGCTGACCGTGGGCGGTGGCTTCGACCACATCGCCACGCGCCTGGGCCTGGACGATCCGCACACGCTGGTCCAGCCGAGCCCGTTCAACTGGCCCGAGCAGGCGTTGTGCTACCTGCCCGAAGGCCTGCCCGATCCGGCGGCGCGCGGGTTTGGCACCGCGCTGATCCAGACCTTGCGGCCGGTGTTGCAGGCCTCGCAGGGCAGGGCGTTCCTGTTGTTCGCCTCGCACCGTGCATTGCGCGAGGCCGCCGAGGCACTGCGCGACGGGCCGTGGCCGTTGTTCGTGCAGGGCGAGGCGCCACGCGCAGCGCTGCTGCAGCGTTTCCGCGAATCGGGCAATGGCGTGCTGCTGGGCTCGGCCAGTTTCCGCGAGGGCGTGGACGTGGTCGGCGAAGCGCTGAGCGTGGTGATGATCGACAAGCTGCCGTTCGCGGCACCGGATGACCCGGTATACGAGGCGCGGCTGGAGGCGATCCGCAGCCAGGGGGGCAACCCGTTCCGCGACGAGCAGCTGCCGCAGGCGGTGATCGCCCTGAAGCAGGGCGTTGGCCGCCTGATCCGCAGCGAAAGCGACCGGGGCGTGCTGGTCCTGTGCGATCCGCGCCTGCTCAACCGTGGCTATGGCCGGGTCTTTCTTGAGTCGCTGCCGCCGTTCCGGCGCACCCGCAGCCTGGCCGATGTGCAGGCCTTCTTTAGGCCACAATGGCTGCCCGTGGCCGATGATGCGGCTGCCCCGGCCGCCGTTGCGGCGGGCCCGGAGCCTGCTCCCGGTGCCACGTTCCCCTTGTTCTGACCTGATCCAATGAAACTGCTTGCCTTTGAAACCGCCACCGAAGCCTGTTCCGTTGCCCTGCATGTCGATGGGCAGGTGCTGGAACGCTTCGAGATCGCCCCGCGCCGGCACGCCGAGTTGAGCCTGCCGTGGGCCGAGGCGCTGCTGGCCGACGCCGGCATCAGCCGTCGCCAGCTTGATGGCATCGCCCTCAGTCGCGGTCCGGGTGCGTTCACGGGCGTGCGCCTGGCGATTGCCATTGCCCAGGGCATCGCACTGGCACTGGACCGCCCGCTGCTGCCGGTCTCGACGCTGCAGGTGTTGGCGCTGCGCGCACCGGCGGAAGAAACGCAGATCCTGTCGGCGATCGATGCGCGGATGGGCGAACTCTACGTCGCCCGCTTCGAGCGCGTGGACGGCCTGCCGGTCGCGCGCGATGCCGAGCGCGTCTGCGCGCCGGCAGCGGTGGCGCTGCCGGAAGGGCTGTCGGCCTACGGTGTCGGTACCGGGTTCGCCGCAGCCGGGGGGGCGCTGGTCGCGCAGCTCGGTACAGGTTTGCGCGGATTCGACGCCACGGCATTGCCGCGTGCGTCGGACGTGCTCGCACTGGCGGTGCCGGCGTTCGCGCGCGGCGAAGCCATTGCACCGGAGAAGGTCGAGCCGGCCTACCTGCGCGACAACGTGGCACTGACCCTGGTCGAGCAGCAGGCGGCGCGCGAGGCGAAGGCGAAGGCCAACGGCTGAGCCCCTCGTGGCGGGGTTGGTTGATCGCATAAACCCAAAGCCGCGCTTGGCCGGGCGGGGTGGGTTCGCGGGGGACGCCGTAAACCCCGCTCCGCGGTCCGGCCCAGCCGCTGGCGGCTGTGCGTTCGGGCGCTTGCGAAGCAGTGCTTCGCAAGCAAAGCGCCCTCACCCATGGGGGCTTGGCCGCGGCATCCATGCCGCGGACACCCCCGCGAACCCACCCCGCCCGACCTCTGACAGTTTCCGTGTGCGTCCGCCACGGAAAATCAAAAGAAAATCAAAGTCAACAGCGGATCGCTTCGCTCGCATCCACGCGTAGCGTGGATGTGTGTCGACCAAGGTCGACACCTACCAACAGCAATGATGCGTCGGGATCTGTCAGAGGCGGGGCGGCATGGGCTTGCAGGACCGTTGGCGCCATGGGCCCGAGGCACGCCTCGGGCGGGTTGGGCAGGACGCTCAACCCCGGTCTTGCCGCGTGCGCAGGACAGCGCACACGAGCAAGGCGCCATCGAGCCCCCAGGGACGGGTTTACGGCGTGTCCTGCAAGCCCATACCGCCCCGCCAAACCCAATATCCCGACCGCTGCTGTTGATGTTGACTTTGACTTTGCTTCCAGCGGGGCCCGGGCCGCAGGCCCGGGCAACAAACCCCTACCGGTCGTCGTGCAGGGTGCCACCCGGCAGGAACACCCAGGTGCGGGTGACCTGCAGGATGTCGATCTCGTCCTCGGTCTTCGGCAGCGGCGGGAATGGCTGCGCAAGCTGCACCACCCGCAGCGCCGCCTCATCCAGCAACGGCGTCCCGCTTGAACGCAGGATCCGGCTGCTTTCCACGCTGCCATCGCGGCGCACGCCCACGCTGATCACCACCTGGCCGCCGAGCCGGCGCTGCCGGGCCTCGTCCGGGTAATTCAGGTTGCCGACGCGCTCGGCGCGGTCGACCCAGGCGCGCAGGTAATTGGCGTAGGCATATTCGCGCGTGCTGGCCGACACGAACTTGCGGTTCGGGCGCTTGGCGTACTGCGCCGAGCGCAGATGCACCTCGGCCGCCAGCCGCGCCATCTCGGCATCACGCTGCTCGCGTGCCGTCAGCGGTGCATCCGGTTCCGGCTGCTCCGGTGTCGGGCGCGCCTGCGCCTGGGCCACTGCCTCTTCGCCGTTGCGGCTGCTGACCACCCGCGCCTGCGGCGGGGGCGCCGGCGCGGCCGATTGCTGCTGTTGCGGCACCGGGCTCAGCCCCGCCTGGGCCTGCGGAACGATGCCGGCCTGGTTGTCGCGCGGGCGCTGCGCACGGTCGTGCTCGCCGCCACCTTCCTGGCTGGCGGCGGCAAGGAAATCGGCCTGCTTCGGGGTCAGTGCGGTGCGGGTCTGGCTGAAGATCACCTCCAGCGTCGGCACCAGTGGTGCGTCGCCTTTCACCGCAAAACCCACGCCCAGGATCAGCAGGGCGTGGACCACGATCGACAGCGCGATGGTCGCGCCCAGCCGTTGCGCTTCGCGCGCCGGCGGGGGCAGGACGGCAGGTGCGGCCGCCATCAGCGCAGGCCGGCCTCGAGCGCGTCGAACAGGGTGCCGGCGATGTTCAGGCCGTACTGCGCGTCGAGCTCGCGCACGCAGGTCGGGCTGGTCACGTTGACCTCGGTCAGGTAATCGCCGATCACGTCCAGGCCGACGAAGCGCATGCCACGGCGCTTCATCTCCGGGCCAACCTGGCCGGCGATCCAGCGGTCACGCTCGCTCAGCGGGCGCCCTTCGCCACGGCCGCCAGCCGCCAGGTTGCCGCGGAACTCGTCACCCTGGGGAATGCGCGCCAGGCAGTAGTCGACCGGTTCGCCGTCGACCAGCAGGATGCGCTTGTCGCCGGCCGTGATGTCGGGAATGAACTTCTGGGCCAGCGCCAGCTTGCGGCCGCCGTCGGTCAGGGTTTCCAGGATCACGTTCAGGTTCGGATCGCCCTGGCCGCTGCGGAAGATCGAGCGGCCGCCCATCCCATCCAGCGGCTTCAGCACGGCCTGGCCGTGCTCCAGCGCGAAGGCCTTCAATGCCTTGGCATCGCGGCTGACCAGGGTCGGCGGGCAGCACTGCGGGAACAGCAGGGCGGCCAGCTTCTCGTTGTAGTCGCGCAGGCCCTGCGGGTTGTTGACCACGCAGGCGCCGGCAGCGGCAGCCACGTCCAGCACCTGCGTGTCGTAGATGTACTCGGCGTCGACGGGCGGGTCCTTGCGCATCAGCACGATCTGGCCGGGACCGAACGCGGTACGGCTGAACGCGCCCAGCTCATACCAGCCGGCCGGGTCGTCGCGCACCTGCAGCGGTGCGGTCTGGGCCACCGCCACGCCACCTTCCAGGGCCAGCCCGCCGGGCCGCACGTAGTGCAGGGCGTGGCCGCGGCGCTGGGCTTCCAGCAACATGGCGAAGGTGGTGTCCTTGGCGATCTTGATGTGGGCGATGGGGTCCATCACCACGATGACGTTCAACGGCATGGGCGCACCTGTCAGGCAAGGCGTTGATGGTAGCGGCAACGCCGGCCGTGCGCCTCCCCGCCGTAGTGCAACGCAGCGTCCGCCTGCCGGCAGCGCAGTCATTGCGAACCCGGTCACGTTCAGCCCGGTGCTACCCCCTGCGCGGCAGGCCGGCCTTGAAGCGGGCGCGGGAAGTGCGATATAGATACGCTTTCGCAGCGGCTCCCGCCAGAGATTGGGCCGTGCGCTTGGGGATAGGCAATGACTGAAAACACGACTGCGGGCGGGGAACTCGCAGGACTCCGGGTGATGGTCATCGATGATTCGAAGACCATCCGCAGGACTGCGGAAACGCTGCTCAAGCGCGAAGGCTGCGAGGTGGTCACCGCCACCGACGGCTTCGAAGCGCTTGCCAAGATCGCAGACCAGCAGCCGCAGATCATCTTCGTCGACATCATGATGCCGCGCCTGGATGGCTACCAGACCTGTGCGCTGATCAAGGGCAACCAGCTGTTCAAGGCGACCCCGGTGATCATGCTGTCGTCCAAGGATGGTCTGTTCGACAAGGCGCGGGGGCGCATCGTCGGCTCGGAGCAATACCTGACCAAGCCTTTCACGCGCGAAGAACTGCTGGGTGCCATCCGCACATACGTCAACGCCTGACCAGGGGGGAAAGGCACAATGGCTCGTATCGTCCTGATCGAGGATTCACCGACCGACCGCGCGGTGTTCACCCAGTGGCTGCGCCGTGCCGGCCACGAGGTGCTGGAAGCGGACAACGCCGAGGATGGCCTGCAGCTGGTCCGCGACCAGGTGCCGCAGCTGGTGCTGATGGACGTGGTCCTGCCCGGCATGAGCGGGTTCCAGGCCACCCGGGCGATGGCCCGCGATGCGGCGATCAAGCACATCCCGGTGATCATCGTCAGCACCAAGGCGATGGAGACCGACAAGGCCTGGGGCCTGCGCCAGGGCGCAGCCGATTACATCGTCAAGCCGCCGCGCGAGGATGAACTGATCGCGCGGATCAACGAACTGGTGGCCTGATGCGCTCGCCCTTCGACATCCTTGAAGCCTACGAACGACGCAGCCTGGCCCATGCAGTGCAGCTGCCCGGGCGGCAGTTCGCCCAGGACCTGTGGCGTGGCGTCGGTTACCGCGTCGGCCAGCGCCGGCTGGTGTCCGATTTCCGCGAAGTGGTGGAAATCGTGCCGATGCCGCCGGTGACCCCGGTGCCCTGCGCGCAGCCCTGGCTGCTGGGCGTGGGCAACCTGCGTGGCAACCTGTTCCCGGTGGTCGACCTGAAGTACTTCCTGGAAGGCACGCGCACCGTGCAGCAGGAAGGCCAGCGCGTGCTGATCATGCGCCAGGCTGGCGGCGACGTCGCACTGACCATCGATGAACTGTTCGGCCAGCGCAGCTTCGAGCTGGACCAGCAGATCGACGCGGGCACGTTGGCCGAAGGCCGCTACGGCCATTTCGTTGACCGTGCCTTCCATGCCGACGGCCATGACTGGGGCGTGTTCTCGCTCTCGCTGCTGTCGCGCACCCCTGAATTCCGGCAAGCCGCGGCCTGAGGCCGGGCATCGCCCCCTGCATTGAAGATCGAGGTTGAACGATGAGTACTGCTTCGGACGCCACCAAGACCGGCAAGCTGCGGCTGGGCGGCAGCAACCTCTGGCTGTTCCTGCTGCTGGCATCGATGATCCTGTTCGGCGTCAACACCGGCGTCGCCACCTGGCAGGGCAGCCGCCTTGCCGACGCCGGCTCCAAGGCCGCCGACCTGCAGGTGCTGTCGCAGCAGCTGGCCAACCAGGGACGTGACGCGGTCGGCGGCAACGCCCAGGCCTTCACCGCCTTCAAGGCCACCCGCAACGCGATCGAACAGAACGTGTCGACGCTGCAGGGCCGCTATGGCAAGGAGCCGGGCGTGTCCGGCGCCATCGCCACCCTGGGCGAAACCTGGGCGCCGCTGGGCAAGCAGGCCGGGCAGCTGGTGGCCAGCGAGCCGGCGGTGCTGGCGCTGGCCGGCAATGCCAACAACTTCACCGGCGCGGTACCGGGCCTGCAGGCCCAGCTGAACGAGCTGGTGCGCGCGATGTCCGCCTCCGGCGCCCCCTCGTCGCAGGTGTACAGCGCACTGCAGCAGGTCGTGGTGGCCGGTTCGATGGCCCGTCGTGTGACCGAAATGCGTGCCGGTGGCAGCGCCGCAGCGACCTCCGGGGATGCGCTGGCGCGCGACATCACCGTGTTCTCGCAGGTGCTCGACGGCCTGCGCAACGGCAACGAGGAACTGGGCATCACCGCCGTGCGCGGTGCTGCCGCCGTGGCCGCACTGGAGCAGTCGCAGCAGAAGTGGGAAGCGATGAAGCAGGACGCCGACGCGATCCTGGCCAGCTCGCGCCAGCTGTTCGCGGCGCAGTCGGCGGCGACCGCGCTGGGCCAGGGCTCGGCCCACATGCTGGACGACAGCCGCAAGCTGTTCGATGCGTTCTCCTCGTTCGGCTCGGTGTCCGACACCCGCCTGTTCCCCAACTTCTGGATCGGCGTGGTGTCCGGCGCGCTGTCGCTGATCGCGATCATCGGCTTCGTCTCCACCAACGTGCGCAGCCGCTCGCGCGAGCAGGAACTGCGTTACCAGACCCAGGTGGAATTCAACAGCCGCAACCAGCAGGCGATCATGCGGCTGCTGGACGAAATCTCCTCGCTCGGTGAGGGTGACCTGACGGTGAAGGCCTCGGTGACCGAGGACATGACCGGCGCGATCGCCGACGCGATCAACTATGCGGTGGACGAGCTGCGCCACCTGGTGACCACCATCAACGACACCTCGGCCAAGGTCGCGATGTCCACCCAGGAAACCCAGGCCACCGCGATGCAGCTGGCAGAGGCGGCGGGCCACCAGGCCAACCAGATCACCTCCGCCTCGGACCGCATCGGCGAAATCGCAGCGAGCATCGAGCAGGTGTCGCGCAACTCGGCCGAGTCGGCCGACGTGGCACAGCGCTCGGTGGTGATCGCCGCCGAAGGTGCCGGCGTGGTGCGCGAGACCATCCAGGGCATGGACCAGATCCGCGACCAGATCCAGGAAACCTCCAAGCGCATCAAGCGCCTGGGCGAGTCGTCGCAGGAAATCGGCTCGATCGTGGAACTGATCAATGACATTTCCGAGCAGACCAACATCCTGGCGCTGAACGCGGCGGTGCAGGCGGCGTCGGCGGGTGAAGCGGGCCGCGGTTTCGCGGTCGTGGCCGACGAAGTGCAGCGCCTGGCAGAACGTACCTCGGGTGCGACCCGACGCATCGAAAACCTGGTCCAGGCCATTCAGGCCGATACCAACGAAGCGGTCACCTCGATGGAGCAGACCACGGCCGAAGTGGTGTCCGGTGCGCGCCTGGCCGAGGACGCCGGTACCGCGCTGACCGAGATCGAGCGCGTGTCCAACGCCCTCAATACCCTCATCAAGAACATCTCCATCGCCGCCCAGCAGCAGTCGGCCGCGGCCTCGGACATCACCCGCACCATGGGCGTGATCCGGCAGATCACCGGCCAGACCTCGCAGGGTGCCGGGCAGACCGCAGAGTCGATCGGCCACCTCGCGCAGCTGGCGGCGGACCTGCGCCGGTCGGTCGCCGACTTCAAGCTGCCGGCGTGACGCGGGCAGGGCGGCGAGCAAGGAACCAGTCGATGAAGCATTTCCATTCCCCACGCCAGAATCCGCGCGGCCATCGCGCGGCGGCGAACGGAGCGCGTCCATGAGCAGTCTGCGCGATGCGATGAGCCACGCAGCGCTGGGCTGGGTCAAGCCCGAGCTGGACGAGACCCTGCGCCAGGTGCGCAACGAGGTCGAGTACTACGCGGAAGACCCGAGTGATGCCAGCCGCATGCGCATCTGCGCCGGCTACCTGCACCAGGTGCAGGGCACCCTGCGCATGGTTGAACTGTATGCCCCGGCGATGGTGGCCGAAGAGCTGGAGCAGCTGGCCAATGCCATCGGCGCCGGCCAGGTGGCCGACCGGGATGAAGCCTGTGCGACCCTGATGCGTGGCAGCGTGCTGCTGCCGGACTATCTGGAGCGCCTGCAGAACGGCCATCGCGACATTCCGATCGTGCTGATGCCGCTGCTCAACGAGATCCGCGCGTCGCGTGGCGAAGAAGGCGTCAACGACAGCGTGCTGCTGGCCTTTGCGCCGGACAGCATCACCGCCACCGAGGCCGAACTGGACCATGCCCGGGGCAGCCTGAGCGGGCGCAACCGCGAGCTGCTCGATACCGTCGGCAGCGCAGTGAAGGAAGAACTGCTGCGCATCAAGGATGCGCTTGACCTGCACCTGCGCACCGGCGGTGCACCGGAACAGCTGCAGACCCAGGCCAACGAACTGGGCGCCGTGGCCGACACGCTGGGCATGATGGGCCTGGGCGTGGCCCGCGGCGTGGTCGTGCAGCAGCGCGACGCGCTGCGTGGCGTGGTCGAGGGGCGCCAGCAGATCGACGAGAACCTGCTGCTGGATATCGCCGGTGCGCTGCTGTACGTCGATGCCTCGCTGGACGACCAGGTTGCCCATCTGGGCGCCGGCGGCAGTGGCGAGGACGATCCGAGCGCGGTGGAGAACCGGCGCACGGTGGAAGTGCTGGCCCATGAAGCCATCGCCAACTTCGCTGCCGCCCGCGAGCATTTCGTCGCCTTCATCGAAACCAGCTGGAACCATGCCGAGCTGCAGGATGTACCGCGCCTGCTGGGCGATGTGTCCGGCGCGCTGCGCATGCTCGACCTGGGTACCGCCGCCGATTACCTGCGTGGCGTGCAGCAGTACATCGAGGCCGAGCTGATCGGCCGCCAGCGCGTGCCCAGCGGCCGCCAGCTGGACACCCTGGCCGATGCCATGGCCAGCCTGGAGTACTACCTGGAAGCCCTGCGCGATCGTCGCCCGGGCCGCGAAGACATCCTCGAAATCACCCGCAGCAGCCTCGAGGCACTGCGCTACTGGCCGCTGCCCGAACGCAACGCCGCCGCACCGGAAGCGCCGGCAGCGCTTGCGATCGAACGTGAGCCGCTGCCGGTGCAGGTCGAGCCGCTGCAGCCCGAGCGCATCGAGGTACCGGTGCAGCCTGCTGCGCCCGCGGCCGGCGACGTGCCGGTATCGCTGCCGGACTTCACCTTCGATCCGCCGCCGGCCACACCGGCACCGAGGGTGCCCGACAACAGCCTGATGTTCGGCGCGCTGGGCACCGCGGGCGTCGTGGCCGCCAGCCCGTTGGATGCTGGCGCCTCGCCGCTGCCAACACAGGATGATGCCGAGGCATCGCTGGTCTTCGCCGCATCCAGCGCACCTGCGCCTGATGTCCCGCAGTGGGAGCTGGCGCCGTTCTACCCCGAAGCCGAGGCGGCCGCGCCCGCCGGCGACGAACGCGCGCCGACGTTCGCCAGTTTCGATCCCGTCAGCTTCGAACTGGCCGACAGCGATCACGCCGATGCACCGCAGTGGTCGCTGTCCGAGGCGCCGCAGGTGCTCGAGGAAAGCGCAGCGCCTGCGATCGACGAGACGACGGACAGCATGGTTTCGCCCGTAACCGGATTCGATGCTGCGCCGGTGTTCGATCCGGTAGCGGCCGAACAGGGCGCGGTTGCCGAGGCCGACGACGTGGTGTTCCGCTTCGACGCCGATGCATTGGACAACGCTGACGACGTGCTGTCGCTGCATGCGATGGAAACGTTGTCGCTGGACGATGACCCCGGGTTGCATCCGTCGCTGGAGATCGTCGATGCCGTGGCGCCGCCGCTGGCCGATGCATCGCCTGCGGCGGAGGTCAGGGTGGACGAGGCTCCGGATGACCTGCCGGCATCGTCGATCACGCCGCCGTCGATCGAAGCGCCCGCCCCGGCAGCGGAAACGTCGGCGCCGGCCGTGTCGGTGATCGATATCGACACCATCGCGCCGATCGATTTCAGCGAAGCCGATGCCCAGTTCTTCGCCGAGCTGAGTGCAGCCGCTGCCGGCTTCAATCCGCAGGCGATGCCCACCGCGACGGCACCGGAGGCGGTCGTTGCGACCGGCGCCGACGCCAATGCCGACGCGACTACGGGCTTCGACGCCGGCTTCGACGACGACGCCGAGAACATCGACGAGGACATCCGCGAGGTGTTCCTGGAAGAGTTCGACGACGAGCTCGCCAATCTGGGCACGCTGCTGCCGGCGTGGCGCATGCAGCCGGACAACATGGACCGGCTGCGCCCGATCCGCCGCATCTTCCATACCCTCAAGGGCAGTGGCCGCCTGGTTGGCGCACGTACGCTGGGCGAGTTCGCGTGGAAGATCGAAGGCATGCTCAACCGCGTGCTGGATGGCAGCCGCGCCGCCTCGCCGGCGGTGCTGGCGATGGTCGACAACGCACATGCGGCGCTGCCACAGCTGAACGCAGCGCTGCGCCACGGCCAGCGCATCAGCGTCGACCTGCAGGCCATGCAGGCCATTGCCGATCGTGTCGGCGCAGGCGAGGAAACCTACTACGTACCGCTGCCGGGTGCGGCTGCGCCGGTTGTACCGGTTGCTGAAGCTGACGGCGAAGACGAGATCAGCCGCATTCTCGATGTGGAGGCTGCCGCCTCGGCGCCGGCCGATACCGACGTGGAGGCCGAAGTGGCCGGTACGCCGGCCAACATCGACAGCGTGCTGCGCGAGATTCTCGAGGCCGAGGTGGAAGTCCACCAGGCCACCCTGCAGGACTGGCTGCGTTCGGCGCAGCAGGCGCCGCAACCGGTCAGCGATGCACTGCTGCGCGCGGTGCACACCATGAACGGCGCCTTCGCGATGACCGAAGTGCCCGAGATCACGGCGGTGACCGGCGGCGCGGAGTCCTACATCAAGCGCGCACTGGCCGCCGAGGTGGTCCCGGGTGATGAAGGCGTAGCCGCCCTGGATGCGACTGCGCAGGCGATCACCGCCACCATGGAAGCGTTGCAGGCCGAACAGCCGCGCATCGCGCCGCAACAGGTACTCGCGCAGCGCCTGCAGGCGCTGGCTGGCGCGTTGCCGGAAGCGCGCTGGCCGATGGTGGGCCTGGAAGACGAAGAAGACGATCTGGCGCTGGATGACGAACCGCCGGTGGAACTGGACGCGGATGCATCGACAGCCGTCGCGCTTGAATCCGATGCGGTGCCGCATTCGTTTGCCGCACCGGAGCAGGACGCGGAAGCACGTGCCGATACTGCCGAAGCCCCGGTCGCCGACGTGGCGATCGAGGCCGGGCTGGAGGTCGGTGAGCTGACGGCCAGCGATGATCTTTCGCGCTACTTCGATGCCGGATGGCCGTCCGTACCGGGTGAGGAGGATGCGTCGCTGCCGGTGGTCGAATCGATCCAGGTGGCCGACGACGTTCCAGCCGTTGCCGTAGCCGGTGTCGAGGCGGAGGCCGAAGGCGTGCTGCGGTTGTCCGACGATGCCGGTTTGACCGTCGTGGATGATCTGTCGCCGTACCTGGATGCCAGTGCGCTGCCGGTTGACGACCGCGACGCCGAAGAGACTCCGGCCGCTGTCGAAGCCGTCGCATCTGACCTGAATGCGCCCTCGGCCGATCACGCGCACGTCGCTGATGCCACGGCGTTCGAAATGCCTGCTGCACTGCCACTCGACAGCGAGCTGTCGAGCCTGCAGGATGAAATGGCTGCGCCGGGGTTTGCAGAACCGGTCTCGCTGGAAGCCGCGCTCGAGGCCGGCCTGCACGTGATCGACGAAGAGCAGCCCCTGGCCGACGACGGGCAATGGCCCGTGCTCGGCCTGCAGGCCAGCGAACTCGCGCCGGGCGAGGCGGAAGCCTTTGCCGAGGATGCGGACGTCGGCGGGGAGGCGGCGATCGGTGAAGGAGAGAGCGCCGATCAGCCGTCCCCGGCGACGGTGAATGAGGAGATCGCGGAGGCCGCAGCGCAGGCCACCGCCGAACCGGTTCGCTTCTTCGAACTGGAAGACGCGCCGGGCCAGGCGGAGGTCCACGCCGAAGCTGCCGATGTCGATGCGGTTGCGGTATCGGATGCCGTGGCAGCCAGCGCGCCCGAAGCCGACGTGCTTGAAGCCGTGACACCTGACATCCTTGCCATGCCGGTGCCGGAAGACAGCACCGATACGCTCGACTTCAGCGTCTACGATCGCGAGCTGGTCGACATCTTCGTCGAGGAAGGCAAGGACCTGCTCGACCACTGCGATGGCCTGATCAGCGAGCTGCGTGATGCACCGCAGGACCGCGAGGTGCTGGCCGGCCTGCAGCGTGACCTGCACACCCTGAAGGGTGGCGCACGCATGGCCGGCATCAACGCCATCGGTGATCTCGGCCACAGCATCGAATCGTTGCTGGAGGCGGTCGCCGCCGGTCGCACCGAGATCGAACGCCGCGATGTGCAGTTGCTGGAGCGCGGATTCGATCGCCTGCACCAGCTGCTGACCCGCACCGGTAACCACCGCGTGGTGGAACCGGCGCAGGAGCTGGTCGATGCGTTCGAAGTGCGTACCACCACCGATATTGCCGCAGCAGCAGCGGCTGCCGCAGGCGCAGCGGACGTGGCGAGCGTTGCAGAAACCGCGTCGGCAACGGTCGCCGGCCCGGCGCCGGCGCTGCTCGATGCGCCGTTGTCGGCACCGCTGCCGGCCGAAGGCGTGATCGATGAAGATCCGCTGGCGCGCCCGCAGCAGGAACAGGTGCGCGTGCGCGCGGATCTGCTCGACCGCCTGGTCAACCATGCCGGTGAAGTGGCGATCTACCGCTCGCGCCTGGAACAGCAGCTTGGTGCCTTCCGCGGCGCGATGGGCGAGCTGGAGCGCACCAATGCGCGACTGCGCGACCAGCTGCGCCGACTCGACCTGGAAACCGAGGCGCAGATCGTCGCCCGCTACCAGCGTGAGCAGGACCAGGCCGATCAGAAGTTCGATCCGCTGGAACTGGACCGCTTCTCCACGCTGCAGCAGCTCAGCCGTGCACTGAACGAGTCGGCGGCCGATCTCGGGGGCCTGCAGGGCGTGCTCGACGATCTGTCACGCCAGTACGATTCGTTGCTGCAACAGCAGTCGCGCGTCAGCTCCGAGCTGCAGGATGGCCTGATGCGCGCGCGCATGGTGCCGTTCGATGGCCTGGTGCCGCGCCTGCGCCGCGTGGTCCGCCAGTCCGGAATGGATACCGGCAAGCAGGTGCACCTGACCCTGGAGGGCACCCACGGCGAACTGGACCGCAATGTCCTCGATCGCATGGTCGCGCCGCTCGAACACATGCTGCGCAACTCCGTGGCCCACGGCCTGGAGGCGCCGGAACAGCGTCGCGCCGCCGGCAAGCCGGAGGAGGGCGAAGTCGCCATCCGCCTGCACCGTGAAGGCTCGGAAATCGTGCTGGAAGTGGCCGATGACGGTGCTGGCCTGGACCGCGAAGCGATCCGCCGCCGCGCCATCGATCGTGGCCTGTTGGCCGCCGATGCGCAGCCCAGCGAGCAGGAACTGGACAACCTGATCTTCGCCTCCGGTTTCTCCACCGCCGACCAGGTCAGCCAGCTGGCGGGTCGTGGCGTGGGCATGGACGTGGTGCGCAACGAAGTGCGCCAGCTCGGCGGCTCGGTCGACATCCAGTCGGTGCGTGGCCAGGGCGTGCGCTTCACCTTGCGCCTGCCGCAGACGCTGGCCGTCACCCAGGCGGTGTTCGTGCAGATCGGTGAAACCACCTTCGCCGTGCCGGTGGCCTCGGTCAGTGGTATCGGCCGCCTGTCACGCGAACGCTTCGAGGCCGCCGACAGCAGCTACCGCTACAGCGGCGAAGACTATCCGCTGTATGACCTCGGCAGCCTGGTCGGGCAGGCCCCGGCACGCGCCGATGGCCAGGACCAGGTGCCGCTGCTGCTGGTGCGTGCCGGTGACCTGCGCGCTGCCGTGGCGATCGACCAGGTGCTGGGCAACCGCGAAATCGTGGTCAAGCCGGTCGGCCTGCAGATCGCATCGGTACCGGGCATCTACGGTGCCACCATCACCGGCGATGGCCGCGTGGTGGTGATCCTGGACGTCGCGCCGCTGGTGCGCCGTTTCCTCGCCAATCCGACCGCACCGGTGCTGGCCAATGCACCGCGCGACGAACGCCAGGTGCCGCTGGTGATGGTGGTCGATGACTCGCTGACCATGCGCAAAGTGACCGGACGCATCCTGGAACGCCACAACTTCGAAGTCAGTGTTGCCCGTGACGGCGTGGAAGCACTGGAGCGGCTGGAAGAGCGCGTGCCGGACCTGATGCTGCTGGATATCGAGATGCCGCGCATGGACGGCTACGAGCTGGCCACGGCGATGCGCGCCGACCCGCGCTACAAGGATGTGCCGATCGTGATGATCACCTCGCGCAGCGGCGACAAGCACCGCCAGCGCGCCTTCGAGATCGGTGTCCAGCGTTATCTGGGCAAGCCGTACCAGGAACTGGACCTGATGCGTAACGTGTACGACCTGCTGGGGATCGCCCGTGTCCGTGAGTGAAACCCATCCGGCCCCGGCCGTCGCCCTGCTGGCCCGCCCCGGTGCGGCGCGCGAACGCCTGCGCGAGGCGCTGTCGCACGCAGATGTGCAGCTGGTCCTGGAAGATGACCCGAACGGCCTGGAGCCACAGGTCCTGCAGGCTGCGGATCCGCAGTTCGTGGTGATCGCGCTGGAAACGGCCATCGAGGACGCACTGGAACGGCTGGACGCCGTGCTCTCGGCACCGGGGCTGACCCTGGTGTTCGATGAGGCCGAGCTGGCCGCGCGCCGCGACGGCTGGGAGGCGCAGCGTTGGGGGCGCCATCTGGCCGCCAAGCTGCACGGCCACCAGCAGGTGTTGCCGCCGGGTGCCGAGGAAGAGCCCAGCCTGCAGCTGGAGCCCGGCCATCCGGCGCCCGCGCCGGCACCGCAGGAAGAAGCCCTGCAGCCGCATCTGGCGCAGGCGCTGAGCTGGGCCGATGACGTTCCGGCCGACGGTCTGTACTCGCCGCCGGCACACCTGCACGAACCGATCGCGCTGGAGCAGGCCCTGGCGGCACTGCAGCCGGACGTGCCCGAACCACGGGATCCGCCTTCGCCGCCGCAAGCGCCGGCCGAACCGGCGGCGCCTGCGGCACCGCCGATCTCCTTCGATCACACCGCCTGGTCGCTGGTCGAGGAATCGATCGAAGCGCCGGCACCAGCAGAAGTGGCGGCGCCGGCCGCCGCGCCGCAGCCCTCCTTCGATACCGATCATTTGACCCTGGTCGATCTGGATGCCGCCGCCCCGGCCGGTGCGCGCGCCGCATCACTGCTGGTGCTGGCCGGCATCGGTGGCCCGGATGCGTTGCGTCGCCTGCTCGGCGCACTGCCCGCGTCGTTGAGCGTGCCGGTCCTAGTGCACATGCGCCTGGACGGTGGCCGCTACGGCAACCTGGTCAAGCAGATGTCGCGTGTTTCGCCGTTGCCGGTGCAGCTGGCCGAGGCCGGCCAGCGCGCCGCGCCGGGCGAGGTCCACGTGCTGGCTGATGATATCGGCGTGCGCGCGGCCAGCGATGGCCTGCATTTCCAGAGCGATGCCACCGGTATTTCGCTCGCTGCATTGCCGGCCGCACACACCGCGCTGGTGCTGCTCAGCGGTGCCGACCTGGCCCATGTCGGCCCGGCGCTGGACCTGGCGGCCGCCGGTGCGTGGGTGGCCGGGCAGGTAGGCGAGGGCTGCTACGACCCGGCTGCGGCCACCGCCGTGGTTGCTGCCGGCATGGTGGCCGGTGAACCGCAGGAGCTGGCGCAGGCAATTGCCACGCGCTGGGGTGAGCAGGACGACAACGGAGAGGCACCATGAGCTACGCCAGCAACGACGAAATCCGCGGCGTCCTGATCCAGGCCGGCAACGAGCGCGTACTGCTGCCCAATGCCACCGTGGCCGAAATGATGTCGCGCGTACCGGTGCAGCCGGTCTCCGATGCGCCGCGCTGGCTGGTTGGCGAGATCGGCTGGCACGGCTGGCAGGTGCCGCTGGTGTCGTTCGCACGCCTTTCCGGGCTGGGCGAAGAGACGGTGGCCGGCCACAACAAGGTGGTGGTACTGAAGTCCCTCAGCGGCAACGCGCAGCGCCCGTACTACGCGCTGCTGACGCAGAACTTCCCGCAGCTGATCTCGGTGCCGCGCGACGGCCTGCTGGCCGACGCCTCCGAAGAAACCCTGCCGCAGATCGTGCACATGCGCGTGCTGCTGGGTGAACAGAGTGCGCTGCTGCCGAACCTGGATGCACTGGAAGCGGCGCTGGATTCCTTGGCGGCCTGATCGGGAATCCGCCGGTCGGGTAGCTGGTAGTGCCGGCCGCTGGCCGGCAACCTCATGATCCCGTGGATGCCGGCCAGCGGCCGGTACTACCACGAAGCCTTACCCCAGATCGCCCAAGCGCGCCTGCAACGCCGCGATCGCGGCCAGTCCGGCCGTTTCCGTGCGCAGGATCCGCGGCCCCAGTTGCAGCCCCTGGAACCCTGCCGATTGCAATCACGATGCCGCCAGCGGGAGCGGCTTCCAGCGTCGACATCCGCTGGCGGCCTGATCGGCAATCCGCCGGTCGGGTTCCCGGTAGTGCCGGCCGCTGGCCGGCAGCCCCATGATCCCGTGGATGCCGGCCAGCGGCCGGCACTACCACGAATCAGCCTTACCCCAGATCGCCCAACCGCGCCTGCAACGCCGCGATCGCGGCCAGTCCGGCCGTTTCCGTGCGCAGGATCCGCGGCCCCAGTTGCAGCCCCTGGAATCCTGCCGATTGCAATCACGATGCCGCCAGCGGGAGCGGCTTCCAGCGTCGACATCCGCTGGCGGCCTGATCGGCAATCCGCCGGTCGGGTAGCTGGTAGTGCCGGCCGCTGGCCGGCAACCTCATGATCCCGTGGATGCCGGCCAGCGGCCGGCACTACCACGAAGCCTTACCCCAGATCGCCCAACCGCGCCTGCAACGCCGCGATCGCGGCCAGTCCGGCCGTTTCCGTGCGCAGGATCCGCGGCCCCAGTTGCAGCCCCTGGAATCCCGCCGCGGCCAGTTGATCGCGGTCGCGTGGCGACCAGCCGCCTTCCGGGCCGATTGCAATCACGATGCCGCCAGCGGGAGCGGCTTCCAGCGTCGACAGGCGATGTGCTCCCTGCGGATCCAGGGTCAGCCGCAGCGAATCGGCTGGCAGCGCCGCCGCAGCCTGCGCCAGCGACAGCGGCGAACCTACCGGCGGAATGCGCGCGCGCCCGGACTGGCCGCAGGCCGAGGTCACCACGTTGTTCCAGTGCGCCACGCGCTTTTCCGCCCGTGCCGCGTCCAGCTTCACCTCGGTGCGCTCGGCGTTGACCGGAATGATCGCGACCACGCCCAGCTCGGTGGCCTTCTGCAGGATCAGGTCCATCTTCTCGCCACGGGCGATGCCCTGCAGCAGGGTGATCGCCAGCGGGGATTCGTTGTCGATGGCCTGCACGGCGTCGATGCGGACCTGCACCTCGCGCTTGCCGGTCACGGTCAGCGTCGCGCTGTAGTCGTGGCCATCGCCGTTGAACAGCACGCAGGTATCGCCTTCGCGCAGGCGCATCACCCGCACCAGGTGGTTGGCGGTGTCTTCCGGCAGGGTCACGGTCTGGCCGCTGTGCAGCGCCAGGTCGATGGGGCAGCGGGTCACGCGCATGCAATCGCCTCGTCGATGGCCGCCAGCGTGGTGTGCGCCAGCAGCTCCAGTTGTTCGTCGTCCACGCAGTAGGGTGGCATCCAGTACAGCACGTCGCCCAGCGGGCGCAGCACCACGCCGCGCTTGAGGGCGGCCTTGTAGGCCTGCAGGCCCAGCCGCAGGCCCGGGTCGAACGGCGTGCGCTTGTTGCCGTCGCGCGACAGCTCGAACGCCACCACCATGCCGGCCTGGCGCACGTCGGCCACGTGCGGGTGGTCGGCAAACGGTGCCGCCAGCGTGCCCATCACCGAGGCGATGCCCCGGTTGCGCGCGATCACATCGTCGTCGCGGAAGATGTCCAGCGTCGCCAGCGCCGCGGCGCAGGCCAGCGGGTTGCCGGTGTAACTGTGCGAATGCAGGAAGGCGCGCTCGCGCGAGTCGTCGAGGAAGGCGTCATACAGCGCCTGCGTCGCCAGTACGGCGGCCAGTGGCAGGAAGCCGCCGGTCAGGCCCTTGGACAGGCACATCAGGTCCGGCATCACCCCGGCCTGCTCGCAGGCGAACAGGGTGCCGGTGCGGCCGAAGCCGGTGGCGATCTCGTCGGCGATCATGAACGCGCCATGGGCATCGCACAGTTCGCGCACGCGCTGCAGGTAGACCGGGTCATGCATGCGCATGCCGCCGGCACACTGCAGGCGCGGTTCCAGGATCACCGCGCAGACCTCGCCCGGGTGCTGGTCGAACAGCGTGGCCAGGCCATCGGCCGCCTGCCGTGCGCGATCGGCCGCGCTCTGGCCCGGTTCGGCCAGGTAGGCATCGGGCGACGGCGCGAACAGGCCCTCGGCCAGCAGCGGCGCATAGACGCGGCGGTACAGCGGAATGTCACCCAGCGCCAGCGCGCCCAGGGTTTCGCCGTGGTAGCCGTTCTCGAGCGCGATGAAGCGCGTGCGCCGGGGCTCTCCGCGGTTCTGGAAGTACTGGAAGGCCATCTTCAGCGCCACTTCCACGCCGGCGGACCCGTTGTCGGCGTAGAACACCTTGGCCAGCGGTTCGCGGCCGGCCTGGCGTGGCGCCAGTGCCAGCAGGCGTTCGGCCAGGGTGATCGCCGGCTCGTGGCCGAAACCGGCGAGCATCACCTGTTCCAGCTGCCCGGCCTGGGCAGCGATGGCACCCCCGATGCGCGGTTCGGCATGACCGAACAGATTGGTCCACCAGCTGCTGACCGCGTCCAGATAGCGGTTGCCGTCGTGGTCGATCAGCCATGCGCCTTCGCCACGGGCAATCGGTACCAGCGGCAGGGTGTCCGGATGCTCACGCATCTGCGTGCACGGGTGCCACAGCACCTGCAGGTCGCGCTGCCGCCAGTGGCGGGCCAGCGGGGAGGGGGTTGGGTCTGCTAGCATTTCGGGCTCATGAACATGTTGCTGCCTGCACATTCTATCGGCCCCGGCGCAGCCGCCGGTCGCCGCGGAGATTCCGCATGAACGATGACCGTGCCGGCCGTCGCTTGCCGATCATCCATCGGATCACCGATGAGGAGAACGGCCCCTTCCAGCGCCAGCACCTGGACCTGGAGTTCTCCAACGGCGAACGCCGCCGCTTCGAGCGCCTGGTCAGCCGTGGGCACGGTGCGGTGGTGGTGGTGCCGATGCTCGACGACGAGACCGTGCTGCTGGTACGTGAATACGCCGCTGGCATGCACCGTTACGAACTGGGGCTGGTGAAGGGCCGGATCGATGCCGGCGAGACGCCCGAGCAGGCGGCCGACCGCGAACTGAAGGAAGAGGCCGGTTATGGTGCGCGCCGGGTCGACGTGCTGCGCGCGATGACCCTGGCCCCGACCTACATGAGCCACCAGTCGTGGCTGGTGGTGGCGCGCGACCTGTACCCGGAAAAACTGGCCGGCGACGAGCCGGAGGAGCTGGAAGTGGTGCCGTGGAAGCTGGCCGAACTGGACCAGCTGATGCTGCGCGAGGACTTCTCAGAGGGACGCTCGCTGGCGGCGCTGTTCATTGCCCGCCAGTGGCTGCAGGGAACGCGATGATCAAGCTGACGACGGACCTGCGCGAGACCGCCATCGCCATCGCCCAGGAAGCCGGACAGGCCATCATGCAGGTGTATGCCGATGGCTTCGACGTGCAGATCAAGGACGACAACAGCCCGGTCACCGCAGCTGACCTGGCCGCCAACCAGGTCATTGAACTGGGCCTGCGCCAGCTGACCCCGGACCTGCCGATCCTGTCCGAGGAATCGGCGCAGGTGGGCTGGGAGCAGCGCCGCCACTGGGGCGCCTACTGGCTGGTGGACCCGCTCGACGGCACCCGCGAGTTCGTCAAGCGGAACGGTGAGTTCAGCGTCAACATTGCCTTGATCTACCAGGGCGCACCGGCATTCGGCGTGGTGCTGGCGCCGGTCACCGGCATTGTCTGGCATGCCATGCGCGGGGAACTGGCCTATCGGCGGCAGGGTCTGCACGACACCGTGCTGCGCACCCGCACGCCGGCCACTGCTCCGCTGCGCGTCGCCGCCAGCCGATCGCACCGTTCGCCGGAAACCGAGGCGCTGCTGGCGCGCATGGGCCGCATCGAGACCATCGCGCAGGGATCGTCGCTGAAATTCTGCCGGATCGCCGAAGGCGGCCTGGATGTCTATCCGCGGCTCGGCCCGACCTCTGAATGGGATACCGCCGCCGGCCAGTGCGTGCTGCATGCGGCGGGTGGCGCGGTGCTGTCGGCCGCGACCGGCAAGCCGTTCCGTTACAACCGCCGCGAAACGCTGTTGAACGGCGATTTCATTGCCCTTGGTGATACCAGCCTGCCGTGGCGCGACTGGTTGTCCGACTGAACCTGGAGGCCGCATGAGCGCGCACGACACCCCTGCCACCGGCAGCGAGGCAAGCCATCAACTGGAACGCCTGCTGGTCATCATGGCGCGCCTGCGCGACCCGCAGGGAGGTTGCCCATGGGACCTGGAGCAGGACTTCTCGACCATTGCCCCGTACACCATCGAGGAAGCCTACGAGGTGGCCGATGCGATCGACCGCGGCGACCTCGACGATCTCTGCGACGAGCTCGGCGACCTGCTGCTGCAGGTGGTGTTCCACGCACGCATGGCCGAGGAGCAGGGGGCATTTGCCTTCGCCGATGTCGCACGTGCGATCAGCGACAAGATGCAGCGCCGTCACCCGCATGTGTTTGCCGATGTCAGCATCGACGATGCCGACGGAGTGATGCGCAACTGGGACGCGATCAAGCGCGCCGAGCGTGCCGCCAAGGGCGAGCAGGACACCTCCGCACTGGCCGGTATCTCGCGTGGCCTGCCGGAATGGCAGCGCGCCGTGAAGCTCCAGTCGCGCGCGGCCAGGGTCGGTTTCGACTGGCCGGGCCCGCTGCCTGTGCTGGACAAGGCGGCCGAGGAGCTGCAGGAGCTGCGAGAGGAATTCGAGCGCGGCGATATCGCGGGCAACAAGGCGCGCCTGCAGGAAGAACTGGGCGACCTGCTGTTCGTCTGCGCCAACCTGGCCCGGCACGCCGATATCGATCTGGGCGCCGCACTGCGCGGGGCCAACCACAAGTTCGAGCGGCGCTTCCGCGCGATGGAAGCGCAGGCCGAGGCGCAGGGGGAGGCGTTGGCGGCACTGGACCTGGATGCGCAGGAAGCGCTGTGGCAGCACGCCAAGGCAGCAGAAAAAGCGTGAAGACGCTTGGCCTGTTCCTGCTGACCGCGCTGGCCGAGATCGTCGGCTGTTACCTGCCATGGTTGTGGCTGCGCAAGGGAGGCAGCGTCTGGTTGCTGCTGCCGGCCGCGGCCAGCCTGGCCCTGTTCGCCTGGCTGCTGACTCTGCACCCGACTGCCAGTGGACGGGTCTATGCCGCCTACGGTGGCGTGTACATCGGCACCGCGCTGTTCTGGTTGTGGCTGGTCGACGGCATCCGCCCCAGCCGCTCGGACCTGTTCGGTGCAGCCCTGTGCCTGGCCGGCATGGCGGTGATCATGTTCGGTCCGCGCACGCCCCCGGTGTAGCGTCGAGCCAGGCTCGACCGCGCCCACCCTTTTGTAGAGCCGAGCCATGCTCGGCTGCTTCTCCGGTGAGCAGTCGAGCAAGCTTGGCGCTACAAAGGCCAAGGCAGCCGAGCATGGCTCGGCTCTACAACGGCCGCCGGGCCATGCCCCGCAAGCGCGCAGCGCTGCATCCCGGTAAGGCGCATGATGGCAGTGACCACGGCCCCCGGAGCACGCGCATGTCCCGCTTCGCCAGCTTCCGCGAGTTCTATCCGTTCTATCTCAGCGAGCACCGCCACCCGGTCTCGCGGCGCCTGCATTTCATCGGCAGCTGCGGGGTGCTGCTGCTGGCTGCGGCTGCCGTGTTGCGCGGCCAGCCGACGCTCCTGCTGGCCGCGCTGTTCTGCGGTTATGGATTCGCCTGGGTCGGCCACTTCTTCTTCGAGAAGAATCGCCCGGCCACCTTCCGGCATCCGCTGTATTCATTCATGGGTGACTGGGTGATGTTCGTCGACATCCTGCGTGGGCGGGTGCGCCTGTAACAGGCGGTTGCGGGGAGCGCAGCCATTGCCTTGCCCGAAAGGGAAAGGGCGCGGCGGGCCGCGCTTCCGCTTCCACGAACCGCTGCGCTGCGGCACGCCTGCGGGCGACCGATCTGGGATAATGGGAATTCCTGTTTCCTCTGCTGCCGGACCGGTCATGACCCAGAAGACGCTGCTCAACGATACCCACCGCGCCCTTGGCGCCAAGATGGTCGATTTCGGGGGTTGGGACATGCCCATCCACTACGGCTCGCAGCTGGACGAACACCACCTGGTGCGTCGCGAAGCCGGCGTGTTCGACGTCAGTCACATGACCGTGGTCGACCTGCGCGGTGACCAGGTCAAGCCGTTCCTGCGCCGCCTGCTGGCCAATTCGATCGACAAACTGAAGGTGACTGGCAAGGCCCTGTACTCGTGCATGCTGAATCCGCGCGGCGGCGTCATCGACGACCTGATCGTCTACTACCTGGGCGACGATTTCTTCCGCATGGTGGTCAATGCCTCCACCCGCGAAAAGGACCTGGCCTGGCTGCGTGAGCAGGCGGCACCGTTCGGTGTTTCCGTCGAGCAGCGCCCGGACCTGGCCATCCTCGCCGTGCAGGGCCCGCAGGCGCGCGACATCGTGATCGGCCTGGCCCGCGAAGCCGACCGTGCAGCACTGACCAAGCTGGGCCGCTTCGCCGCCCTGCAGGCGCAGTCCGACGACGGCGTCGAGTTGTTTGTCGCCCGCACCGGCTACACCGGTGAAGACGGTTTCGAGATCCTGCTGCCGCAGGATGCCGTGGTCGCCTTCTGGAACCGCCTGCTGGCGGCAGGCGTGAAGCCGGCCGGCCTCGGTGCGCGCGACACCCTGCGCCTGGAGGCCGGCATGAACCTGTACGGCCAGGACATGGACGAAGAGATCAGCCCGTATGAAGCGGCACTGGCCTGGACCGTGTCGCTGGACGAAGGCCGCGACTTCATCGGCCGCGACGTGCTGGAGGCGCAGAAGGCCGCCGGCACCGCGCGCCAGATGATCGGCCTGGTGATGGACGAGAAGGGCGTGCTGCGCCACGGCCAGGCGGTGACCACCGCTGGCGGCCAGGGCGAGATCCTGTCCGGCACCTTCTCGCCGACCCTGGCCAAGGGCATCGCCTTCGCCCGCGTGCCGGCCGGTGAACTCGGCGAGGTCACCGTCGACATCCGCGGCCGGCAGGTGCCGGTGCGCGTGGTCAAGTTCCCGTTCGTGCGCGAAGGCCAGGCCCAGCCCGGCGTGCTCGCCGACGCCTGATCCGAACGTGCCGGTCGTCACTGACAGCAGTGGCGGCCGGTTGGTTACACTAGCCCCGTTTTTTCCACCCCTGCATATCTCTGGAGCAGTCCCATGAGCGAGATCCCCGGCGACCTCAAGTTCCTCAAGTCCCATGAGTGGGCCCGTGTCGAAGGCAATGGCCGCGTCACCGTCGGTATTTCCGACCACGCCCAGGGCCTGCTGGGTGACCTGGTCTACGTCGAACTGCCGGAAGTCGGCGCCGACGCCAAGGCCGGCGAACAGATCGCCGTCGTCGAGTCGGTGAAGGCCGCCTCGGACGTCTACAGCCCGATCAGCGGCAAGGTCGTCGAGGTCAACTCGGCCCTGTCCGACAAGCCGGAAACCATCAACGAAGATGCCTACGGCGAAGGCTGGATGTTCGTGATCGAACTGACCAACGCCGAAGAGGTCAACGAGCTGCTGGACCCGGACGCGTACGCCGAAGCCCTGGAGAACGACGACCACTGAGTCGTCGTTTCCGGATTCTGGAACGGCCACCTTCGGGTGGCCGTTTTTGTTTTGGCGACCGCGTCGGGCTCATGACGCGGGGTTCGCTGTGCACCCTCGGCGTGGCATCAGCCGACAGGCGAACGGTGCCGATGGGCGTGCGCAGTTTTGCGCAAATCCGCGTTTCAGCCCCGCGCCGAAGCGTTCGAATGTGAAAACTTTTCGCCCCCCGTTGCGGCGCCGTTGTGCTGGCGTTGGCGGCGGTGCCGGTGACCACCGACGATGCGCGTACGCCGTTGTGCCTTGCCTGCGCCTGTCTACGCGGAGTGCTTATTTCAAGTGTTTTTTGATCAACGCCTGCATTGGCATCGATGCAGGCAACGTGCGTGCGCGCCGCTTCCACCGTCGTTGCAGACCGTGCAGAGTGGTGGCGCCGGCGGCGCCCGGGAAGGCGCGGATGTGAAAATTTTTCGCGGGGGTTGTTGACAGTAAAAAAAACCGTGATTAGGTTTCGCCTCAGCAGACCTTGCCTGCCCAACCGAGTGCGCAGAATCAATCGTCCGATGCGAAGCAGCCCCTTCAAGACCACCGCGACCCTGATGACGGTGGACATGGCCCCGCTTCCCCCGGAGAAATGCAAGGCAACTCCCGTTCCGATGCCCGCTCCGCCGATCGAGGCGGGCATTGCCGCATCCGTAACGGCGCGCCTGACGCGCCGGCGGTCCCCGCACGCAGCATCCGCGGGTTTGATCCAACTGGGCGTTTCAACTCCCTATCACTGACGAGGAGCCATCCCATGGCAACCAAGAAAGCTGCGAAGAAGAAGCCCGCCGCCAAGAAAGCGGTGAAGAAGGTCGCGAAGAAGGCCGCTGCCAAGAAGGCAGTGAAGAAGGTCGCGAAGAAGGCAACCGCCAAGAAGGCAGTGAAGAAGGCTGCGAAGAAGGTCGCCAAGAAGACCACTGCGAAGAAGGCAGTGAAGAAGGCGGCGAAGAAGGTAGCCAAGAAGTCCGCTGCCAAGAAGGTAGCCAAGAAGGCCACCAAGAAGGTAGCCAAGAAGGCCACCAAGAAGACTGCCAAGAAGGCCGCGGCGCGCAAGCCGGCCAAGAAGGTCGCGAAGAAGGCCACTGCCAAGAAGGCCGTCAAGAAGACCGCCAAGAAGGCAGTGAAGAAGACCGCGAAGAAGGCCACCAAGAAGGCTGCCCCGAAGAAGGCAGCGAAGAAGGTTGCCAAGCGCAAGCCGGCCGCCCGCAAGAAGAAGGCCGCTCCGGTCGCTCTGCCGGCAACCCCGGCGCCGCTGATCTAAGTACTTCCCGATAGCCGCATCCTGAAACCCCCTTCCCTGGCTGCCCAGCGGGGAGGGGGTTTTTTTATGGGCCACTTGTAGCGTCGAGTCGAGCCAGGCTCGACCGCTTTCCTGACGGTCGGCGCTAGCCGTGCGGCGCCGCTGGAAAGCGCTCCATCAGGAAGTCGAGGAAGCTGCGCAGGCGGGTGGAGTGGTAACGGTCGTGCGCATAGACCACGTGCATCGGCCGACCGGCCTGACCGTATTCCGGGAACAGCTGCACCAGACGCCCCGCCTCGACATCGGCGGCCAGCAGCAGCGTCGATTGCAGGACGATGCCAAGGCCGTGCAGCGCCGCCGAACGCAGCGCTTCGCCATTGTTGATCTGCAGTCGGCCGTCGGGCACGTGGTCGAGCTCGCCAGCGTCGTCCTGCAGCCACTGGGCAAGCGCACTCGGTTCGAACGACAGGCATTGATGGCCGCCAATTGCGTGCACGCTGCGTGGCGTGCCGTGCCTGGCCAGATACGCCGGCGAGGCGCACATCATCAAGCGATAGGGGGCCAGTGCTCGTGCCACCAGCACGCTGCTGTCGGCCAGCGTGCCGATGCGCAGTGCCGCCTCGAAGCCCTCTTCGGCCAGGTCGACCACACGATCGGTCAGCGTGGCTTCGACCCGGACATCCGGATGACGGGCCATGTACTCGGCCAGCGCCGGTACCAGCGCGTGTGTACCGAAGATCACCGGTGCGCTGATGCGCAGCGTGCCCGCCGGTGAGAGCTGCTGGTGCTGCGCCTGCGCGTCGGTTTCCTCCACCAGGCGCAGGATCTCCTTGCAGCGCGCGTAGTAGTCCTCGCCGAACGGTGTCATGTGCTGGCGCCGGGTGGTACGGCTCAACAGCTGCATGCCCAGCCGGGCTTCCAATGCGCGCAGGTGCTTGCCGGCCATCGTTGCCGAGATATCCATCGCCGCGGCTGCCGCACTGAGGCTGCCCTTGTCCACGATCAGCACGTAGACCTGCATGCTCTCCAGCAGGTTCATCTGACACCCCGGGTGTTGAATGCTGAAACCTGCGTGGAGTTTATCAATCAGGGGTGATCAAACAGCATGTCGTGCACGGACCGGATTCGCCGGCCACGCTGACAGGAGAACACCATGGACTTGAATCTTGCTGGCCGTACCGCGTTGGTGACGGGCGCGGCCAGCGGCATCGGTGCCGCCGTCGCCAGGCAGCTGGCGGCCCAGGGCGTGCGCATTGCCATCACGTCGCGGCAGCGGGCACCGTTGCAGGCGCTGGCGGCGCGGATCGAAGCTGAAGGCAGCGCCGCACCGGTCATCGTGGCCGGCGATGTCACGGTTGCCGGCGACCTCCGGTACATCGCGGACGCATCCCGTGAGGCATTGCAGCGTGTCGACATCCTGGTCAATGCCGCAGGCGGTTCCCGGCCGACCACGGTCGATGCCGATGACGATATCTGGGAGGAAGCGATCGCCCTGAACTTCTCCGCCGCACGACGGCTGACCCAGGCGCTGTTGCCCGGCATGCAGGCGCAGGCATGGGGACGGGTGATCAACTTCAGCGGTTCGATGGAACCGCGCGCGGTGAACGCGGCCACCGCGGCGAAGGCGGCATTGCACCTGTGGAGCAAGGGCCTGTCGTCGGAGGTGGCGGGGCAGGGCATCACGGTGAACGCGATTGCACCGGGGCGCATCAACAGCGCGCAGATCCTGGACCGCCTGCACCGCACCGAGGAAAGCAGACGCGCGTTCATTGCCCGCAACATCCCGATCGGACGCTTTGGAGAACCGGAGGAAGTGGCGCCGCTGGTGGCGTTCCTGGCCTCGCCGCTGGCGGGTTACATCACCGGTGCGGTGATTCCAGTGGACGGCGGCATGCACTACTTCGCGCACTAGCGCTGCGGAACTGCAGAGCCGAGCATGGGCTCGACGCTGCAACGGCCAACAAATAGGGCGACCGATGGGCCGCCCTTCGCACACACGGTCGAGCCCGCCTGGTCAGCGCGGCGAAGCCACCGCGCGGTTGCCCGAGGCGCCCTTGCCCTTGCGCTTGTCCTGCTGCGCCGGGCTTGCGCCCTCGGCCATCAGGTTGTCGCTGCCGAAGTCGGTGTCCACGTCCAGCCAGCGCTGCGCCGGCAGGCCGAGAGCCGAGTCGAGCACGGTCGGCAGCAGGCCGCTGGGCAGGCCGCTTTCGCCATTCCAGAGGATGGCGATGCCGAGGTCACGTTCCGGCACCAGCGCGACCAGGCCGCGATAGCCCTGCACGGCACCTGCATGGAACACCACGTCGTGGCCGGCGTAGTCGAAGGTACGCCAACCCAATGCGTAGCCCGCCGAGTGCAGGCGCTCACGGCGCCAGCCCGAACGCATCTCGCCCGGCGTGTTGATCAGGCTTGAATGCAGGGTGGCCAGCAGCGGTGCCGGCAGCACGTCGGGGCGATGGCCGGTGTGGGCCAGCAGCCACTGCGCCATGTCGCTGGCGCTGGCGTTGACACCAGCCGCCGGAGCGACGCGGTAATAGGTGGGCTTGGGCGTCAGCGAGACCCAGCCGTTGCGGCTGCGCACGTGCGGACGCGCCCAGCGCGAGCTGGCCTGGATGCCGGCCAGGCCGAGGCTGGCATCATTCATGCCCAGCGGCTTGAAGATGCGGCGCTCGACCGACTGCTCGTAGAAGCTGCCCGAGGCCGCATACACAACGTCGCCGATCAGGCTGAAGGCCACGTTCTGGTAGGCGTAGCAGTCGCCCGGCAGGCATTTCAGGCTGGTGTTGGCCAGCTTCTGGGTCAGCGCGTAGTACTCGGCGTTGCCTTCGATGTCGCGGTCGTACGCGTTGTACGGCAGGCCGACGCGATGGCTGAGCACGTCGGCCACGGTCAGGCGGTCGGTGGCTTCGGGCGAATTGAGGCGGAAGCCCGGCACGTAGTCGGTGACCTTGCTGTCCCAGCGCAGCGTGCCGTCGTTGACCAGCAGGCCGGCCATGGTGCCGGCGAAGGCCTTGGACAGCGAGGCCAGGCGGAACACGGTGTGCGCATCGACCGGCAGCGGGTTGTTGACGTCGGTGACGCCATAGCCACGCGCGCTGAGAATGCGGCCGCCCTGCACGATCGCCACCGCCATGCCTGGCACGCGCTCGCCATAGGTCAGCTGCTGCGCCATCGATTCGATGTTGGCGACGTTGAAGCCAGCCGCCGGCGCCTGGACGCGCGGCACCAGACCGGTGCGGTAGGCCGCAGGCTGGGTGTGGGCGACGGTGGCAGCCGTCGCGGATTCGATGTTGGTCGGCATCGGCGGCAACGCCGGCGGTGTCTGCGCGGTGGTGGACAAGGCAACGGGCATCAACATGCCCAGCAAACCGGTGGCCGCCGAACGGATCGGACGACGCAGGCTGTTCTTTTTCATCGGTTGGACCCGTGCGCGACTGCTGATGGCGATTCTAGCGCCGCTTTTCCCCTGTGCACAAACAAAGCGAAGATGAATGCGCATCTTGTTGAAAAAGTTGGAATTTTGACGCCCCGAAAGTGTGTATCGGAACGTGTCGTCCAGGCCGGTCGTCGCGTCCGTCCGCAGGCGCGAGGGCGCGTCACGCTGGCGATGTTGCAGTGCATTGGCTAACGTACGCGCTTCACCGCCCCGGAGCCTGCCATGCTGCTGTCCAACCGCCGTCTGTGGGCGAGGGGCGCTGCATGAGCGCTGCATCGGGCAAGGGGCCGCTGCAGGGCCTGGCGGCGGCGCTGCGCGAGTCGCCGGCGCTGTGGTGGTCGTTCCTGTACTTCTTCTGCCTGCTCAGCGGCTACTACGTGCTGCGCCCGGTGCGTGAGGCCATGGCCGCCTCGGCGGACCTGGAAACGGTGTTCCCGCCCGTGCTGATCACCTGGTTCGCCAGCCATGGCATCGCGTTGAAGGACTTCGTCCTGCAGTTCCTGTTCTCCTGCGTGTTCGTGATCATGCTGGTGCTGCAGCCGGTGTACGGCTGGCTGGTCAGCCGCTTCCCGCGCCGTGTGTTCCTTCCCATGGTGTACGGCTTCTTCATCGTCACCCTGCTGGGGTTCTACGCACTGTTCGACAGTCACGTGCCAGGGCGGGGCATGGCCTTTTTCCTCTGGGTGATGGTCTTCAACCTGTTCGCGGTGGCGGTGTTCTGGAGCTTCATGGCCGACGTGTTCTCCAACGCACAGGCGCGTGCCTACTACGGCTACATCGGTGCGGCCGGCACCGTTGGCGCGTTCCTCGGCCCGTTGATCACCAGCGCGCTGGCGCAGCGCGTGGGCATCGCCAACCTGATGCTGGTCTCGGCAGCATTCCTGGTCGTGTGCCTGTTGTGCATCTGGCGGCTGCGGCATTGGGCGGTGCTGCGCGAACGCGAGCAGCAACTGGTGTCCGGCGAGCAACCGATGGGCGGCAGCGTGCTGGACGGCCTGAAACTGATCGTGCGCGAGCCGCTGCTGCGCTGGTTGGCGGTGATGGTGGTGTTCGGCGTGGGCGTCGGCACGCTGCTGTACAACCAGCAGGCCAGCATCGTGCGCGCGGCGTTTACCGACCCGGCGGCCAGTACCGCGTTCTTCTCGCGCATCGACCTGGCGGTGAACGCGCTGGCGCTGCTGATGCAGGTGGGCCTGACCCGCTGGCTGCTGTCGCGCCACGGCATCGCGCCGGCGCTGCTGATTCCCGGTTTCGCGATCCTGATCGGCTTCTCGGTGCTGGCAGCCTCGCCGATGCCGTTGATGGTCGCGGTGGTGCAGGTGATGACCCGCGCCAGCGAATTCGCACTGGCCAAGCCGGCGCGCGAGACCATCTACACGCGCGTGGACCGGCAGTGGCGCTACAAGGCCGGCGCGGCGATCGACACCGTGGTGTACCGCGGCGCGGACCTGGGGTTCACCTGGATCCACAAGGCACTGACCCTGTTCGGTTCGCACGTGGTGTTCATCGGCGGCGTACTGGTGGCCGGCTTCATGACCCTGGCTGCGTTCGGCGTGCTGCGCGAAGAAAAGAAGCTGCCGCGCGACCGTTGATTTGCCGGGGTCAGGGCCCTTTCCCGCGGGGAAAGGGCGCTGACCCCATTCTCCTTCCCTGTCCAAGGAACCGCACATGTACTGGATCGCACTCGCCCTGACCTTGCTGGTCGCACTGCTGCACGTCTATTTCCTGGTGCTGGAGATGTTCCTGTGGACCCGCCCGCTGGGCCTGAAGACCTTCCGCAACACGCCGGAGAAGGCCGGGGACACGCGCGTGCTGGCGGCCAACCAGGGCCTGTACAACGGCTTCCTGGCGGCAGGCATCGTGGTGGGGCTGGTGATCGATCAGCCGGTGCTGGTGACGTTCTCGCTGGCCTGCGTGGCGGTGGCGGGCTGCTATGGCGCGTACAGCGTGAGCCGCCGTATTTTCATGATCCAGGCGGTGCCGGCGATCCTGGCGTTGGTGTTTCGCGCGCTGGCGTAGTTTCCAGCCAACGGCGCAGCCCCTCGTGGGTTGGTCGCGTGGAGCGGGTCATGTGTTGGGGGTGGCGGGTGGGCCGTGCAGGGGATGCTGCAAGTACGTCCATGTAAGCTCGATGGCGCCATCCATGGCGCCAACGCCCCTGAACGGCCCACCCGCCACACCCCTGACAGTTTCAGGGCGCGGCCAGCCCACGGAGAAGAAAAAGAAGTTCAAGAGCAACAGCAACAGCAACAGCAAAAAGCGGCCGGTGGGCCGCTTTTGCTTTTGCTTCTGCCCTTCTTTTTTCTCTTGCGTGGGTGGACGCCGCAGAGATGCGTCCGAGGCTGGGGGCGGTGGGTTCGCGGGGGTGTCCGCGGCATGGATGCCGCGGCCAAGGCCCCAGGGATGGGTTCACGGCGTCCCCCGCGAACCCACCGTCCCCAGCCTAGCCAGGGCTTTCCGCGATCAACCGTCCACCCACGAGGGGCTGCGCCGTTCGCGGGGACCTACTTCGCCGGCGACAACCACATGTCGATCACCGCGCTGAACACCTCCGTGCCCGCACGGTCGCGCACGCTCACCGTCACCGGCAGCGCATAGCCCTCGGCCGCGACGACAATCGGCTGTGCCGGCAACGCCACCGCCTGCAGCGTGCCACGTGCCTTGGCCAGGTACTGCACCTGCATCCCCTTCGGGATCCAGCGCATGCCCTTCGGCAGCGATGCATCGACCATCAACCCGGCGGTCAGTTCGGCCAGGTTGCACATCGCGATCGCGTGCACCGTGCCGATGTGGTTGCGCACCCTGCGGCGGTCGGCCAGCGTGCCTTCGCAGCGGCCGTGTTCCAGGCGGGTGATGCGTGGCGCGATGCTGGCGAAGTAGGGCGCCTTGAAGCACACCGCGCGCGAGAACAGCCAGGTGCCGGCGGGCCAGCGCTGCAGCCGGTGGTAAAGCGAGAGCAGGGGCGTGGACATGGTGGGTATTCCGGTCGGCGGATAAAGCGACGGCGGGCCGAGGCCCGCCGTCGAAGCAACGCGTGTCGCGGGCGATCAGGCTGCCTGCGAATGCGGGTCCTTGTGCTGGCGGTCGTAGTAGCTGGCCGCGCGCAGTTCGTGGGTGTCGAAGTCGTCCACGGTGATGGTGTCCAGGGTCAGCGTGCGCAGCTCTTCCAGCAGGCTGCGCTCATCCTGGGTGATCACGCCCTCGGCCACGGCTTCGTCCAGCTGCGCCTTGAAGTCCAGCGCCTCGATGCCCTTGCTCTTCAGCGCCTTCAGGAACTTGCGCTCCACCGGCTCGGCCATGATCGCCTTGCTCAGGTAGCTGTTGATACGGCCGCCCGGGTTGTTCTCGCACGGGGTCAGGAACACGCCACTGGCCAGACGGTCGCGGGCTTCATTCGGCGCCATCAGCAGGGCGGCGACACGACGGCTCAGGCGATCGCCCGGAGCCTCGGCACGACGGCCCAGCGGGAAGATCAGTGCCCACATCAGCCAGCCGATCGGACGGATCGGGAAGTTGCGCAGTGCGGCCGACAGCGACTCTTCGATCTTGTGCACGCTGTCATGGAAGGCCCAGGCCAGCAGCGGCTGGTCGGCCTGCGGTGCGCCTTCGTCGTGGTAGCGCTTGAGCATGGCGCTGGTCATGTAGACGTGGCTCAGCACATCGCCCAGGCGGCCGGACAGCGATTCCTTGAACTTCAGCTTGCCGCCGAGGGTCATCATCGAGATGTCGGCCATCAGCGCCAGGTTGGCCGAGTAGCGGTCCAGCTTGCGGAAGTAGCGGCGGGTATAGGCGTCGCCCGGGGCGGCACCGAAGCGCGCGCCGGTCAGGCCGAACCAGAACGAACGCACGGCATTGGAGATGCCGAAGCGGATGTGGCCGAACAGGCTGCGGTCGAAGTCCTGCAGGCCGGCGCGGGTATCCGGATCCTGCGCGGCCTTCATTTCCTTCAGCACCCACGGGTGGCAGAGGATCGCACCCTGGCCGAAGATCAGCAGGCTGCGGGTCATGATGTTGGCGCCTTCCACGGTGATCGCGATCGGCGCGGCCTGCCAGCTGCGGCCAGCGAAGTTGCGCGGCCCCAGGATGATGCCCTTGCCGCCGATCACGTCCATCATGTCCGAGATCACTTCGCGACTCATGGTGGTGCAGTGGTACTTGGCGATCGCCGACGGCACCGACGGCACGTCGCCACGGTCAACCGCGGCGGCGGTGGCCTGCGACAGCGCACTGATCTTGTACGCCTTGCCGCCGATGCGGGCCAGCGCTTCTTCCACGCCCTCGAAGCGGCCGACCGACAGGCCGAACTGCTTGCGGATGCGCGCATAGGCGCCGGTCACCGCGGCACCGGCCTTGGCACCACCACTGGCGGTGGACGGCAGGGTGATCGAGCGGCCCACGGCCAGGCACTCGTTGAGCATGTTCCAGCCCTTGCCGGCCATGGCCGCGCCACCGATCAGCTGGGTCAGCGGAATGAACACGTCCTTGCCGCGGATGGGGCCGTTCTGGAACGTCGAGTTCAGCGGGAAGTGGCGACGGCCGATTTCAACGCCGGCGGTGTCGCGCGGCAGCAGGCCCAGGGTGATGCCGATGTCGCGGGTATCGCCGATCAGGCCATCCGGGTCGTACATGCGGAACGCCAGGCCGATCAGCGAAGCGACCGGGGCCAGGGTGATGTAGCGCTTGTCGAAGGTGAGCTTGACGCCGAGCACCTGCTCGCCGTTCCACTCGCCCTTGCAGACGATGCCGTAGTCCGGGATCGAGGTGGCGTCGGAGCCGGCGAACGGACCGGTCAGGCCGAAGCAGGGCACTTCGCGGCCATCGGCCAGGCGCGGCAGGTACTGGTCCTTCTGTTCCTGGGTGCCGTAATGCACCAGCAGTTCACCCGGGCCCAGCGAGTTGGGCACGCCGACGGTGGAGCTGACCACCGAAGACACCGACGCCAGCTTCTGGATCACCTTGTGGTGGGCCAGTGCGGAGAAGCCCAGCCCGCCATATTCCTTCGGGATGATCATGCCGAAGAACTTGTTCTTCTTGATGAAGGCCCACAGTTCCGGCGGCAGGTCCGCATGGACGTGGGTGATTTCCCAGTCGTTGACCATCGCGCACAGCTCTTCCACCGGGCCATCGAGGAAGGCCTGTTCCTCGGCGGTCAGCTGCGGCTTGGGATAGTTGAGCAGGATGTTCCAGTCCGGATCACCGGTGAACAGTTCGCCCTCGAAACCGACCGAACCGGTTTCCAGTGCGATGCGCTCGGTCTGCGACAGCGGCGGCAGCACCTTGCGGAACACCTTCATCATCGGGCCGGTCAGCAGCGGCTTGCGGATGAACGGCAGCAGCAGCGGCACGGCGATGACGGCCAACACGGCGGCCGCGACGATCGTGGCGGTCTGGTTGACGTAGGGAATGAACCAGCAGGCAGCCAGCAGGGCCACGCTGATCAGCGTCCAGGTAACCAGCCGCATGCGGTGGTAGGCGACGAACGCGCCTGCCAGCAGCAGGGCGAGGAAGGGAAGAACGATGCTCATGAGCGTGCTCCGGTGACGTGCTCGTTTGTGGCGGACGAAGCCGCAGCGTCCGCTGCGGGCAACACGTCCAGATAGTCCAACACAGTAGCGGTAAAGGCGTCGTTGTCATCGCCGGCGACCATATGGGTGGCCTGCGGCAGCTGCACATGGCGCGCATGCGGCGCCAACGCCAGGAACTCGGCCACGGTCTGCGGCGTGACCAGGTCGCTGCGTCCGCCGCTGACCAGCAGCAGCGGGCACTTCACCTGGCGCGCGGCCTCGGCCAGTGCGTCCTGGTGCTGTTCGCTGTCGCGGGCCAGTTCGGCCACCAGGCGCGGATCCCAGTGCCAGCGCCAGCGGCCGCGGCCGTCCTCGCGCAGCAGCGCACGCAGCGACTGCTCGGATTTGCGCGGACGGTGCGGCATGTACGCCGAGATCACGTCGGCGGCCTGGGCCAGCGAAGCGAAGCCGTCGGGATGGGCGGTCATGAAGGCGAGGATGCGCTCGACGCCGGCGGTATCCCAGCGCGGGGTGATGTCGACCAGCACCATCGCCGAGAACAGGCCGGGCCAGCGCGACTCGGCCAGCAGGCCGAACAGCCCGCCCATCGATGCGGCAACCAGTACCGGCGGGCGCGGCTGCTCGCCGGCCAGCACGATCAGGTCATCGGCGAACTGTTCGCCGTGATAGGGCAGGTTGGCGGCATTCCAGTCCGAATCGCCGTGGCCGCGGGCGTCGTAGGCCAGCGTCTGCAGGCCGGCGGCATTCAGTGCGCGGGCAGTGGCATTCCAGGCGTGGCGGGTCTGGCCGAAGCCATGCGCGAACAGCACCCGGCCGCGCCGGCCATGGTCGCTGGCGGTGGCGGCCAGGCGGGCGCCATGGGCGGCGTCCAGGCGCAGGTCATGGAACGCAGCGGGAGGTGGGGACGTAACCATACTTGCTAGTATGGATCGGTTCGGGGGGAAGTCAATACTGCACGGTATGGTGCGCTGCGGAAGTCCCCTGAATGGACCTCGCCTGGGAGGCTGCGACGGTTTCGACCGCAACCGCGTACTGCAACGAACCCCGGCGTATGGTTAAATCAGCCCATGAATCAACCTGACGCTTCCGCCGGCGAACCGCGCGCCGGCCGCAACAGCCGCCTGAGTGCCGAAGACTGGGCCCAGGCGGCCCTCGATCTGATTGCTGAACAAGGTGTCGGCGCCGTCGCGGTGGAGCCGCTGGCACGGCGGCTCGGCGTCACCAAGGGCAGTTTCTACTGGCATTTCCCTTCGCGCGATGCATTGCTGCAGGCGGCGCTGGAGCGCTGGGAACTGTTCGAACAGGAACAGGTGTTCGGCAGCCTGGAAGACGTGCCGGATCCGCGCGTGCGCCTGCGCCAGCTGTTCCAGATGGTGGCGCATGAAGTGCAGCCGCACATCATCTACAGCGAGCTGCTGAAGGCACTGGATCATCCGATGGTGCGGCCGGTGATCGACCGCGTCTCGCAGCGCCGCCTCGATTATCTGGTCGCCTCGTTCCGCCAGGCGGGCCTCAGCTCGACCGATGCACGCCATCGCGCGCGCCTGGCCTATGCCGCCTATGTCGGCTTCCTGCAGTTGTCGCTGCAGCTGCAGCAGCCCAAGCAGGCACGCGAGGATTTCGAAGCGTACGTCGAGCATCTGATCGAGACGCTGATTCCGAACGGATGAGCACCCGGGAGTGATGCGAAGCAAGGCCGCGGCGACACCGCGGCCTTTTTTTGTTGTGCCTGGCCAGCTGTTTCCATGCGCCACAAAGAACAACGGCCCCTTGCGGGGCCGTTGCTGCATCAGCTGATCAGACTGGCGATCAGAACTTCTGCTTGTACTGCATGTACATGAAGCGACCGATGTCGTAGCCGCCGTAATAGGAGAACTGCGAGTTCGGTGCCGAGTACATCTGCGGGCCGTAGTGGTCGAACACGTTACGTGCGCCGACGGCGATGGTCGCATTCCACGGTGCGTTCCAGGAAACCTGGACGTCGTGGAACATGGTCGAACCACGCTTGTTCATCGGCTGGTCGCGCACCGGATCCGGCGAACCGAAGTCCGGCAGGCTGCACTCGTCGCTGTAGTAGCAACGCTCCTTGACGCTGGAGAAGTAACGGGTGCCCCAGGTCACGCCCCAGTCGCCACGCTCCCAGCCCAGCACCAGGTTCGAACGCAGGCGGAAGTTGCTGCCGAAGCCGTTGAGGATCGACACCGGCACCTGCTGCGCATTGGTGGTCTTCAGCACGTTCTTGGTGACGTAGCTGTTCTGCAGGTTGGCGTTGAAGGTACCCCAGCTGTCGGTCTCGAAGCGGTACGCCACGTCGAAGTCGAAGCCTTCGGTTTCCTGGTAGCCGGCGTTACGCGGTGCGTAGGTCAGGTTGATCACGTTGTGACGGTTCGGATCACGGGTGAACGAGTTGCAGCGCTCGGCGATGCCAAGCACGTAGCAGTCGTTCAGCTGGTCATCCGGGCTGTCGGTGACGATCGTGTTGGTGATCTTGATGTTCCACCAGTCCAGGCTCATGTTCAGGCCCTGGGCGAAGGTCGGGCTCCACACCAGGCCAACGGTCTTGGACTTGGACTTTTCCGGAGTCAGGTTCGGGTTGGAGACGGCGTTGAACGGGTCCGGCGTCTGCTCATCCGGACCGCTGGCCGGCACGTAGCCCTGGCGCAGCTGGCGGAAGGTGCTGGCGGTCGGGCCGATGGCCGCGGCGCAACGGGCAGCGACGCCCGGCTGGCCGGTCGAACCGAAGTCGGTATCGCACGGATCGGTGAAGTACGCGAAGGTCTGCGAGCTGCCACCGTACAGATTGTCGATGGTCGGCGCACGGAAGCCTTCGGCGTAGGTAGCACGCACCAGCAGCTGGTCGATCGGCTTCCACTTCAGGCCGAACTTGTTGTTGGTGGTGTTGCCGAAGGTGCTGTACTTCGAGTAGCGCGTCGCGGCGTTGAAGCTCAGTTCCTTGGCACCCGGCAGGTCGGCCAGGATCGGAACATTCAGCTCCAGATAGACTTCGTTGACGTCGTAACCACCACCGGTCGGGCCGGCGGCCAGGTCGGTCGAGTAGCCGGTCTGCGACAGGGCGTCCGGATTGTACGAACCCTTGTCCTCGCGGTACTCGTAACCCAGCGCGAAGCCCAGGTCGCCGGCGGGCAGGGTGAACAGGCTGCCGGCGATGTTCGCGTAGTAGGTCTTGGTGGTGACTTCACCGGTGTTCTTGGTGGTCGGGAACAGGAACTGCTGCAGATCCGGGTTGCCGGTCAGGCCACCGTCACCGGTACGGCCGTACGGAATGGCCGGGTTCCACGGCAGGCAGCCGCCGGCGCCCGGGCCATAGATCGGGTTGGAGCCATCGACCAGGCCTGCTGCCGTGCCGCACTCGACGCGGCCGGTGGCCGGGTTGTAGAACGACGGGCCGGTGGCGGCATTGACCGCCAGCACGTTGTAGTTGCCGGTCTGGCTCTGCTGGTTCTCCGAGTTCTGGTAGATGTAGCCGGCTTCCCAGTCGAAGTACTTGTCATTGAACTGGAAGCTGCCCTGCAGGGCGCCGGTGAAGCGGAAGGTGGTCAGCTTGTTGGTCGACAGGCGCGGCACTTCCCAGCCACGGCGCATGAAGCCCATGTCCTTGCCGAAGGGGTTGTAGTAGCTGTCGGCATCCCACTTGGCACCCAGGCGCTCATACGACGCAGACTGCAACGGATAGCCTGCGACCTGGGCCTGCGACTCACGACGGGTGTACAGCAGGTCGGAGACGAAGCGGATGTTGTCGGTCAGGTCGTACTGGACGTTGGCGAACACCGAGCGACGCTTGGTCGGCGTCAGCAGGTGCATCTGCGTATTGGAGTTGCTGGTGTCACCGGTGATGCCGGCGAAGTCCTGGTCGTGGTACTGGTTGACGTCGCGGTAGTCGCCACCGCGGTTCAGCACCAGCCAGTCATCGGTATCCGGATCGATGATGGTGCCCCACTGGCTGACCGGGCTCCAGTTCTGGGCCGGGTGGAAGGTGGTGCGCGGATAACGGCTGAACCAGCGATCCTTGGCCCACACTTCCTTTTCTTCGGCGTACTCGGCGCCGATGGTGATCGAACCGCGGTCACCGGTGAAGCCGGCCACGAAGTCGTAGCTGGTCTTCTGGCCGTCGCCTTCGCCGTACTGGCCGACGTAGGCGTTGGCTTCCAGGCCCTGGAAGTTCTTGCGGGTGATGATGTTGATCACACCGGCGATCGCGTCGGAGCCGTAGATCGACGACGCGCCGTCCTTCAGGACGTCGATGCGCTCGACGATGGCCGACGGAATCTGCGACACGTCCTGCAGGCCGCTGACGCTGGCGCCGAGGCGCTTGCCGTCGACCAGCACCAGGGTGCGTTCGGCGCCGAGGTTGCGCAGGTCGATGTAGAAGCCACCGACGGCTTCACCGGAGGACAGCGGCTCGGAACGGCTGATGGCCGGGCTGCCGGCTGCGGCGATGTTCTGCAGGACGTCGGCGACCGTCTTGAAACCGCTCTTCTCGATCGAAGCGCGGCTGATGCTCAGAACGGGCTGGGCGGTTTCGGTATCGACCTGACGGATGCGCGAACCGGTGACCTCGATGCGGTCGAGGTTGGTGGCTTCCTGGGCGTGCGCCGTCGCGGTGGTGGCACCGGCGACAAGCGCGATCACAACTGCGTCACGCAGCTGGCTGGACTTTAGTTTCATTGGCTCTCTCTCTCCAAGAAATCTTGGCTGGGGTTAATGCCCGGCGGGGGAGCGAAAAAGCGCTCCCAAATCGCGAGGCTGACCCGATAGTAACGGGCGTTCGCCAAGAATTAAAGCTGTGTTAATCAAGCCTGTGATTTTGGTAAAGATGCGCTTTTCCCATGCCACTCAATAGTTTACCGGCATGGTCAGGGCGCTCTGCCTCGTTTGTTAACGCAGAATGATGAAAAAAGTTTCGATTGAAATGTATCTCACTATGTCGGTGCGCAGCGTTTCATCGCCCAGCGGCGATACCGGTTACACAAGTGCGCGGCAGGCTTGCACATGCAAAAGGCGCCTTTCGGCGCCTTTGGGAATATCGTTGCTGAGCCTGTTTACCGGGATCAGAGATCCTGTTCGTAACGCACATACGGCACGGTGCCGTCGTCGTTGCTTTCGTTGCGCGGGGAGAACGGATTCTTGCCGCGGCTGATCACATTCTCGGCGCCGACGGTGAGCTGGCCGGACCACGGGGTACGCCAGGTCAGGCCGATGCCCAGGCCTTCCCACTTGCCGGGCTTGCCCGGGACGTCGACCACGCGGCCGATGATGCTGCCGGTGAAGTTGCCGTAACCGGCGCCGATGCTCAGGCTCTTGCTGTCCCAGCGATCGACGATGGCCGGCGAGGCGTCGGCCAGCGGAACCAGGCGCGCCTTGGCGTAGGTACCGGCAATGGAGACGAAGCCTTCGCGACCGATGTTCTTCTGCGCGAACACGGTCAGATCGTTCTGCTCGGCACGCAGCGAGGGCGTCTTGTTCGGGCCCGACAACCAGGCGGGCAGGGTTTCACGGCCAGTGCCGGCGGTGATGCCCAGGCGGCTGTTGCCGCGGTTCAGCGCGGCGGTACCGCTGAAACGACGGCTGTTCAGATCATCCTCGTCGCCCAGGCTGGCCAGCATGCAATGGCTGGCCAGACCGCTGATGCTGGTGCCGCTGCTGCTGTTGCAGAGCAGGCCCAGCGAATCGCCGGAGGACAGGCCAAAGGCCGCGTCCAGCGAGTTGCGGCCGAAATGCCAGCGGGCGCCGGCCGCCTGTTCGCCGGTCGGCTCAAGGTACAGCAGCGCCTCGACCTTGCCGCTGCCCTTGTTCCAGACCGGCAGCACGGTGCGGGTGTCCTTGCTCTGCGCATGCACGCCCGTGATCGCGCCGAGGGCGATCAGCAGGGCCAGCGGTAGACGCAGGAAGGTACGCATCGGACCAGTTCAGACAGGGACAGACAACGGAAGTTCCCGTGGGGACGGGAACTCGATCCTAGGGTGTTTATGAATTCTTAACAAGCCTTGATCCTCCCCAGGTACAAGACTGCCGTTCACTGAAGTCGTTCAGGCGCCGGTACAGCCCCCTGGGCGCCGTGGAACAGTATGCCGAACTCCGTCAATGGAAAGTGATACTCGCGTCCGCAGAATTCGCAACGCACCTCGACGGCGCCAGTGTCCTCGGCGGCCGCTCGGGCCTCCTCTTCCCCCAGCGACTGCAGCATGCCGGCCACCCGCTCGCGCGAGCAGGAGCAGGCGAAGGAGAGCGGCTTTTCACCCAGCAGCTCCGGCCGCTCCTCGTGGAACAGGCGGTGCAGCAGCTGCTCGGCCGGGGTCGCCAGCAGTTCGGCCTTGCCCAGGGTCTCGAACAGGGCGCTGGCGCGCGCCCAGCCATCTTCGTCGCCTTCGTCGCCCGGCAGTTTCTGCAGCAGCAGGCCGGCGGCACCGTTGCGGTCGGCCGCCAGCAGCAGGCGGGTGGGCAGCTGCTCCGACTGGCGGAAGTAGTCCTCGAAGGCCTCGTCCAGTTCCGGCGCGGTCAGCGCGACCAGGCTCTGGTAGCGCTGCGGCTCGCGCGGGTCCAGGCCGGGGTTCTCGATGGTGATGGCGAGGATGGCGTCATCGCCGAGGCTGGACAGGTCACGCGGCGCGTCGGCGCCTTCGCTGAGCTGGGCGATGCCACGCAGGGTGCCGCCCGCGGTGCATTCGGCGAACAGGGTGCGCAGGGCAGTGCTGCTGCGCAGCTGCACTGACAGGCGGCCGTCGATCTTGGTGTGGCCGGTGAACAGGGCCGAGGCGACACAGGCCTCGCCGAGCAGCTCGGCAGCGGCGTCCGGGTACACGGCGTGGGACAGGATTTCCTGCCAGGTGGCCTGCAGGTGCACATGCACGCCGCGGACGCCGGCGTCGGGGAGCAGGAAACGGATCAGGGAATCGGAGTTGGCGGTCATCGGCTCACATCGCGCGTAAACGGGGGCGGTTGCCGGATAATGCGCCGACAACCAGATAGAAGAAGGATGCACCAGTAATGGGGGCAGCGGGAGAGCAGCACAAGGTAGTGGCGGAGGTGGCCGCGCCGCGCCGGCGGCGCTGGCGCTGGAAGCGGCTGCTGTGGCTGCCGGTGCTGCTGGCTGCTTTCAGCTGCCTGCAGGTGCTGGTGCTGCGCTTCATCGACCCGCCGGTGTCCACGGTGATGCTGTGGCGCTACGGCGAGGCGCTGGGCGAGGCGGACTGGTCCTATCGGCTGCATTACCAGTGGCGCGACCTCGACCAGATGGCGCCGAGCCTGCCGATCTCGCTGGTGGCGGCCGAGGACCAGCGCTTCCCCGACCACAATGGCTTCGATCTGCAGGCCATCGAAAAGGCCCGCGACCATAACGCCAGGGGAGGGCGCCTGCGTGGCGCCAGCACGATCAGCCAGCAGGTGGCCAAGAACCTGTTCCTGTGGCAGGGCCGCAGCTGGATCCGCAAGGGCCTGGAAGTCTGGTACACGGTGCTGATCGAGGCGCTGTGGCCGAAGGAGCGCATCCTGGAGATGTACGCCAACATCGCCGAGTTCGGTGATGGTGTGTACGGTGCGCAGGCGGCAGCCCAGAAATACTGGGGCAAGGACGCGGCCCGGTTGAGCCCGGCCGAGAGTGCGCGACTGGCGGCGGTACTGCCGGCACCGCGACGCTACAACGCGGCCGCACCGGGGCCGTATGTGCAGCGGCGCGCCGCATGGATCCAGCGCCAGGCGCGCCAGCTGGGAGGCGCGTCATACTTGTCGGAGGACTGAGGCAGGCGTGGCGTGAGCGGCGGGCGACGGGTCGTGCGCCTGGCCGGCAATGTACAATCCGGGCATGACCCGCGAACGGCTCACTTTTGTCATCGCCGCCTACAACGAGGCCCTGGCATTACCGCTGCTGCATCCACGGCTGTGCGCGGTGCTGGACGGCATGCCCGACATCGACGGCCACATCCTCTATGTGGATGACGGCAGTCATGACCGCACATGGGAGGTGATCGCGGGGTTGGCCCAGGCTGATGCGCGCGTCTCGGCGCTGAAGCTGTCGCGCAACTTCGGCAAGGAGGCGGCGCTGACCGCGGGCCTGGATCTGGTGCACGAGGGGGCAGCGATGATCCTCGATGCCGACGGCCAGGACCCGCCGGAGCTGGTGCCGCAATTCGTCGCGCGCTGGCGCGAGGGCCATGACAACGTCTACGGCACGCGCATGGCCCGCGATGGCGAGTCCTGGATCAAGCGCGCCACGGCAGCGATGTTCTACCGGGTGATGGGTCGCCTGTCGCGTACGCCGATCCCGGCCGATACCGGAGATTTCCGCCTGCTGTCCCCGCGCGCGCTGAGCGCCCTGCGCGGGATGCGTGAGCGCCACCGTTTCATGAAGGGGCTTTTCAGCTGGGTAGGCTTCAAGCGGATTGCCGTGCCCTATCACCGCCACGCGCGCGTGGCCGGCACCAGCAAATTCAGCCTGTGGCGGCTGTGGAATTTCGCCCTCGAAGGCATCACCGGCTTCTCGACTGTGCCGCTGCGGGCGGCCCCTACCTGGGACTGGCAACCGCCGCAGTCGCGTTCGTGTTCGGCCTGTGGGTGATCGTGAAGGCGGCGCTGTATGGCGACCGGGTGGCGGGTTGGCCGACGATGATGGCGGTGATCCTGTTCCTGGGGGGAGTGCAGTTGATCGCGCTGGGGCTGGTGGGAGAGTACCTGGGGCGGCTGTACGAAGAGTCCAAGCAGCGGCCGTTGTACCTGGTTGACGCGTGGCTAGCATCCGCCGTGGCAGACTCGGCCCTGCAACCCACCCTCGGAGGGCAGGCAGATGACGACGGTACGGCAACTGTTGGATGGCAAGTCTCCTGAAGTACATGCGGTCGCGCCGGACGCGGCGGTGATCGATGCGATCCGGTTGATGGCGGAAAAGGGCATCGGTGCGGTACTGGTGATGGACGGGCCGCGGCTGGTCGGGATCCTGTCCGAGCGTGACTACGCGCGCAAGATCGTGCTGCGTGATCGTTCATCGCGCGATACCGCGGTGGCGGAGATCATGACGGCGCAGGTGGTGACGGTGTCGCCCGGTGAGCAGGTGGAGCATTGCCTGCAACTGGTGACCGACTACCGCATCCGCCATCTGCCGGTGGTGGAGGGCGCGCAGGTGCTGGGGGTGATCTCCATCGGTGACCTGGTGAAGTCGGTGATTGATGCGCAGCGGCGCGAGCTGGACCAGCTGCAGCAGTACATCGTGGCGGGGTGAGGTGTTCACCGGCGGGCCTGCGGCCCGCCGGCCCGCCAACAGCAAGTGCAGAAGCAGAAGCGGCGCCTTCCTGATACGTCGGAGAGGCGGAGGGCATGGGCGTGTCCTGCCTGCGTCACCCGTCCCCCTCAAGCCACCATCAATGCAGGCGCCGCGAACAACGCTGTAACCCTACTTCGCATACTGCCCCCCGCAGTCGGCATCCTTGCCCGGCCCCAGTTCGATGGTTGCCAGCAATGCCGCCGGCGGGGCGATGCTGCCCAGTGCCAGGGCCACCGCGCCGCGGATGCCCAGCGCCTTGAAGTCCGGGCGGAACGACGGGTCCTTGAAAGTGCCGGCGATGTGCAGTGGCGAGCGCAGCACCAGGATGCTCTTGTCCTTCGGGCGTGGCTTCAACAGCAGGTCCAGGCTCTCGTCGCGCAGGCTGACCGTGCCTTCGCCGATGAGGATCGTGTCGGTGGTATCCACCGCCAGCGCCTGGCTAGTCATCAGGCCGTCGCGCACGCCGAAGTCGGCGAAGGCGCAACGCAGGGGGATCTGCTTGTCGCCGGTCACCAGGAATTTCAGCGACTCGGTGATGTCCAGGCCGGCCAGTTCCATCACCAGGTTGCCGACATGGCCACGGCCCATTGCCAGGCCGACCTTGCCGCTGCTGCTGCCGAGCATCGCGGCGATCGAATTGCCGCGGCCACTCAGGTCTACCTCGCCGCCGATGCCGCCCTTGGCCTGTTCGGCCAGCTTGGCGTCGGGGAACAACTGGCCAAGCTGCACGCCGCGCACACTGGCCTTCAGCGCGGTACTGATCTGCGGCTGGCGCGCGTCCATGCGGATCGTGCTGCGGATGTCGCCGCCGGCGACGCCGAAGTTCAGTGGGTCCAGCCGCAGCACACCGTCATCCAGCAACAGGTGTGCATCCATGTCGTCCAATGGCAATGACGGCGCGTTGATGCGGTGGGCTTTCCAACGCACGTCGGCATCCATCGCACGCAGCTTGCCGAGGTTGTAGGGCGTGTCCGGCAACACACGCGCTCGCGCGGCGAGCCGTGCGGCCTCGGCCTTCTGCTCTGCATTGGCGGTTTCGCCGCCGCCGGTCTTCGGTGGCGCACCGACGAAGCCGGCCAGGTCATCGAAGTCCAGGCGTCTGGATTCCAGCGTGGCGGTCAGTCGCGGGCGCGCGCCTCCCACTTCGAACTGCAGGTTGCCACCGAGGTCGCTGTCGCCGACCTTGCCGGTGAACTGCTCGTAACGCCAGAGGTCGTGGTCACGCTTGAGCCGACCATTCAACGCGTAGGGTGGGGACGGCGGAATGGCGATGCCGAGCAAGGGGTAGAGGTCGGCCAGGTCCTGGCCGCTGAGCGCGAACTGCAGGTCGAACACGCGCAGCTGGAAGGGATTGGTCAATGTGCCGCTGGCGACGGCGTGGGTGGCGCCAGCGCGACCGTCGAGGTGGATGCGGAACGGGTGGCCGCTGTCGGTCAGCTCCAGCGGTGATTCAGTACCACCGCGCAGGGTGAACGGATTGCCCTGCCAGCGTCCCTTGCCCTGCACCAGCAGCGGTGGCGCCGCGTCGGCCTGTTTCGGCTGGCCGCTGCGCACGTCCACGCGGATATCGGTGCGGCCGAGCGCATCGAGGAACTGCAGGCGACCGTCATCGACGCGCAGCCGTTTGAGCTGGGGGCTGGTCCCGCCGGCGCTGTCACCGAGGAAATCCCAGTTGCCCGGTTCGCCTTTGCGCGGGGCGGTTTCCAGCAGCACGTCCGGCCGGGTCAGGCGCACTTCGGGCAGCTGCACGCTGCCGCGCAGCAGGGGCCAGACCCGTACGTCGATCTCGACGCGGTCGGCGCTGGCCATATCGGGTTGTTTCGCCCAGCTGGCATTGGCGAAGGTGACCGCATCGGCGCGGATCGTGCTGGTGCGGCCGAGGTCGACATCAAGGTTCCCGATGTGCAGCACGCGGCCGGTGCGTGCCTGCACCGCGCGCTCCACCGGCCCCTTGAACCAGTTCCAGTCCCACAACGCGATCAGTACCAGGATCGCCGCCAGCAGGAAGATCAGGATCGTGAGCCAGCGCCGGCCTCGTGGGCCGGGGCGGCGGAGGCGCCAGCGGGGCGTGCGCTTTGCGGCAGGGGAGGCGGCAGCATTCACGCTGCCATGGTTGCCCCCTCTTCGTGGACAGGGCGCGAAGCGACCATGTGCATGGTGTGCACGCGCTGCCGTCGAGCGGCCGTTACAGCACCTGCATGGTGACCGCGACGAAGTGGCAGACGCTGCCGCCGATCACGAACAGGTGCCAGATGGCATGCGAGTACGGGATCGATTCACGGTGGTAGAAATAGGTCCCCAGCGTGTACGACAGGCCGCCGGCGAACAGCCAGGTGAGGGTGCCGCCATCGATCGAGGCCCACATCGGCTTGATCGCCACGACCACCAGCCAGCCCATGGCGATGTAGATCACCGTTGAGAGCACCTTGAAGCGGCCGGTGTAGAACAGCTTGAACACCACGCCGCCCAGCGCCAGCGCCCAGATCGCGGTGAACAGGCCCCAGCCCCACGGACCGCGCAGGCCGATCAGGGTGAACGGGGTATAGGTGCCCGCGATCAGCACATAGATCGCGCAATGGTCGAACACCTTCAACCGGCCCTTGGCGGCCGGATGCTGGATGGCGTGGTACAGCGTGGAGGCGGTGTACAGCAGCAACAGCGCGATACCGAATACGATCGCGCTGGCCAGCTGCCAGCCGTCGCCGTAGATCGCCGCCAGGGTGATCAACACCGCGCTGGCGGCCAGGGCGAATACCGCGCCCAGGCCATGGGTCAGGGCACTGGCGATTTCTTCACGGATCGAAGCAATGGACGTCGTGGACATGGCGTAGGCATTGTTCGCGGGGAGGGGGACCCGCACCCCCCTATCATCGCCGCGATGGGCGATGCGTGCACGCCTGTCACCGTATGGTGGGTGAATGTCTGCCTTGCGTTGGCTGGGGTCAGAGCCCTTTCCTGCCGGAAAGGGATCCGACCCCGTGGCATCAGCCTGCCGAAACGGTATGCGCCGCTTCGCGGGTGGCAGAGAAGCGCACGTCCGGCGAGCGTTCCTGGGCCAGCTGCAGGTTGACCCGGGTCGGCGCCAGGTAGACCAGGTGCCCGGCGGCATCCAGCGCCAGGTTCAGCGCGTTCTTCTCGCGGAACTCTTCCAGCTTCTTCTCGTTGCTGCAGTGGACCCAGCGCGCAGTGGTCACGCTCACCGGCTCGAAGGTGGCTTCCACGCCGTACTCGTCCTTCAGGCGGTAGGCGGCCACATCGAACTGCAGCACGCCGACGGCACCCAGGATCAGGTCGTTGCTGGTGAGCGGGCGGAAGAACTGGGTCGCGCCCTCCTCGGACAGCTGGGCCAGGCCCTTCTGCAGCTGCTTGAGCTTGAGCGGATCGCGCAGGCGGGCGCGGCGGAACAGTTCCGGGGCGAAGTTGGGGATCCCGGTGAAGGTGACCGCTTCGCCTTCGGTGAAGGTATCGCCAATGGAGATGGTGCCGTGGTTGTGGATGCCGATCACATCGCCCGGCCACGCCTCGGCGGCGATTTCGCGGTCGCTGGCCATGAAGGTCAGCGCGTTGGCCAGCTTCATTTCCTTGCCGGTACGCACGTGGAAGGTCTTCATGCCGGCGCTGAAGCGGCCCGAGCAGACCCGCATGAAGGCCACGCGGTCGCGGTGCTGCGGGTCCATGTTGGCCTGGATCTTGAACACGAAGCCGGTCAGCTTGTTTTCTTCCGGGGCGATCTCGCGGCCGGTGGTGGAGCGCGCCTGCGGTGCGGGTGCGTGTTCGACGAAGAAGTCCAGCAGCGGCTGCACGCCGAAGTTGTTGACGCCCGAGCCGAAGAACACCGGCGTCTGCTTGCCCTCGCGGTAGGCCTGCAGGTCGAACGGGTGGCTGGCGCCCTGCACCAGTTCCAGCTCGTCGCGCAGGTCGGCCAGCATCTGTGCACCGATCTTCTCGGCCAGGCCGGGAGCATCGATGGACGGGAAAATGGTCGAGTCCTGGCGGGTGAAGTTGCGGCCCGGTTCGTATAGGTGCACTTCGCCGGTCAGCAGGTGGACCACGCCCTTCAGGCGCTGGCCCATGCCGATCGGCCAGGTGACCGGCGCGCACTGGATGCCGAGCACGGTTTCCACTTCATCCAGCAGCTCGATCGGGTCCTTGCCCTCGCGGTCGAGCTTGTTGATGAAGGTCATGATCGGGGTGTCGCGCAGGCGGCACACTTCCATCAGCTTGATGGTGCGCTCTTCCACGCCCTTGGCCACGTCGATCACCATCAGCGCCGAGTCCACCGCGGTCAGCACGCGGTAGGTGTCTTCGCCGAAGTCGGCGTGGCCGGGGGTGTCGAGCAGGTTGACGATCTTGCCTTCATACGGGAACTGCATCACCGAGGAGGTGACGGAGATGCCGCGCTCCTTTTCCAGTGCCATCCAGTCGGACGTGGCGTGGCGGGCAGCCTTGCGGCCCTTGACCGAACCGGCCATCTGGATCGCGCCCCCGAACAGCAGCAGCTTTTCGGTCAGCGTGGTCTTGCCGGCATCAGGGTGGGAAATGATGGCGAAGGTGCGGCGACGCGACGCTTCGTTGGCGACTTCGGACATGGCAGTGGCGCCCGCCCGGGGCGCTTTTCAAAGAGATAAGCGCCCGATTATACCGGCCGGGGGCGGTCAGCGCCCGGTACCGCCTTCGGCCTCGCCCTGGCGGGCGAACTGCAGCTGGCCCTGCTCGGCGAAGATGCGCACCGGCACCGAGCGCAGGCCCATGCCGCGGTTGACCTGCACCACGAAGTGCAGGTGCGGGGCACTGCTGTAGCCGCTGTTGCCGGACAGGCCGATCGGCTGGCCGGCCCCTATCGCCTGGCCACGACGCACGCGCATGCCGCCGGCCTGCAGGTGGCCGTACAGCGCCATGCTGCCGTCGCTGTGCAGCACGCGGATGAAGTTGGCGCGGGCACCATCGCGTTCGCGGTCCTGGCCGTTGCCACGGAAGCCATCCTGGATCTGCATCACCGTACCCTCGCGCGCGGCCAGCACCAGGGTGCCCTCCGGCAGTGCGAAGTCGACCGCGTCGCGGTTCTCCTCGTCGTCATGGCTGAATCGTCCGTGCGGCGCCTGGTCCACGCGCAGGCGCGCGGCATCGAATGGCAGGCGGTAGGCGACATCTTCGGCCTGTGCGGCCGGGTTGCCCGGCACCGACTGCAGGCGCAGATCCAGCATGCGGCCATCGATCGGGGCGGGCAGGTGGCCGACTACCAGGCTGCTGTCGCCCTGGATCAGCGACTCGACCGGGAGGCCTTCGACCGGGTGCCCGGGGGCGGCGCGCAGCTGGATCTGCAGCGGCCCTGCCAGCCCGTTGTCGATCCGGGCCTGCCATTGCGTACCGACCGGCTGCAGGCGCAATTGGGCCATGGGGGCGGCGCCCTCGGCACTGCCTGCGCGAGTGGCAGGGGCGGAAGTGGGAGCCAGTCCCCAGCCCTGGCGCCAGTCGCCGGCGTGTGCGGTCGCGCTCGCCAGCAGAGGCAGCAGCAGGCAGGACAGGGGCAGGCGCGACATCGGCGTTTCCAGCGGAATGGACCGCCCGGACTGTACCCGATCCTGAACAGGGCGACCGGGACGGCCTTCGCATAGCTGTCCCAAGAATATTCATCGCTTTATCCGCATGAAGGGATTGACAGTGCCGGAAAGGGCTGGCATCGTGGCCCCACCATCGAGACCGGCAGAGGGACAGGCCCTTTGAAGCCGGGGCAGCCCGCAGGCGCGCAAGCGTCTGCGTAGGTGCCAAATCCTGCGGGGACCGTGGCGTCCACCGAAAGATGGTTCGAACCATGCACCACACGTGCATCTCGAACGCGGGCCCCGCGAAGGCTCGATGGCCGATTCCCCAACCGGATCCCGCCATGAGCTTCGCCGCCAGTACCGCCATTCGCCCCGAACCCTTTGTCCCCGTCAGCGTGCCGGTCGAAGACCGCGTGCATGCCGAGCGCGGTGAGTTCGCCGCGGTGTTGTCGATGCGCCACGCCGGCCCCAGCCCGGTGCGCCTGCGCTATGAGTGGGTCGGTCCGGCCAATGCACCGGTGGTGGTGCTGGCCGGCGGCATTTCCGCCCATCGCCACGTGGCGTCCAACACGCAGTTCCGCGAGAAGGGCTGGGCCGAAGACCTGGTGGGCAGCGGCCGCGCGCTGGATCCGCAGCAGCTGCGCGTGCTGGCCTTCGACTTCATCGGCGCCGACGGTGCACTTGATGTGCCGATCGATACCGCCGACCAGGCCGATGCCTTGGCGCTGCTGCTGGACCATCTCGGCATCCGCACGCTGAAGGCCTTCGTTGGCTATTCGTATGGCGCGCTGGTCGGCCAGCAGTTCGCGATCCGTCATCGTGCCCGCGTGCGCCAGCTCGTGCTGGCCAGCGGTGCGCACCGACCGCATCCGTATGCCGCCGCCTGGCGCGCATTGCAGCGCCGCGCGGTCGCGCTGGGCCAGCTGCAGTGCGGCGAAGACCACGGCCTGGCCCTGGCCCGGCAGTTCGCCATGCTCAGCTACCGCACCCCGGAAGAGTTCGGCGAGCGCTTTGATGCTGCGCCGGAGGTCATCAATGGGCGCGTGCGCGTGGCTGCCGAAGACTATCTCGACGCGGCCGGTGCGCAGTACGTCGCGCGCACGCCAGTGACCGCTTACCTGCGCCTGTCCGAATCAATCGACCTGCACCGCGTCGATCCCACCGCGATCCTGCCGCCGACCGTGGTGGTGGCCGTGGAGGGCGACCGCCTGGTGCCGCTGGCCGACCTGGTCGGCCTGGTCGAAGGGCTGGGCCCGCGCGGCAGCCTGCGCGTGCTGCGCTCGCCCTATGGCCACGATGCCTTCCTCAAAGAAACCGATCGCATCGATGCGATCCTCGCCACCGCCTTCCGCACTTCTGGAGAGTCCGCATGAGCCTGCACGCCAACGAGCCGTCCTGTAGTCGTACCACTGCCGCCGTCCGTGCCGGCATCGATCGGGACACCGCGCATGGCGCGGTCACGCCGCCGATCGTGCTGTCGTCGAACTTCAGTTTTGAAGGCTTCGGCAACAAGCGCCAGTACGATTACACGCGCAGTGGCAACCCGACCCGCGACCTGCTGGGTGAAGCGCTGGCCGAACTGGAAGGCGGCGCCGGCGGCGTCATCACCGCGACCGGCATGGGCGCGATCAACCTGGTGCTGAACGCGCTGCTGCAGCCGGGCGACACCCTGGTGGTGCCGCACGATGCCTACGGCGGCAGCTGGCGGCTGTTCAACGCGTTGGCAAAGAAGGGCCACTTCGAACTGGTCACCGCCGACCTGACCGATCCGCGAGCGCTGGCGCAGGCGCTGGCCACGCAGCCAAAGCTGGTGCTGGTGGAAACCCCGTCCAACCCGCTGCTGCGCATCACCGACCTGCGCTTCGTCATCGATGCCGCGCACAAGGCCGGTGCCCTCGTGGTGGTCGACAACACCTTCCTGTCACCGGCGCTGCAGCAGCCGCTGTCGTTTGGTGCGGACCTGGTGCTGCATTCCACCACCAAGTACATCAATGGCCACAGCGATGTGGTGGGTGGGGCGGTGGTCGCGCGCGATCCGGCGCTGCACGAGCAGCTGGTGTGGTGGGGCAACGCGCTGGGCCTGACCGGTTCGCCGTTCGATGCCTTCCTGACCCTGCGCGGCCTGCGCACGCTGGATGCGCGCCTGCGCGTGCACCAGGAAAACACGGCGTCGATCGTTGCCCTGCTGGACCAGCATCCGGCGGTCGGCGCGGTGTACTACCCGGGCCTGGCCGATCACCCGGGCCACGCCATCGCCGCGCGCCAGCAGAATGGCTTCGGCGCGATGCTGTCGTTCGAACTGGCGCACTGCGCCGGTGATGATCCGCATGCGGCGGTGCGTGCATTTGTCGACGGGCTACGCTGTTTCACCCTGGCCGAATCGCTGGGCGGCGTCGAAAGCCTGATCGCACATCCGGCCACGATGACTCATGCGGCGATGACCGCCGAAGCGCGTGCAGCCGCCGGCATCAGCGAAGGGCTGCTGCGCCTGTCGGTCGGCATCGAGGCCGAGCGTGACCTGCTGGCCGATCTCGGCGCCGCGCTGCAGCGCGCCGAAGCGGTGATCGATGCGGCCGCCCGCCGCAAACAGGTGGTGGACGCATGAGCGCACTCGCCGCTGACATTCCTGCGCTGGGGGCGGGACGCCTGGCGCTGCTCGGTACGGGCACGGTCGGTTCGGCCTTCGTACAGCGCTACCAGGCGCTGCAGGCACGCGGGTTGGAACTGCCCAGCGTGCAATGGCTGGCCAACTCGCGCACCGCGCTGGAGATCGATCGCGACCTGGCGCTGCCCTTGGAACTGGCACGTCGAGCCCCCCGCGATGGCCACAGTTCGCCACCATGGGCGAGCGCCGAAGGGCTGGAGCGTGGCGACGTGGTGGTCGATGCCACGGCCAGTGAAGACGTGGCCGCCCGTCACGTGCAATGGCTGGCGCGCGGCGTGCATGTGGTGACCGCCAACAAGCTGGGCCGGGGCGCGCAGCTCGCCCGCGCGCAGGCCATTGCCGAAAGCTGTGCCGACAGTGGCGCGCGTTATGGCGACAGTGCCACCGTTGGTGCCGGGCTGCCGCTGTTGAGCAGCCTGCGCGCGCTGGTGGCCGGTGGCGATCACATCCATGCCATCGAGGGCGTGCTGTCCGGCTCGCTGGCGTGGCTGTTCCATCGCTATGACGGCCAGTCGCCGTTCTCGGCGGCGGTGCGCGAGGCGCTGGCGGCCGGTTATACCGAGCCAGACCCGCGCCTGGACCTGTCCGGCGAGGACGTGCGCCGCAAGCTGCTGATCCTGGCGCGCAGCAGCGGGCTGGCGCTGGATGCGTCGCAGGTACAGGTGGATTCACTGGTGCCCGAAGCGCTGGCAGCGTTGCCGCTGGAGGATGCCGTGGCTGCCTTGGAGCAGCTGGATGCGCCGCTGCAGGCGCGTTGGCAGCAGGCACGTGACAACGGCCGCGTGCTGCGTTTCGTTGGCCGTGTTGACAGCGAAGGTGCGCAGGTGGGCCTGCGCGAACTGCCGGCCGATCATCCGCTGGCGCAGGGTGCCGGCACCGACAACCGCGTGGCCATCCACAGCGATCGCTACCGCCGCCAACCCTTGTTGATCCAGGGACCGGGTGCCGGCGCGGAAGTCACTGCGGCTGCGTTGCTGGATGACGTGCTGCGGATCGTGGGTTGATCGCATTGTTCCTGTAGCGCCGAGCCCACGCTCGGCTGCTCCTGACAGAACCCCGGTCCTGCCGCATGAGCCGAGCGTGGGCTCGGCTCTACAGAGGGCACGCCTGCCGGTCAGCGGGACTTCAGGGCCTTCAACAACGCGCTGTTGAACTGCTTGGGGTCCTGCACCTGCGGCGAATGGCCCAGTTCGGCGAACTCGACCAGCGTCGCGCCGGGAATCGCTGCGGCCGCTGCTTTGCCCAGCACCGGATAATTGCCCAGCGTCGCCTTCACCGCAGGCGGCGCCAGGTCGCGCCCGATCGCGGTGCGGTCCTTCTGGCCGATGAACAGCGTGGTCGGCACCTGCAGGTGCTTCAGTTCGTAGACCACCGGCTGGTTGAACACCATGTCCGAGGCCAGCGCCTGGCTCCATGCAACGGCCTGCTTGCCCGGGCCTTCGTACATGCCCGACTGCATCCGCGCCCACGGTTCGTAGGCCGGTTTCCATTTGCCGTCGTAGTACACCTCCAGCTGGTAGCGGCGGATGCTGTCATAGCTGATGTTCATTTCGCCGGCGTACCACGCGTCGACGCTGCGCCAGGGGACGCCCAGCGCCTTCCAGTCCTCCAGCCCGATCGGATTGACCAGCGACAGGCTGCGCAGGTCCTGCGGGAACATCAGCGCGTAGCGCACCGCCAGCATGCCGCCCATCGAATGACCGACCAGGTGCACCGGGACGTCACCCAGCTGCAGCTGTTGCAGCAGGGCATGGGTGTTGGCGGCCAGCTGCGCGAACGAATACTGGTAACGCTCGGGCTTGCTGGATTTGCAGAAGCCCACCTGGTCCGGGGCGATCACCCGATAGCCGGCGGCGACCAGTGGCTTGATCGATTCCTTCCAGGTGGCGGCACAGAAGTTCTTGCCGTGCAGCAGCACCACCACGCCGATGGGTGCCTTCTTCGGCGCGATGTCCAGGTAGGCCATCTCCAGCGGCTGCCGCTGCGATTCCAGCGCGAAGGTCTTCACCGGATAGCCGTAGTCGAAACCCTCCAGCCGAGGCCCGTAGGTGGGGGCGGCCAGGGCGGCCAGCGGAAGGCAGGCAAGCAGGGCGGCAGCGATCACGCGCATGGGGCAATCCGGGGTGGGGAAGCCCCGAGCCTAACCGGAACGCGGTGACGGTGTCGCCCGTACGGGCAAGGGTGACCGGGTAGAGTCGACTGTTGGTCGACTGCTCTTCCCTCAGGCCGCGGAAATCCCGCGCTGGGCGCGATAGCCGACTGAAAGTCGACTCTACCTGTGGCCCGTCGCCATCGCGCCGGAGCCGGTCGCCCTCAGCACTCGATGACGTTCACCGCCAGGCCACCGCGGCTGGTTTCCTTGTACTTGTCCTGCATGTCGCGGCCGGTATCGCGCATGGTCTTGATGACCTTGTCCAGCGACACCTTGTGCTTGCCGTCGCCACGCATCGCCATGCGCGAGGCATTGATCGCCTTCACCGCGCCCATTGCATTGCGCTCGATGCAGGGAATCTGCACCAGGCCGCCGATCGGGTCGCAGGTCAGGCCCAGGTTGTGTTCCATGCCGATTTCCGCGGCGTTCTCGATCTGGCTCGGGTTGCCACCCAGCGCCGCGACCAGGCCACCGGCCGCCATCGAGCAGGCCACGCCCACTTCGCCCTGGCAGCCCACTTCGGCACCGGAAATCGAAGCATTTTCCTTGTACAGGATGCCGATCGCCGCCGAGGTCAGCAGGAAATCGAACACGCGCTGTTCGTTGGCGCCGGGGCAGAAGCGGTCGAAGTAATGCAGCACCGCCGGCAGTACGCCGGCCGCACCGTTGGTCGGTGCGGTCACCACGCGGCCACCGGCAGCGTTCTCTTCGTTCACTGCCAGTGCGTACAGGTTGACCCAGTCCAGCGTCGTCAGCGGATCGCGCATCGCCGCTTCCGGCTTCGACGACAGCTCGCGGTACAGCGCCGGTGCACGACGGCCGACCTTCAGGCCACCCGGCAGCACGCCCTCCTCGCGGATGCCGCGGGTGACGCACGACTGCATCGCGCTCCAGATCTCGCGCAGCTGGGCGCGGATCTCGTCTTCGCTGCGCCAGCACTTTTCGTTCTCGAACATCAGCTGGGCGATGCTCAGGCCGCTGCGTGCGGTCTGTGCCAGCAGCTCGTCGCCGCTCTTGAACGGGTAGGGCAGCGGGGTTTCATCGGGCACGATGCGGTCATCGGCCGCGTCGTCCTGGTTGACCACGAAGCCACCACCGACCGAGTAGTAATCGCGGGTCGCGATCACTTCGTCGTCGGCGTTGTACGCGGTGAAGCGCATGCCGTTGGTGTGGTAGGGCAGCTTCTGGCGCTTGTTCATGCCGAGATCGCGCTTCTCGTCGAAGGCGATCTCGTGCTGGCCCATCAGCTGGATGCGCTTGCTGCTGCGGATGCGCTCCAGGGTGGCCGGAATGATGTCCGGGTCGATCAGGTTAGGCCGTTGGCCTTCCAGGCCCAGCAGGATCGCCTTGTCGGTGCCATGGCCGCGGCCGGTCAAGGCCAGCGAGCCATAGACATCGGCGCGGATGCGCGCGACCTCGTGCAGGCGGCCCGGGTCGAGCAGCCAGCGATGGATGAATCGCTCGGCGGCCTTCATCGGTCCGACGGTGTGCGAGGAGCTCGGGCCAATGCCGATCTTGAAAACGTCGAACGTGCTGACAGCCATGGATGCCAAACTGCGGGTACCGGACAAGCGGCTATTCTAGCGGCTTGCCGGGCCATCCGATGGCTGCGGCGCAGCATTTCCGCCACGGGAGCCTGACTGGTGCTGACCCTGATCCAGCGTGACGATTGCCACCTGTGCGACCTGGCCCTGGCCGAGCTGGCCAAGGCGCGGGCGCCGGAGTTCGAATCGGTGTTCCTGGATGACCAGCCGGCGCTGGAAGCGCGCTATGGCACGCGGGTGCCGGTGCTGCGCGACGAGCGCGGCGAGCGCGAGCTGGACTGGCCGTTCGATGCGGCCACGGTGCAGGCCTGGTTGGCCGTCGATCAGTAGTGCCGGCCGCTGGCCGGCAACCCCTCTGTTCCCGGTGATGCCGGCCAGCGGCCGGCACTACCGGATGCGTTGCGATGTCCGGTGATGCCGGCCACGGGCACGGCATCACCGGATGGTCTTATTTCGCGTCGAACTTCACGATCGTGCTGATCGCGGTGTCGTCCGGAATGGTCTTGGTATCGGCCCAGTCACCGCCGCCGACGCCGAAGTCCAGGCGCTTGACCGTGGCCTTGCCGGTCAGCACCGGCTGGGTGCCCGGCTTCCAGGTGAAGGTCAGGGTGACCGGCTTGCTGACGCCGCGCAGTTCCAGGGCGCCATCGGCGGCGAACTGGTCGTTGCCCACGGCGCGGAAGCCCTTGGCGGTGTAACGCGCGGTGGCGAACTTGCCGACATTGAAGAAGTCGGCGCCCTGCAGGGTCGAGTCACGGTCGCTGTTGCCGCTCTTGGCGCCTGCCAGCGGAATCACCACATCCAGCGAACCGGCGGCCGGGTTGGCCGGGTCGAAGCTGAGCTTGGTGGCGAAGCCCGGGAAGCTGCCGGTGAACACTTCGCCGTCGTACTTGCTGGCGAACACCAGGATCGAGCCGGCACCGGGGGCCTGCGCATACTCCGCAGCGAGCGCCGGGGCGGTGGCCAGCATGCCGGCCAGGGCGGCGGCCACGGCGGCCGGAGTGGTCAGTTTCAGGTTCATCGGTCAGTCCTTCTGAGGGGAGGCGAGCCAGCCGCGCGGCAACATGCGGGACAGCGTTGCATCGCGCTGGAACAGGTGGTGGTAGAAGGCAGCGCCGGCATGGGCCAGCACCACCGCGATCAACAGCCAGAAGCCGTATTCGTGGAGGGCATGGGACACCGCGACGACCTGCGGGTCGGGGCCGCTCAGCTTGGGCACGTCGACCAGGCCGAACCAACGGAACGGGCGCAGGCCACTGGCCGAGTCGTACAGCCAGCCCGACAGCGGAATGGCAAACATCAGCACGTACAGCAGCACGTGGGTGGCACTGGCGATGCGTTCCTGCCAGCTGGGCACGCCCGGCACCGGCTTCGGCGCACCCGCATACAGGCGCCAGCCGAGACGGAACAGCACCAGCGCCAGCACGGTGATGCCGATCGACTTGTGCGCGGTGTAGACCCAGAAGTACTTGGGCGTCTTGGGCAGTTCGCCCATGGTCAGGCCGACCACGCCCAGGGCGAGGATCAGCAGTGCGATCAACCAGTGCAGGAGCTGGCTGACACTTCCCCACGCGGCGGGGGTGTTCTTGGCGGTCATGAAGGGTCCTTGGGGGCCGTCGTGTGGTCGGAGTGTGGAACGGGAGCGGGAGTTCCCGGGGCGTCGCTGCGGTCGAGGGTGGCTTCGGCCTCGATCCGCACCTGTACCGCATCACCGATGACCCCCGGCCAGGCGGTGATGCCGAACGCGCGCCGGCTCAGCGTCGTGCTGGCGGAAAACCCGGCGGTGCGTCGGAATGGAGGGAGCGGGTAGCGCTTGAGCGCGTTGAGGGTCACGTCCAGGGTGACTTCCTGGCTGACCCCGCGAAGGGTCAGCGTGCCGATCACATGCGCACGCTTGGCGTCGATCGGTTCGACCCGGCTGGAGACGAAGCGTGCGCTGGGGAATCGCTCGCCATCGAGCAGGCTGCGGGCCAGCGTGGCCTGGTTCCACTTGGCGTCGCCAAGGTCCAGACGCGACACCGGAATGTCCACTTCCAGGGTGGCGTCGCGCCAGTTGTCGGGATCGAACAGCACGCGGCCCTCGCTGCCGGACACGGTGCCCATGGCCTGCGAGTAGCCCGCGTGATCGATGGAGAACAGCACCCGCGTGTGCACCGGATCGAGGCGATAGGTGTCGGCGGCCGCCCAGGCAGGGGCGGTGGCGAGCAGCATCGGCAGCAGGGCCAGGCAGGGACGCATCGATGGCGGGCTCCGGAAGGTGACGCTGTGATCATACGCACAGCCCCCTGCCAACGTTGCGTGCATGGCTGCAACAGTTCGTGGTGGTGCCGCCGCTGGAAACAGCCTGTTGCAGCCATGAACCCGGCCCTGTGTGACAATCGGCCCAGGACAGGGGGTTCAGGATGACGAGCGGCTGGCGCCGGTGGTGCCGTGGCATCGCAGGTATGGGACTGCTGCTGATGGCGATGGCCACGGCGGCTGCGACCCTGGACATGGCAGAAACACCGCGCCTGCGCCGCTTCGGTGCCGCCGAAGGCTTGCCGTCACGCATGGTGGTGGCGCTGGCCGAGGATCGCCAGGGCCACATCTGGGCCGCCACCGATGGTGGACTCGCCCGTTATGACGGCAACAGCCTGCGGGTCTGGGAGCACGATCCGGAACAGCCGGGCTCGCTGCCCGGCAACGAGATCGAGACCCTGCTGATCGATCCGCTGGACCGGGTCTGGGTGGGCATCAACGGCAAGGGCGTGGCCCGCCTGGATGCCGACCGCGAGCGCTTCCGGACCTTCGACACGGTCAATTCCACCTGCCAGGGGCAGTTCTGGGCGCTGGCCTATGTCGACGACGCCTTGTGGATCGGGACCAACAACCATGGCGTCTGCCGGCTTGGCGAGGACGGCAGCGTGCGCCTCTACACCCATGACCCGGCGCAGCCGGGGGGCCTGCCCAGCAACAGCATCTTCACCAGCCTGGTCGATGCGCAGGGCCGCCTGTGGCTGGGCACCGAAGCGGGCGTGGCGCGTTGGAACGGCAGCGGATTCGAGCCGGTGGCCGCGCGGGAACTGGGCACGCTGAGCGTGCTCCGGTTGAGCCGGGATGCGGAGGGTTCGATCTGGGTCGGCAGCCAGAACGATGGCCTGTACCGCATCGATGGGCAGGACCGGGTCAGTCGTCCGCGATGGGCCGACAGCGCCCAGCTGCGCTCGGCCCTGGTCCTGGCCGATCGCCAGGGGGGCTTCTGGGCTGGCACCTCCGATGGCCTGTTGCGGGGGGATGCGGCGGCGCTGCGCCGGCTGGAGGGCGACCGCGGCAGCGGCTTCCTGACCGCGCACAGCGGTGTGCTCGATCTGCTGCAGGACCACGAGGGCGGATTGTGGGTGGCGCTGCTGACCCAGGGCCTGGCCTATCTGCCACCGGACTGGCGGCGCTTCTCGATCTGGAACCAGCTCGACGGCAAGCCGCTGGACAGCCAGTACCTGTTGAGCGCGGCCAGCGATGGGAAGAACTACTACGTCGGCTCGGCGCGAGGGGTGTACCAGCTCGATGCGCAGGGCACCCTGCGCCTGCTGGCCAGCGACCGGCAGCTCGGCAGCGGCGTGGTGTGGTCGGTGCTGCCGCGCCCGGATGGGCGCCTGTGGCTGGGACGCGGCGGCCGCATCACCGTCTACGATCCGGCTACCGGCGCGCTGCGCGATCTGCGGATCGATGGCAGTGCCGACCTGCGCCAGCGCATCGACCTGATGCGGCAGGCGCCTGATGGCACGGTGTGGGTGTCGGTGATGGGCCTGGACCTGCAGCAGCGCGATGCAGAGGGCCGGCTGCTGCACCGCTATCCGCTGGAGCATTTCCGCGGGACCGCCGATGCGCCGATCGAGCAGATCCGCTTCGACGCCCATGGCCGGCCCTGGGTGATGGGTGACATGGGCATCTGGCGCGAGCAGGCTGGACGCTTCGAGGCAGTACCGGGCGTTTCGCGCGGGCCCATCTACGACCTGGTGTGGATCGATCCGCAACAGTTGTGGCTGGCGCGCCAAGGCGCGTTCGAGCGCTACCAGTGGGATGGCATGAGCCTGCGCCTGATCCAGCGCATCGACGGCAGTGCAGGCGTGCCGCCGGTCACCATGGGCGGGCTGGCGCTGGCCGGCAACGGCCAGCTGTGGGCGACGACGCCGCGCGGCCTGCTGCGTTGGGACCCGAAAACGCGGCGCCTGCAGCAGTTCAACGAGCGCGATGGACTGTCCGATGCGGAGTTCACCGGCCGGCCACCGGCAGTGAATGCAGATGGTCGCGTGCTGGCCGTCACCCAGACCGGGTTGGTTGCCTTCGATGTGAATGCCGACGACACGGTGCTGCCTTCTTCATCGCTGGTGATCGCCGAAGTGCGCGTACGCCGCGACGACGCGCGCGGCTGGCAACCGTTGCCGCTCACCGGCACCCTGTTGCTGGGACCGGATGACCGCGATCTGCAGATCGATGCGCGGCTGCTGTCCTATGCCAGCCCGCAGGGCAACCGTTACCGCTTCCGCGTGCAGGGCTATGACCAGGACTGGGTGGAGCAGGGGGGCGATGGCCAGCGCACCCTGTCGCGGCTGCCGACCGGCAGCTACGTCATCGAGGTGCAGGCAGCGACCGCCCGGGGCGCGTGGACGCCTTCGCAGCAGTTGCAGGTGAAGGTGCTGCCGCCGTGGTGGCGCAGCGGCATGGCGATCTTCGGCTACATCCTGCTGGGGTCGCTGCTGCTGGTGGTCCTGGTCTGGTCGGTCCGCGCGCGGCTGCGCCGTCGTCAGCAATGGCAGCTGACGGTGCACAAGCAGCAGCTGGCCGAGCAGGCCTCGCAGGCCAAGAGCCGTTTCCTGGCCACGCTGGGCCACGAAGTACGCACGCCGATGACCGGCGTGCTGGGCATGAGCGAACTGCTGCTGGCGACTCCGCTGGATCCGGTGCAGCGTGGCTACGCGGGGTCGATCCAGCAGGCCGGCAGCCATCTGCTGCGGCTGGTCAACGATGCGCTGGACCTGGCCCGCATCGAAGCCGGGCGGCTTGAGCTGGATCTGCGTCCGTTCGACCTGGAGGAACTGCTCGACCAGGTGCAGGGCCTGATGCAGCCGATGGCGCAGCAGCGCCAGCTGGAATTCCGGCGTGGTGAAAACCCGGCAGGGCCGGTCAGTGTCAGCGGCGACGAGATGCGCGTGCGCCAGATCCTGCTGAACCTGCTCGGCAACGCCATCAAGTTTACCGAGCGCGGCCACGTCGGCCTGGCCGTGCGCCTGGAAGAGAAGGGCGGCCTGTGTTTCGAAGTGCATGACAGTGGCCCGGGCATCAATGCCGAGCAGCAGCAGCGCCTGTTCCATCGTTTTGAACAGGCCGACGGTCCGCGCACCGCGTCGCGCTACGGCGGCAGTGGCCTGGGACTGGCGATCTGCCAGGAACTGGCGGTGGCGATGGGGGGGCGTATCGAAGTGGACAGCCAGCCTGGCAAGGGGGCGCGGTTCCGCGTGCGCCTGCCCCTGCCCTGGACGCGCCAGGCCGCCAGCACCGCGGGCGAGGTGGCGGCCCTGCCGGAACTGCCGCCGCTGCGCATCCTGCTGGTCGAGGACGACGCCACGGTGGCCGAGGTCATCGCCGGCCTGCTGCGGGTGCGCGGGCATGAGGTGGTCCACGTGCTGCATGGCCTGGGTGCGCTGTCGGAGATCGCCACCGATGGTTTCGACGTCGGCCTGCTCGATCTCGATCTGCCCGCGCTGGACGGTACGGCCATCGCCCGCCAGCTGCGCACCATGGGCTATGAACTGCCGCTGGTGGCAGTGACCGCCCGTTCCGATGCCTACGCCGAAACCCAGGTGCTGGCCGCCGGCTTCGATGGCTTCCTGCGCAAGCCGGTGACCGGCGACCTGCTGGTGGCGGCCATCGCCCAGGCGCGTGCGAAACGGCAGGCAACTGCGTGACTGTGCCGGCGCCGGGCGTGAACGGCGCGACTTTCGGTTTACCATGCCGACGCCCGCAGCGCGGGAATCATCAGGACCAGCGTGAGGAGGCAATCGGTGGTGTATCTGCGGGCGGCGATGCTGCTGCTGGTCCTCCTGTGCGGCGCGTTGCCCGCTGCGGCACAGCCGGTGCCTCCGAGCCCGCGGCAGGTGACGGTGTTCGATGGCCTGCCGTCCAATACCGTCAACCGCATGGCCGAGGACCGGTACGGCTACCTGTGGATCGCCACCAACGATGGCCTGGCCCGCTATGACGGCCGCACCTACCGCGTGTGGCGTTCCGAGGATGGACTGCGTGACAACCGCATCTGGACGGTGCTGGTCGATGCCCGCAACCAGTTGTGGATAGGCACCGAGAACGCTGGCCTGGTGCGCATGTCGGCCGACCGCCGGCAGCTGCACTTCTACGACCGCAGCAGCCAGCCGTTGATGGGCACCAACACGGTCTGGAGCCTGGCCAGCACGCCTGATGGCTCGATCTGGTTCGGTACCCACGAAGGCGGCCTGTACCGCCTGGACAGCCAGGACCGCCTGCAGCGCTTCCTGCCCGAGCCGAACAATCCGCGCAGCCTGCCTTCGTCGTCGGTGCCCTACCTGGCCACGCTGGCCGATGGCAGCCTGTGGATCGGCACCAAGCATGGCGTGGCACGCTGGACCGGGACCGACTTCGAGCGTGTCGGTACGGACATCATTCCCAGCCTGCTGATCAACGGGTTGACCGCCGAGCCCGATGGCAGCCTGTGGATCAGCACGATGGCCGGGGCCACCGTGCGCCGCCCGGATGGCCGCTTCGAGGCACCGCCGTGGAAGCTGCCGCCAGGCGAGCAGGTGCTGGGCATGATGCTGCGCGACGAGCAGGGCGGGCATTGGCTGGATACGCGCACCGGGCTGGGACGTGCGGTCGACGGCCAGTACCAGACCGTGCCGCTGTACAGCGCGATCGCACGTGGTCCGGTGCGGCCGAACTGGACCGGTGCCTATGAGGACCGCGAAGGTGGCATCTGGCTGGCCAGCACCAATGCCGGGTTGTGGCACCTGCTGCCACGCTGGTGGCAATTCTCGGTGCTGTCGCGGCTGGAGGACGACCCCAGCTCGCTGCGCAATGCGCTCGTGCTGGGCACCAGCCCGTCCAGCAATGGCGGTGTCTGGACCGTGGGCAGCCATGGTGCGCTGGACCGCTTCGATCCGAAGACCGGCAGGATCGAGCAGCACCGCACCTGGGTCAACGGCATGCACTGGCTGACCTCGGTGCGCGAGGACCGGCGTGGCCAGGTCTGGATCGGATCGACCGATGCACTGGTGCGCTACGACCCGCAACGGCGCGAACTGCGTCGTTGGGGCCGTGATGCCGGTGCCGATGCGGCGATGGAAGGGGTCATCGAAGCGATGATGACCTGCGACGGCGACAGCCTCTGGTTGATGCTGCCCGCTGGCCTGCAGCAACGTGATCTCGACGGACGCCTGCGGCGCCAGCTGGACAATGGCCAGCGCGGCCTGCAGCAGGGCCAGCTCAACCTCGATGTGGAATGCGGTCCGCAGGACCATATCTGGCTGGCCAGCAGCCGTGGCCTGCTGCAGTGGCTGCCGGAAAGCGAACGCTTCCAGCCGGTGCCGGGTGCGCCGGCAACGGCCATCCATGCGTTGCATGTGGGCCGTGACGGCCAGGTCTGGTTGTCCGAGGACGGGCGCCTGTCGCGATACCGCTGGAGCCAGGGGCGGCTGGAACGGCAGGCGGTGGTCGGTGCCGAACAGGGCTATCCGGCGATCTCCGCCTCTGGACTGGTGGTGGATGCGCAGGGCGTGGCCTGGGCGACCAGCGCACGCGGCCTGGTACGTGTCAGTGCCGATGGGCAGAGCGTGCGCCTGTACGGCGTGCACGACGGCCTGCCAAGCCAGGAATTCCGCGAGCACACCCTGATCGCAGCGGCCGATGGCCACCTGGTGGCCGGAACGGCGGCAGGCGCGGTGGTGTTCGACCCGGAGCAGGTACGGCCTTCGGTACGTCGCGCGCCACTGGTGATCGAGCGGGTGGAAGTGCGCCGCAACGAACAGGTGCTGGACATGACCCACGATGCGCCGTTGCAGATCGCCGATGGCGATCGCGACCTGCGCATCGTCGCGCGATTGCTGTCCTTTGCCGACTCGGCGTCCAATACCTACCGTTATCGCCTGGCCGGCTACGACCCGGATTGGGTTGAGGTCGGTCCGGCGGGTGAACGCCTGTTCTCGCGCCTGGCGCCGGGCAGCTACCGGCTGGAGGTGCAGGCACGCTCGGCCGACCATGTGTGGTCGCGTGTGCAGAGCCTGGAATTCCGCGTGCAGCCGCCGTGGTGGCGCAGCCTGTCCGGCCTGCTGGTGCTGGCGTCGGTCGGGTTGCTGTTGACCAGCTGGTTCGCCTGGTTGTACCGACGTCGCCTGCAGCGGCGCCACGCCTACCAGCTGGCGCTGCACAAGCAGGAACTGGCCGAGCAGGCCTCGGCGGCCAAGACCCGCTTCCTGGCCAACCTTGGCCATGAGATCCGTACGCCGATGACCGGCGTGCTGGGCATGAGCGAGCTGCTGCTGGCCTCGCCACTGGATCCGCAGCAGCGCGGCTACACGCAGTCGATCCGGCATGCGGGCGAGCACCTGCTGCATCTGGTCAACGATGCGCTGGACCTGGCGCGGATCGAGTCCGGGCGCCTGGAGCTGCAGTCGCAGTCGTTTGCGCTGAATGGCCTGCTGCAGGATCTGGCGGCGCTGATGGGCCCGCTGGCTGCACAGAAGGGCCTGCGCTTCGTCCTCGACAACCAGCTGCCGCCGGGCCTGCAGGCGACCGGTGATGCCATGCGCGTGCGGCAGATCCTGCTGAACCTGCTGTCGAACGCAGTGAAATTCACCAGCCGCGGCACCATCACCCTGCATGCACGTTGCGATGGCGAGCTGCGCGCGCTGCATTTCGAGGTACGTGATACCGGCCCGGGCATCAGCCAGGAACAGCAGCAGCGCCTGTTCCGACGCTTCGAGCAGGCCGATGGTGCACGTACGGCAGCGCAGTACGGTGGCAGCGGCCTGGGCCTGGCGATCTGCCGCGAGCTGGCACAGGCGATGCAGGGGCGGATCCAGGTGGAGAGCCAGCTGGGCCGGGGCACCTGCTTCGGCGTCACCCTGCCGTTGCCACTGGTGGTGGACGGTGACGCCGAGGTGTCCGCCGAGGGGCATCGCGACGATGCGGCGAACATGCCACCGCTGCGGGTGCTGCTGGTCGAGGACGATGCCACCGTGGCCGATGTGGTGCGGGGGTTGTTGAGCGCACGCGGCCACGAGGTGGTGCATGCCGGCCATGCGCTGGCGGCGCTGCGCGAGATCAGTGCCGGCGATTTCGACGTCGGCCTGCTGGATCTGGACCTGCCCGGCCTGAGCGGCTTCGAACTGGCCCAGCACCTGCGTAACCAGGGCTACATGCTGCCGCTGCTGGCGGTGACCGCGCGGACTGATCCGGACCTTCAGCAGCAGGTGGAAGCGGCCGGCATCGGCGGCTTCCTGCGCAAGCCGGTGACCGGTGAACTGCTGGTGGAAGCGATCGCCAGGGCGATGGGTAGGTAGGGTTTATTGCAGGGCTTGCAGTCCTGCACCTGCAGAATCAACGTCAAAAGCCCGCCTTCGACAGTTTTCCGCGATCTGTCGGAGCTCGGGGTCGGATCCCGTTGCTGCGCAACGGGCTCTGACCCCAATCTGGAATTCGATATCTGACAGATGTGTCGACCAAGGTCGACACCTACCAACAACCGCGCGTTCCAACAGTCGCCGTTACCCACAGCCGCGTGAACCTGTCAGAGGTGGGGCGGTGTGGGCTTGCAGGACCGTTGGCGCCATGGATGGCGCCATCGAGCCTCCATGGGTGAGGGCGCTTTGCTTGCGAAGCACTGCTTCGCAAGCGCCCGAACGCGCAGCCGCCGGCGGCTGGGCCGGACCGCGGAGCGCGATTTACGGCGTGTCCTGCAAGCCCACACCGCCCCGCCAACCCACGGAATGCTCGCTGTTGCTGTTGCCGGCCAGCGGCCGGCACTACCGCAGGTGCAGGGCCGCAGGCCCTGCCGAACCCCCTTCACTCCGCGACGTGCTCGACCTGCCGCGGTTCGGGCTTGGTGTCTGGCAGCTGCCAGAAGATCATCGTCGAGGTCAGCGTGATCGCGCCCACGCACAGGAACGTGGCATGCAACGCCGCAGTGGCGTCGGTGCTGTCCAGGTGGGTGCCGAACGCGGCCAGCAGGCTGCCGGCGGCTGCGGCGCCGAAACCGGCGGCCAGCATCATCACCATCGACAGCAGACTGTTGCCGGAACTGGCGAATTCGCGGTCGAGATCGCGCAGGGTCACGGTGTTCATCACGGTGAACTGCAGGGAATTGACCGCACCGAAGAACGCCAGTTGCAGCAGGCGCCACGCCAGATGCTGGCCGGGTGTCATCAGGATGAAGCTGGCCATCGCCAGGCCGACCAGCACGGTGTTGACCATCAGCACGCGGCGGTAACCGAAGCGCTCGACCAGCTTCACCGCCAGCTGCTTGGAGACCATGCCGGCGGCCGCCACCGGCACCATCATCAGGCCGGCATGCATCGGGCCCAGGCCAATGCCGACCTGCAGCAGCAGCGGGATCAGCATCGGCATCGCGCTGCTGCCGATGCGCGAGAACAGGTTGCCGAGAATGCCGATGCGGTAGCTGGGCACGCGGAACAGGGCCAGCGAGAACAACGGTGCGGTCGAGTTGGCGGCGTGCAGCCAGTAGCCCACCAGCGCGGCCAGGCCAGCCACGGTCATCAGCATCACCAGTGCGTGTGGCGTACCCAGGCCGGAGATGCCGTCCAGTGCCAGCGACAGCACCACCATCGCGAAGGCCAGCATGACGTAGCCGCGCAGGTCGAAGCGGGTGCGGTGGCTGGCGTAATGGTCGGGCATGATCTTCATCGCGGCGATGAAACCGATCACGCCGATCGGCAGGTTGATCAGGAACACCCAGTGCCATGAGGCGATCTCGACCAGCCAGCCGCCCAGCGTGGGGCCGATCAGCGGGCCGACCAGCGCGGGGATGGCGATGAAGCTCATCGCGCGCAGGAAATCCTCGCGGGGCACCGAGCGCATCACCGCCAGCCGGCCGACCGGCAGCAGCATCGCACCGCCGATGCCCTGCAGCACGCGCGCACCGACCAGCTGGTGCAGGTGCTGGGCCAGCGCGCAGGCCAGCGAGCCGAGGGTGAACAGGATGATCGCCACCAGGAAGGTGCGCCGGGTGCCATAGCGGTCGGCGATCCAGCCCGAGGCGGGAATGAAGGTGGCCACCGCCAGCGCATAGCTGAACACCACCGACTGCATCTGCAGCGGGCTCTCGCCCAGGCTGGCCGCCATCGCCGGCAACGCCGTGTTGACGATGGTCGAGTCCAGCATCTGCATGAAGATCGCCAGGGACACCAGCCACAGCAGGGGACGCTGGCGGTTGTAGGTCGATGGCGATGTGGACATGGGGTGCGGCCGGTGCAGCGTGGGGGCCGCCATGATCGCGCACTGCGGGTCACGGCGCGATCAAGGTCGCGCCGTACCTGCATGCGGAATGCTCAGCGTTGGCTGTGCGCGTGCACTGCGTCGACCAGCACCTGTACATGTGCCGGGTCCATGTCCGGCGACATGCCATGGCCGAGGTTGAACACATGGCCCTCGCGCGAGCCGCCGTTGCCGGCGGCATAGGTGTCGAGCACGCGCGCGGCGGCCGCGGCGATCGCATCCGGCGAGGCGTACAGCGTGGTCGGGTCGAGGTTGCCCTGCAGGGCGACGCGGCCACCGGTGCGGCGCATCGCCTCGTCCAGGTCCAGCGTCCAGTCCAGGCCCAGTGCATCGGCGCCGGTCTGCGACAGCGCTTCCAGGTGCAGGCCGGTGCCCTTGCCGAACAGGATCAGCGGCGTGCGCTCGCTGCCTTCGCCGCGCTCCAGCCCCTCGGCAATGCGCTGCAGGTAGCGCAGCGAGAACTCGCGGTACATCGACGGCGACAGCACGCCACCCCAGGTGTCGAACACCTGCAGCGCCTGCGCACCGGCCGCGCGCTGCGCGCCGAGGTAGGCGATCACGGCGTCGGTGGTGACCTCCAGCAGGCGGTGCAGCGCCTGCGGATGGTTCAGCGCCATCGCCTTGATGCGCGCGAAATCCTTGCTGCCGCCGCCTTCCACCATGTAGCAGGCCAGCGTCCATGGGCTGCCGGAGAAGCCGATCAGCGGTACCTGGCCGTCCAGTTCGCGGCGGATCAGCCGTACCGCATCCATCACGTAGCCCAGGTCCTGTTCCATGTCCGGCACCGCCAGCCGGGCGATGGCGGCTTCGTCACGCACCGGGTGCCGGAACTTCGGGCCTTCGCCTTCGACGAAGTACAGCTCCAGGCCCATCGCGTCGGGAATGGTGAGGATGTCCGAGAACAGGATGGCCGCGTCCAGCGGGAACCGGCGCAGCGGCTGCAGGGTGACTTCGCAGGCGATCTCCGGGGTCTTGGCCATGGCCAGGAAGCTGCCGGCCTTGGCCCGGGTCGCGCGGTATTCCGGCAGGTAGCGGCCGGCCTGGCGCATCAGCCAGACGGGGGTGCAGTCCACCGGTTCGCGGCGCAGGGCGCGCAGCAGGCGATCGTTGCGGAGAGGGCTGGTCACGATGGGCATTCCTTGGACGGGAGGAGCAGCGGCGTCAGTCGCCGTGCGAAAGGATCTGGAAGCCGCGATGCAGTTCGGCATCACGGGCCTTCTCGAAGGCGTGGCGGGCGTCGTCGGCCTGCAGGAACAGCTCGCGCCGCAGCTGCGAGCGGCTGCCGACACGGCCGCTCTCGCGCAGCAGCTCCCAGCCGCCGAACAGGTCCGGCAGCAGGCTCAGGCGCAGGAAGCGCGGTGCCTGCGCACCGGCGTCGGGATGTTGCAGGTAGACGTGCATGGCGCCGATTGTAGCGGGGCCAGGGTGACCCCGGCCGCAACGCCAGCGTGCCGGTCGCTGGCCGGCAATCCTGCCGCGCAGCCTGGTAGTGCCGGCCGCTGGCCGGCCTCCTCGTTGCTGACGTTGCCGGCCAGCGGCCGGCACTACCGGACCGACAGCACCTTCAGCACCGCCGCCTCATCCACGTCCGGCACCACTTCGGCACGGCCCATCCCGCGCCACAACACCAGGCGCAGGCGGCCGGCCACGTTCTTCTTGTCCAGGCGCATGCGGCCGAGCAGGGCCTGCGGCTCCAGCCCGGCCGGGATCGCCACCGGCAGGCCGAGGCGTTCCAGCAGGGCCTGCAGGCGCGCGCGGTCGGCATCGTCGGCCAGGCCCAGGTCGGTGGACAGCTTCGCCGCCAGCACCATGCCCACCGCCACCGCCTCGCCGTGGTTCAGCGCATCGCGGCCCGGGGCCGAATAGCCCTGTTCGGTCTCGATGGCGTGGCCGAAGGTGTGGCCGAGGTTGAGCAGGGCACGCTCGCCCTTTTCGAACGGGTCGCGCTCGACGATGGCGGCCTTGTGCCGGCAGCTGCGCGCGATGGCCTCGGCCAGCACCGCATCCTCGCCGGCCAGCAGCGCATCGGCATGCTGCTGCAGCCACTCGAAGAACACGGCATCACCCAGCGCGCCGTACTTCACCACTTCGGCCAGGCCGGCACGCAGCTCGCGTGGCGGCAGGGTGGCCAGCACGCGGGTATCGGCGATGACCGCACGCGGTGGATGGAAGGCACCGACCAGGTTCTTGCCGGCCGGAATGTCGACTGCGGTCTTGCCGCCCACCGACGAATCGACCATTGCCAGCAGGGTGGTCGGCAGCTGCACGCAGTCCACGCCGCGCATCCAGCAGGCGGCAGCGAAACCGGCGAGATCACCGACCACGCCGCCGCCGAGGGCGAAGACGCAGGCGTCGCGGGTGGCGCCGAGCGCGGCCAGCGCTTCGATCGCGCGGCCGAACTCGGCCAGCGTCTTGGAGGCTTCGCCCGCGGCCAGCACGTGCTCGCCGATGACCAGGTCGGGGCGAGCGGCCAGCAGCGTCTGCTTCACCGGCGCCAGATAGCGCGGGGCGACTTCACTGTCGCTGAGCAGCAGCACATGACGACCGCGCACGTGCGAGGCCAGCGCGGTGCCATCGGCCTGGGCACCGGCGCCGATGGTGATGGAGTAGGGGCGGTCGCCGCCAACGGCGACCTGCAGCAGGGCGGGGGAGGTCATGCGGTCAGGTCCTGGCGCTGCCATTGCGTGGCCAGCTTGACCACCAGTTGGGCGGTCGCATCGGCAGCGGTATACGGGTCGGTGTCGAGGGTGAGGTCGGCCAGTTCGCGGTACAGCGGGTCGCGGTGTGCGGCCAGATCGTGCAGCACCTGCTCGCGGTCCGGGCGCTGCAGCAGCGGCCGGCCCTTGTCGCGGGCCAGGCGCTCGAGCTGTTCGGCCACGCTGACCCGCAGATAGACCACGAAGCCGCGCCGGGCGATCAGTGCACGATTGTCCGGATCCAGCACGGCGCCGCCACCGGTGGAGACCAGCTGGCCACGGCCTTCCAGTACCCGCGCAAGCGCCTGGCGTTCATGGCTGCGGAAGCCGGCTTCGCCGGAGTGCTCGAAGATGGTCGGAATGCTGGCGCCGGCGGCATCGACGATGGCCTGGTCGACATCGACGAAGTCCAGCGTGAAACGCTCGGCCAGGCGGCGGCCGATGCAGGTTTTGCCGGCGCCCATCGGGCCGATCAGGATCAGGTTCGGAGCAGGATTCATGCCTTCTGATGCTAACACCTCCGTGCCCTGGCCTTTACGTTCTTCACGTCAGGGTGGGCGTTCCTGCGGGGTCTCCCGCGCCAGACGGAGTACAGGCCATGACGGTCGCCAAGGTCATCGAAATCACTGCGTCCTCGCCGAAAAGCGTGGAAGACGCCGTGCGCAGCGGGCTGAAGAAGGTATCCGAGACGGTCAAGGGCATCCAGGGCGCCTGGGTGAACGAGACCAAGGTAGTCACCAATGGCAGCGGCGAGATCACCGAATGGCGGGTCAACCTGCGGGTGACTTTCCTGGTGGAATAGGCGCGTTCAGCGCACGTCCTGCACCTGTCGCTGGCCGTCCAGCACCACCACGTGGTCGGCCAGGGCGGGCAGGGCGCTCAATGCCTGCCGGCTGACCCGCTCGTAGTACTGCACGAAGCGCTCCAGCTGTGGCCGGCTCATGCCGTGCCGGCCCGGCTGCGCGGCCTGCAGGTTCTGCTCCTGCTGCCAGCGCCAGCGTGGTACCACCGAGAAATCCGGCGGCTGCAGGAACCACAGGCGGTCGCAGCGCTGCCACAACGCCGGGTAGTCACGGGCCAGCGCCTGGTTGCACCAGCGCCGCCAGCGGCCATCGGCGTCGGCTTCGCGTTCCAGTGCGTTCAACGGGCTGTCCAGCGCGTCGTCATCCTGCGCGGGCGTGCCCAGGAACCAGCCTTCGAAGACCAGCAGGTCCAGCGGTTGCTGCAGCTGCGGCCAGTGTGCTTCGGGCAGGCGCTCGTCGGCCAGCTTGTCGAAGCGCGGCATTGCGAAGGGCTGGCGTGCGGCCACGGCGTTCAATACCGCATGGGCCAGCGGCAGGTCGTGGGTGCCGGGCGGGCCGCGGGTGATCAGCAGTGGGTGCACGTGGCGGGCCAGCCGTTGGCGCTGTGCGCGGGTCAGGTAGACATCATCGATCGACAGCGTGGCGGCGTTCAGGCCGCGTGCCTGGGCACGGGCCACCACCTGCGCCGCCAGCGTCGATTTGCCGCTCCCCTGCAGGCCGCTGATCGCCAATACTGGAACCGCTGCGCCGCTGCCCAGCGCATCATCCAGCGCCTGTTCGGCCAATGTTTCGGGGAATCCTTTCACCTGGGGCATATACGCAGCAGCGGCTATGCAGCCACAATAGCCCAATCCGTGTGAGAAGAACGCAATCATGAGCGACCTGTACGCCGAAGCCCTGTCCACGTTTGCCGGCCTGTTCGACGAGGCCAAACAGAGCCGCGAGGTCGAGCCGAACGCGATGACCGTGGCCACCGCCGATACGCAGGGTCGCCCCTCGGCGCGCACCGTGCTGCTGAAGGCGTTCGATGAGCGCGGCTTTGTGTTCTACACCCACCTGGACAGCCACAAGGGCCAGGAGCTGCAGACCAATCCGCAGGCCGCGCTGCTGTTCCTGTGGCGCAGCCTGCGCGAGGCCGGCATCCAGGTGCGCATCGAAGGCCGTGTCGAGCAGGTCGCCGATGCCGAAGCCGATGCCTATTTCGCCAGCCGCCCGCGGATGAGCCAGATCGGCGCGTGGGCCTCGCAGCAGTCGAAGACGCTGGCAACGCGCGAGGAATTCGATGCGCGCGTGGCCGAGGTCGAAGCCCGCTTCGAGGGCAAGGACGTGCCGCGCCCGGAGGGCTGGAGCGGCCTGCGCGTGGTGCCTGACCGCATCGAGTTCTGGTATGGCGCGCAGTTCCGCCTGCACGAGCGCTGGTGCTATGAAGCCGGCGCCGAAGGGTGCTGGAGCAAGCGCCTGCTGTACCCGTAAGGCGGGGTGGTGCTGGGGCTGCTGTAGAGCCGAGCCCATGCTCGGCTGATGTTCTCGCAGGAGCAGCCGAGCATGGGCTCGGCTCTACAGCAACCTGCGTTTGTCGCGAACGGACTGGTCCGCTTCATGCACGAGCAGGTCGGCGACGGGCACACTCGCTGCGATGCCCTCGATCTGCGGAGTTGCCATGCCCTCCTGGCGTTGCCTGTTTGCCGTGCCGCCACCACGCCGCGGCGTGGAAGCGTTGTTGTTGCTGCTCGCCCGCATCGTCGCCGGGGTGATGTTCTGCGTGTCCGGCTGGAACAAGGTGTTCACCGACGCCGGGCGCGAGCGCATGGTGCATACGCTGGTCGATGCCGGTATCCCATTCCCGGTGTTCAGTGCGCCGATACTCGGTGCGATCGAGTGGATTGCGGGTGGTCTGCTGGTGCTGGGCCTTTTGAGCCGCCCCTCGGCCCTGCTGCTGGCGGCGATCTGCGTAGTGGCTGCGCTGACCGATGGCATCGCGCGCATTCCTGCGGGACTGAGCGTGCCGGATTGGCTGAGCTGGTTCTTCTACCTGAGCGAAGTGCCGCTGGGCGTGCTGCTGTTGTGGATTGCCGCAGTGGGTAGTGGACGGTTCGCCATCGAAGCGCGCTGACGACAGGCACCCTGTAGAGCCGAGCCCATGCTCGGCTGCTTACGCGGGAACCTCAGCCGGGCATGGGCTCGGCTTTACAGATCCTCCGCGCGCAGCCAGCGCCACAGCGTGGTGCGTGACACGCCCAGCGCCTGCGCCATGCCCTCGCGATCATGCCGGTGTTCCCGCAACAGTGCTTCCAGCTTGGCCCGCGGTGGGCGCCTGCCGTTGCTTTCCCGCGGCAACGCCGCGACACCTTCATGCACCAGCTCGGGTGCCAGCTGCAGCAGCCGCGCCGTATCGATCAGCCCTTCACCGGGCTGCCAGTGGATGCGCAGGCGATCGACCAGATTGCGCAGCTCGCGCACGTTTCCCGGCCACTCGGCCGCGCACAGCACCGCCAGCGCCGCCTCATCCAATGGCGCGTCGATGCCACGCAGCTGGCGGAAGAAATGCTGCGCCAGCAACGGGATGTCACCGCGTCGGGCGCGCAGCGAGGGCAGGGCAATCCGCAGCGCGGCCAAGCGGTAATACAGGTCGCGGCGGAAGCTGCCGGCCGCCGCGCGCTGCTCCAGCGATTGCAGGGTGGCGGCGACCACGCGCAGGTCCACCGGCGTCGGTTCGGTGGCACCCACGCGCAGCACTTCACGTTCCTCCAGCACCCGCAGCAGGCGGGTCTGCAGCGGCAGCGGCAGTTCGCCGATTTCGTCCAGGAACAGGGTGCCGCCATCTGCAGCTTCCACCAGGCCAACGCGGCCGCCACGCCGTGCGCCGGTGAAGGCGCCATCGCTGTAGCCGAACAGCTCCGCTTCCAGCAGCGATTCGCTGATCGCGCCACAGTTCAGCGCGACGAAGCGGCCACGGCGCCCGCTGGCGGCGTGCAGCTGGCGCGCCACCAGTTCCTTGCCGGTGCCGGTTTCGCCGCTGACCAGCACGGTGCTGTCATGTGGGGCATACAGCGCGATCTGCGCGCGCACCTGCGCCATCGCGTCGCTGTCGCCGAGCAGTTCATGCGCATCGGCACGCGCTGCCGGGCGCCGGCGCGGTGCAGCGCGGTTGCTGCCGGAACGTGCCAGGGTCTGGGTCAGTTCCAGCGCATGTTCGAACGCCTGCCGCACCGAGTCGGCCGAATACAGCAGCACCCCGGGCAGGCCGGCCTGCTCGGCATGGTCGATGGCCATGCCGGTGCCGACGATCACCTCGATGCCGTTGGCGCGCAGGTCGGCGATGCAGTCGCGCGCATCCTCGCGGGTGACGAAACGGCGATGCTCGATATCCAGGCCGAAACTCTGCTGGAAGTTGCTGAACACGGGTACGTCGCTGGCGTGGGTGACCAGGCCGATGCGGCTGGCGATACGCCGTGCCCGTGCCAGCGCTTCCATCAGGTCGAAGCCGTTGGCCTGGATCGGCACCAGCGGCAGCTCCAGCCGGCCGCGCAGCCAGGCCGCGTTGGAGCCGCCGGCGATGACCACGTCGCAGTGCTCGCGGCGCAGGCGTTGGCCGATCACCTCCACCGCTTCCTCGAAGCCGAGGTTGATCTGTTCGATACGCGCGCGGCGGTCGAACTCGGGGATCACGTCGCCGAGCAGGCCGGTCAGCCGCGAGACGCTGACCGTCCAGATCACCGGACGGCCCGGGTCGGCATCGGCATGGCGAAGCGGGGAGCGGGGCAGATACATGGCAGCCGGTTCGGGGAGGATGTTTCATGATACATCCGTTTCAATGTTTCATATGTTCCACTGCTGCATGCCGGTCATTCCCGTGAAATCAACCGCTTGCAGCTTGGCATGGTGCTTGCGCTTCCTTATCCGTACTTCAACCTGGATCGTCGCATGACCGCTTCTGCCCCTTTCTCCGCCGGTGCCCGCTTCCGTGAGGCGCTGGCTGCCGAATCGCCGCTGCAGGTGATCGGTGCGATCAACGCCAACCACGCCCTGCTGGCCAAGCGCGCCGGCTTCCGTGCCATTTACCTGTCCGGCGGCGGCGTTGCCGCAGGCTCGCTGGGCCTGCCGGACCTGGGCATCAACACCCTGGAAGACGTGCTGGTGGACGTGCGCCGCATCACCGATGTCTGCGACCTGCCCTTGATGGTCGACATCGACACCGGCTTCGGCCCGAGCGCGTTCAATATCGCGCGCACCGTGAAGTCGCTGATCAAGGCCGGCGCGGCCGCCTGCCACATCGAGGACCAGGTCGGTGCCAAGCGTTGCGGCCATCGTCCGGGCAAGGAGATCGTCTCGCAGGGTGAAATGGTCGACCGTGTGAAGGCCGCTGCCGATGCCAAGACCGATCCGGACTTCTTCCTGATCGCGCGCACCGACGCCATCCAGGTGGACGGCGTGGACAAGGCGATCGAGCGCGCCATCGCCTGTGTCGAGGCCGGTGCCGACGGCATCTTCGCCGAGGCCGCCTACGATCTGGATACCTACCGCCGCTTCGTCGACGCGGTGAAGGTGCCGGTGCTGGCCAACATCACCGAATTCGGCGCCACCCCGCTGTTCAGCCGCGATGAACTGGCCTCGGCCGGCGTCGCCATCCAGCTGTTCCCGCTGTCGGCGTTCCGTGCCGCCAACAAGGCCGCCGAGAACGTCTACCAGGCGGTGCGCCGCGATGGCCACCAGCGCAACGTGGTGGAAACCATGCAGACCCGCGAGGAACTCTACGACCGCATCGGCTATCACGCCTTCGAGCAGCAGCTCGATGCGCTGTTCGCCGCCAAGAAATAAGCAGTACCCTGCACCATCAAGTTTCGGAGGGAAACATGAACGATACGACCGCAACCCCGACCTTCAAGCCGAAGAAGTCCGTCGCCCTGTCCGGCACCGCGGCCGGCAACACCGCGCTGTGCAGCGTGGGCCGCAGCGGCAACGACCTGCACTACCGCGGCTATGACATCCTGGACCTGGCCAACACCAGCGAGTTCGAGGAAATCGCCTACCTGCTGGTGCACGGCAAGCTGCCGACCCGCGCCGAGCTGGTTTCGTACAAGGCCAAGCTGAAGTCGCTGCGTGGGATCCCCGCCGCGGTGAAGGCGGCGCTGGAAGAGCTGCCGCCGTCGGCGCACCCGATGGACGTGATGCGCACCGGCGTGTCCGTGCTCGGCTGCGTGGCACCGGAGAAGGACGACCACAACCACCCGGGCGCGCGCGACATCGCCGACAAGCTGATGGCCTGCCTCGGTTCGATGCTGCTGTACTGGTACCACTGGAGCCACAACGGCCGCGCCATCGATGTGGAAACCGACGATGATTCGATCGGCGGCCACTTCCTGCACCTGCTGCATGGCGAAAAGCCGCAGGATTCGTGGGTGAAGGCGATGCACACCTCGCTGATCCTGTACGCCGAGCACGAGTTCAACGCCTCGACCTTCACCTGCCGTGTCATCGCCGGTACCGGCAGCGACATGTACAGCGCGATCTGCGGTGGCATCGGTGCGCTGCGTGGCCCGAAGCATGGCGGCGCCAACGAAGTGGCGTTCGAAGTGCAGAAGCGCTACGACAACCCGGATGAGGCCGAGGAGGACATCAAGGCGCGCGTCGAGCGCAAGGAAGTGGTGATCGGTTTCGGCCACCCGGTCTATACCGTCTCCGATCCGCGCAACAAGGTGATCAAGGACGTGGCCCGCGAGCTGTCCGAGGAACAGTCGAGCATGAAGATGTACGACATCGCCGAGCGCCTGGAGTCGGTGATGTGGGACATCAAGAAGATGTTCCCGAACCTGGACTGGTTCAGTGCGGTCAGCTACCACATGATGGGCGTGCCGACCGCGATGTTCACCCCGCTGTTCGTGATCGCGCGCACCGCCGGCTGGAGCGCGCACATCATCGAGCAGCGCATCGACGGCAAGATCATCCGCCCGAGCGCCAATTACATCGGTCCGGAAGACCGCGACTTCGTCGCCATCGACAAGCGCGTCTGATCCCCCTGCTGTCCCCATCCGGCCGGCCGCATGCCGGCCGGGTGCTTTCGCCGCCGCACCGCCGGCACCCGGCCCGCCCCAAGCACTCCGCCAGCCCATGAATACCGATTACCGCAAGAACCTCCCCGGCAGCGCGCTGGACTATTTCGACGCGCGCGCCGCCGTCGATGCGATCCAGCCCGGCGCCTACGCCACCCTGCCGTACACCTCGCGCGTGCTGGCCGAGAACCTGGTGCGCCGCTGTGATCCGGCCACGCTCGGCAATTCGCTGAAGCAGCTGATCGAGCGCCGTCGCGACCTCGACTTCCCGTGGTTCCCGGCACGCGTGGTGTGCCACGACATCCTCGGCCAGACTGCGCTGGTGGACCTGGCCGGCCTGCGTGATGCGATCGCCGACAAGGGCGGTGACCCGGCCAAGGTCAATCCGGTGGTGCCGGTGCAGTTGATCGTCGATCACTCGCTGGCGGTGGAATGCGGTGGCTACGATCCGCAGGCGTTCGAGAAGAACCGCGCCATCGAGGATCGCCGCAACGAAGACCGTTTCCACTTCATCGACTGGACCAAGCAGGCGTTCCAGAACGTGGACGTGATTCCGCCGGGCAACGGCATCATGCACCAGATCAACCTGGAGAAGATGTCGCCGGTGATCTACGTGCAGGACGGCGTGGCCTTCCCGGATACCTGCGTGGGCACCGACAGCCACACCCCGCACGTGGACGCGCTGGGCGTGATCGCGATTGGTGTTGGCGGCCTGGAAGCGGAGAACGTGATGCTGGGCCGCGCGTCGTGGATGCGCCTGCCGGATATCATCGGCGTCGAGCTGACCGGCAGGCCGCAGCCGGGCATCACCGCCACCGACGTGGTGCTGGCACTGACCGAGTTCCTGCGCAAGGAACGCGTGGTGGGTGCGTATCTTGAATTCTTCGGCGAGGGGGCGTCGGCACTGACCATCGGTGACCGCGCCACCATCTCCAACATGTGCCCCGAATACGGCGCCACCGCCGCGATGTTCTATATCGACGGGCAGACCATCGATTACCTGCGCCTGACCGGCCGCGAGGAATCGCAGGTGGCGCTGGTGGAGAACTATGCCCGCACCACCGGCCTGTGGGCCGATGACCTGGCCACCGCGCAGTACGAGCGCGTGCTGCGCTTCGACCTGTCCAGCGTGGTGCGCAACATGGCTGGCCCGTCCAACCCGCACAAGCGGGTGGCCACCGCCGAGCTGGCCGAGCGCGGCATCGCCGACGAAGCCAAGCTGGCAGCGGGCAGGGCCGAGCAGGCGCAGGGCCTGATGCCCGACGGCGCGGTGATCATCGCCGCCATCACCAGCTGCACCAACACCTCCAACCCGCGCAACGTGATCGCTGCCGCACTGCTGGCGCGCAAGGCCAACGAACGTGGCCTGCTGCGCAAGCCGTGGGTGAAGTCGTCGCTGGCGCCGGGCTCGAAGGCGGTGCAGCTGTACCTGGAAGAATCCGGCCTGCTGCCGGACCTGGAAAAGCTCGGCTTCGGCATCGTCGCCTTCGCCTGCACCACCTGCAACGGCATGAGCGGCGCGCTGGATCCGGCCATCCAGCAGGAAATCATTGATCGCGACCTGTACGCCACGGCCGTGCTGTCGGGCAACCGCAACTTCGATGGCCGCATCCACCCGTATGCGAAGCAGGCCTTCCTGGCGTCGCCGCCGCTGGTGATCGCCTATGCCATCGCCGGCACCGTGCGCTTCGACATCGAAAAGGACGTGCTGGGCGTGGACGCCGAGGGCAACGAGGTGCGCCTGAAGGACATCTGGCCGAGCGATGCCGAGATCGACGCGGTGGTGAAGGCCTCCGTGAAGCCCGAGCAGTTCCGCCGCGTCTACAACCCGATGTTCAACGTGCGCGTGGAGCATGGCGCGGCGGTCAGCCCGCTGTACGACTGGCGCCCGCAGAGCACCTACATCCGCCGTCCGCCGTACTGGGAGGGCGCACTGGCCGGTGAGCGCACACTGTCGGGCATGCGTGCGCTGGCGGTGCTGCCGGACAACATCACCACCGACCACCTGTCGCCGTCCAACGCGATCCTGGCATCCAGTGCCGCCGGGGAATACCTGGCGAAGATGGGCCTGCCGGAAGAGGACTTCAATTCCTACGCCACCCACCGCGGTGACCACCTGACCGCACAGCGCGCCACCTTCGCCAACCCGAAGCTGTTCAATGAAATGGTGCGCAACGACGATGGCAGCGTGAAGCAGGGTTCGCTGGCGCGCGTGGAGCCGGAAGGCAAGGTGATGCGCATGTGGGAAGCGATCGAGACCTACATGGACCGCAAGCAGCCGCTGATCATCATCGCCGGTGCCGACTATGGCCAGGGCAGCTCGCGTGACTGGGCCGCCAAGGGCGTGCGCCTGGCCGGTGTGGAAGCGATCGTGGCCGAAGGCTTCGAACGCATCCACCGCACCAACCTGATCGGCATGGGCGTGCTGCCGCTGGAGTTCAAGCCGGGCACCACCCGCCTGACCCTGGGCATCGACGGTACCGAGACCTTCGACGTGATCGGCGAGCGCACCCCGCGCGCCGACCTGACCTTGGTCATCCACCGCCGCGACGGGCAGGACGTGATCGTGCCAGTGACCTGCCGCCTGGACAGCGACGAGGAAGTGGCGATCTACGAAGCCGGTGGCGTGCTGCAGCGCTTCGCCCAGGATTTCCTGGAAGGGGCCAAGGTGGCGTGATACCGGCCTGAATGCCCGCCCCCGGAGGCCGGGGGCGGCTTGTCCGACACCCGGGCAGGGCGCACACTGACTTGGCAAAAACTGCCAATGGAGAGTCTCATGGCCACCATGAACATTTCGCTGACCGACCCGCTCAAGCAGTTCGTGGACGAGGAAGTGCGTGAAGGCGGCTACTCCAGTACGTCGGACTACGTGCGTGACCTGATCCGCCAGCGCCAGCGCAGCAAGGCCGAAGAGCTGCTCAAGCAGTTGATGGCCGAGGGGCTGGCTTCTGGTCCAGGCGTTGCGGTGACGGCCGACACATTCGAGCGCATGCGTCGCGAACTGACCGAAAGGTTGGAGCGTGAAGGCGATTGAATGGCGGCCAAGGGCCGAAGCCGACGCAGCCGATGCCGCGCTGTGGTTTGCACGGCAGGGTGGGCTGGTACTGGGTCGGCGCTTTCTCGCCGAGTTGGAGACCACGCTTCAACGCATCGCCGTGTTTCCAGGCTCGGGTTCCACCCGGCACGCCGACGTCGCAGCACAGCTGCCGGTGCCGTTGCGGTTCATGCTGGTTCCGGGCTTGAACGCTACCTCGTCTATTACCTCGATCTACCGGGCCGCGTGGACATCATGCGTGTGTGGTGCGTTGATCGTGGTCTTGACGCACTGATGCAAGACATTTCCTGAAATTCAAACGCGTGGATTCGACGATGACCTTCCTCCCGCAACTCCGTATTCCCGCCACCTACATGCGCGGCGGCACCAGCAAGGGCGTGTTCTTCCGCCTGCAGGACCTGCCCGAAGCCGCTCAGGTGCCGGGCGCCGCGCGCGATGCGCTGCTGATGCGCGTGATCGGCTCGCCCGATCCGTATGGCAAGCAGACCGACGGCATGGGCGGTGCCACCTCCAGCACCAGCAAGTGCGTGATCATCTCCACCGCCTCGGTGCCGGCCCACGATGTGGACTACCTGTACGGCCAGGTCTCGATCGACACCGCCTTCGTCGATTGGAGCGGCAACTGCGGCAACCTCAGTACGGCAGTGGGTCCGTTCGCGATCGCCAATGGGCTGATCGATCCGGCCCGGGTGCCGCGCGATGGCCTGTGCACCGTGCGCATCTGGCAGGCCAACATCGGCAAGACCATCATCGCCCACGTGCCGATGCGCGATGGCGAAGTGCAGGAGATCGGCGATTTCGAGCTGGATGGCGTGACCTTCCCGGCCGCCGAGATCCAGCTGGAGTTCATCGATCCGTCCGATGACGGCGATGCGGGCGCGATGTTCCCGACCGGCAACCTGGTCGACACCCTGGACGTGCCGGGCGTCGGCAGTTTTGAGGTGACCATGATCACCGCCGGCATTCCGACCATCTTCCTCAATGCGGCCGACCTGGGCTACACCGGCACCGAACTGCAGCCTGCGATCAACGAGGACAAGGGGGCGCTGGAGCGCTTCGAGAAGATCCGCGCCTACGGCGCCTTGCGCATGGGTCTGATCAGGAACCTGGAAGATGCGGCCACCCGCCAGCACACGCCGAAGGTGGCCTTCGTGGCGCCGGCACAGGACTACGTGTCCTCCAGCGGCAAGGCCATTCCGGCCTCGGCCATCGACCTGCACGCGCGGGCGTTGTCGATGGGCAAGCTGCACCACGCGATGATGGGCACCGCCGCCGTGGCGATCGGCACTGCGGCGGCGATTCCGGGCACGCTGGTCAATCGCGCGGCCGGTGGTGGTGAACGCGAAGCGGTGACCTTCGGCCACCCTTCCGGCACGCTGCGCGTGGGTGCGCAGGCCGGCCTTGTTGACGGCCAGTGGACAGTGACCAAGGCCATCATGAGCCGCAGCGCCCGCGTATTGATGGAAGGCAAGGTGCGGGTGCCGGCCGAATAACCAGCCGGTCGGCGCTGGCATCACATGCTTCGGTAGATGCCAACCTTGGTTGGCATGGCATTGGCACCGCCCGGGCAACGTCCAGCGCCAACCAAGGTTGGCGACTACCGGGAGGCGCGGCCTGAGCTCTGAAGAGGAGATCGACGATGTCTGACAGCCACACCCCATCCAACGAGCGTGCAGCGTGGGATGCGCTGCTGGTGGACATCGTCGATTACGTACGCGACGCGCGCATCGACTCCCCCCTGGCCTTCCAGACCGCGCACTACTGCCTGCTCGACACGCTGGGCTGCGGGCTGGAAGCGCTGTCCTTCCCGGCCTGCAGCAAGCTGCTCGGTCCGCTGGTGCCGGGTATCAGCGTGGTCAACGGGGCGCGCGTGCCGGGTACGCACTACGTGCTGGACCCGGTGCAGGCCGCCTTCAACCTGGGCGCGATGGTGCGCTGGCTGGATTTCAACGACACCTGGCTGGCCGCCGAATGGGGCCACCCGTCGGACAATCTGGGCGGCATCCTGTCTGTCTGCGATTGGCTGGGGCGCAACGCGCAGGCCCTGCATCGCCCAGCGCCGACCCTGCATGACGTGCTGCTGGCGATGATCAAGGCACACGAGATCCAGGGCGTGCTGGCCCTGCAGAATTCCTTCAACCGGGTCGGGCTGGACCACGTGGTGCTGGTCAAGGTGGCCACCACCGCCGTGGTTGCGCAGCTGCTCGGCCTGGATCGCGAACGCATGCTCAATGCACTGTCGCTGGCCTGGGTCGATGGCCAGGCGCTGCGCACCTACCGGCACGCACCCAACACCGGCTCGCGCAAGAGCTGGGCGGCCGGCGATGCGACCAGCCGTGGCGTGCGCCTGGCGCTGATGGCGGCCAGTGGCGAGATGGGCTATCCCAGTGTGTTGAGCGCGCCGACCTGGGGTTTTGAAGCGGTATCGATGCAGGGCAAGGCGCTGACGCTGGAGCGACCGCTGGGCAGCTACGTGATGGAAAACGTGCTGTTCAAGATCAGCTACCCGGCCGAGTTCCACGGCCAGACCGCAGTGGAGGCTGCGGTCATGCTGCACCAGCAGTTGCGTGCGATGGGGCGGCGGGTCGAGGACATCGCGCACATCGCGATCCGGACCCAGGAAGCCTGCATCCGCATCATCGACAAGCAGGGCCCACTGCATAACCCGGCCGACCGCGACCACTGCGTGCAGTACATGGTCGCCATCGCATTGCTGCATGGGCGGCTGGTGGCAGAGGACTACGAGGACGATGTGGCGGCGGATCCGCGCATCGATGCGCTGCGCGCGAAGATGACCTGCCATGAAGACCCGCAGCTCAGCGCCGACTACCTGGACCCGGACAAGCGCAGCATCGCCAACGGCCTGAGCGTGCGCTTCAGCGACGGCACTGAGCTGCCCGAGGTACTGGTGGAATACCCGCTGGGCCACGCGCGCCGACGCGAGGAGGGCATCCCGTTGCTGATGGACAAGTTCCGCCGGCACCTGGCCCATCGCTTCCCGACCACCCAGCAGCAGCGCATCCTGGCCGCATCGCTGGATCCGGTGGCGCTGGCGGCGATGCCGGTGACCGACTACGTGGACCTGTACCTGCCGGGGTAGGGGACGCTTCACCGGATCTGATACCACGCCTGCTTGCCGGGCACATGGCTCGATCCGCTTGGGTAGGTGCCAACCTTGGTTGGCATGGGCCCAATCCCAACCAAGGTTGGCGGCTACCGAGACTGCCGGCCAGCGGCCGGCACTACCCGCACCGCGGCAATTGCCGGATTTGCGTCAACACCTTGACGTGGCCTGCCTATAATGGCCGCCTCGATCAAGGAGTGACGACATGAGCGGTCCGGCACGGCGGAAGCGGTGGGGATGGGCGGCGGCCGTACTGGCAGGAGGCCTGTTGCTGGGGCTGGCCGGCTGCCGCAATGACAGCGGGCAGCTGCCCAAGGCCAGTGGTGAAGCCATCACCACCAAGGCCGAGCAGGTGAAGGAATTCACCCTGCTGCGTGCCTACCCGGACCAGAAGAATGACGGCCTGTCGCTGGCGCTGGAGTTCTCGCGCCCGCTGGTCGGCACCCAGGATTTCGACAAACTCGTTCGCTTCGAAGAGAAGGTCGGCACCGAGGACAGCAGCTGGACCCTGTCCGATGACGGCCTGACCCTGCGTTACCCGTTCGTCGAGGCCGGCAAGGAGTTCAGCCTGGTGGTCTCGCCGGACCTGCTGGCCGCCGACGGCAGCCGGCTGGGCAAGGAACTGAAGCAGAAGGTGTTCAGCGGCGAGCTGAAGCCGGTGGTCGGTTTCGCCTCGCGGGGCAGCGTGCTGCCGGCCAAGGACAGCCGCGGCCTGCCGGTGGTCTCGGTGAACGTGCCGGAGGTCGACGTCGAGTTCCTGCGCGTGCGCGAGAAGGACCTGCCGACCTTCTTCAGCCAGTACCAGCGCGGCGGCCGCCGTGGCAGCTGGGAGCTCAGCAGCGACTACGAGCGCAGCCCGATCAACAAGCTGGCCGAGCCGGTCTACGTCAACCGCTTCATCCTGGGTGGCAAACAGAACGAGCGGGTGCTGACCTACCTGCCGACCCAGGACATCAAGGAACTGCAGGAGCCGGGCCTGTACTTCGCCCTGCTCAAGCGCACCGGTGACTACGAGGGCGAGTTCGATACCGCGTTCTTCTCGGTCAGCGACATCGGCCTGCATACCCGTGCCTACAAGGACAAGCTGTTCGTGCACACCGCCGGCCTCAAGGACGGTGCGCCGCTGAAGGGCATCGACCTGCGCGTGCTCGACGCCAAGGGTGAGGTGGTGCTGAAGGGCAGCACCGACGGCAACGGCAATGCGCTGCTGAACTACACCCTGGATGCCACCCACGTGCTGGTCGCCAGCAGTGGCAAGGACACCAGCTTCCTGCCGTTCAACCAGCCGGCGCTGGACCTGAGTGAGTTCGCCGTGGCCGGTCGTGACAACGCCTGGTTCGACGTCTACGCCTGGTCCGGCCGCGACCTGTACCGCCCGGGCGAGACCGTGCGCCTGTCCGCGCTGCTGCGCGACAACGACGGCAAGCCGGTCAAGGCACAACCGGTGTTCCTGCGCCTGAAGCAGCCCGACGGCAAGACCTTCCGCGAGACCCGCCTGCAGCCGGGCGACCAGGGCTACATCAACTTCGAGCAGGTGATCCCCGCCGAGGCGCCGACCGGGCGCTGGCAGGTCGAGTTCCGCACCGACCCGGCCAGCAAGGAAGCGATCCAGGGCATGACCCTGCGCATCGAGGAGTTCCTGCCCGAGCGCATGAAGCTGGACCTGGACAGCGCGCAGAAGACGCTGAAGCCGGGGGAGGACCTGCGCCTGCAGGCCAACGGCGCCTATCTGTACGGCGCGCCGGCCGATGGCAACCGCTTCACTGCGCGCATGGCGGTGGCTGCCGAGCAGAAGCCGGTGGAGGGCCTGCCGGGCTATTTCTTCGGTGACCCGACCCTGCAGCTGCCGCGCGAGGCCAAGGACGTGATCGATACCACGCTGCCGGCCAATGGCCAGCTGCGTGAGGATGTGGCGTTGCCGGAAGAGGCGGCCAAGGCCAAGGCACCGATCGCCGTGGTGTTGTCCGGCAGCCTGTATGAAACCGGTGGCCGCACGGTCACCCGTACCCTGAAGCGGGTGATGTGGCCGGCCAACGCGCTGGTCGGCGTGCGGCCGCTGTTCAACCCCGACGATGGTGCTGATTCCAACGGCAACGCACGCTTCGAACTGATGCGCGTGGATGCCGCCGGCACACCGCAGCCAGCCAAGGGCCTGAAGATCACTCTGGTGCGGGAACTGCGCGACTACCACTGGACCTTCAACGACAACCGCTGGGATTACGATTTCACCCGCCGTTTCGAGAACAAGGAAACCCGCACCGTCGATTCCGGTAGCAGTGCGGTTGCCTTTGATTTCCCGGTGGAGTGGGGCGAGTACCGGGTGGACGTGTTCGATCCGTCCACCGGACTGACCAGCCGCTACCCGTTCCGTGCGGGCTGGAGCTGGGGCGATGACAACCGTGGCCTGGATGCACGCCCGGACAAGGTCAAGCTGGGCCTGGACAAGACCGGCTACAAGGCCGGTGACACCCTGGAAGTGACGGTGACCCCGCCGCACGCCGGCAAGGGCATCCTGATGGTCGAGACCGACCGCATGCTGTATGTGCAGGACATCGAGGCCAAGCCGGGCTCGACCTTCAAGATCCCGGTCACCGCCGACTGGGAACGCCACGACGTCTACATCACCGCGCTGGTGTTCCGCGGCGGCAGTGCGCCGAGCAAGATCACCCCGGCCCGCGCCGTGGGCGTGGTGCATGTGCCGATGGACCGCAAGGGCCGAACCGTGGCCGTCGGCCTGGTCGCGCCCAAGCAGATGCGGCCGGAACAGGACCTGCCGGTAACGGTCAGCGCACCGCAGCTGGCCGGCAGGGCCGCGCACGTGACCGTCTCGGCGGTGGACGTGGGCATCCTCAACATCACCCGTTTCCCGGTGCCCGACGCCGGCGCGCACTTCTTCGCCCAGCGTCGCCTCGGTATCGATGCCTATGACATCTACAGCCGGGTGATCGAGAGCTTCGATGGTGGCAGCGGCAAGCTGAAGTTCGGCGGCGACATGGCGCTGCAGGCACTGCCGCAGGCCAAGCGCCCGACCGCGCGCGTGCAGACCGTGGACCTGTTCTCCGGCCCGGTGCAGCTCGATGCCAAGGGCAATGCCCGCATCCGCCTGAAGGTGCCGGACTTCAACGGCACCCTGCGCGTGTCCGCGCTGGTCTACAGCGATGACCAGTACGGCAAGCGTGACGTGGAAACCATCGTGCGCGCCCCGATCCTGGCCGAAGCCAGCATGCCGCGCGTGCTGGCCCCGGGCGACCGCAGCACCGTGACCCTGGACGTGCAGAACTTCACCGGCAAGCCGGGGCAGTTCAACGTGAAGGTGGAAAGCGAGGGCCCGCTGAACCTGGGTGAGGGCAGCCGCAGCGTGCAGTTGAATGCCGATGCCAAGACCACGCTGAGCTTCCCGTTGTCGGCTCGCGAGGGCCACAGCGTGGCCAAGGTGCGGGTGCGGGTGGACGGCAACGGCTTCAAGGCTGATCGCCGCTACGACCTACCGGTGCGTGCGGCGTGGCCGCAGGTGCTGCGTTCGCAGGTGCGCACACTCGATCCGCTGGCCGCGGTCAGCCTCGACAACAGCCTGACCGATGGCCTGATGGCAGAGTCGGTGAATGCCCGCCTGCTGGTCAGCCCGCTGCCGCCGATCCCGTTCGCCAGTGCACTGCAGGGCGCGCTGAACTACCCGTATGGCTGTGCCGAGCAGACCACCAGCAAGGGTTACGCCGCGCTGATCCTGGACCAGGCGACGTCGTCGATGCTCGGTGCCGACGGCCTGGATGCCAAGACCCGTAGAGAGCGCATGGAAGGTGCGTTCGGTCGCCTGGCGTCGATGCAGGTGGCCAATGGCAACTTCTCGATGTGGGGTGACGACGGCTACGTCAATCCGTGGCTGACCCCGTACATCACCGAATTCCTGCTTGATGCCAAGGACGCCGGCTTCGCCGTGCCCGACAACGTGCTGCAGAAGGCGCTCAACCGGCTCAGCGAGGATCTGCTGTCCGGCGGCAATCAGTTCTATGGCCAGGAGGATCGCGAGAAGCTGAAGTTCGCCAACCAGGCGTATTCGGGTTACGTGCTGGCCCGGGTCAACCGTGCACCGCTGGGTACCCTGCGCACGCTGTACGACAACGAGCGCAGCAAGGCGGTCGGCGGCCTGTCGCTGGTCCACCTGGGCGTGGCGCTGTCGTTGCAGGGTGATGCCAAGCGTGGCCAGGCCGCGCTGGCGGCGGCCTTCGCCAAGTCCAGCAGCGAGCGCCCGTCGTACTTCGGCGACTACGGCAGTGCGATCCGTGATGACGCGCTGATGATCGCGCTGACCCATGAAAACAAGCTGGCCAAGCCGGCCTGGGATGCGCGTGCGGTCGATCTCGGCCGTGGCCTGGATGCGCGCCGCAATGCCGGCTGGATGTGGCTGAGCACGCAGGAACAGGTGGCGATTGCCCGCCTCGGCAAGGCCCTGGCCGCCAACCAGAAGGCGCTGGTGGCCGGTGAGCTGGTGATCGGTGGCAGCACCGAAGCCATCGGCGAGCGCAAGCTGTTCGGACGCAACTTCAGCGCCAGTGAGCTGGCCAGCGGCGTGCGCTTCACCCCGCAGGGGCAGCCGCCGATGTTCGCCAGCATTGATGTGGCCGGCATCCCGCGCAGCGCACCGGCACCGGACAACAGCGTGCTGGGCGTCGAGCGCAGTTACTACGGCACCGATGGCAAGCCGTGGTCGCCGCGCCCGCTGAAGGAAGGCGAAGCGCTGATCGTGCGCGTCACGGTGACTGCCGACACCACGATGCCCGATGCGCTGCTGACCGACCTGCTGCCGGCGGGCCTGGAAATCGAGAACTTCAACCTGGGCGACGCCAAGCAGTGGGCCGACGTGGTGGTCGATGGCATCACCATCAGCGACCGTGGTGAGGCCGCCGACACCAAGCACGAGGAGTTCCGCGATGACCGCTATGTGGCCGCGCTGAAGCTCTCGCGTGGCAGCAAGGCCAACGTGTTCTACCTGGTACGCGCGGTGACGCCGGGAACCTACTCGGTGCCGCCGCCGCTGGTGGAGGACATGTACCGGCCGCAGCTGCGCGGCGTCGGCCGCAGCAACCCGACCACGATCACGGTGGTACAGCCGTGACCGCGCGGACGGGCCGCGACGGCGCGGCCCGTCCTGCCGGCAACCTGCAATGAACAACACGATGCCGATCTGGCTGGCGGCCCTGCGCCGCCGGCTGCAGCCGCTGTGGCCCTGGCTGCGCTGGGGTACGGCCGCCACGCTGGTGCTGCTGCTGGTGCTGGATTTCGCCTTCCCGCCACCGCTGCCGAAGCAGCGTGATACCAGCACCCTGGTGGTGGCTGCCGACGGCACGCCGCTGCGTGCATTCGCCGATGCCGAGGGCGTGTGGCGCTACCCGGCTTCGATCAACAGCGTCTCGCCGCTGTACCTGCAGGCGTTGCTGACCTATGAAGACCGCTGGTTCTGGCGGCATCCGGGCATCAACCCGCTGGCGATCCTGCGTGCCAGCGGCCAGCTGCTGCGTGGCGGCCGCATCGTTTCCGGTGGCTCGACCCTGACCATGCAGGTCGCCCGCATCCTCGATCCGCATACGCGCACGCCGTGGGGCAAGCTCAAGCAGATGCTGCGCGCGGTGCAGCTGGAAGTGCACCTGAGCAAGCAGCAGATCCTGGCCCTGTATCTGGAGCGCGCGCCCTACGGCGGCACCATCGAGGGGGTGGAAACGGCCAGCTGGGCCTACCTGGGCAAGCCGGCGGCGCAGCTGTCGCATGCCGAGGCCGCGTTGCTGGCGGTGCTGCCGCAGGCGCCGAGCCGGCTGCGCCCGGACCGTCATCCGGAAGCGGCGCAGAAGGCGCGCGACAAGGTGCTGTCCCGCATGAACGAGCTGGGCGTGTGGACGGCGGACGAAGTGGAAGACGCGCGCATCGAGAACGTGGTGGCGCGCTCGCTGCGCCCGCCGCTGCACGCCGCGCTGCTGGCGCAGCGCCTGCACTCGGCGCATCCGGGCCAGGCACGCATCCAGAGCAGCATCGACATCGGCCTGCAGCGCACACTGGAAGAACGCGTGGCCAGCTATTTCTCGACGCTGCCTGAACGCACCTCGGCCGCCCTGCTGGTGGTCGACAACCAGACCCTGCAGGCGCGTGCCTATGTCGGCACGCTGGCGTTCGGTGACCGGCAGCGGCTGGGCCACGTGGACATGGTGCAGGCCTGGCGGTCGCCGGGCTCCACGCTCAAACCGTTCCTGTATGCCATGGCGCTGGACGATGGCCTGATCCATTCGGAAAGCCTGCTGGTCGATGCGCCGCAGAGTTTCGGCAGCTACCGCCCCGGCAACTTCGACATGGCTTTCAATGGGCCGATTGGTGCCTCCAGCGCGCTGCGGCTGTCACTCAACGTGCCCTCGGTGGACCTGCTGCAGCGGGTCGGTCCGGCGCGCTTCGCCGCACGCCTGTCGCACTCCGGCATCCAGCTGCGCTTCCCGCCGGGCAGTACACCCAATCTGTCGCTGATCCTGGGCGGCACCGGTGCGCGGCTGGAAGATCTGGTCGGTGCGTTCGCAGCGCTCAACCGCAACGGCATCGCCGGGCGCGTGCGCTACACCGATGACGAACCGATGATCGAGCGTCGCCTGGCCTCGCCGGGCGCCAGCTGGATCGTGCGCGAGATGCTGGAATCGAATCCGCGGCCGGGGTATAGCGTCGGGACGTTCGATGTCGGTGGCCGCCCGCGCGTGGCGTGGAAGACCGGCACCAGTTACGGGTACCGCGATGCGTGGGCGATCGGCAGCACCCGCCACTACACCGTGGGCGTGTGGGTGGGGCGGCCGGACGGCACACCGCTACCGGGCCAGTACGGCGCGGTGACCGCGCTGCCGCTGATGTTCGAGGTGGTGGACAGCCTGCCGCGCCAGCGCGGTGATTCAGCTGCTGCACCGATGCCGGCCAGTGTCAGCCAGGAGGACGTCTGCTGGCCCACCGGCGAACGTGCCGAGGGCCTGCCAGCGGCGCTGTGCCAGCGGCGGATGTCGGCCTATCTGCTGGACGGTGCGGCACCGCCGACCTTCCCCGAGCGCGAGGCGCGGCGCTGGCAGCCGGGGCGGCAGCGTTACCTGGCCGACGCGCGGACCGGTCTGCGTGTATCCGCTGATTGCCGTTTGCCGCATCAGGAAGTCGCGCGGGAGATCGCGCGTTGGCCGGCGTTGTTGTCGCCGTGGCTGCCGAAGGCCACGCGCGAGGCTTCGCAGCTGCCGGCGCTGTCGCCGGACTGCTGCGACGACGGGCGTGAGGCCAGCGTCGCGCTGCACGTGGACGGGCTCAATGACGGCGCCACGCTGGCGCGCGCGCCGAATTCCGAACACGGCGTGCGCCTGCAGTTGCGCGCGCTGGGCAGCGAGCAGGCGGTGGACTGGTTGCTGGATGGACGCTGGATTGCACAGACCCACGGCGCGCAGCTGATGCAGCGCGAGTTCGCCGATCCGGGCGCACACACCCTGACCGCGCTGGCAGCCGACGGCGCGTGGACGCAGGTGCGGTTCAACGTCCTGCGATAGGTGCTGGGAATGGCCCGTCGACCCGACGCATCCATGCTCTGGTAGGTGCCAACCTTGGTTGGCACGCGATAAATGCGCCCACCAAGGTGGGCATCTACCAAGGCGTTTGCGGGGCCGCTATTCCCCGATCCACCCGTCCAGCAGGTCGGCGAACTCGTCGGCGTGTTCTTCCTCCTGCGCCAGGATCTCTTCAAGGATGCGCTTGGTGGTGGTATCGCGATCGCCGATGAAGTTGATCATCTCGCGGTAGCTGTCGATGGCGATCCGTTCAGCCACCAGGTTCTCGCGCACCATGTCGCGCAGGTCGCTGCCTTCCTTGTACTCGGCATGCGAGCGCGTGGTCAGCGTATCCGGGTTCAGGTCCGGCTCGCCGCCAAGCTGGACGATGCGCTCGGCCAGCTTGCCGGCGTGCGCCTGTTCCTGCTGTGCATGCTCGAGGAACTCGGCCTTGACCGCGTCGGCCAGCATGCCCTTGGCCATGAAATAGTGCCGGTAGTAGCGCAGCACGCACACGTACTCGGTGGCGAGGGCATCGTTGAGCAGCTTGATCACCACCTTGCGGTCGGCGCTGTAGCTGTCGGTGATCGCGCCGTCTTCGATGTTGTGCCGGGCACGCTCGCGCAGGGTCTGACGGTCACTGATGCCGGGAATCCCGGCGGCGGGCTTGCTGGCTTTGGCTGGCTTGCTGGACATTGCTGGCCGTTTCCTTCTGCGGTGGGGAATCAGGTAGGCAGGTGCTCCAGCACGTACTCGGCGGAAGACACCTCGAACTGGCCCGGCTGCTCGATCCAGGCCGCACGCACCACGCCATCGACCACGTACAGCGCGAAGCGGCGCGAGCGCATGCCCATGCCCGAGGCGCTGGCATCCAGCTCCAGGCCGAGCGCGCGGGTCAGCTCAGCATTGCCGTCGGACAGCATCAGCAGGCCGTCGGGCACCTTCTGGTCGGCGGCCCAGGCTTTCATCACGAACGGGTCGTTGACCGCCACGCAGTAGACATCGATGCCGCGCTGGCGGAAGGCCTCGAATTTTTCGACGTAGCCGGGCAGGTGGCGGGCCGAGCAGGTGGGGGTGAACGCGCCGGGCACCGCAAACAGGACGACCTTGCGGGCGTCGAACAGCGAATGCGTATCAAGTGTTTCGATGCCCTCGCGGATGCGCTTGAGGGTCACTTCCGGAATGTGGTCGCCGACTTGGATGGTCATGGGGAACTCCTTGCTGGGGCAGGCTAGTGGGCCGGATGGGACAGGGGCGTCAAGACATTGGAAAACCCGTGTGCAGGCCCCATCTTCAGGCGTTGCGGCGGGCGCTTCCAGCCACAGCCTGGGGCATCGGGATGGCAGCGGCATTGCGCAGGATCAGTCGGCCTCACCGGGGCCGCACGAGGGGCGGCGTAGCATCGCCGGCGCGTAGAATGAACCCGGGGCGGCGCCACCGGCGCGGCCGAAGCAGATCGAGGTAGCTGGATGGAATTCAAGGATTACTACGCCACCCTGGGGGTGGAACCGAGCGCGGGCGAGGCGGAGATCAAGACCGCCTACCGCCGGTTGGCACGCAAGTACCACCCGGACGTCAGCAAGGAGGCCGGGGCCGAAGACAAGTTCAAGGCGGTCAACGAGGCCTACGAGGCGCTGCGCGATCCGGAAAAGCGCGCAGCCTACGACCAGCTGCGCGCGCAGGGCTATCGCCCGGGCGAGGAGTTCAACGTGCCGCCGAACTACGGCGGCGCCGGCGGTTTCAATTTCGAGGAAGTATTCGGCGGTGGTGGCCCCAACGGCGGCTTCAGCGACTTCTTCGAAAGCCTGTTCGCGCGCCAGCGTGGCGGTGCCGGTCCGGGCCCGGGCTTCAGCAGCCAGGGCCACGCACCCAACCGCGACACCCGCGCCAAGCTGTCGGTCCCGCTGGAAGCGGCCTACAGCGGCGACAGCCTGCGCATCACCGTCAACGGCAAGCAGCTGGACGTGCGCGTGCCCAAGGGCATCCGTCCGGGCCAGGTGATCCGCCTGGCAGGGCAGGGCAACCATGGCGGCAACCTGCTGCTGGAAGTGGAGTACGCCGCGCATCCGCAGTTCGAGGTCGATGGCCGCAACATCCTCTATACGTTGCCGGTCACGCCCTGGCAGGCCGCGTTGGGCACCAGCATCAGCGTGCCGACCCTGGGCGGTGCGGTGGAGCTGAAGATCCCCGCCGACTCCGATGCCGGCCGCAAACTGCGCCTGCGTGGCCGCGGCCTGCCGGGCAGCCCGGACGGCGACCAGATCGTTGAAATCGAGATCGTGGCCCCGGCCGCGACCGACGAGGCGCAGAAGAAGGCCTACCGCAATCTGGCCAAGGCCTTCGGTGAGGCCATTTGAAGGTAGTGCCGGCCGCTGGCCGGCAACTTCATTGCCCTGGACGGTGATGCGTGGTTGCCGGCCAGCGGCCGGCACGACCACGCGCGTCTCAGCCCTGGCCGGCGAACACCCGCTCCAGCACCTCGGACAGCTCGTCTTCCGAGAACGGCTTGGTGATGTAGGCCTTGGCGCCCTGGCGCATGCCCCACATGCGATCGGTGTCCTGGTCCTTGGTGGTCACCAGGATCACCGGGATATGCCGGGTCGCCTCGTCGCGGGCGAGGGTACGGGTGGCCTGGAAGCCGTTGAGATTGGGCATCACCACGTCCATCAAAACCAGGTCGGGCAGCTCGGCCCTGGCGGTTTCGACCCCGGCGGCGCCATCGGTGGCGGTCAGGATCTGGTGCCCGAGCTTCTCGACGATGCGCTGTATCCCCAACAGCTGCGACGGTGAGTCGTCGACGATCAGAATGCGTGCCATGTTGTTCCCCATGTAATGCCCGCAGTGTAGTGCGGGCTCATTACCGGCGGGAGGGGGGCACCTGCCGTCCGTCGCCTGCCTGCGACGTTCAGTCGATCCGCACCACCGTGCGGCCCAGCGATCCACCCGCCAGCATCCGCTCGAACACTGCCCGGAGGCCATCAAGGCCGACCTCGGCGGTGCAGATGCGGTCCAGGTGCTGCGGCTTCCACTCACCGCCCAGGCGCGACCACACCTCTTCGCGCAGCCGGCGCGGCGCATTGGCCGAAGACACGCCGAGCAGCGACACACCGCGCAGGATGAAGGGCATCACCGTCATGTCCAGCGTCGGGCTGGCCGCCAGGCCGGCGCTGACCACGCTGCCGTAGGGCACGGTCTGCGCCAGCAGGCTGGCGAGCATGGCGCCGCCGGCATTGTCCAGGCCCCCGCCGAAGCGCGCCGACTGCAGCGGGGCGGTGTCGGCCAGCGCCTCGCGCGGCAGCACCTCGCTGGCACCGATGTCGCGCAGGAAGTCGGTCTGGTCCGGCTTGCCACTGACCGCGTGCACGGTGTAGCCGGCACGGCTGAAGATCGACAGCGCCAGCGCACCGACGCCGCCGCTGGCGCCGGTGACCGCCAGCGGGCCGAGCTCCGGGGTCTGACGGTTGTCCTGCATGCGCAGCAGCGCCAGCGCCGCCGTGAAGCCGGCGGTGCCCAGCACCATCGCCTCGCGCGGGCTCAGCCCGGCCGGCTGTGCAATCACCGCACGCGACTCCAGCCGCACATACTGGCTGTAGCCGCCGTCACGGGTCTCGCTGAGGCCGCAGCCGGTGGCCAGCACCGCGTCGCCTTCACGCCAGGCCGGGTCGGTGCTGGCGACCACGGTGCCGGCCACGTCGATGCCGCCGATCAGCGGGAAGCGGCGCAGGATCTTCCCCTTGCCGGTGCCGGCCAGGGCATCCTTGTAGTTGACCGAGGACCAGTGGGCGCGGATCAGCACCTGCCCGGGGTTGAGGTCGTCGACACCGATCCGGGTCAGGCCGCTGCGATAGCCGGCGTCGTCGTTTTCGATGCGGAAGGCGGTGAACGGGGTGGTGGGGGCCATCGGCGTTGCCTGACTTCGAGGAAAACGCCACCTTACCCCGTCGTCGCCCTTTCGATCCTGCCGATCCGCCCCATCTTGTATGATCGGTAATGGTTTCACGGCTGGCGCCGCGGGAAGGGCCCGCGCCGCAGCCCACATCTTGATGGAGCGTGCATGGCCTGGAATACACCCGGCGGCAACAAGGGCGGACAAGGCCCCGAGGACAATCGACGCGGGCCGTTCGGGTCGCGCGGCGGTGGCAATGGTGGTGGCTGGGGCGGACTGCCCGGGCCGCTGAAGGACCTGTTCGACGGCGGCATCGTGCGTTGGGTGGTGGCGGCCGTGGTGCTGCTGGTGCTGTTCTCCAGCTTCCAGCTGATCGGTGAACAGCAGCGTGGCGTGGTCCTGCGCTTCGGCCAGTTCTCGCGCATCCTGCAGCCCGGCCCGAACTTCAAGCTGCCGTGGCCGATCGAGTCGGTCACCAAGGTCAACGCCACCGAGATCAAGACCTTCTCGATCCAGGTGCCGGTCCTGACCCGCGACGAGAACATCGTCAACGTCTCGCTGAACGTCCAGTACCGCATCGACGATCCGCAGCAGTACCTGTTCGGCACGGTCGATGCCAACCAGGTGCTGGAGCAGTCGGCGCAGAGCGCGGTGCGCGAGGAAGTCGGCCGCGCCGACCTCAATGCCGTGCTGAACAACCGTGGCCCGCTGGCCGTGGCCGCCGAGGAGCGCCTGCAGGCGCTGCTGAAGGCGTTCAAGACCGGCCTGACCGTGACCGGCCTGACCCTGCAGGACGCCCGTCCGCCGGAGGAAGTGAAGCCGGCCTTCGACGAGGTCAATGGTGCCCAGCAGGTCAAGGAACGCCTGATCAACGAAGCCCAGGCCTACGCCGCCAAGGTCGTGCCGGAAGCCCGAGGCCAGGCCTCGCGCGCCCGTACCACCGCCGAAGGCTACAAGCAGGCAGTGGTGTCCAAGGCCGAGGGTGACGCGCAGCGCTTCAGCCTGTTGCAGGCCCAGTACAAGGACGCGCCGGAAGTGACCCGCAAGCGCCTGTGGCTGGAGACCGTGCAGCAGGTGCTGAGCGAGAACCGCAAGGTGATCGGCGGCGATGGCCGCCAGCTGATCTACGTGCCGATGACTGGCGACACCCGTCCTGCCACGTCGGCCCCGGCCGCAGTGGCAAACCCGGACGTGGTCATGCCGTCGCTGCCGGGCGCAGCGGTGGAAGCTTCCCGTGATCCGGGCCGGCCGGTGGGCCGCCCGACCGGGCGACCGAGCGGCCGTGAGGAGGGCAGCCGATGAAGAGTCCTATCTGGATCGCCGTGATCGTGGCGGTGGTGCTGGGCCTGCTCGGCTCGGTGTATGTGGTCCGTGAGGACCAGACCGCCATGGTGCTGAACCTGGGCAAGGTGGTGCGTTCGGACATCAAGCCAGGCCTGCACTTCAAGGTGCCGGTGGTGGAAACGGTGAAGGTCTTCGACCGCCGCTTCCAGGTGCTCGACACCGCGCCGGCGCGCTACTTCACCGCCGAGCAGAAGGACGTCAGCGTCGACTTCTTCGCCATCGGCTACATCTCCAACGTGGGTGACTACTTCCGTGCCACCGGCGGCGACCCGCGCGTGGCCAACGCCCGCCTGGCGCCGATCATCACCGATTCGCTGCGTAACCAGATCAACTCGCGCACCCTGCAGCAGCTGGTGTCCGGCGACCGCAGTGAGCTGATCGCCGAGCAGTTGAAGGGAATCAACGAGGCCGTGGCCGGCCTGGGCATGCAGATGATCGACCTGCGCATCAAGCAGGTGGACCTGCCCACCGACAGCCAGGTGATCAACGACGTGTACGAGCGCATGCGCGCCCAGCGCAAGCAGGAAGCCGCCAAGCTGCGCGCGGAAGGCGAGGAACAGTCGCTGACCATCCGCGCCCAGGCCGACCGTGACAGCACCGTGCTGATCGCCGAGGCCGAGCGCGATGCACAGCGCCTGCGCGGTGAGGGTGATGCGGAAGCCACCCGCATCTACGGCAAGGCCGGTTCGGCTGATCCGTCGTTCTACGCGTTCTACCGTAGCCTGGAGGCGTACCGCGGCTCCATGACCGACGGCAACGGCGTGATCGTGCTCGACAAGAACGACCCGTTCCTGCAGTACCTGAAGAACGACCGCTGAGGTCGCAGGGCATTACCCCACGGGGCCCGGCCAACTGCCGGGCCCCGTGCTTTTTCCGGAGTTCCCGATGAAAGATCTGTTCGCCGCCGTCTGCCTGGTCGCGGTGCTGGAAGGCCTGTTCCTGTTCGTCGCGCCGTTCGCCTGGAAGCGCATGGCCGAACGCCTGCTGGACCTGCCCAGCCCGGCCCTGCGCAGCTTCGGCGGACTGGTGCTGCTGGCCGGCCTGAGCCTGCTGTGGTGGGTGCGGCACTAGAAGCCCCGGCGCGGCCGCCTGCGTCTACGTGCGTGGCCTGGCCTTGGTAGCTGCCAACCTTGGTTGGCATTGCCGGCCAGCGGCCGGCACTACCGGGCGGGCAGTTGACCGACCGGCACCAGCGTGGCCAGGCTCTGGTAGCTGCCAACCTTGGTTGGCATTGCCGGCCAGCGGCCGGCACTACCGGGCGGGGCAGCTGACCGCCCTGCACCTGCGTGGCCAGGCTCTGGTAGATGCC